>NZ_DASPLR010000035.1:0-105399 GCF_035627475.1 Brevundimonas sp. | reverse complement strand
CTTCGAGGAAGGAAATGAGCGCTGCGGGGCGGCCCGCCAGCTCGCCGAGTTGCTTCCCATCCTTGCGGGCGACGGGGAGCGGGCAGGATAGACCGCGATCGGCGAGATGCTGCATCAGGCCGAGGAAGAAGGGCAGATCGGCAGGATCGACGCGCTTTTCGTAGAGGGTGAGGATATAGGGCGCCTTGTCGGTGTGGAGCAGGAAATTCGAGTTCTCCACGCCTTCGGCGATGCCCTTGTAGGACATCAGCGAGCCCGCATCATACTGGGCGAGGAAGCGTTCGAGTTCGTCTTCGGTGATATCGGTATAGACTGCCACAGCGACTTTCCGTGATGCACGATTCTGCCGAACGCATAACCCGCGTCACTAAGGATCGCCAGTCTCATGGCGACATGGACCACAGGTTTCGAACGGCGCGCACGAACATCGTCCTTTCCTTGCCGACCTGGTGTCAACGGAAAAGAACGCTGGACCAGACGGACAACAAGCCCGAGAGAGGCCTCACGACAGCAAACACGAAAAGTCCAGCCCCAAACACCACGAATGATCGGCGCGCTCGGACCTTGTAAGGCTCCAGCTCCGCTAACTGATAAATGGTCCGATAGGACAGCGATTTTTGCCTCTGCAGCCGTAGCCAGATCAGAAACAACAGGCCCATATTCATCATGGAGTAGATCAAGGCAGCGATCGCGACCCAGAAACCGAGGCCGGCGAGCAGGTCTATCAGGATCATTTTCCGTTCCATCTTGCGGCGGAAGCGCCCAGCATTGCCGCCTCCCGTCCCTCCGCCTGGCTCTGGGCTTTCGATGCTGCAATCGATTCACCGGATCGATTGCTCCCGCTCAAAGCGGGACCGCTTCTCACCCATTCACCCAGGCCATGTCCTCATGCGTCAACGCAATATTCCGCAGTTCGCGGTTAACCAGGAAATGCTCGTTCTCCTCGGCCATCTCGGCCAATTCGACCGTCGCGTCATAGCGCTCGCGGAAGGCGTCGATGATCTCGTTGACGATGACCTCGGGCGCCGACGCACCCGCAGACAGTCCGACGGTCCGGAGCGGGCCGACGGCGTCCCAGTCGATCTCGGCGGCGCGCTGGACAAGCAGCGCCTGCCTGGCGCCGGCCTTGAGGGCGACCTCGACGAGGCGCTTGGAGTTGGACGAATTGGGGGCGCCGACGATGAGGAAAAGGTCCGTGCCCGGCGCGGCGAGTTTGACCGCTTCCTGCCGGTTGGTGGTGGCGTAGCAGATCGAATCGGCTGCGGGATCCTGCAGGTTGGGGAAGCGTTCCTTGAGCTTGGCGATCACGCCTTCGGTGTCGTCGACCGAGAGCGTCGTCTGGGTGACGTAGCCGAGATTGTCGGGGTCCGGGGGCGTGTAGCGCTCGGCATCCTCGACGGTGTCGACCAGCGACACAGCGCCCTCGGGCAGCTGGCCCATCGTGCCGATGACTTCGGGGTGCCCCTCATGGCCGATCAGGATGACGTGGCGACCGAGGCGCTGGTGGCGGAGCGCCTGCTTGTGGACCTTGGAGACCAGCGGGCAGGTGGCGTCGAGAAACAGCATCTCGCGCGCCCGGGCGCCGGCGGGCACCGACTTGGGCACGCCGTGGGCGGAGAAGACTACCGGCCGATCGTCGGGGCATTCGTCCAGTTCCCTGACGAACACCGCCCCCATGGCCTTGAGCCGGTCGACAACGTGGCGGTTATGAACGATCTCGTGGCGCACATAGACCGGTGCGCCGTATTTCCCGATGGCGCGCTCGACGATCTGGATGGCGCGGTCAACTCCCGCGCAGAAACCGCGCGGGGTGGCCAGCCGCACGGTCAGCGGACGCTTTTCGGGGGCCGGGATCGGCGCGTGCAGGGTCATGGCGGGAACCTAGTCGTTCGGTCCCGCCGCCGCCACTCCGGTTTACGCCAGCGCGGGTTTGCCGCGCCTCGCTTTAGCCGCTATCAGCAACGAGCGTTGCGCCCGGCGTCGGGCTGTCGCGCGCCTCCTCGTTCGTGGAAGAGCTTTCGATGCGTCGCGTCTCCAAAATTCTCCTGGTCTCGGTTCTCGCGGCCCTGGCTCTGCCCCAGGCCGCCTCGGCCCAGTCGCGCCCGCGCGGCGACAGCCCGCAGAACGCCGACGGCTCGGAGACCAACCAGAGGGAGCGCCGGCCCCGGATCGCGCCGCTGCGCCGCAACGCCGCCGCGGGGCCGTGCCCGTATGTGAAAATCCTCTACGACGCCGCCCGCTACGTCGAACTGACCGGTGAGCGGGTGTCGTCGTCGAACGTCGGGTTCACCGGCGAGATCGAAGGCCTGACCTCGGACTGCGCCTATCAGGGCGACGAGCCGATCACGGTGCAGACCCGGGTGCTGTTCAACCTCGGACGTGGCCCGCAGGCCCAGGGCGATCAGCGCACCTATCGCTACTGGATCGCGGTGACGGAGCGGAACAGGGCCGTTCTGGCCAAGGAGTATTTCGACCTGCCGGTCGATTTCGAGGGCGCCCAGACGACCTCCATGACCCAGGAGCAGACGATCGTCATTCCGCGCGCCGACGCCACCACGAGCGGGGATAATTTCGAGATCCTGGTCGGCTTCGACGTGACGCCCCAGATGGCCGAGTTCAACCGCACGGGCAGCCGCTTCCGCGTCAATGCGGGCACGACCACCCCGCCGCCCGCCGCCCAGTAATGACCGACCTCAGGACTGTTCTGGGCGAGGCGGTCGGGGCCGCCTTCGCCGCCGAAGGCGTGGACCCGGCGCTCGCCCGCGTGACCCCGTCGGACCGGCCGGACCTGGCCGACTTCCAGTCGAACGGCGCCCTGGCCGCGGCCAAGGCGCTGAAGGCCAATCCGCGCGAGCTGGCCGGGCGGCTGGCCGAGCGGCTGAAGGGCGACGACCGGCTGGCTTCGGTCGAGGTCGCGGGCCCGGGCTTCATCAATTTGAAGGTCGCCGACGCCGCGCTGGCGGCCCGGGCGGCCGAGGTGGCGGGCGACGCCGGCCACAACGGCGCCTCGGTGGTGGCCGCGCCGCGCAAGGTGGTCATCGACTACGCCGGACCGAACGTGGCCAAGCCGATGCATGTCGGCCATCTGCGCAGCTCGATCATCGGCGAGAGCCTGAAGCGGCTGTTCCGCTTCCGCGGCGACACTGTCTGGGGCGACGCCCATTTCGGCGACTGGGGCTTCCAGATGGGGCTGCTGATCGTCGCCGTGGCGGACGAGGGCGGGGCCGACGGCTTCATGGCCGAAGGGGATGGGCCGTTCCCGTCCGAGAGCCCGGTGACGCTGGAGGATCTGGAGCGGCTGTATCCGGCCGCCGCCGCCCGGGCCAAGGAAGACACCGGGTTCCGCGATCGGGCCCGCAAGGCGACGGCGGAGCTGCAGGCGGGGCGGCCCGGCTACCGCGCCCTGTGGCGGCACATGCACGACGTCTCGATGAGCGGGCTGCAGCGCGAGTTCGGGGCGCTGGGCGTGACCTTCGACCTGTGGAACGGCGAGAGCGACGCCGATCCGCTGATGCCCGAGATGATCGCCCACCTCGAGAAGACCGGCCTGCTGGTCGAGGACGACGGGGCGCGGGTGGTGCATGTCGCCAGGCCGGGCGAGACGCGGAAGCGCAAGCTGGCCGACGGCAGCGTCATCGAGGCGCCCAGTCCGCCGCCACTGCTGGTCATCTCGTCGGAGGGGTCGGCCATGTACGGCACGACCGACCTGGCGACCATTCTGGACCGGCGCAAGGCGATCGACCCCGACCTGATCCTCTATGTCGTCGACGAGCGGCAGGCCGAGCATTTCGAACAGGTGTTCCGGGCGGCGTATCTGGCCGGCTATGCGGCCGAGGGGTCGCTGGAACACCTCGGCTTCGGCACCATGAACGGGCCGGACGGCAAGCCGTTCAAGACCCGCGCGGGCGGGGTGCTGAAGCTGCACGACCTGATCAGCATGGCCACGGACAAGGCGCGGGAGCGGCTGCGCGAGGCGAGGCTTGGGGCCGACCTGCCGGAGGCGGAGTTCGAGGACATCGCCCGCAAGGTGGCGGTGGCGGCGTTGAAATTCGCCGACCTGTCGAACAGCCGGACGACCAGCTACGTCTTCGACCTCGACCGGTTCATGAGCTTCGAGGGCAAGACCGGGCCGTATCTGCTGTATCAGGCCGTGCGGATCAAATCCCTGCTGCGCAAGGCGGCCGATCAGGGCGCGGCGGCGGGGCCGGTGGTCATCGCCGAACCGGCCGAACGCGACCTGGCCCTGACGCTGGACGCCTTCTCGCAGACCGTCAGCGAAGCCTACGACAAGCGGATGCCGCACCTGATTTCGGAGCACGCCTGGCGGCTGGCCCAGTCGTTCTCGAAATTCTACGCCGCCTGCCCGGTGCTGGCCGCGCCGGACGAGGCGACGAAGAGCTCGCGGCTGACGCTGTCGAAGGCGGTGCTCGACCAGCTGGAGCGGGCGCTGGACCTGCTCGGCATCGACACGCCGGAGCGGATGTAGGTCAGTCCTCCGGCCGCGCGTCCCCGCGCATGGCGAAGGCGGCCGAGATCGACCAGGCGCCGAGGGCGAGCACCACGACGAGGGCGCCGTGCACATCCGGTCGCCAGGTTCCGCTGGCCAGCCAGAGCAGGAAGGCCGCGGCGATCAGCAGGCCGGCGACGCCGAGCGGGCGACCGCCGGGACGGCTGAGCCAGGCCATACCGAAGACGCCCGTGGCGATCGCGGCCAGCGCGTAGTGGATCGCGGAAAAGCCCTGGTTGGTCCACCAGACCAGCCGGCGCAGGGCGTCCACGGTCTCGGCTCCGATGTCGCCCGGGAGCGACGGCTGGAGCACTTGAGGCATGACCAGACCGTTCAGCGTGCCGGCGACCATGCCGGCGAACAGGCTGAAGCCGATGAAGCTGAAGCCGAGCGGCGGCAGGGCGCGCGACAGGCCGAGCCAGCGCGTCAGCTCCAGATAGCCGTAGGCCAGCACCGGCACGACCAGCAGGGCGGTCCAGTGGACGGCGTCGTTCAGATCGACATGGCCGAGCGAGGGGCCGCCGAGGTGGGTCGGATGCACCGCCATCAGGGCGATATAGGCGACCCAGCCGACGATCAGGGCGGCGGCCCCGGCCTTTGGATTGGCGTGCATGCGAACTCCTCCCGACGCTGTGCGCCTTGTGGTTGGCATGGATCGGGGGGAAAACCAGCGGGCGTCCGGCGCCTCCGGGAGGATGCGGGACAACGGGGTGGAGAATGTCCGGAAACGGCAGCGGCATGGACGAGCGCGTCGCCCGCACGCGGCAGCGGCTGGCGCATGCGCTGATCGCGCTGGGGCGGACCTGCGACCTCGAGGACATCCGGGTCGGCGACCTGGCGAAGTCGGCGGGCGTCGGGCGCTCGACCTTCTATGCGCACTTCAGGGACCGCGACGACTTCCTCGGCCAGTCGTTCGCCGGAATGATCGCGGTCTGCGACAGCGCGGCCCGGCGTGAGGGGCTGTCGTCCGACATCCTGCCGATCGCCCATGTGGTGATGCATATCGCCGGCAACCAGGCCTTCTCCCGGCGGGTGGCGCCGTCGCGGTCGATGGAGGTGATGCTGGCCGCCGGAGAGCGGAAGCTGCGTCTGATCGCGGAGGCCAATCTGGAGCGGCTCGCCGCCGGTCTGCATCCGGAGGAGCGGCGGCAGACGGCGGCCTTCCTGGCGGGAGCCTTCATCGGTCAGCTGAGACTCTGGCTGCAGAACGACTTCCGCACCGCTCCCGAGACCCTTATCGTTTCGCACCGCCGACTGGCGGCCGGCGTGCTGGAGACGATCGCCGCCGCGCCGCCCTCGCCCGTCCCGTTCGACCGGAGACCCGCCCATGTCCCTTGACGCCTATATCGCCGGCCTGCCCAAGGCGGAACTGCACCTGCATATCGAGGGCTCGCTGGAGCCCGAGCTGATGTTCGAGCTGGCCCGGCGCAACAAGGTCTCGATCCCGTTCGACAGCGTCGAGGCGGTGCGGGCGGCCTACGACTTCTCCAACCTGCAGGACTTCCTCGACATCTATTACGCCGGGGCGAACGTCCTGCAGACCGAGGAGGACTTCCACGATCTGGCGCTGGCCTATTTCCGGCGGGCGGCGGCGGACAATGTGCGCCACGCCGAGATCTTCTTCGACCCCCAGACCCACACCGACCGGGGCATTCCGTTCGGGGTCGTGGCCGAGGGGCTGCTGGCGGGAATGAAGCGGGCCGAGCGCGAGCTGGGCGTCAGCTCGAAGCTGATCCTGTGCTTCCTGCGGCATCTGGACGAGCACGCGGCGTTCGACACGCTTCACAAGGCGGAGCCGTGGCTGGACCGGATCGAGGGGGTGGGGCTGGATTCGTCCGAGGTCTGCCATCCACCGTCCAAATTCCAGCGGGTGTTCGAGCGCGCCGGCCAGATGGGGCTGAAGCGGGTCGCCCACGCCGGCGAGGAAGGGCCGCCCGAATATGTGCGCGAGGCGCTGGACCTGCTGCACATCGACCGGATGGACCATGGCAATCGTTCGATGGAGGACGAGGCGCTGATCGAGCGGCTGGCAGCGTCGCAGATGACGCTGACGGTGTGCCCGCTGTCGAACCTGAAGCTCTGCGTCGTGAAGGATCTGAAGGAGCATCCCGTGCCGGAGATGCTGCGCCGGGGCCTGCATGTGACGCTGAACTCGGACGATCCGGCCTATTTCGGCGGCTATGTGAACGACAACTACCGGCGCCTGGCGGAGGCGGTGGGGCTGACGCGGGAGCAGGTGACGCAGCTGGCGCGGAACAGCTTCGAGGGGTCGTTCCTGGACGAGGCGGAAAAGGCGGTGCGGGTGGCGGAGGTGGAGGTCTACGCGGCGGGGTGAGACCGCCAGAAAGCGGACGCGCTCAATGTCTCGGAAGGGTGGTTAGCAGACATATCAGACGATAGCCTGCCGCTCCTTTTGGAGACGCGCATGGACGATCTCGCACTCGCCTTTGAAGCAGCAGTTGTTGGCCGGTCCTGCCGCGTCGAACGCCGCGAAGCAGACTGGATGTTCGACCTCCGCGACAATGTGGGTTTGGCGGTTGGTTGTCACTGGCGATTAGTTTCAGCCGATGGCATCGCGCTTACGGACGAGGATGATGGGCAACGCTTTGGCTTGCCAGCTCCGGTCGATGCCGAAACCAATGCGAACGAACTCCTCGCCGGAGCAACCGTTTCTTCCGCGACAGTCGACTGCCTGACAGCAGACCTGTGTCTGCGGTTTTCGAACGGCCTTCGCCTCGATCTACTCAACAACTCCTCCGGTTACGAAGGCTGGCAGGGAGGCTTCGACCGCGACGGCAACGCCGTGTCCATCATTGCGATGGGGGGCGGTAGCCTCGCCTATCTCTGAATGTCGCCTACGGGTCGGGAGCGGACTGTCAGACAAGGACGCTCAGCGGACCTGATCGAGGGCGGCCTTGATCCGCCCCAAGGTTTGCTTGGCCATCACCCTATCCAAGCCTATGCGAGTCTGGAACTCCCATTCCGGGATTGCATCCGGCCCGTGGCAGACCTCGTTGAGGGCGTTGTTTATCGCCAACAAGTCGTCGGCGGTCATTTCAACAGTCAGACGCTTGACGGAGTTCATCTTCGCTTCTCTTCTCGGAGGTGGTAGCGTGCCTTCCACTCCAAACTTCCGCTACGGGTCGGGAGCCGACTGTCGCCCGAGGGTGGGAAGCGGACGCCGCTAACGAAGACGGTTGAAGTAGCTGCCGTATCGTCGTCGCACGTTCTCATCCGAGTCTATCTCGATCTGGATGTCGAGTGCCCCGCATTCGGCTCTGAGGGGATGTATGATTTCAAGGAGAACGCTGCGGGCCCAGAGATCAAGTTGGCTTGTGCGAGCGTCGGCGGCATCTGCTTCCGTCGGCAGGAAGAGGATCGCGTGAAAGCGGCAACGCTCGTACGGGAAGATAGCGAACTCTCTGAGATCACACATTTCCGCTAGTCGGGTCTTCGCCGCGAGGGCTATCGCGTCCCAATCGCGGTCTATCCAAGCCATTGCTTGCCGCGCCTCCTTAACCTCTTGAGGCGTCGGTTTATTGTAGTTCGTTTGGACCACTGCGCTGCCCCTGCGTTCGATCATGGCCAAGCGTACCACGTCTTGCCGAAGGCCGCTTTGGGTCGGGAGCGACCGTCGCCTACGGGTGGGAAGGGGACACAAGGCCCTCGGTGGGAAGGCATCCGCATGACGAGGTTCTGTGGTATCAACCGGCATGCATGAACGCTCGCCCGGTCCAAAGCGAAGCCCCCAGCGGAAGATGGGCTGCTTCGTCGGGCTTATTGCGGTTTTGCTCCTATGCAGCGCGGGGTGGGCAGGGATTACTGGATACCTGCCGGTTTATCTTTTCGACTCTGCCAGTTGGAAGAATCCACCGTCCGCCTACACCCGGGTGAGGATGGTGAGTGCGCTCTTGCTGACTCATGACCTCAACGGAATGACCAAATCAGAAGTGGTCGAGCTACTCGGCGAACCACCAGCGAGCAATTATTTTCGAGACTGGGATTTTGTTTATAATCTTGGTCCCGAACGAGGGCTTTTTAGTCTCGACTCGGAATGGCTCGTCTTGCGGTTTGGGCCTGACGAGCGAGTCTCGGAATGGGCTGTCGTAAGCGACTAACACGTCCGCAATGGGTCGAGAGCCGACGGTCGCCTAAGGGTGGAAAGCGGACCTCAAACGGCTTCGAGGATTAACCCGCAGTTCTCCAGTCCGGGTGAAACTGAAGGACCACTTCGAGCAAGGATCGCCCGATGCGTTCGACAATGCCCGCTGTCGTGCTGGCCGTTCTCTTGCTCTCTTCATGCGTAGCGGACTCCCCTGTCGAGCCTCCTACCGCACACACGTTGCGGCCAGCGACCGCAGAAGAAGTTCGAGACATCGCCATGAACTGGCACCGTCATTGTTTCCTCGGATCGGTATATGGCCGAGAGAAATATCTCGGGCGAGCCACCATGCAGCGCGCTGACTTCGCACTGCGACCGGGAAGCTTTTCGGTGTCCGGGAATATCCTGTGCACGAAAATCGCGGGGGAGCCGGATCGGTGTCGAGCCTTGTTTGTCGGTCCCACTGGTCCCGCAATCTACATCACTGACGCCCGCGACTTTCGCGGAACCGACCGGTGGATACCCTGCCGACCTCTGACCAAAGCCCCGTAGCTACGCCACCGCGAACTGGTCGGTCACTACGTCAGCTTGGGGTCGGTTTGCGAAGCGCGCATCGCGCCGGAAAGCGGACCTCTGAGCTACGCCTGGAATGTCGTCTTTCCGGTATGGTCCGCGTGTCCGCTGTTGGCGCGAGTCAGACGCCAAGCCATTGCAGTCCGCCGGGAAGATCGCCGAGGGCATAGTCCACTTGTAGAACTCGGCGGTGCGTCGCAGCAGACGCTCTGTCGGAAGCGTGCAGGATTGGCGTGGCATAGGTCCAGATGTCTCCCAAGTCAGCAAGACACATGGCGACGCCGCACCTTGCAACTACCGCTGGAACATCAGACTCGGGGATTCTTCCAAAGCGGTGCGAGCCCGGCGCGATGAGCAAGGGAGCGTTGGACTGAGGGACAGGGTCGAGGTGGGCGCGCAGCGTGAGCATGCTGGCCAGCAGCTCGAAGGGCGGCGCGACGTGGAGGGCACCATGCTTGCGCGTCCAAGGCCCGAAGCCTTCAACTTCTTTTCGTTCACGCACTGCGATCACGCGGTCTTGGTGCCAAGCCAATGACCAGTTCGCGGACGCTGTCTTGTCGAAGAGGATCGCCCGCACCGGCCGCGCCATCCCACCCAGATTTCGTGCAGCAATGGATCCGATCGGACCGTTGGCGGCGAGGAAACTCACCAGCCCGTCAACATCGAATAGCCTGACGCCAGCGACGTCTCGCGGCTGGCCGGCGAGCACCTGTTCCAAAGTCGCGAGTGCGGAGATGTCGAGCGCCTTTGGCGCTAGCTCAGCGCCGTCTCGTCCGAGCTCAAGCTGGGCAACCGGGGCAGGCATGCGGCTGTTTACCCCCGACAGATCACACGCTCAACGAAAGTCGGCTTCCAGGCCCCGTCCGAGCGTCCGCTCCGGGCGCTGGGCTGAGATCGGCTAGGTGTCCGACCGGAGGACCGCTAAGGGTGGTTAGCGGGCATTGGTCAGGCCGCGCTTTGAAAAGAAGCCAGGAGCAAACCTCCAACGTCGTCCGGGTCGGTCGATGATGTTTGCTCCACACCGGTCGGTTCAAAACCCTCCTTCGCACCCAAGTTGCGCGAAGGACGGAAGATGACCTGCGACCCTTTCGCTTCAACGGCGACGTGCTTGGCGGACGCCATGAAGGCTTTCTGACTCTTGGCTCCTGCTGCGGCGGGAACGGGGTTTGCGACGGATTTCCAATCGGTCGGGTGAGGCGTCGCCCGTCGCGAGGCGGCCAGCGCACTGAGGACAGCCTGTCCCAAGATCATAGGGTCAGACGTCTCACAGACCTGCACAGGACCGTCAGAAATCCAGACGCCTGCTGTTGTTTCTCGCTCAGCCGCGAGAACAATCCGACCTTGAAAGATGTAGGCTGCCGCGCATTGCATCGCCCGACCTTATCTAGCTCCGCGATGTCCGCAACGGGTCGTAAGCGGACCCACCAACAGTAGCCCCTCACCCTTTCGCCTTGCCGATCGCTTCGCTCCCGGAGGCTCAAGCCCTCTCCCGCCGGGAGAGGGTTGCTCCTGCCCCCGCTTGACTTCCCCCTTGAGTCGGGGCCTAGGTCGCGGCGCTCTCGCGGGAGAGATCGGGGCCGTTTCGGCGGCTTCGGAGCCGAAGGCGCAACCGCCCCGGAAACGCTCAGGCAAACGGACCGCGAGGACATACGGACGCTGGAAAGTCGCTCCCAGGAGCGCGCCGACGGAGCAAGGTCGCCGGACCCCCGGCGGCCGGAATCTCTCAGGCTTCAGGACAGCGGGGGCGCGAGGACGGCGGAGCTTTCCGCTTCAACACGCGACCACGAAAGTCTGACCATGACCGACGAGACCCTGAAGACCACGCCTCTCAACGCCGCGCACCGCGCGCTGGGCGCCCGGATGGTCGGCTTCGGCGGCTATGACATGCCGGTGCAGTATGAGGGCGTGCTGGCCGAGCACCGCTGGACGCGGGAGCACGCCGGCCTGTTCGACGTCTCGCACATGGGTCAGTGCCGGATCAGCGGCGCCGACGCGATCGCCCAGTTCGAGCGTTTCGTGCCTGGCGACTATGCGATCCTGAAGGCCGGCAAGCAGAAATACAGCCTGCTGCTGAACGCCGAGGGCGGGATCATGGACGACCTGATGGCCGGCAAGCCCGACCACGACGGCCTCTATGTGGTGGTCAACGCCGGCAACAAGGATGCAGACTTCGCCTTTCTGGAAGCCAACCTCGAGGGCGATGCCAAGCTGACCGTGCTGGCCGACCGGGCCCTGTTGGCCATCCAGGGGCCGGAGGCCGCCGAGGTGATGGCGAAGCACGAGCCGGTGCTGTCGGAAATGGGCTTCATGGACTGCGCCCGGCTGATGCTGTTCGGGGTCGACTGCTTCGTCTCGCGCTCGGGCTACACCGGCGAGGACGGCTATGAAATCTCGGTCCCGGGGGATCAGGCCGAACGCATCTGGAACACCCTGCTGGACGACGCCCGGGTCAAGCCGATCGGCCTCGGCGCCCGCGACAGCCTGCGGCTGGAGGCCGGGCTGCCGCTGCACGGCCACGACATCGACGCCACCACCAGCCCGGTGGAGGGCGCCCTGACCTTCGCCCTGTCGAAGTCGCGCAAGGAGCGGGCCGACTTCAACGGCGCCGACCGCATCCTGAAGGAACTGGCCGAGGGCCCGTCGCGGGTCCGCGTCGCCCTCAGCGTCAAGGAAGGCGCCCCGGCCCGCGAAGGCGCCGAGATCGCCGACATGGACGGAAACGTCATCGGCAATGTCACCTCGGGCGGTCCCTCCCCGACTCTGGGCCGCAACATCGCCATGGGCTATGTGCCCCCGAAGTTCGCCGAACTGGGCACGGAGCTGAAGGTCATCGTGCGCGGCAAGCCGGCCGCCGCCGAGGTCGTCGCCATGCCCTTCGTCGCCCAACGCTACTATCGCAAACCCAAGGCCGCCTGAGCCTTTCGGAGACAGACCGATGCATTTCACCAAGGATCACGAGTGGGTTCGCCTCGACGGCGACGTCGCCACCATCGGCATCAGCAAGCACGCCGCCGAGGCCCTGGGCGACGTGGTGTTCGTCGAGACGCCGGAAGCCGGCAAGTCGGTCTCCAAGGGCGACAGCTTCGCCGTGGTCGAGAGCGTCAAGGCCGCCTCGGACGTCTACGCCCCGGTGTCGGGCGAGGTGATCGAGGGCAACGCCGCCCTCGCCTCGGCGCCCGAGACGGTCAACGCCGATCCGGAAGGCGAAGGCTGGTTTGCGAAGATCAAGGTGTCGGACGGCGGCGAGCTGGGCGGCCTGATGGACCGCGCGGCGTACGATCAATATCTGACCACGCTCTAGAGCCCTCCCCTCGAGGGGGAGGGTTGGGTGGGGTGGAGGCAAACTCTATCCCACCTGAACTCCGACCGGCGCCGATAGCGACCTTGTCGGCGCCAGCCTGCCACCACCCCATCCCAACCCTTCCCCCTCGAGGGGAAGGGCTTTGGAGAGAATGATGCGCTACCTTCCCCTGACGCCCGACGACCGGTCGGCCATGCTGGCCGCCATCGGGGCCAAGTCGATCGACGACCTGTTCGTGGACGTGCCGCAGGCGGCGCGGCGGGAGGGCTTCGTCGACCTGCCGCGCGTGGCGGGCGAGCTGGAAGTCGAGCGGGCGCTGGGGGCCATGGCGGCGAAGAATACGGCCGCGGGATCCGTTCCGTTCTTCTGCGGCGCGGGAGCCTATCGCCACCATGTGCCGGCGACGGTGGACCATGTGATCCAGCGCTCGGAGTTCCTGACCAGCTACACGCCGTACCAGCCGGAGATCGCCCAGGGCACGCTGCAGTATCTGTACGAGTTCCAGACCCAGGTGGCGAACCTGACCGGCATGCCGGTGGCCAACGCCAGCCTTTATGACGGCTCGACCGCCATGGCCGAGGGCGTGCTGATGGCCACCCGCGTGACCCGCCGCAACAAGGCGGTGATCTCGGGCGGCGTGCATCCGCACTATGTCGCCGCGACCGAGACGGTGGTGCACGCCGTCGGCGTCGAGACCCAGGTTCTGCCCGCCGCGGTCGACGCCGAGGCGGATGTGATCGGCCAGATCGGGCCGGATACGGCCTGCGTCGTGGTCCAGACGCCGAACGTGTTCGGCACCGCCACCGATGTGACGAAGATCGCCGAGGCCGCCCACGCCGCCGGCGCCCTGCTGATCGTCGTGGTGACCGAGGCCGTGTCGATGGGCCTGCTGAAGTCGCCGGGCGAGATGGGGGCCGACATCGTCGCCGCCGAGGGTCAGTCGATCGGCAACGCCCTGAATTTCGGCGGCCCCTATGTCGGCCTGTTCGCCACGCGGGAGAAGCTGGTGCGCCAGATGCCCGGCCGTCTGACCGGCGAGACGGTCGACGCCGACGGCGAGCGCGGCTTCGTCCTGACCCTGTCCACGCGCGAGCAGCACATCCGCCGCGACAAGGCCACGTCGAACATCTGCACCAACTCGGGCCTGTGCACCCTGGCCTTCACCATCCACATGAGCCTGCTGGGCGAGACGGGCCTGCGGCGGATGGCGCTGCTGAACCATGAGGCGGCGGTGGCGACGCGGGATGCGCTGGCTTCGATCCCGGGCGTCGAGGTGCTGACGCCGCGCTTCTTCAACGAGTTCGCGGTGAAGCTGCCGAAGAATGCGACCGACGTGGTCGACGCCCTGGCGCAGAAGGGCGTGCTGGCCGGCGTGCCCTACGGCCGCCTCGCCCCTGCCGCCGGCATGGACGACGTCCTGCTGGTCGCCGCCACCGAGACCACCACCGAAGCCCATATCGCCGCCCTCAAGACCGCCCTGGCGGAGGTTCTGTAATGAGCACCATGAACACCGTCGGCCGCCCGACCACGCCGAACCGGGTCGAGAGCAAGCCCGCCACCCTGACCGGCGGCCGCGGCCTGCTGCAGGACGAGCACCTGATCTTCGAGAGCGACGGCTGGGGCAAGACCGGCGTCGACCTGCCGGAGCCGAAGGGGACCGGCGCCGACCTGGGCGATCTGGTGCGCAAGGATCCGATCGGCCTGCCGGGGCTGAGCGAGCCCGAGACCATGCGGCACTATGTGCGCCTGTCGCAGAAGAACCACGCCATCGACCTGGCCATCTATCCGCTGGGCTCGTGCACGATGAAGCACAATCCGCGCCTCAACGAGAAAATGGCGCGCCTGCCGGGCTTCTCGGACATCCACCCGCTGCAGCCGCAGTCGACGGTGCAGGGGGCGCTGGAGCTGATGGACACCCTGGCCCACTGGCTGAAGACCCTGACCGGCATGCCGGCGGTGGCCCTGTCGCCCAAGGCGGGGGCCCATGGCGAGCTGTGCGGCCTGATGGCCATCCGGGCGGCGCACGAGGCGAAGGGCGAGCACGAGCAGCGCCGCAAGGTGCTGGTGCCGACCTCGGCCCACGGCACCAATCCGGCCACCGCCGCCTTCGTCGGCTATACGGTGGTCGAGGTGGCCCAGACCGACGACGGCCGGGTCGACGTGGCCGATCTGGCGGCCAAGCTGGGGCCGGACGTGGCCGCCATCATGGTGACCAATCCGAACACCTGCGGCCTGTTCGAGCGCGACATCCTCGAGATCAGCCGGCTGACGCATGAGGCCGGGGCGTATTTCTACTGCGACGGGGCCAACTTCAACGCCATCGTCGGGCGGGTGCGGCCGGGCGACCTGGGCGTCGACGCCATGCACATCAACCTGCACAAGACCTTCTCGACCCCGCACGGCGGCGGCGGGCCGGGCGCGGGCCCGGTGGTGCTGTCGGAGGCCTTGGCGCCGTTCGCGCCGGCGCCCTGGGTCGTGGCGGGCGACGATGGCTTCAAACTGGTCGAATTCGCCGAGGGCGAGGCGGAGCAGGCGTTCGGTCGCCTCTGCGCCTTCCAGGGCCAGATGGGCATGTATGTCCGGGCGCTGAGCTACATGATGAGCCATGGCTCGGACGGGCTGAGGCAGGTGGCCGAGGACGCGGTGCTGAACGCCAACTACATCAAGGCCCGGCTGCAGGACCTGATGAGCCCGGCCTTCCCGGACGGGCCATGCATGCACGAGGCGCTGTTCGATGACGAATGGCTGAAGGGCACGGAGGTGACCACGCTCGACTTCGCCAAGGCGATGATCGACGAGGGCTTCCATCCGATGACCATGTATTTCCCGCTGGTCGTGCACGGGGCCATGCTGATCGAGCCGACCGAGACGGAGTCGAAGCAGGAGCTGGATCGCTTCATCGAGGCGATGCGGGCGCTGGCGACGGCGGCGATGGCCGGCGACGTCGACCGCTTCAAGGGCGCGCCCTTCCACGCGCCGCTGAAGCGGCTGGACGAGACCCGGGCGGCCCGCCAGCCGGTGCTGCGCTGGACAGCGCCCGAAGGATCGAACATCGCGGCTGAATAGCCAGTCGCGGCAATGTGAACGCCGTCCTCCCGAAAAGGCGTATCCTTCTCCACGCGTTATCAGAACCGAAACAGGCGTTGGGAGGCGCTCAGGTCATGATGTCACGCGTACAAAAGGGTCTGGTCGCCGGTCTGGCGGCCACGGTGGTGGTCTCGATCATCGAGGCGATCAACATGACGGTGGGCCACTGGGCCGTCGCGTTCCCCCAGCTTCTGGCCGTCATGCTGCAACAGCCCGCGGATCAGCCGGCCATCGGCTGGGCCGCGCACGTCGTCGCGGGCCTCGGCCTCGGCGCCCTGTTCGGCGTGCTGTGCCCGCGGCTGCCGACCGACACCGCCGAGTCCAAGGGCATAGTGTTCGCCGTCGGGGCCTTCATCCTGATGGGACTGGTCATCGCGCCGATCGGCGGGGCGGGCCTGTTCTTCATGAAGGCCGGGTTCGGCACCCTGGCCTGGATGATCGCCAGCCATGCGATCTTCGGCATCGTGCTGGGCAATGTCTACGGACGGCTGGTCGGCCGCGGCCGGGAAGCCCAGCACATGATCCACGGCAACCACATCCACCGTCACGGTCCCTACCACGCCTGAGCGGGTCGGGACTGAAAGCGAAAGGGCCCCGCTGTCGCCAGCGGGGCCCCGTGCGTTCCGGCGATGTGCGTTCCGGCGATGTGCGTTCCGGTGACCGGGCCCGTCAGTTCAGCCGCGAGCCGATCTGGGCGATGGCGGCGTCGAGGAGCGGATCGGTCTTCTGGCCGGCCAGGCGGGCGGCGAGGATCTGTTCGGCGGCGCGGGCGGCGAGATCGGCGGCCGCCGCCTTGACCTCGGCGGAGGCCTGGACCTCGGCCTGGGCGATGCGGCGCTCGGCCAAGGCCTGACGGCGGGCCAGGGTTTCCTCCAGCTTGACCTTGGCCTCGGCCTCGATGACGCGGGCGTCGGCTTCGGCGGCCTTCAGCATCTCGGCGGCCTGGGCTTCGGCCTCGGCCTTCTCGGCGCGGATCTGGGCCAGCAGGGCCTCGGCCTCGGCGCGCAGGCGGGCGGCCTCGTCGAGTTCGGACTGGATCCGGGCGGCCTTGGCGTCGAGGGCCCCGCCCAGCAGCTTGAAGGCGCCGGTGAACAGGCAGAGGGCGAGGAACAGGACCAGGCCGACGCCGACCCACAGTTCGGCGCTGGAGAGGCTGAAGAAGCCCTCTTCGAAGAACATGTTCATGTCAGGCGGCTCCCTTGACGGCGGCGGCGGCCTCGGCGGCGGTCGGCGCCTTGCCGGTCAGGCGTTCGACGATGGCGGCGGCCGTGTCGGAGGCGATGGCGGCGACATTGGTCATGGCGGCGTCGCGGGTCTTGCCGATGGCGGCCTCGGCCTCGGCGATGCGGGCGTTGACGACGGCCTCTTCCTGGGCGGCGCGGGCGTTGGCCTCGTCAGTGACGCGGGCCTTGGCGGCGGCGGCGGTGGCGCGCGACGAGGCGCGGGCGGCCTCGACCTCGGCCTTGGCGGCTTCGGCCTGGCCGGCGGCCTCGGCCTGGACCTGACGGGCCGTGGCGATGGCGCCGGAGATGGTCTGCTCGCGCTCGTCGAAGACCCGGCGCAGGCGCGGGGCGAAGACCCTGGCGATCAGGAAATACAGGATGGCGAACAGGAAGATCAGATAGACGATCTGCCCGAACCAGTGCTGGAACTCGAACTGCGGCAGGCCGCCGGACTCGTGCTCGCCGCCGTGGGCGGCTTCGGTCGTGGCGTGCGTGTCCTCGATCGCGACCGGATGGGCCGCGTCGGAGGGCAGAACGGGGTGGGCTGTGGTGGTCATCTGTCGCCTGGTCTTGTCGCTGGCCCATTTCGTGGATTCAGGTCGCGCGACCCGAAGCGGAAATGGGCTGGGGCTACGGTCGATCCGTCAGCCGACGACGGCGCGGCCCTGCACCAGGCAGGCCGCGCCGCGCCGGAAGGACGAAATCAGGCCGAGTACAGCAGGATGCCGAGCACGAACGACAGGATGCCCAGGGCTTCGGCCAGAGCCGCGCCCACGAACAGGTTGCCGATCTGCGAGCCGGCGGCCGACGGGTTGCGCAGGGCGCCCGCCAGGAACTGGCCGAAGATGTTGCCGACGCCGATGCCGGCGCCGATCATGCCGGTCATCGCGAGGCCGGCGCCGATGAGCTTGGCGGCTTCTGCTTCCATGGTCGTAAGTCCTAGTCTGGGGTTGGTTGGTTGGAGACGAAACTGGTCCCGGCCCTAGTGGCCGTGGCCCAGGTTGACCACGTCGTTCAGGTAGATCGTGGTCAGAACAGCGAAGACGAAGGCCTGCAGGAAGGCCACGAGGAACTCCAGCGCGGTCAGGCCGACCGTCATCCCGAGCGACAGGATGAAGACCGGAACGCCGAGCCAGCCGATGGCGCCGCCTACGGCGACGACCACGAAGCCGGCGAACACCTTCAGGGCGACGTGGCCGCCCATCATGTTGCCGAACAGACGAAGGGTGAGGGTCACCGGCCGCAGCAGGAAGGAGACGAACTCGATGATCACCACGAAGGGCAGGACCGGCCACGGCACGCCCGACGGCACGAACAGGGTGAAGAACTTCAGCCCGTGCTTCGCGAAGCCGATGGCCAGCACCATCAGGATGGTGATGACGCCGAAGGTGGCGGTGACGGCGATCTGCGAGGTGGCGGTGAAGCTGAGGAACAGGCCGAGGAAGTTCATCGCCAGGATGAACATGAAGATCGTGAAGACGAACGGGAACAGCTTGCGGCCGTCATGGCCGATGATGGAATCGACGAGGCCGTCGATCATGCCGAACAGGGTCTCGCCCGCCGCCTGCATCCGGCCCGGAACGACCTTGGCCCCTGCCGTGACCAGGGTCAGGAACAGCACGACCATGCCGAAGGCGACGGTCATGGCGAGATGGGAATTGGTGAAGGCGATCGTCTGCTGCCCGATGAAAGGCAGCGTCACCTCGACCTCCGGGCTCAGAGGCTGGATCTGGAACTGGTGTAGCGGATCGGCCATCGAGCCCTGGGTCCCTAGTCTTCTTCGTCGTCGTCGAAGGGAACCGACTTCGGCTCCACCCCGCTTGCCTTCGCCTGGGCCATCAGGCGTTGCGCCGTCCGCCAGGCCATGAATACCGAGACGGCGAAGCCCAGCAGGACGCCGCCGATCAGACCCCAGGGTCCCGTCCCGGCGAACCGGTCCACGATGAACCCGAGCGCCAGTCCCACGAACACGCCGCCGAACAGGTCGGCGAGGATACGCCACGCCTGCCCCGCCGCCGCCTGCCCCGCCGCCTCGTGAGACAGCTGGCGCGCATTGCGCGCCTCCATCGCGGATGCGCTTTCGGTGAGGCGTTTGATCGCCTCTTCGCGCGATTCCGGTTCGGTTGACATGGGCGGCCTCAGCACTCCGGCACGGACGCCGGAGGGGGTCTGAATTCGGCGCGGAACCTATAGGCGTGACCCCGGCAGGTCAAGGCGGTGCGGACGCGCATTAGATCGTTGATTTTCCGCACGTTTGTTTCGTGGATTTGCAGGCGTGGCGAACGGTCGCTGGCGGGGACCGGGATTTCGGGCATGAGTCTGCGCCTTCCGGTTTGTCGGCGGGAAGGGCGGGGAGGCGTGCGGAGCGCCGGGCCTGCGCCCGCAGATCGTTGTGAGAATACCGTTTCGATGCAGACAGACGCTCCGCGTGGAGATTTTCCGGCAGCTTGCGTCGGGTGGCGCTCTTAACGGGGCCCGGAGCCCTGGATCATCACGAAGGACACGAAGGAAGAGGGCGAGGCACAGACGAGGCCGGAGGGCCTTGCCGCTATCGGGAGGAGTCGCCTTCCACTTGAAGGCGGCCAAGGGCCGCGGTGCGCCGGCCTCAGCGGCCGCCCTGCAGGCAGTGGCGGGCGGTGTAGAGGCCGTTGAGGTAATGCCAGCGGTTCTCGTCGGCCTCGCGGCGGGCCCGTTCGGGCGCGTTGAGGGCGTCGACGCCGGCCATGACCAGGCCCGCGCCGGGAATCAGGGCGGCGGCGCCGGCCTTGGCCACGCCGCCGAGGGCGCCGCCGGTGGGCGTCCCGCCCATCCTCGCGCTGAGCGTCGCCGCCTCATTGGCGATCTGGCGGCAGGTCATGTTGGCGTCGCCGGTCCGCACCACCGAGGCGGCGTCTGCGCCGGACGCCTGCCGCGTAGCGCAACCGCCGCATACAAGGGCCGCGGCCAGGAACAAATGAGCTTTCACAATCGGTACTCCACCTCTGCCTGTCCGGGACAGAACGGGGGTGGAGGATCGAGGTTGCCTGCGGCGTCTGTCAGGCCGGAGGTTCAGGCGCGGACGGCGCGGCTCGCCTCGACGCCCAGGGCCCTCAGGGCCGCGGCGGCGATATGTTCAGCGTTGAGACCCGCGGTGGCGTACATCGCGTGGGGCGTATCCTGGTCCTGGAAGACGTCCGGCAGGCAAAGGGTGCGGATCTTGAGCCCCGCGTCGAGCGCGCCCTTTTCGGCCAGCAGCTGAAGCACGAAGGCGCCGAAGCCGCCCATGGCGCCCTCCTCCACCGTGATCAGGCATTCGTGCTCGCGGGCGAGGCGCAGGATCAGGTCGGCGTCGAGCGGCTTGGCGAAGCGGGCGTCGGCGACGGTGGCCGAGACGCCGCGGGCGGCCAGGGCCTCGGCGGCCTTGAGCGATTCCTGCAGGCGCGTGCCGAGCGACAGGATGGCGACCGTGGTCCCCTCGCGCACGATGCGGCCCTTGCCGATCTCCAGCGGGGCGGCGAGTTCCGGGATCTCGACGCCGACGCCGTCACCGCGCGGATAGCGGAAGGCCGAGGGGCGATCGTCGATCTCGAGCGAGGTGGCGATCATGGCGGCCAGGTCGGCCTCGTCGGCCGCGGCCATGAGGACCATGCCGGGAAGCGCGCCCATGAAGCCGATATCGAAGGATCCGGCGTGGGTGGCGCCGTCGGCGCCGACCAGGCCGGCGCGGTCCATGGCGAAACGCACCGGCAGCTTCTGGATGGCGACGTCGTGGACGACCTGGTCGTAGCCGCGCTGGAGGAAGGTCGAATAGATGGCGCAGACCGGCTTCATGCCGTCGGCGGCGAGGCCGGCGGCGAAGGTGACGGCGTGCTGTTCGGCGATGCCGACGTCATAGGTGCGGGTCGGGAAGGCCTGGCCGAACAGGTCGAGGCCCGTGCCCGAGGGCATGGCGGCGGTGATGGCGACGATGGACGGGTCGAGGTTGGCCCGCTTGATCAGCTCCGTCCCGAACACCTTGGTGTAGCTGGGGGCGTTGGAGACGGATTTGGACTGTTTGCCGGAGACGACGTCGAATTTGGCGACGGCGTGCAGCTTGTCGGCGCTGCTCTCGGCCGGGGCGTAGCCCTTGCCCTTCTGGGTCACGACATGGACGATCACCGGGCGGTCGGTGATGGCGGCGGCGTTCTTCAGGATGGGGACGAGGTTGTCCATGTCGTGCCCGTCGATCGGGCCGATGTAGTAGAAGCCCAGCTCCTCGAAGAAGGTGCCGCCGACGATCATGCCGCGGGCGTATTCCTCGGCCTTGCGGGCGGCGTTGCGGAACGGACGCGGCAGGTGTTCGGCGACCGACTTTCCGAAGCGGCGGAAATTGCGATAGGCGCCGCCCGAGACCTGTTTGGCCAGGTAGGCGCTCATGCCGCCGACCGGCGGGGCGATCGACATGTCGTTGTCGTTGAGGATGACCATCAGCTGGCCATTGGTGGTCTCGGCCGCGTTGTTCATGGCCTCGTAGGCCATGCCGGCGGACATGGAGCCGTCGCCGATGACGGCCACGACGCGGTTCTTTTCGCCCTTCTGGTCGCGGGCGGCGGCGAAGCCGAGGGCGGCGCTGATCGAGGTCGAGGCGTGGGCGGCGCCGAAGGGGTCGTATTCGCTCTCGCTGCGCTTGGTGAAGCCGGACAGGCCGCCGGGCTGGCGCAGGGTGCGGATGCGGTCGCGGCGGCCGGTCAGGATCTTGTGCGGATAGCACTGGTGGCCGACGTCCCAGATCAGGATGTCCTTCGGCGTCTCAAGCACATGGTGCAGGGCCACGGTCAGCTCGACCACGCCGAGGCCGGCCCCGAGGTGACCGCCGGTGACGGAGACGGCGTCGATGGTCTCGGCGCGCAGCTCGTCGGCCAGTTGCTTCAACTGCGGGATGTCGAGACCCCGCGTGTCGGCGGGAAGCTTGACCTTGTCGAGCAAAGGCGTGTCGGGCATTCGGCGACCTTGGACCCAGGAGATACTGTCGTTGTAACCCGCTCTAGACCATTTCGCTGCCGGGCGGGTCGATCCGGTGTCGAAAAGCGGTTCAGAAGCGGTGCAGACGGGGCGGCGATTCAGGACCGGCGTTTTAGCACGAAGTCCACGCTGGCCTTGAGGATTTCGGCGTCGGAGCCGAACGGGTCGAGGTGGGCCCGGGCCTGGTCGGCCAGATGCGCGACCCTGTGCCGCGCCGCCTCTATGCCCAGCAGGGTGACGAAATTGGTCTTGCCCTGGGCGTGGTCCTTGCGGGCCGCCTTGCCGAGGATGTCCTCGTCGCCCTCGACGTCGAGCAGATCATCGACGATCTGGTAGGCCAGGCCGATGTCGTGGGCGAAGCTGATCAGCGCCTGGCGGTGGACCTCGCGGGCGTCGGCGATGATCAGCGGGATCTCGAAGGCGTAGGTGAACAGGGCGCCGGTCTTGAGCCGCTGCATGCGGGCGACGCCGCCGAGGTCGTCGCGCACGCCGAGAAGGTCGATCATCTGGCCGCCGGCCATGCCGCGCGCGCCCGATGCCAGCGACAGGCGGGCGGCGAGCTCGCAGCGCACGGCCGGATTCTCGTGGGTGTCGGGGTGGAGCAGGATGTCGAAGGCGGCGGTCTGCAGGGCGTCGCCGGCGAGCACGGCGGTGGCCTCGTCGTAGGCGCGGTGCACGGTGGGGCGGCCGCGGCGCATGTCGTCGTCGTCCATGCACGGCAGGTCGTCGTGGACCAGGCTGTAGGCGTGGACGCATTCGAGGGCGCAGGCGGCGCGCAGCACCGGCCGCTCCTCGATGTCGAAGAGACTGGCCGCCTCCAGCGCGAAGAAGGGGCGCAGCCGCTTGCCGGGACCGAGGGCCGCATAGCGCATGGCCTCGGTCAGCCGGGACTCGGGGCCGTCGGCGCGGGGCAGGAGCTCGTCGAGGGCGACGGTGACGAGGTCGGCGGTCTCGGCGACGCGGTCGATGACGTTCTGCTCGGGCGAGTTGGCGGCGAGAACGTTCAGAACAGCCTCCCGCCCACCGGGACCTCGCGGTCGACCCCGACCAGGACGACCTCGCCCGCCGCGTCGGGGAAGCCGAGGGTCAGGACCTCGGACATGAAGGGGCCGATCTGGCGCGGCGGGAAGTTGACCACGGCGGCCACCTTGCGGCCGACCAGCTGGTCCGGGGTGTAGTGGACGGTGATCTGGGCCGAGGACTTCTTCACCCCGATGTCGGGCCCGAAATCGATGGCCAGCCTGTAGGCGGGCTTGCGCGCCTGCGGGAACGGCTCGGCGGAGACCACCTGCCCGACGCGGATGTCGACCTTCATGAAGTCGTCGAACGTGATCTGTTGGGCCGGCGCGCCGGACATCAGTCGAATCCGGCCGGTTCGACGCCCCTTGGCTGTCCGTCGGCGCCCACGACGATCTTCTCGACGCGCAGCTGGGCGGCCTTGAGCCGGTCCTCGCAATGGGCCTTGAGGCGCGCGCCCTCCTCATAGAGGGCGATCGATTCCTCGAGCGGGGCCTGGCCGGACTCGAGGCGGGAGACGATCTGTTCGAGACGCTGCAGGGCGTCCTCGAAGCTGAGATCGGCGGGAAGGGCGGTGGTGTCGGTCATCGCGGCGACCCTAGAGGGGGGCGCAGCCCGCCTCAAGTACGGCGTTCGTAGCGGCGCTGGGACCAGTATTTGAAGCCCTGGTTGTGGACCAGCTTCCAGCCATCGGCGCGCAGGCGGCGGCCGACCATGTGGTTGAAGTAGCCGTGGGCGAGGACCAGCACGTCCTGGCCCGACTCGGCGCGGGCGATCAGGGCCTGGGCCGCCTGCTCGGCGCGGACCTCGGCCTGGGCGCGGGTCTCCTGACCGTCGTGGTGGTTGAAGGCGTGCCACCAGATGCGGGCCACGGCGCCCCAGTATTTCGGCGGCAGCTTGAACCACGAGGGGAAGCGCGGCGGCGGCAGGGGGGCCTCGATGAACAGGGCGTCGCTCATGACCTCGCGGCCGGCGGCGATGGCGGCGGCGGTTTCCTGGGCGCGGGGGCGGGTCGAGGCGTAGATGGCGCCGGCCCCCTCGGCCGTGGCCAGCAGTTCGGGCGGCGGGGTCTGGCCGGCGCGCAGGCCGCCGACCTCGTACTTCGCCCACCAGTCCCGATACTGATCGGCGGTGAGCAGGCATTTGCGCGACAGGGCCGGCTCGCCGTGGCGGGCGAGGATGATCGCGCCCGGGCGGACGGAGACGAGCGCAGCCGGGCGCGGAACGGGCGCGGGCGCGGGATGGGCGGCGGAAGGGTCTCGGGCGGGAGCTGACATGAGCGACGGGCGGAACAGCGATTGCGATCCGGCCCCCTAGTCCTCCCCCAAAGCCTGGACATGGGCGGCCGCCGAGCGGCCGAGCCCTTCAAGGTCGTAGCCGCCCTCGAGCGAGGAAACAACCTTGCCGGCGCAGCACGATCGCGCGACCTCGACCACGGCGCGGGTGGCCCAGGCGAAATCGGCGGCCTCGAGGCTCTGGTGGGCCAGCGGATCCCGGCGGTGGGCGTCGAAGCCGGCGGAGATCAGGATCAGGTCGGGGCGGAAGGCCTCGAGCGCCGGCATCAGGCTGTCCGAGAAGGTCGCGCGCCAGGCTTCGCGGGCGGCGTGGGGTCCGACCGGGACGTTGACGATGTTGCCGACGCCGGTCTCGGAAGCCGCGCCCGTGCCGGGATAGAGGGGCATCTGGTGGATCGAGCCGAGGAACAGGCTGTCGTCCGCCTCGAAGGCGGCCTGGGTGCCGTTGCCGTGGTGGACGTCGAAATCGACGACGGCGACGCGGGCCATGCCTTCGGACCGGGCCACGCGGGCGGCGACGGCGACGTTGGAAAACAGGCAGAAACCCATGGCCCGGTCCGGCTCGGCGTGGTGGCCGGGCGGGCGGACGGCGGCGAAGGCGCGCGCGGTCTCGCCGCGGGCGACGGCGCGGACGGCGTCGATCACGGCCCCGGCGGACAGGCGGGCGGCGCGGACGCTGCCGGGCGACAGGATGGTATCGGCGTCGAGCTGGTTCAGGCCTTCGCGCGGCGCGGCGTTGAGCAGTCGGGCGACGTAGGCGGCGGGGTGCAGCCGCTCGAGATCGGCGATGGCGGCTTCCGTGGCGGCGCGGCGGTCACCGGACAGGCCGGCGTCGTCGAGCGCGTCAAGCACGGCGCGCAGCCGCTCGGGCCGCTCGGGGTGGCCGGAGCCGGGCCGGTGCTCGACCATGTCGGGGTGGGTGAAGAGGGCGACGCTCACGAGGCGAGAATATGCGCCCGCGCGCCACTTGTCGCGCCCGGATCGAGGCTGTAGGCGCCGGGGTCATGACCGAGCCCGTGATCCGACCCGCCGTGGAAGCCGACGCCGCCGCCCTGGGCGAGCTGGGGCGGCAGACCTTCGTCGACACCTTCGTGGCCGGGTTCGGCATCCCCTACCCCGCCGAGGACCTGCAGGCCTTTCTCGACGCCAGCTTCAGTCCGGAAACGATCCGCACGAAGCTGAGGGAACCCGGAGCCGCCTGGTGGGTGGCGGAAGCGGCGAACGGCGAACTGCTGGCCTTCGCCAACACCGGGCCGAACACCCTGCCCCATCCGGAGGCGCGCGCCAGCCATGCGGAGCTGCGGCGTCTGTATGTGGCCAGGTCGGCGCAGGGGCTGGGGCTGGGCACGAAGCTGCTGGCCATCGCTCTGGAGTGGATGGAGGCGAACTCGGACGGGCCGCTGTGGATCGGCGTCTGGAGCGGCAACCTGAAGGCGCAGAAACTGTATGCCGCCTATGGCTTCGAAAAGGCCGGGGAGTACCAGTATCCGGTCGGCCGCTGGCTGGACGACGAGTTCATCCTGCGGCGAGGCTGACCGGCGGAAGCTGATCCCGGCTGGACGGGGGTCTGCAACCGTGGCTTGATCGACGGCCAAACGGGGGACCCTGAGATGATCGCACGGCTGACCTTCATCGCGGCCTTGCTGGCCGCGCCCGTGGCGCTGGCCCAGGAGACGCCGCCGCCGGTCCCGGCCGCCACGCCGGCGCAGATCGCCGAGGCGCGACAGATCGCGGACCGGCTGATCGCCGAGGCCGGCGCGACCGGGATCTTCGTCAACAAGACCGACGGCGCGGCCCCGACCGTGATGCACGTCGCCAGCGGCATGCAGTGCACGTTCGACGGCAGCGGCGACCGGATCGTCATCTTCCCGGTTCAGAACGACAGCGTTCCGAGAGGCGACGATGTCGGCTGCCTCGCCCGGGACGAGGCCCTGTCCATCGACACCACGACCTATGCGACGCGCTACCGGCCGCTGCCGAGCGAGGAGGCGGTCCTGGCCGACGCGGTCAACGCCATCCGCAACCGCTGGCCCGATGCGGTCCCGTTCGAGGGCGAGATGGTGTCGGCCACTGTCGGCGAGCAGGCCGCCCCCGCGAGCGCGGCGTTCAGGATCACGACCCCTGACGGCCCGATGCTGACGATGGTGCTCGTCGGCCACACGGGCGAGTGGGGCTACAAGGTGCGGGCGACCGGGCCGCTGGACAACGCCATGATGGTCAGCCTCTACGCCAGCCTGCTGATGGCCAACATGCAGTCACGCGAGGACTGAGCGCCGGAACCCGGGCGCGCGGCCCGCGCTAGCGCTGCATGCGCGACGTTCGGATCGGCACCTCGGGCTGGGCCTACAAGGACTGGAACGGTCCGTTCTATCCGGAAGAGGTCAAGGCCGCCGGACGGCTGGAATACATCTCCCGCCGCTTCCGGACCCTGGAGATCAACGCCAGCTTCTACCGCATGCCGACGGATCAGGCCGTGGCGGGCTGGCGCGAGCAGACCCCGGACGACTTCCTGTTCGCCTGGAAGGCCTCGCGCTTCATCACCCACAACAAGAAGCTGCGGGACCCGGCCGAGCCGCTGGCGTACATGTTCAGCCGCATCGCCGGGCTGGGCGACAAGATCGGGCCGATCCTGTTCCAGCTGCCGCCCAATCTGCACCGCAACGACGAACGGCTGGAGAGCTTCCTCGACGCCCTTCCCGGCGGCTACCGGTACAGCGTCGAGTTCCGGCATCCGGGCTGGTACGCCGGGGAGATCCTGGAGATGCTGCGGCGGCGCAACGTCGCCCTCTGCGTTTCCGACCACCACCACGCCCCGGCGCTCCGGGAGGCGACCGCGGACTTCGTCTATCTGCGAGGACACGGGCCCGGCGGCCAGTACCACGGCCGCTACGGCGAGGCGGCCCTGAAGGACTGGGCGAAGACGATCCGGACCTGGCGCGAGGACCGCGAGGTGTTCGTCTACTTCGATAACGACATCAAGAGCGCGGCGCCGGCGGATGCGGAGCAGCTGATTGGGCTGCTGGAAAAGGCCTGATAGGATCGGGACATGCTCCTCCCCTTCTTCACCGCCCTGCGCGACGCGAAAGTGCCCGTGTCGATGAAGGAATGGCTTCATCTGATGGAGGCGATGGACAAGGACGTGGCGGGGCGGCGGGTCGACGACTTCTACCATCTGTCGCGGGCGGTGCTGGTCAAGGACGAGAAACACTACGACCGGTTCGACCAGGTGTTCGGCAAGGTGTTCGCCGGCGTGGAGACCGTCGGCGCCGGCGAGGACCTGACCACCGACATTCCCGAGGACTGGCTGCGGCTGCTGACCGAGAAATACCTGACCGACGAGGAGAAGGCGCAGATCGAGGCGCTGGGCGGGTTCGACAAGCTGATGGAGACGCTGAAGCAGCGGCTCGAGGAACAGCAGGGTCGGCATCAGGGCGGCAACAAATGGATCGGCACCGGCGGGACCAGCCCGTTCGGCCACGGCGGCTACAACCCCGAGGGGGTGCGCATCGGCGGGCCCGGGCGGCAGGGCCGCGCCGTCAAGGTGTGGGAGAAGCGGGAGTACCGGAACCTGGACGACCAGGTCGAACTGGGCACCCGCAACATCAAGGTGGCCCTGCGCCGGCTGAGGCGGTTCGCGCGGCAGGGCATGCCGGACGAGCTGGACATGGACGCCACCATCGACGGCACGGCGCGTCAGGGCTGGCTGGACATCCACATGCGGCCCGAGCGGCGCAATACGATCAAGGTGCTGCTGTTCCTCGACATCGGCGGCTCGATGGATGCCCATGTGAAGATGTGCGAGGAGCTGTTCTCGGCCGCGAAGACCGAGTTCAAGCACCTGGAATTCTTCTACTTCCACAACTGCCTCTACGAGGGCGTGTGGAAGGACAACCGGCGCCGGCACAGCGAGAAGATCCCGACCTGGGAGCTGCTGCACAAATATCCCGCCGACTGGCGCGCCATCTTCGTCGGCGACGCGACCATGAGCCCGTATGAGGTGACCATGCCCGGCGGGTCGGTCGAGCACTGGAACGAGGAGGCGGGAGCGGTGTGGCTGAGGCGGGCGACGCAGCAGTGGGACAAGGTGGCGTGGCTGAACCCGTCGCCGGAGCGCTACTGGAGCTATTCGGCCTCGGTCGGGATGATCCGCGAACTGGTCGACGAGCGGATGTATCCGCTGACGCTGGAGGGACTGGAGAAGGCGATGCGGGCGCTCGCCAAATAGGATAGGCTTGGCCGGTCCTGCCCGGGAGGTTCTCCATGCTCGCCGTCATCGCCGCCGTCGCCCTGCAACAGGCCGCCTCCGGCCAGGTGGTCTGGCAGACGCCCACGCCGCCGGAGCCCGCCGTGGCGGAGATCCCGGCCTTCGTCCCGCCCATTCCCGAGTGGGCGCGGACCGATCCCTACGGCTACGAGCGTTCCGAATGCAGTCCGCTGGTGCGCGCGGCCAGCGAGACCCTGGAGGGCTGCCAGGCGCGGGTGCGCTCCGCCCTCGCGGCCAATCTGGGCGCTGCCCTGCCCGCCGGCCTCGCCCCGGCCAGCGCCGCTGACAACTGCCGTCAGGAGGCCGCGGGCGACCGCTACGCCCTGCAGTGCGGCGCGCCCAGCCGGTCCGGCGCGGCAGGCGCCCGGCTGGTCGAACGGACCTGCGAGACGCGACCGCGGGTTCAGCCGGAGGGCGGCGTGGTCTGGACCGAGGAGTGCCGCCCCGCCGACGGGAGCAAGCCCCCCGAGGAAGGCCTGACCTTCCGGCTGGGCGGGGACGACGACTAGACCGGACACGCGAACGCCGCCCGCAATGCGGACGGCGTCACGGCAGATTTGAACAGGTCTAGCCGCGGTGGTCGCGGAGGGTGTCCTTCAGACCGCCGACAGCGTTCTGGACCTTGCCTTCCGCCTGATCAGCGCGGCCTTCGGCCTTGAGCTTCCCGTCGCCGGTCACCTTGCCGGCGGCTTCCTTGATCTCGCCTCCAAGGTTCTTGGCTGCGCCTTCGACGCGATCATGATCGGGCATGGAATTCTCCTGAAGGATGAGGCCGCTATGACCACATTTCGACATAGAGAGCGGTCCAGCCCGGTCCGATGTTCCGTAAGGCGCCGCTTGCGCTACTTGCGCCGCAACCAGGCCGCGACCGCCCAGGCGTGGGCGTCGTGGCGCAGTTCGTTCAGGGCGGTATGGGGGTGCAGCCAGACCAGTTCGTGATCGGCCTCGACCTTGGCGGCGGGATCGAGCGACAGCTGCCCGGCGATCCAGAAGCCCGCGATGTTGTTGACCGGGGCGCCGTCGGACCTGCGGAAATACTGGGCCGCTTCGGCGATGCGGGCGAAGGGCCGGACACTCATGCCGGTCTCCTCGACGAACTCGCGGACGAGGGCCTGCTGCTCGGTCTCGTCGCCGTCGATCGCCCCGCCGGGCAGGTCGTAATAGCTGGCCTCGCCCCGGTCGACGCGGACGCAGGCCACACGGCCCTCGTGGAAGACCAGGCCGAACGCCGTCGGGCGCTGCAGATAGTCGAGGGAGGGATCGGGGTCGCCGAACTGGAGCATGGCAGACTTCTAGCGCGCGACGGGCTGGAGGTCGAAGGCCAGGCGGGCGCGGACGCCCGAATGGGTTGGATCGTATTCGATCGCGGCGCGCAGGCCCGAGGCCATGGCCGAGACGATCCTGCCGCCCAGACCCGTGCCGCGCGGCTTGCCGTCGCCGAGGCCGGGGCCGTCGTCCTCGACGGTCAGCACGGCGCGGCCGGCGCGGCCGTCGGGCGCGAACAGGATGCGGATTTCGCCGCCCTGGCCCGGGCGGTAGGCGTATTTGACGGCGTTGGTGACCAGTTCGGTGACGATGACGCCGATCGACACGGCCTGGTCGGTGGAGACGCTCAGCGGCGCGGCGGTGAGCTTGAGGACCGGGGAGCCGGCGCCGGGAGCCAGCGACTTGCCGAGTTCGGCGATCAGGCCTTCCAGATATTCGTCCATGGCCACCGAGGACATGTCGTCCGAGGTGTAAAGGCGGCGATGGACGTGGGCCACGGCCTCGATCCGGGCCTTGGCCTCCTTCAGCGCGGCGCGGGCGCCGTCGTCGGCCAGGTGGCGCAGCTGCAGCGACATGAAGGTGGAGACCAGCTGCAGGGAGTTGCCGACCCGGTGGTTGACCTCGCGCAGCATGGCCTCGGCCCGGTCGCGGGCGCTCGTCAGCTGGGCGGTGCGGTCGCGGACCTGGGTCTCGAGCCCGGCGTTGAGGCGGTCGAGGGCGTCGCGGGCGTCCTGGATTTCGGCGACGTAGCGCCGGACCAGCCAGATCATGATCCCCGCCAGCCCCACCACCAGCAGCCCGCCCAGGGCATTGGCCCACAGGGTCAGGATCAGGCCGTGCTCGGACTGCCGCTTGCGGGCGGCGAACCGCTCGTTCTCGATCTCGTCGATGGCGGCGACCCGGGCCCGGACGACTTCCATCAGGCTCTGGCCGTGGCCGGAGCGGACCTGCTGGATCGCCTCGCCCATGCGGCCGGTGCGCGACAGGGCGACGGCTCGCGACAGTTCGGCAAGCTGGTCACGCGCCGCCTCCAGCATGGCCCCGACGTGGGGCTCGAGCTGGGGATCGCCGTCGCTCAGCCGCTCCAGCTCCTCGATCTGCTCCGGCACCGAGAGTTCGGCGCGGGTGTAGGGGGCGAGGAATTCCGGGCTGCCGGAGAGCAGGAAGCCGCGCTGGCCGGTCTCGGCGTCGACGAGGGAGAGCAGCAGGTCGCGGGCGGCGCGGCGGACCTGCTGGGAGCGCTCGACCTGGTCGTTGAAGGCGGCCGTGCGCTGGATCATGACGAAGGTGGCCAGATTGGCCATCAGCAGCAGCAGGATGGCCCCCGCCAGCAGCGCCACGATCGACCGGCCGATGCCCGGCGTCCGCGCGAACCGGATCAGGGCGGGCAGGGACGGGCGGACGGCCGAGAACATCGGGCGCGAGCATTAGCGGCGCGTTCCGCCCTGTCCAGTCGCGTCCTGAGGGAAACCGCCACAGTTCCGCGCATTTAGGGTAAAGATGAATCCCATGGGGCGGGAGTGACGAGATGGTTTGGTGGTGGTGGATCGCGCCGGCGCTGGTCGGACTTGTCGGGCTGGTGCTGCTGTTCAGGGGCCTGGGCGCCCTGTTCAGGGGCCGCGTCTTCGGCGGCCTGCTGGGCGGGGTGGGCGGCGCGGGCTTCATCGCCGCGGCCATGGTCGCGGCCCTGCTGGGGCTGGACGTGCAGACCTATTCCCGCCTGACCTGGGAGCGGCCGGTGGCGACGATCGAGACCCGCCAGCTGGGGCCGCAGTATTTCGAAGCCACGGTGATGCAGCCGGCGCGCGGCGAGAACGCCCCGGCGGTCAGCAATCTGTACCCGCTGCACGGCGACGAATGGCGGATCGAGGCCCAGGTGCTGAAGTGGAAGCCGTGGGCCAATGTGCTGGGGCTGGATACGCAGTACCGGCTCGACCGGCTGTCGGGCCGCTACCGCTCGATCGAGCAGGAGATCAACGGCGAGCGCAGCGTGCATCCCCTGGCCGGGGGCGACGAGGGCCCGGACTGGATCCCGTGGAAGGTCAGCGCCTGGGACACGGCGCGGAAATACCGGAAATACGTCGACGCGGTCGACACCCTGTACGGCGGCGGCGCCTATATGCCGATGGCCGACGGGGCCCGCTACGAGGTGTGGATCACCCAGTCCGGCCTGATCGCCCGCCCGGCCAATGACGTGGCGCGGGAGGCGTCGGCGGGCGGGTGGACGGAGCAGTAGCCCGTCCCTGCGCCTAGACCGTCCCGATGGTCCGCAGGCGGGCCTTGGGATGGACCTCGTTCTGGCTCATGACGACGGTCTGGCCGCGGAAGCGTTCGATGATCGAACGGACGTAGGGGCGGACCTGCGGCCCGGTCAGAAGCACCGCCGTCTCCCCGGCCATGGCGGCGCGCTCGAACACGTCGCGGACGGCGCGGATGAATTCCTGCAGCCGCGACGGGGCCATGGCCAGCTGCTTGTCCTCGCCCTGCCCCACCAGCGCCTCGGCGAAGGCCTGCTCCCAGTCGGGCGACAGGGTGACGATGGGCAGGGCGCCGTCGTCGCCCTTGTGCTGCCAGCACAGCTGACGGGCGAGGCGGGCGCGGACGTGCTCGACCAGGGTGGTGACGCTGGAGGTGTGCGGCGCGGCCTCGGCGAGGCCCTCGAGGATGGCCCCGAGATCGCGGATCGAGACCTTTTCGCGCAGCAGCGACTGCAGCACCCGCTGCAGGGTGGTGACGGTGACCACCGACGGGATCAGTTCGTCGACCAGCTTCTTCTCTTCCGGGCCAAGCTCCTTCAGCAGTTTCTGCACCTCGGCGTAGGAGAGCAGCTCGGCCATGTTCTCCTTGAGGATTTCGGTGAGGTGGGTGGTCAGCACCGTCGACGGGTCGACGATGGTGTAGCCGCGGAAGGTGGCTTCTTCGCGCAGGCTCTCGTCGATCCAGGTGGCGGGCAGGCCGAAGGCGGGCTCGCGGGTGTGTTCGCCGGGCAGTTCGACCTGGCGGCCGGCCGGGTCCATGGCCATCAGGGAGCCGAGACGGACCTCGCCGGCGCCGGCCTCCATCTCCTTGATGCGGATGGCGTAGCCTTGGGTGCCGAGGCGCATGTTGTCGAGGATGCGCACCGACGGCATGACGAAGCCGTACTCCTGGGCCAGCGAGCGGCGCAGGGCGCGGACCTGGTCGGTCAGGCGGCGGCCCTCCAGATCGTTGATCAGGGACAGCAGGGAGTAGCCGAGCTCGATCTTGACCTCGTCGATGGTCAGGGCGGTGCCGATGGGCTCCTCGACGTCTTCCTTCGGGCTGGCGGCGGCGGCGCTGAGCTCGGCCTCGCTCGGCCTGGGCTTGAGCCGCTGGCGACCGAGCCGCCAGGCCATGAAGCCGGTCCCGATGGCCAGGGCCGCGAAGGGCAGCAGCGGCATGCCGGGGATCAGGCCGATCAGGCCGGCGGCGCCGGAGACGACGCCGAGGCTGACCGGGTTGGTGGCCAGCTGGGCGACCAGCGCCTTGTCGGCCGTGCCCTCGACGCCCGCCTTCGACACCAGGAAGCCGGCGGCGATGGAGATGATGATGGCCGGGACCTGGGTCACCAGGCCGTCGCCGATGGTCAGGGCGACATAGGAGTTCGCGGCCTCGCCGATCGGCATCTGGTGCTGGATCACCCCGATCAGGATGCCGCCGATGGCGTTGATGAAGACGATGATCAGGCCCGCGACCGCGTCGCCGCGGACGAATTTCGAGGCGCCGTCCATGGCGCCGAAGAAGGTCGATTCCTGCTCCAGCTCCTTGCGGCGCAGCTTGGCCTGGTCCTCGGTGATCAGGCCGGACGACAGGTCGGCGTCGATGGCCATCTGCTTGCCCGGCATGGAGTCCAGGGTGAAGCGGGCGGAGACCTCGGCGATGCGGGTCGAGCCCTTGGTGATGACCACGAAATTCACCACCAGGATGATGGCGAAGATGATGATTCCGATGATGAAGCTGCCGCCCATCATCAGCGAGCCGAAGGCCTGGATCACCTGACCGGCGCCGCCCGAGCCCTCGTGGCCGTGGCTGAGCACCAGCCGGGTCGAGGCGAGGTTGAGACCGAGGCGGAACAGGGTCGAGACCAGCAGGACGGTCGGGAAGATGGCGAAGTCCAGCGGCTTCTTCATCATCACCGCGGTCATCAGGATCAGCACGCTGGAGACGAGCGACAGCGCCAGCAGCATGTCCATCAGGAAGGCGGGGATGGGCAGGATCAGCAGCAGGATGACGCCGATGACGCCGACCGCCATGCCGACCTCGCCGCGCGCGACCCAGCCGAGCATGTCGCGGCCGCTCGGACGCGCCATGCCGTCCTTCATCATGGTGACGGAGGCGTCCGTCATGCGGCGTGGCCGAGGGCGGTCAGGGCCTGACGGGTCGCCCCGGCGATGACCGCCTCGTTGCGGGCGGCGGGTTCCGCGGTTGCAGCGTGATAGTAGGCGGCGACGATCACCGGCGCGCCGGTCGGCGGATAGAGGACGCCGATGTCGTTGGTCGGTCCGTAGCCGCCCGTGCCGGTCTTGTGCGCCACGGTCCAGCCGGCCGGCACGCCCGCCTTGATGCGGCCCTGGCCCGTCGGCGTCTCGGTCATCCAGCGCAGCAGGGTCGCCTTGTGCGGCGCCGACAGCGGGGTGTCGGCGTCGATCAGCAGCCGCTGGATGTTGGCCGCCGAACGGAGCGGAGTGATGGTGTCCTTGTCGCCGTCCAGCCGGTTCATCGTCGGTTCGAAGCGGTCGACCGTGGTGCTGTCGTCGCCGAGCGAGCGGTAGAAGGCCTGCATGACCTCCAGCCCGCCCAGCGCCCTGAGCAGCAGGTTGGCGGCGGGGTTGTCGCTGACCTCGACCGTGCCCTTCATGAGGGCCTCGACGCTGAGCGCGCCGCCGATCGCGGGCTCCGTCACCGGCGCGTGGCTGACCATGTCGGCGGCCGTGACCGGGATCATGCGGTCGAGACGTTCCTCGCCGGCCTGCACGCGCAGGAACGTGGCGGCGGCGAGATACATCTTGAAGGTCGAGCAATAGACGAACCGCTCCTCGCCGCGCCAGGCGAGGCGACGGCCTGAGCCGGTGTCGTGGGCGACGAAGCCGAGCCGGCCGCCGTTCCGGCGTTCGAGAGCCGACAGGTCGAAGGCCTCGGGCGCCACAGCCTGTCGCGGGGCGGCTTCCGACCCGGCGCGGGCGCAGCCGGCCATCGCCAGCGCGCCGAGGCCGGTCAGGACGCTTCTGCGGTCCGTGCGGAGGCTCATGGTCAGGCGGCCGCGTAGCCGCTGGCGGCGATACCCGACTGCGGGGCCGGGATGCTGGTCCCCTCGTCGGCGTATTCGTTCAGCTTGTTGCGCAGGGTGCGGATCGAGATGCCGAGGATGTTGGCCGCGTGGGTGCGGTTGCCGAGGCAGTGCGACAGGGTGTCGAGGATCAGGGTCTTCTCCATCTGCGCCACCGTCTGGCCCACATGGGCGCGGGTGACGGTGTCGGCGACGTGGGCGGCGCGACCGGCCACACCGGCGTCCGGGGCGGCGCCGTGGCTGCCCATCGCCAGCGGCTGACCGTCGGGCAGGCGGATGGCGTCGACATCGATCTCGGGACCGACGGCCAGCAGCACGGCGCGGTGCATGGCGTTCTCCAGCTCGCGGACGTTGCCGTTCCAGCGGTGCGAGATCAGGGCCCGCTTCGCGTCGGCCGAGATCGGGCGCACCGGCACGCCGTTGGCGGCGGCGTATTTCTTGACGAAGTGGTCGGCCAGCACGGCGATGTCGCCCGGCCGCTCGCGCAGGGCCGGCAGGCGCAGGTTCACGACGTTGAGGCGGTACAGCAGATCCTCGCGGAAGGTCCCCTCGGCGACGGACTTCGCCAGGTCGCGGTTGGAGGTGGCGATGATGCGGATATTGACCGGGACCGGCTTCGTCCCGCCGACGCGGTCGATGACCCGTTCCTGGAGGGCGCGCAGCAGCTTGGCCTGCAGGCGGACGTCCATTTCGGAGATTTCGTCGAGCAGCAGGGTGCCGCCGTCGGCCTCCTCGAACTTGCCGATGCGCCGGGCCATGGCCCCGGTGAAGGCCCCCTTCTCGTGGCCGAAAAGCTCGGATTCCAGCAGGTTGTCAGGGATGGCGGCGCAGTTGACGCTGATGAAGGGACGTTCCGACCGCTTCGACCCGGCGTGCAGGTAGCGGGCCATGACCTCCTTGCCGACGCCGCTTTCGCCGGTGATCAGGATTGAGGCTTCCGAGCGGGCGACCTGATCGGCGAGCTGGATGACGGACTTCATCGACGGGTCAGCCGAGATCAGCGGGCGCTCGTCGTCGGCTACGGCCGACAGGACGGCGGCGATCAGATCGGCCTCGGGCGGCAGGGGGATGAATTCCTTGGCCCCGGCGCGGATGGCGTTGGCGGCGTCCGTGGCGTCGGCGTCGACCCCGCAGGCGACCACCGGCACATGGATGCGCTCGGCCTCGTTGGCCGCGATCAGGGCGGCGATGTCGACCCGGTAGTCGACCATCAGCAGATCGGCCCCCTGCCCTCGCCGGAGCTGTTCCGTCGCCTGATCGCCGCGCTCGACATGGCTGACCTTGGCGCCGTGCGCCATGGCCATCTTCACCGCCGTCGCCAGCTGTCCGCTGAGCCTGCCAACCACCAGAAGCCGCATGGGTCTTCTCCTCTAATCTCTTACAGCCGGTCGCCGCTTCAGGCGCCCGAGTCCTCGGTCTTGATGATTTCCGTCATGGTCACGCCCAGCCGGTCCTCGACGACGACCACCTCGCCGCGGGCGACCAGCCGGTTGTTGACGAAGATGTCGATGGCCTCCCCGACCTTGCGGTCGAGCTCCAGCACCGATCCGCGGTTCAGCTTGAGCAGCTGGGCCACCGACATGTGCGCCTTGCCCAACACGGCCGAGATGTTGACGGGGACGTCGAAGACCGGCGCGAGGTCGCTGGCGGTCTTGTCGGTCGCCTCGTCGTTGACGGTGATCGCGGTGGAGTCGGCGAACTCCTCCAGGGCCATGGTGTCGGACGCCATTACGGCCTCCCTTCCAGTGAGGTGTCGGGGGTCAGGGTTTCAGCGTGGCCGGCCTCGGCGGCGAGGGCCGAGCTCAGCGCCTCGCCGATGCGGACGAAGGCGGCCTCGGCGTCGAACTCGGCGCGGCCGTCGGCCCATTCCAGCTGGAAGGAGGCGGGCGGCAGGCCGGGTTCCTCGCGGAAGGCGACCACGCCGGAGAAGCCGGAGTCGTCGCACAGCCGGGTGATGCGGGCGCGGCTGGCGTCGTCGAGATCGCCGGTTCGGATGACCAGCCGGGGCGAGGCGTCGATCTCCTGGCCCAGCGCCTCGAGCGCCGCCTGCAGGGGGCCGGCCGGGAAACGGTCGAGCGCGGCCGAGGCGACCACGCGGGCGGCGGCGACGGCCAGTTCGGCGGACTGCTCGCGGTGGGCCCGCGCCACCTGGGTCAGGGACGGAATCGAGGCCGCGAGACTCTGGGCGATGGTCGAGAGGGCCATGGCCTGGAGGCTCTCGACCTCGGCCATGGCGGCGTCCCGGGCCTCGGCCCGGGCCTGGGCGACGAGAGCGTCGACCTCGAGCGGCGAATAGGCGCGCCTGGTCGGGCGGAAGGCCGACGGCTGCACGACGATGCCCGAGGCGTCGAACTCGGTGTCGAAGGCGAACGGGGTGCTGAGGGGCCGGGCGGTCATGTCAGTAGATCAGCTCGTCGTCGCTGCCCTGGCCGACCAGCATGATCTCGCCCTTGGCGGCGAGATCCTTGGCGACCTGCACCATGGCCATCTGGGCCTGGTCGACGTCCTTGAGGCGGACCGGACCCATCGACTCCATGTCCTCACGCATGATCTTGGAGGCGCGCTCGGACATGTTGGAGAAGAACAGTTCGCGCAGGGACTCCGAGGCGCCCTTCAGGGCAAGGGCGAGGGAGTCCTTCTCGACCGCGCGCAGCAGGGTCTGGATGCCGCCGGGATCGAGCTTGGCGAGGTCCTCGAATACAAACATCAGGGCGCGGATGCGTTCGGCGGCCTCGCGGTTGCGTTCCTCCAGCGCGCCGATGAAGCGGGCCTCGGTCTGGCGGTCGAAGCTGTTGAAGATGTCGGCCATCATCTCGTGGCTGTCGCGCTTGGAGGTGCGGGCCAGGTTGGACATGAATTCGGTGCGCAGGGTCTGCTCGATCTTGTCGAGGATCTCGCGCTGGACCGGCTCCATGCGCAGCATGCGCTGGACGCATTCGAGGGCGAAGTCCTCGGGCAGGCTGGTCAGGACGCGGGCGGCGTGGTCCGGCTTGATCTTGGACAGGACCACGGCGACGGTCTGGGGGTATTCGTTCTTCAGATAGTTGGCGAGGACCGCCTCGTTCACATTGCCGAGCTTGTCCCACATGGTGCGGCCGGCGGGACCGCGGATTTCCTCCATCAGGGCGTCGACGCGCTCGGCGGGCATGAAGGAGTTCAGCAGGCGCTGGGTCTGTTCGTAGCTGCCCATGACCGCGCCCGAGCCGCTCATGCCCGAGACGAACTCGACCATCAGCTCCTCGACCACCTGGGCCGAAACGGTGCCGAGCGAGGCCATGGCCTGGGAGATTTCCTTGATCTCGTCCTCGTCGAGGCTCTGCCACAGGCGGGTGTGGTCCTCGCCAAGAGACAGCAGGATGACGGCCGCCTTCTCGGGGCCGGTCAGCTTCCTGACATCCTCGACGGCCGGTTTCTTGGAGACGAGCCGGGCCGCCATCAGCCTTCGTGCACCCAGCTGCGCAGGATGGAGGTCGACTCGTCAGGATGCTTCTCGACGAAGTCGGCGACCTTCTTGACCGAAGAGGCCTTCACCTGGCCCTCGATGCGGGCGATGTCGAGCCGCTGCTCCATCTCGGAGGGACCGGCCGGACCGGAGATCTGGGCCATTTGCATGCCGCCGCCCATGATGGTGGTCTGCAGCGGCGTCACCGGCACGCCGCCCGGGCCGGCCAGCTGGGGCTGGGCCGCGCCGCCGCCCGTCGCCGACTTCAGGAGCGGGCGCAGGACGAAGAAGATCAGCAGCACGCCGGTGATCAGCAGCACCAGCAGCTCGACGCCGCGCATCAGGTCGTTCTTGGTGAAGTCGAACAGGGACGAGCCGGCCTCGGCCCCGCCCACGGCCGGGACGTCGCGGGCGAAGCGGACGTTCAGCACCTCGATCTTGTCGCCTCGCGCCTCGTCGATGCCGACGGCGGCGGCGACCAGCGCCTTGATCTGGGCGATCTCCTCGGCGGTGCGCGGAGCGTAGGTCGGTTCGCCGCCGTTCGCGGCCGGCGTCCACTTGCCGTCGACGGCGACCGAGACGGCCAGCTTCTTGACCTCGCCGGCCTCCTTCACCGTGGTCGTGGTGGTGTTCGAGATCTCGTAGTTGGTGGTCTCGGTGTTCTGGGTGTCGCGCGAGCCGATCGGCGTGGCCGCCGGGTCGGCGCCGCCCGGGATGTTGTTGGTCGCCGTGGCGCCGCCGTCATTGACGCCGGTGGTGTCGGCGCTTTCCGAACCATTGGTGGCCGTCGAGCGCACCACCTGGCCGTCGGGGTCGAACCGCTGCTCCTGGGTGGTGGAGCGGCTGTGGTCGATGTCGGCCGTGACCTGGACGCGGGCCGCGCCGACGCCGACCACGCCCTCGACGATGTCCTTGATGCGGGCCTGGAGCTGGGCCTCGGTCGACGACTTGGCCTCTTCCGCCGAGGCGGCGCTGAAGCCCGCGCCGTCTGTGCCGGCGGCCAGGGTGCGGTTGGCGGTGTCGGTCAGGGTGACCTTCTCGGGCTTCAGGTTGGGCACCGAGGAGGCGACGACGTTGCGGATGGCCTGGACCTGGGCGCCGGTCAGGGTTCCGCCGGTGACGCCGACGACGACGGCGGCCGTCGGGTCGGCGGCGGCGGTCTGGAACAGCTGGCGCGACGGCATGGCGATCATCACCCGGGCGGAGGTGATGCCGCGCATGCTCATGATGGTGCGGGCCAGCTCGCCCTCAAGGGCGCGCTTCTCGTTGAGATTCTGCTGGAATTCGGTCTGGCCCAGCACCGACTGGCTGTCGAAGATCTCGTAGCCGACGCTGCCGGAGGTCACGAGGCCCTTGCCGGCGACCAGCAGGCGGGCCTCGCCGACCTGGTCGCGGCTGACGAAGATCGTCGAGCCGTCGCCCTTCGACGAGTATTTGATGCCGGCGCCGTCCAGGGCGGTGGTGATCTCCGACGCCTCGCGCAGGTCGAGATTGGAATACAGCAGGGCGTCCGGGGCCTGGCCGATGCGCAGCATGACGGCGACCAGCACGGCCGCGACGCCGGCGGCGACGCCCAGCACCACGGTCAGGCGACCGATCCCGAATCTCTGCAACGCCGCCGTGAAGCCGCCCACGCGTCCCGCCCCGAATACTCACGGGTGCATACCGACGCCCGCTGGGCAGAAAATGCCGGGCACGTGGTAAACGAGGCGTTAAGGGGCTGAAGTTCCAGGCGCGCCCATGGCCATGAAGGCGCGGCCGGCGGCGAAGTCGCCGGCCTCGAAGCGGGCCGTGGCCACGCTGCCGTCGCGGAAATGGAACTCGACGAGGAAGGTTTCGCGGGGGTCGAGGCGCGCCAGCCGGTCGGCGGCGGAGGCCGGGAAGCGCCAGGCGTCGCCGGCGCGGCGTCCCTCGGCCAGCAGGGCCGGATCGGCGGCCGAGACGCCAGTGGCCCAGACGCTGGCGCGCGAGGAGGTCGGGGCCAGACCGCCGCCCGACAGCCACGCCCGCGGCGCCCTGGTCTCGTCGCGGAAGACCAGGCGGGCGGCGGTCGGCCGCGAGCGGCCGACGAAGGAGACCACCGCCATCGGGGTCGAGGCGTCGGCCTTGCCGCCATAGCCGAAGGCGACCGGCGAGGCGCCGACGGTCGAGGACTGCTTCAGCCGCCAGCCCGGCTGCGTCCATCGGGTGCGATCGGCGAACCAGTGCTGACGCTCCCCGGCGAAGGTCATGCGCGGCGTGCGGGCCCAGCCCGAGAAGGCCCCGTCGACGCGGGCGCGGACCGTCGCCAGCTGGGGGTCGCGGCATGACACGGCCGCGGCCCGAGCCCGGGCCCGGGCGGCGGCGGCGTTCAGATCGACCTCGGCGGCGCCCGAACGGAGGGCGGCCCCGCGGGCCTGGGCGGTGGCGGCGGTCAGGGCGGCCTCGACCTGGGGCGCGAACAGGTCGCAGCGGGCGTCGGCGGCCACCACGAAGGCGCGCTCGTAATAGGTGTCGGAGGGCCCGCCCAACGCCTGCGCCGGCGTCGCCAGCACGGCGGCGGCGAGCAGGACGGCTTTGGCGGCGGTGGCGTTCTGCCCTATCGTCATGGGCCGCACCCTACGCACGACGCGTTCCGGTCCGGTTTCCGAGCAGGGTTAGCGAATTGCTTCTTTCCACCGACCTGTGGGTGTCCGCCCTGATCCGCCGCGCCGAGCTGGCGGGGGCCTTCGCCACGGTGGCGCGCAAGGGCGACGCGCGGGCGGGGACGGTGATCGTCAAGGCGTTCGACACGTCGAGCCGCAAGGCCAGACTCTATAGCGAGGCTTTCGGACCTGACGGGGAACGGCTGTGGATGCAGCCGATGGAGAGCGAGTTCGAGAGCGAGCTGGACGAGTATCTGCAGCGGCAGATCGGCTACGACCCTGACCTCTGGATCGTCGAGATCGAGGACCGTGAGGGGCGGCACTTCATCACGGAGAAGGTGGCGGACGAAGTGGGCGGGAGGCGGTAGGAAGATGGCGCTGAACGACGGGGCCGCCGCTCCCGGATCCCTGCCGCCTGCCGCCCACCGGCCTCTTCCCTAACCACTTCTTGCGACGCCGCGGCCCGGTGCGAATTCCTTAACGACGTTCGGGAACGGAACCGCAAGCGCCTGCCGCTAGGGTCACTCGTAACGGGTCCAGAACGAACCCGGTGATGGTGGGTATGCCTGATGCTGTTTCTGCTGAACGACGTCGTGTTCGACCTGGACGAGACCTGCCCGGTCACGCCCGGCGATGCGCGCCGTTTCGAAAGGCTGGGCTTCGACTATGTGCTGACGCTGGGCTGCGAGCTGTTCGCCGAGGACCCGCTGCTGCACCATACCGATCCGGAGCGCGCACGCCGGCTGGCGTGGCTGATCCACGACCGCTCGCCCGAGATCAACGCCGCCCTGTTCGCCGCGCCGGAAGCGGGCTGCAACCCCGATCTGGTCGAGCCGCAGTTCTGCGCCCTGCCCGACCCGGTGATGCGCCAGCTGAAGACCCGCGCCTCGAAAGGCAAGCTGGACGCCGTCGCCGCCGACAAGGCGGTGTGGATGCGCCTCGCGGCCTGACAACCGCCTCGCTTGAACAAGTTCCTTCGCCAGCGGTAGGCTGCACCCTTCTCTGGAGGGGGCTCCGATGTTCAACGATCTCTTGAAGACGCTCGCCATCGGGCTCGTCCTGCTGTTGGCCTGCGCCGCCGGTCCGACCCGGGCGGAATGGCGCAAGGCCGAGACGGCGCATTTCATCGTCTACGGCGACGTTTCCGAACGCACCATTCGGGCCTATGCCCAGAAGGCGGAGCGGTTCGACAGCCTGCTGCGGGCCTATTACCCGATCGAGAACGAGTACGAGGTCCCCAAGCTGGAGATCTACATCGCCGAAGGACGGCGCGACATGCTGCAGGCCTCGCCCGGCATCCCCGCCTCTGTGGGCGGCTATTATTCCCCCAACAGCGGCCGCATCCATGCGGTTGTCGACACCGAGGCGATGTCGGGCGACGTGGTGCTGTTCCACGAATACGCCCACCATTTCATGTTCCAGATGCGGTCGAACGCCTATCCGTCGTGGTTCGTGGAGGGGTTCGCGGAATACTACGCCACCGCCGACGTGCGCCCCGACCGGATCCAGTTCGGCCGTCACCTGCCGGGCCGGATGAACTCGCTGACCCAGGGGGGCAACACCTGGGCGCCGATGGAGGACCTGCTGACCTGGCGTTACACGGCCTCGGGCCGGTACCGGGGCGCGTCCTACTATGCCCAGGCCTGGGCGATGACCCACTATTTCATGAGCACGCCCGAGCGGACCCGCATGCTGGGACTGTATCTGGCGGCGATCGTGCGCGGCGAGGACTCGATCACGGCCATGCAGGCGGCCACCGGCCGCACCCCGTCTCAATTGCAGAATGACGTGCGCCTGTATTTGACGGGACAGATCAATGTTCTCACGCCGCAGATCAACATCCCCGAACCACAGGTGACGGTCAGCACCCTGACCCCGGCGGAAGGCGACATGGCCTGGCTGGACATGCGCCTCGACAGCGAGCCCGTGAAGCCGGAGCCGGCGGACGACGACGGCCTCACCCGAAAGTCGGAGGCTCAGAAGGCGCGCGAAGCCCGCGAGGAGGCCGAGCACCGCGCGGAACTGATCCGCAGCGCCTTCGCCGCGGCGGAGCGCCACCGCGGCGACCGCATGGCCATGCTGGTCGAGGCGAGGGCTCACCGGCTCTCGGACAATCAGGACGCGGCCTTCAGCGCGCTGGAGCCGCTGCTGGGCGAGGCCTCGACCGACGCCGACGCCCTGCGGTTGGCGGGCATGATCCTGCTCGACACCGCGGAAAAGGAGACCAGTCCGGCGGCCGCCCTGGGTCGTCGTCGGGCGGCCATGGGCTACCTGGCCCGGGCGGTCGACGCCGATCCGCTGGACTTCCGCATCTACCTCGGCCTGAACAAGGCTCGCCAGGGCATGGCCGGCTATCCGAACGACAATGACATCACCACACTTGAGGTGGCGGCGCTGGCGCTGGCCCCCCAATCCTTCGACGCCCGCCTGCGGCTTGGTCACGCCTATATGTCGCGATCGATGAACGACGAGGCGGTGACGGTGCTGCTGCCCGTCGCCAACAGCCCCCACCGCAGCCGCTACACGCGGCAGGCGCGCGAAATGATCGCCACCGCCCGGGGCGAGACGGCGCCGCTCGAGGAGGCTCCGCCAGACGAAGGCGAGGCCACCGAAGCCGCGGCCGAGTGACCGCCTAGACCAGCACGTTGAAGACGACGTGCACCACGGTCGCGCCGAGGACGATCAGGCCGAAGCCAAGGACCAGGCTGAGGGCGGGGTGGGGTCCGCTCTCGGGCCGGGGGTCGACGGGAGGATTGGGCGCCATGTCCGTTTCCTTCGTTTCCAAAGGCGGCGCCCGATTGCGTGACCGGGTCGTCTCGCCTGGAGGGACAATGACTCCGAAAGCCCTTCGTTGCGAGGGGATATTCACACCGGGTGACATCCGGTCGCGTCCGGGTTAACTGCCGCGGCCCAACGGATAGACCATGTCGAAACTGACCCTCCAGCAGGAGGCCCTGCGCCGCAGGACCTTCGCCATCATCGCGCACCCGGACGCCGGCAAGACCACGCTGACCGAGCATATCCTGCTGGCGGGCGGCGCCATCCGCGCGGCCGGGGCGGTGCGGGCGCGCGGCGAGAACCGGCGCACCCAGTCCGACTGGATGAAGATCGAGAAGGAGCGCGGCATCTCGGTCTCGGCGTCGGTGATGACGTTCGAGCACGACGGCAAGATGTTCAACCTGCTGGACACGCCGGGCCACGAGGACTTCTCGGAAGACACCTACCGCACCCTGACGGCCGCCGACTGCGCCATCATGGTGCTGGACGCGGCCAAGGGCATCGAGCCGCAGACCCTGAAGCTGTTCGAGGTCTGCCGCCTGCGCGACATCCCGATCATCACCTTCATCAACAAGCTGGACCGCGAGGCCCAGGACCCGATGGCCCTGCTGGACGAGATCGCCAGCCGGCTGCAGCTGGACCCGGCCCCGATCTGGTGGCCGGCCGAGAGCGGGAACCGCCTGCGCGGCATGGTCGAGATGGGCACCGGGCGGTTTCAGCCGTATGCGAAGAAGCCGGCCGGATCGAACGAGGACGTACCCCACCCCGCCGCCCTGCCGCTGTCCGAGGCCGGGCAATATTTCGAGGAAGGCGAGCACGAAGCCCTGCTGGAGGCGCAGGAACTGGTCGAGGGGGGCTATCCGGCCTTCGACCGCCAGTCCTTCCTCGAGGGCCATATGACGCCGGTGCTGTGGGGCTCGGCCCTGCGCCATTTCGGCATCGACGAACTGCTGGCCGCCATCGGCGAATGGGCCCCGCCGCCGAAGATCATGAAGGCCCACAAGGCCGCGCCCGCCGGCACGCGCAACGCCGCCGAGCCGGTGGCCGCCACGGTCGAGCCCGGCGAGGCCGAGGTCACCGGCTTCGTGTTCAAGGTCCAGGCCAATATGGACCCCAACCACCGCGACCGCATCGCCATGTTCCGCATGGCCTCGGGCAAATTCACCCGCGGCATGAAGCTGAAGGTCCAGAACACCGGCAAGCAGCTGTCGGTCAATGCGCCGATCATGTTCTTCGCCAGCGACCGCGAGCTGGCCGAGGACGCCTACGCCGGCGACGTCATCGGCATTCCCAACCACGGCGTGCTGCGCGTCGGCGACAGCCTGTCGGAAAGCGGCCTGATCCGTTTCGCCGGCCTGCCGAATTTCGCGCCGGAAATCCTCCAGCGCGTCCGGGTCAAGGATCCTCTCAAGGCCAAGCACCTGAAGAAGGCGCTGGATGGCCTGGCGGAAGAGGGCGTGACCCAGCTGTTCCGCCCGGAGATGGGTTCGGACTTCATAGTCGGCGCCGTGGGCCAGCTGCAGTTCGAGGTCATGGCCGACCGGCTGGGCGAGGAATACGGGCTGGAGGTCATCTTCGAACCATCGCCCTTCGCCGAGGCCCGCTGGATCGGCGGGGCGAAGGCGGACCTCGAGGACTTCATGGGCAAGTACCGCGGCCAGATGGCCCGCGACATCGACGACGACCCGGTCTTCCTGGCCAAGTCGAGCTGGGAGACCGGCTATGTGATGGAGCGCTTCCCGAACGTGGCGTTCACGAAGACGAAGGAGCGGGGGTAGACGGGCGAATAAGGCGCCACCAGCGATATTCAGCTCAAGGCTGTACCAGGCGTCGCGAAACGAGCTTAGGATGCCTGATGTCCTTGGGGGGTATCGTCTTGCTGCATCCTGTCCGTAGTCTTCTTCTCGCCCTGACCCTGCTCGCGCTGACGCCCGCCTCGGCCCTGGCCGACTGGCGTCGGGCCGAAAGCCAGCATTTCGTCGTCTACAGCGACGGCTCGGAGCGCTCGCTGCGCGACTACACCGCCCGGCTGGAGCGGTTTCATGGCCTGCTCAGGTCGCGCTTCGGCGGACCTGCCCAGGACGACCTGCGCAAGCTGCCCGTCTATCTGGTTGACGACGCGCGGGCGCTGCGCACCGCCATGCCCCACCTGCCCGAAGGCATCGCCGGCTACTATACGGCCAGCGAGAACGACATTTTCGCCATCCTGATCCGCGGCCGGGACGATGACCTGCTGCTGCACGAATACACCCACCACTTCATGGCCAACGTGGGCCAGGGCCGGCTCCCCGGCTGGTTCAGCGAGGGGCTGGCCGAATACTATGCGACGGCGACCGTCAGCGAGGCGGGGGCGGCGAGCTTCGGCCTGCCGAACCCCGGCCGCCAGCGCCAGCTGCAGCAGGGCCGCTGGCTGCCAATGGACCAGCTGCTGCGGGCGCGGGGCTCCTTCGATATCGAGACCGAGACCGGACGGGGCATGTACTACGCCCAGTCCTGGGCCCTGACCCACTGGCTGCTGGCCGACCAGACGCGGGCCCGCGCGCTGGGCGTGTATCTGAACGCCGTCGGAGCGGGCCGCGACCCGGCCGAGGCGTGGCAGGCGAGCTTCGGCATCGCCCCCGAGGCGCTGGAGGCCCAGTTGAAGGCCTATATGCGGGGACGGCTCTACTACTCGGAACTCAACATCCCGCCGGTCACGCCCGAGATCACGGTCTCGACCCTGCCGCCCGCCTGGGATGCGGTGATCCTGCCGCTGATCAACTCCCGCAGCCCGCGTCCGGAAGAGATGAACGGTCCCGCCTTGCTGGCGACCGCCCGGGCCAATGCGGCGCGTTTCCCCGACGATGCGCTGGCGCTGGTCGCCCTGGGGCGCGCCGAACGAAGCTGGGGCGATTCCGCCGCGGCCGAAGCAGCATTGACCCGCACGCTGGAACTCGAGCCCGCCAATGTCGAGGGCCTGCTGCTGATGGCCGAGATCGTCGAGGAGCGCTCCGCCCTGGCCTCCGACGACGCCGGGACCGATCACGAGCGGGGCCTCGCCATGGACCTGCTGCGCCGCGCGCTTGAGGCGGAGCCCACGGACTATCGCATCCATGCCGACCTGGCCCGGCTGCGCCGCGGGGCCGAGGACTATCCGACGCAGGACGATCTGACGACCTGGGCCATGGCGGCGCGCTACGCCCCGCAGGTCATGTCGATCCGCGGCGACGCGGCGATCGCCATGCTGCAGGCCGGCCTCTTCGACGAGGCCGCCGCCCTGCTCACACCCATCGTCAACGATCCGCACGGCGGGCCGGGCGTCCAGCGGGCGCGCGTGCTGCTGGCCCAGATCGAGCAGATGCGCGCAGGGGCCGGATCGGACTGACGCCTCGTCCTGTCGCCGAAGGGCGTCTCGCGAAAGAGCTGACGGCCAAGTCGAACCGCCCGGGCGGCGCTGCGTTTGCAATGCCAGCGAGAGGGACGGCTGTCAGTCCCGAAGCGGGACGGAGCGCGGGTCACCCATGTTCGAATTCGGCCGGGACCTGAGGAAGCTGTTCGACAAGGCGCGCGAGAGCGATGACCTCGGCTGGCTGGAGCTGATCGGCGCCGATCTGGTCGAGGCGGAGGCGCGCCGCGAGGCCATCGACGCCGGCCGGATCTCGTGCGCCCGCCCCTTCGACGGCTGGCTCCGGGCCGCCGCCCTGTGGCGTGAACATGCCCGCCGCACCGGTCGGCGCGAGAGCCTGGAGCGGGCTGCGAAGTGCGCCTCTGAGGCCGCCCGGCACACCACCACCCCGGACCAGACCGCCGCGGCGGCGATCGAATCCGGCGAGATTCACCTGCTGCGCTTCGATCTGTTCGGCGGACCCGCGGCGCTGACGGCGGCGCTGTCCGACGCCCAGTCCCTGACCGCCGAGCGGCCGGTGACGCGGGCGGCGGCGGCGGCGCTGCACGCCCGCCTCTGCGCCCGGCGCGCCCGGCTGTCGGGCCAGCCGTCCAGCCTGCTGGACGCGGCGGCCCTGCTGGACGCGGCGCTGCACGGCTCGCGGGCCCTGCCGCCCTCGGTCGGCGACGAACTTCGCCTCGACCGGGCGGCGCTGGCGCTGGAGGCCGGAGTGGCGCGGCGCGACGGGCGGCTGCTCGACCAGGCCGGCCGCGACCTGCGCGCCCTCGTCGAGACCGCCTCGCCCGACTATCGCCCCCTGACCCGGGCCCGGGCGCTGGCCATGGCCGGGGCGGGACTGATGGCGCTGGCGGACCTGGCCCGGAACGAGGCCGCCAAGGTGCAGGGGCAGGCGCTGTTCGACGCCGCCGCCGACCAGTTCACGCCCGATCACAGTCCGCTGGACTGGGCGGCCGTGCGCCTGGCCGGGGCCGGCGCGGACACGCCGCTGTTGCTGCTCGCCGAGGCGGAGGCGCTGAGCCGCGAGCCCGGCCTGGTTCTTGGAGCCCTGGCGCGCGAGCGGAGGCTGGCGGCCGAGGCCGAGCTGGCCGAGGCCATGATGGACGTCGAGGCGCTGAACAGTCTGGAAGCGATCGTCCGCCGCCGGCTGGCCGATGCAGCGGGCGCCGAGCCCCTCGACTGGGCGGCGGACCAGATCGGCATGGCGCACCTGGCCATGGCCAGGGCGAGGCTGACGGCGACCGAACCGCGGGCCGTCGGCCTGATGCTCGCCGAGGCCCTGGAAACCGCCCGCGAATGGGGGGCGCCGGCGCTGATGCATCGCGCCGTGCTGGCGACGCCGGAGACGGTGGCCAGAGCCTGAGACCGCCTAGCCGCCGAGGGCCACGAAGCCGCCATTGGCGAAGCCGGGCTTGCCGTAACGCAGCGGCTGGCCGTCCTCGGCCATGACCCGGCCGCCGGCGGCCTCGAGCACCGCCTGACCCGCCGCCGTGTCCCACTCCGACGTCGGACCGGTGCGCGGATAGGCGTCGAACCGGCCTTCGGCGATCAGGCAGAATTTCAGAGAGGAGTCCGTGCCCTGCCACTGCACGCAGCCGTGGCGCGAGGCGAGCCGTCCGGCCTCCACATCAGTCATTGAATGGCTCATCACGGCCACTGGCGAGGCAGGGCGGTTGCGTACCCGGATCGGCTGCCAGGCCTCGCCGAAGCGACGACGGAAGGCGCCTCCGCCCTTGCCGCCGCTGCGCCAGGTCGTGGCGGTGGCCGGCGCGGTGACCACGCCCGCGACGACCGCCCCGCTGTGCACCAGGGCGATGTTGACGGTGAAGCTTTCGCGGCCCTCGACAAAGCCGCGGGTGCCGTCCAGCGGATCGATCAGCCAGAACCAGTCGGCCGTCTCCGCGGGCGCGCCGACGGCGGCGACGGCCTCCTCGGCCACCGCCTGGACGCTGGGATACAGCGCCTCCAGCCGCTCCAGGATCAGGGCCTCGGCCTCCTGGTCGGCGCGGGTCACGGGGCTGTCGTCGGCCTTGGCCTCGGCCACGACCCCGTTGCGCCAGTACGGCAGGATGACCCGGGCCGCGTCCTCCGCGATGTCGGCCAGCGCCCCGGTCAATGCACCCGAGGCGAGGTCGGCGGTCAGTCGTTTGCTCATGGCCGCTCCGATAGCCCATCGCGGCGGTTTGAAGAACCGGCAAATCAGGGCAGCGTTCGCGCGACCGATCCCCTGTTGTTTTCGAGCCCGATGACCGAAACCGCCGCCCCCTCCTCCCTCCCCGACGGCCAGGCCCTGGCGGCGCTGGTCGCCGGCAAGCTGTGCCACGACTTCATCAGCCCGGCCGGGGCGATCAGTTCCGGACTGGACCTGCTGAAGGACCCGACCGCCCAGGACATGCGCGACGACGCCATGGGACTGATCGAGGCGAGCGCGAAGAAGATGGTGGCTCTCGTGGCCTTCGCCCGCGTGGCCTTCGGCGCCTCGACCTCGGCGGAGCGGTTCTCGGGCGCGGAGCTGGGCGAACTGGTGGCCGGCCTGACGGAGGGCGGGCGCGCCACCCTGGACTGGCGGGTAGACGGCGGTGACTTTTCGAAGGCCCAGGCTCGCGCACTCGTGAACCTGGCCTGGCTGACCATGGCCGCCCTCCCGTCGGGCGGGGCGGCGGTGGTCTCGAGCGAACGTGGCGAGGGGCTGAAGCTGGCGGGCGTCGCCGAGGGGACGCGGGCCCGGCTGAAGCCCGAGGCGGTCGCCGGCCTGGCGGGCCGCCCGCTCAGCGAGGGCCTGCCGGGACAGTGGATCCAGCCCTACTGGCTGTGGCTGACGGCGCACGACGCGGGCGGCTCGCTGGAGGTCCAGGCCGAGGACGGCCGCGTGGCCCTGACCGTCCACATGCCTAACTGACGCTTAAGCCGGTTTCCCAAGGACTCGTTAACCGGCGCACGGTGATTATAGCGGATGACGCACACACGCGGGCGTTGTGCGTAATTTGGAACCGATCCCTTGACCCCCAGAACCTGTCTGATCGTCGACGACAGCCGGATCATCCGCAAGGTCGCCCGGCGCATCGTCGAGGGTCTCGGCTTCGAGGTCGACGAGGCCGCCGACGGTTCCGAGGCCCTGGCCTTCTGCGCCGGGGTGATGCCCGAGGTCATCCTGCTGGACTGGTCGATGCCGGTGATGGACGGGATGACCTTCCTGCGCCGCCTGCGCACCCTGCCGGGCGGGGCGGGCCCCAAAGTCCTGTTCTGCACCATCGAGACGCGCGCCGAACGCATCGCCGAAGCCCTGTCCGCGGGCGCCGACGACTATGTGATGAAGCCGTTCGACGGCGAGATCCTGACGTCGAAATTCGCCGAGGTGGGGGCCGTCTGAACCCATGTCGCCCGACGACTTCGACCGGCTCCAGTCCCTGATGGCCTCCCGCGCCGGCTTCCGGCTGACGCGCGACCGGATGAAGCTGGCCGAGCACCGGCTGGGCCCGCTGGCGCGGCGCGAGGGCTACGAGACGGTCGACGCCCTGCTGGCCTCGCTGTGGGCTAGGCCCGTGGCGGCGCTCGGCTGGGCCGTGATCGAGGCGCTGCTCAATCCCGAGACCTGGTTCCGGCGCGACCGCAAGACATTCGACACCTTCACCGGCGAGTTGCTGCCCGCCCTTTCGACCGCCCGCGGCGGCGGCCCGGTCAAGGTCTGGTCCGCGGGCTGCTCGACCGGCCAGGAGCCCTGGTCCCTGGCCATAGGCGCGTTCGACGCCGGCTTCCCCGTCGAGATCGTGGCCACCGACCTGTCGCAGCGGGCGCTGGAGAAGGCGCGTTCGGGCGCCTACACCGGCTTCGAGATCCAGCGCGGCCTCAAGGCCGGAACCATGCTGGCCTGGTTCGACCAGGCCGAGGACAACTGGATCGCCAAGCCCCGGCTGCGCGCGGCGGTGCATTTCGCCCGCGCAAACCTGCTGGACCCGCCGGCGGACGACCACCGGTTCGACGTGATCTTCTGCCGCTATGTCCTCGCCGACATGGAGCCGGCGCGCCGCGCCCAGACGCTGGACAACCTGGAGCGGCGGCTGGTCGACGACGGCTGCCTGTTCCTGGGGCCCGACGAGGCGCTGGCCGCCGACAGCATCGCCTTCCGCCCCGTGGCCGGCCGCAAGGGCCTGTTCGTCAAGACGCCGGCGGCGCTGCGCCGCGCGGCCTGAGCCTCACGCCTCGAAGTCGCGTCGCTGGAGCGCGGTCCGTGCGCGGAACCCGCGCCACAAAGCCCACAGGAACAGGGCGGCGGCGACACCGAGAGAGTCAGCAAAGATATCTCCCCACTCGGCATCGCGCCCGACCATGCCCTGTACGACCTCGACAACCGCCCCTAACCCGATGGCGAGTGCCGCCGCGGCGAGACGCGGAAGTCGCCGGAACAGTACGCCGAAGCTCCAGAGAATGAGGCCAAACGTGACAAAGTGCGCGCCCTTGTCCCATACCCCGCTCGCGCTCTCCAGCGCTTGAGCCGGTCCGATCATCAAGGCGATCGAGACAAAAAGAATGGCGACCGCCAGCAGGCGGAGAATTCGGCTCATTGAGCACCTTGTCTGTGAGACTCAGTTCCATAGCAGTGAGGCGGGAGCTGACCCAAGCCCCCCGGATAGAAGGTCTTTGTGGGACGCCCGTTCCGGCGGAGCGTAACCGGCGTGCTGATGACGGAGCCGGTCCGTCCCGCTAGGCTTCGCCCAACATCGGGGAGGATGTCTCATGCGGCTGTTCTGGCTGGTCGGGTCGCTGGCGCTCGCGCTGTTGATCGGGGTCGCGTCCCTGCAGGTTCCGGAGCCCGCCGGCGTGGACGCGCCCGCGACCGCCTTCTCGGCGGGACGCGCCATGACCGATGTGCGCGAGCTGGCGCGGCGGCCGCATCCGGTCGGCTCTGCCGACCACGCGCGGGTGGGGGCCTATCTGCTGCAGCGGCTGGACCAGCTCGGCCTCGAGACCTCGACGCAGGGCGGGCCGCTTTCGGCCGGCTCGGCGGACTATCTGCGCCGGATGGGCGGCGATCCCGGGGCGGCGAATTTCTCCGCCACCAACCTGATCGGCGTCCTGCCGGGGCGGAACCCCGCCCTGCCCGCCGTGGCCCTGATGGTCCACTACGACACCGTGCCGATGTCGCCCGGGGCGGCGGACGATTCCACTGGCGTGGCGGCGGTGCTGGAAAGCGTGCGCGCGATCCGCGCCCGCGGCCCGGCCGACCGGACACTGGTGGTGATCCTGACCGACGCCGAGGAGATCGGCCTCGACGGAGCGCGGGCCTTCTGGGGCGGCCATCCGCTGCGCGACCGGATCGGGGCGGTGATCAATCTCGAGGCGCGCGGCGGCGGCGGCCGGGCCATGATGTTCCAGACCGGCTCCGGCAACGCCGAAACCATCGCCCTCTTCGCCCGCGCCGGAACCCGGGCCGACGGCGGCGTCACCTCCAACTCGCTGGCGGTGTTCGTCTATGAGCGGATGCCGAACGACACCGACTTCAGCGTCTCGAAGGATCGCGGAGTCCCCGGCCTGAACCTGGCCTTCATCGGACGGCCCGAACAGTACCACGCGCCCTCCTCGACCCCCGGGGCGCTCGACCGGGGCGCGGTCCAGCACATCGGCTCGCAGACGCTCGAGAACGCCGACGCCCTGCTCCGCGCCGGGGCGCTGCCGGCGCGCGGCGATGACGCCGTCTACGCCGATCTGTTCGGCCGGGTGATCCTCAGCCATCCGCCGGCGGCGGGCTGGGGGCTGCTGGCGGCCGCCCTGGCGCTGCTGGGCGCAGCCGCGTGGCGGGCAAGCCGGCGGGCGGGGCTGACCTGGGCCGAGGCCGGCCGCGGCGCCGTGGACGGGGTCTGGTTTCTGACCAGCGGCCTGATCCTCACCCAAGCGGTGCGGACGCTGGCGGGGCCGCTGTCGGGGCGCGACGCCTACTACACCCTGCTGGCGCGCCTGCCGTGGATGGAGGCGGGCGCCGCCCTGGCCGTGCTGGCATTGGGCATGGCGCTGCTGGGCGGGCGCGGCCGGCCTGACCGGCGCCTCGTCGCGATCGCCGTCGCCGCCGCCGCCGCGGTGGCGCTGACGCCGCTGCTGGCCCTGGGCGGGCTGAACCCCTTCACCATCGGCGTCTTCGTGGTCGCCCTGATCGCGGGGGGGCTGTCGCTGGCGCCGGGACTGGCGGCGCGGACGGCGTGGGGCGGCTGGACCGGGCTGATCGCCCTCGTCCTCGTCTTCGCCGCCGCGGCCCAGGCGCTCGCGCCCCAGGCGGCCTTCCTGTTCCTGTGGCCGGCCCTGCTGGCGGCCGCCACGGCGGCGCTGGCGGCCGTCCTCGACCCCGGGCTGACGCGAGCGCCGTCGCTCGCCGCGGTCGCGGTCGCGGCGACGATCGGCGGCGCCTGGCTGATCGGCCTGTCCCATCCGGTCTTCCTCGGCGTCGGCCTGGACCTGCCCGGGGTGCTGGTGCTGATGGGCCTGCTGGTGCTGATGCTCGTGCGGCCGCTGTCGCCGGAGCGCGGCGCCGTCCGGCCGTGGCTGATCGCGGCGCTGGCGGTTCTGGTGCTCGGCGGCGCAGTCTCGGCCTGGGGGCAGGTCGCGCGGCCCATGGCGGTCGAGCCGGCCGGCGAATCGGCGGCATCCTGATCACGCCGCGCTCCCCGGCCGCGATGGAGGTCCCATGTCCCGCCCGCTGCTCTATCTCGAGGACCTCCAGGTCGGCCAGACCTTCGTCACCGGCTCCGTCACCGTCACGGCCGAGGCCATCAAGGCCTTCGCGCGGGACTACGACCCCCAGCCCTTCCACCTCGACGAGGCGGCGGCGCAGGACAGCCTGTTCGGCGGCCTGGCGGCCAGCGGCTGGCACACGGCGGCGCTGAGCATGCGGCTGCTGGTCGACGGCCTGCCGATCGCGGGCGGCCTGATCGGCGTCGGCGGCGAGACCACCTGGCCGCGCCCGACCCGGCCCGGCGACACTCTGACCGTCCACGTCGAGGTGCTGGAGATCACCCCGTCGAAGTCGCGCCCCGACCGCGGCATGATCCGCACCCGTAACGAGACCCGCAACCAGCACGGCGACCCCGTTCAGATATCGAAGCTCGGCATCGTGGCCTGGCGGCGTCCCGTCGAAACCTGAGCCTCACCCGCCGTCGGCCCACACCGTCTTGTACAGGTCGAAGCGGCGGTCGCGCAGGTTGCGCACCGTGCCCTGCGACTTGGCCCAGGCCAGGTCCGACAGGTCGAGGTCGGCCACCGTCACCGTCTCGACATTCTCCGACGCCTCGGCCGCCACCCCGTCCCGCGCGAAGGGGAAGTCGCACGGCGTCAGGATGCAGGACTGGGCGTACTGGATGTCCATGTTCTCGACGTTGGGCAGGTTGCCGACATTGCCGGACAGGGTGACGTAGCACTGGTTCTCGATGGCCCGCGCCTGTGAGCAGTAGCGCACCCGCAGATAGCCCTGCCGGTTGTCGGTGCAGAACGGCACGAACAGCAGCCGCGCCCCCTCGTCGACCAGCCGCCGGGCCAGCTCGGGGAACTCGGAATCGTAGCAGATCAGCACCCCGATCGGGCCGCAGTCCGTGGGGATGGCGTGGACCCGGTCGCCGCCCTTGATGTTCCACCAGTGGCGCTCGTTCGGGGTCGGGTGGATCTTCTCCTGCTCGTGCACCGAGCCGTCGCGCAGGAAGACATAGGCGACGTTCTGGATGTCGCCGTCCTCGGTCCGCGTCGGATGCGAGCCGCCGATGATGTTGATGTTGTACTCGACCGCCATCTTGCGCAGCGCCTCGACGAAGCGCGGCGTGTAGCGGGTCAGGGCCTCGATCGATTCAACCGGCGACAGCTTCGTGGACTCCAGCGACAGCAGCTGGAGGGTGAACAGTTCGGGGAAGACGACGAAGTCGGAGCGGTAGTCCGAGGTGACGTCGACGAAATATTCGATGTTGGCGATGAACTCCTCGAAGCTGGCGACCTTGCGCGCCTGCAGTTGAACCGTCGCCACCCGCACCGTCTCCTTGACCGCGAAGGCCGCGCCGCGCCCGTGCGTCTCGGCATAGTAGGGGTTGCGCCAGACCATGTGGGCAGCGTGGCCCAGCGAGGCGGTGTCAGAGGTCAGATAGTTCTCCAGCACCCCGATCGGCTCGAAGCCCGAACGCATGTGGAAGCCGATCACCGGGTCGTTCAGCTTGCGCGCCGTGACCGCGTCCAGATAGTCGCGCGCGTCGGGATAGGCCGCCTTGCGCCGCGCCAGCCCCGGCATCCGCCCGCCGAACACGATGCCCTTCAGATTCTGCGCCTCGCACAGGTCGCGCCGGGCGTCGTACAGCCGCTGGCCGATGCGCAGCCGGCGCCGGTCGGGATCGACACAGACCTCCATGCCGTAGAACCACTCGCCCAGGGGATCGTGCCGCGCCGCATAGCCGCCGCCGGTGATCTGGGTCCAGGTGTGCGGCGACATGGCCGTCTTCTCGTCGATGCGGAAACCGGCGGCGTAGCCCACGATCTCACCGTCGAACTCGACCACGAACTGGCCGTCGGGAAAGGCGGCGATCTGCCCGCGCAGCATGCCCGGCGTATAGGCCGGCATGTCCTTGTAGACCTTGGTCACAAGGGCGGTGATGGCGTCGATGTCGCCCAGCCGGGCGTTGCGGATGTTTAGGATGGCGGACTTGCGGGGCTTTTTCATCGCTCCCTGAACGCATGGCGGAGGGCGGGGATCAATCCCTTACTAATCGGCATGGCCGTCGATCTGCGGGGGCGGCGCCGGCTTCCCGCTCAGTCGCTCAGCCGCGCCGGGCCCAACGCCCCCACAGGACCGTTACGAGGGTCGTGGCGAGCAGCGCCGCTCCGAGAAGATCCCAGAGACCGTCCTCCAGCAGGGCGCCGACCAGGCCGACAAGGCTGAACACGCCCACGATCATGGGGGCGCCGAGAATCGTCCACAGGCTCCGGTTCCGGCGGGTCATGCCGTTCGCCGCGCCTTCGCCAGCCACAGATAGAGGCCCGAGCCGAGGACGATGATTGTGACGAGGTCCAGCAGGCCCCAGACGATCTTGAGGGGCAGTCCGCCATAGTCGCCGAAATGCAGGGGCTGCGACAGGGACAGGGCCTTCACATACCAGGGCGTCTCGGCCACGGCGGCCAGCTCGCCGGTGCGCACATCGATGAGGGCGGGCGTGGTCAGGTGGGTCGTCAGCGGGGTGTCGCCGTGGAAGAAGACGGCGAAGTGGTGGTCTGTTGAATAGTCGGTTCCGGGGAAGGCGACGAATTGCAGGGTCCGGCCCGGCAGCGCGACCCGGGCCCGCTCGACAGCCCGCTCCAGCGAGGCCCATTCGCCTACCGCCGCAGGGGCGTCGTGGGCCGCGGCCAGATCCGCCAGGGCGGTGTCTTTCCAGTAGGCCAGGATCGGCGTGGCCAGGGTGTTGACCACCCCCGTGCCGCCGACGACCAGCACCCAGGCCACCGTCACCACGCCCAGCAGGTTGTGCCAGTCCAGCCAGCGGGTGCGGGCCGCCTTCCCCGTCCGCACCGTCCCGAACGGGAGCCGCCGCATGAAGGGGGCGTAGAGCACCACGCCCGACACCACCGCCACGATCAGCATCAGCCCCATGGCGCCGAGGAACAGCATGCCGGGGAGGCCCAGGAACATGTCGGTGTGCAGTTGCAGCAGGAACTCCATCGCCGGGTGGCCGGCGACCGGCGGAGCCGGGTCGCCGCTGGTCTGGTCGATGGGCTGGAAGCTGAACTGGCCGGCCGGGGCGTCGGGCGCGCGGCTGGTGACATTCACCACCGGCCGGTCCTCGTCGAAGCTCATGAAGGCCGGGACCTCGCCCGGTTGGCGCGCGAGGGCGGTTTGCAGCACCTGGTCGAGGTCGAGCCGCCGGCCCTCGGCGTGCGCCGGCGCCCATGGCTCGTCCAGCAGCACCTCGTTCAATTCATGGGTGAAGACCAGCGGCAGGCCGGTGATGCATAGCATCAGCAGGAAGGCGGTCGAGACCAGGCTCGACCACCTGTGAACCCACGACCAGGCACGGATGGTTCGAGTCTGCATCCGGCTCAGAATTCCGTCGAGATGGACAGCCTGAGAGTGCGCGGGGCGCCGAGCGTCAGGTAGTTGGCGCCCGGGTAGCCGCCGACGGCCACCCAGTGATCCTCGTCCGCCAGGTTCTCGATGCGGGCCCGCAGGGCGATCTCCCGGCCCATGGCCTCGGTCTCGTAGCGCAGCCCGGCGTCGAAGCGGGTCCAGGACTCCAACTGCACGGTATTTGCGGCGTTGGCCTGCTGCTCGCCGGTGTGGACGGCGCGGGTCTCGAGGGTCAGGCCGGCGACCTGGGGGAGGTCCCATTCGACGTTGAGATTGCCCTGGAAGGCCGGAACCCCGATCGGCTCGGCCCCCGATTGCACGATCTCGGCGTCCAGCCACGTCGCGCCGCCGACAATTCGCAGGCCCTCCACCGGTTCGCCGTAGACACTGAGTTCCAGGCCGGTGTTCTTCTGTTCGCCGTCGGCGCTGTAGACGCCACTCGGCGGGGTGGAGCCGGGGGTCGGGGTGAACAGCTCGCTCTGCAGCGTCGAGCGGAACACGCTGAGCGTGCCGCCGAACATTCCTCCGTCGTATTTGGCGCCGACTTCGACCTGCTCTCCGATGAAGGGGTCGAGGACCTCGCCCGCGTTTTCTACGGCGGCGCCATTGACCACCGCGGGAGCGATCTTCCCGGGGATAAGGGCCTCGGCATAGTTGGCGTACAGCGAAATGGCGTCCGTCGGCTTGTAGACCAGGGCGAAGACCGGCGTGGTCGCCTCCCCCTTGTATGCCGAGGCCAAGGCGCCGGAGTTGTAGTCGTAGGACCGGGTCTCGATCCGCTGGTGGCGGACCCCGACGGTGGCGAGCAGGCGGCCGTCCATGAAGGACATCATGTCAGCCACGGCGACGCTGGCGTTGTCGACCCGCTCGGTGACGCCGGGATCCGACAGGTCGCCGCCGACGAAGAAGTCGGGCGCGGGCGGAGGCACGGCGACCGGACTGTAGAGATCGGAGGCGAAGCCCGCGAAGTTGGAGAAGGCGTAGGCGTTGGCCGACTTCGACCGGACCTGCGAGGCCGAGAGGACGAGGCGGTGGCCGACCGGCCCGGTCGCCAGTTCGGCGCGCAGGCCGACGTCCCCGGACCAGACCGTGTCCTCGCGCGTATTGTCGAAGCGATAGGCGGTCAGATTTCCATTAGCATCCGCCCTCGGATTGGCGAGGACGTTGGCCTCCTCGCCCTTGCGGCCGCCGAAGGCCGCCCAGGCGGAGACGCTGTCTGTCAGGTCGAGCTCGCCACGGGCGACGCCGAACAGCTGGGTCTCGTCGGTATAGGTCCACGGCTGGGCGAAATTGCCGTCGGCCGCGGGCGGCGCCGGGATGTCGCCGGCCGGGGTCACCGCAGGACGGGGGGCGTCGATGTGGTGGTCCTGGAATCCGATATCGGCCGAGAAGCGGGCGCGGTCGCCACGCCGGTCCAGCCCGAGGCCCACCGCGGTCAGTTCACGATCCTGCGCCTCGATTCCCGCCTCGCCGTCGCGGCGGACGAGGTTCAGGCGCATGCCGTAGTCGTCGGCGGGACCGAAGCGGCGGGCCAGGTCGGCGGCGAGGTAGAGCTCGCTTTCGCCATCGAGGCCGGCGGTCCAGCGGTTGAGCGGCTCGTTCGGCGCGCGCTTGGGTGTCAGGTTGAACGCCCCGCCGACGCCGCTGCCGCCGGGGGCGGCCCCGTTCAGGAAGGCTGTGGCCCCGTGGAACACCTCGATCCGGTCGAGGAACTCAGCGGCCACGAATTGACGGGGCAGGATGCCGTAGAGCCCGTTCAGGGTCATGTCGTCCGAATAGACCGGAAAGCCCCGGATGACGTACAGCTCCTGGAAGTTTCCGAAGCCCTTGGAGACGCGAACGGCCGGGTCGTTCTGGAGCACATCGCCGACGCTGCGGGCCTGCTGGTCGCGGGCCAGTTCGCTGGTGTAGCTGGTCGAGGCGAAGGGCGTGTCCATGACGGCGAGATTGCCGAACAGCCCGACGCGTCCGCCGCGCGCCACCTGACCGCCGGCATAGGGTGATGTCAGGGTGACCTGCGAGCCGGTGACGACCACGTCGTCCACCTGGGTCGCCTCGACCTCCTGGGCCATGACCGGCGAAGCTAGCGCCGCGGCGCTGCAGGTGGCGAGCAGGAAGGTCCGGACCATTGAGTGAGCTTTCTTTGTTGCGAACGCGTCGCACTATACGAACCTGGGCGGGGCTGCAACGGCAAGGCTCCGGGATGGAAGGTCGCAGGCCGCCGGGACCTCGCCTCAGCCGCAGGCCGACCCGGCTTCGGATCGCAAGGGCCTCACCCGGGCAGGCTACGTCAAAATCGGACGTGTTCTGGCCGGACCGGAAAAGAACATATTGGCAACCGGAACAAACCGTGCACATATCCCTGCTCACAGGGAGCGGGTCACGGTCATAGGACCGAAGGCGGGCCTCTCCTCCAGTACCGAACGGGAATCATGGCAAGGGAGAGTGGCAAGGTGGCGGCACAGGCGAATTTGAAATTGGTCGGCAAGGACGACGGCGACAAGCAGCGGGCTCTCGAGGCGGCGATCGCCCAGATCGACCGCGCCTTCGGCAAGGGCTCGGTGATGAAGCTCGGCAAGGGCGGCATCGCGGAGGCGATCCCGTCGGTGTCGACCGGCTCGCTGGGCCTCGACATGGCGCTGGGCATCGGCGGCCTGCCGCGCGGCCGGGTCATCGAGGTGTTCGGTCCGGAAAGCTCGGGCAAGACCACCCTGGCCCTGCACACCGTGGCCGAGATCCAGAAGTCGGGCGGCACCGCCGCCTTCGTCGACGCCGAACACGCGCTGGACCCGGGCTATGCCCAGAAGCTGGGCGTCAACCTCGATGATCTGCTGGTGTCTCAGCCCGACACGGGCGAACAGGCGCTCGAGATCGTCGACACCCTGGTGCGCTCGGGCGCCGTGGACATCGTGGTGGTCGACTCCGTCGCCGCCCTGACGCCCCGCGCCGAGATCGAGGGCGAGATGGGCGACAGCCTGCCCGGCCTGCAGGCCCGCCTGATGAGCCAGGCCCTGCGCAAGCTGACCGCCTCGATCAACAAGTCGCAGTGCATCGTCCTGTTCATCAACCAGATCCGTCACAAGATCGGCGTCATGTACGGCTCGCCCGAGACGACGACGGGCGGCAATGCGCTGAAATTCTACGCCTCGGTCCGTCTGGACATCCGCCGCACCGGCGCGATCAAGGACCGCGACGAGGTCGTCGGCAACACCACCCGGGTCAAGGTGGTCAAGAACAAGGTCGCCCCGCCGTTCCGCGAGGTCATCTTCGACATCATGTACGGCGAGGGCATCTCCAAACTGGGCGAGATCATCGACCTTGGGGTCAAGGCTGGCGTGATCGAGAAGTCGGGCAGCTGGTTCTCCTACGACAGCCAGCGGATCGGCCAGGGCCGCGAGAACGTGCGCGCCTTCCTCAAGGCCAATCCGGACATCGCCGACTCGATCGAGAAGGCCGTGCGCGCCTCGACCAACAAGATCGCCGAGGAACTGCTGGGTACGCCCGAACCCGACGAGGGCCAGGACCTCGAGGGCTGAGGCCGAGCCGACTCTGCCGACTCTGCCACCCCGCTTTTCAGCCGAAGCGACTCTGCCGACTCCGCCACCCTGTTTTTCAGGTTCCGGAGTCCGCCACCCTACTTCTCCGGCCGGGTCCGCCGACCCGCCACCGACCCCGCCGGGCCGGGCCGGACGGAGCGGCCGCTCGACCCCACCCGGGTCGAGCGGCCTTTTTTTCGCAAGCGGGACCTTTCCGCCAGCGCGGCGGTTGTCGGGTTCGTCAAACCGGAGCCCGCCATGGCCGACCCTCAGGTCCAGTCCCTCAGTCAGTTCACCCTGTCCGAAACTCCCTCCGGCTATCTCCTCGAGATCGAGGGCGACGGCGGGGCGTCTATGGCCGTCGTCGCCACGCCCGAGCAGATCGACGCCATCATCGACGCCCTCGACGATCTGCTGTCCGAGGACGAGGCCGCCGCCGACGAGGTCGACGACGCAGACTGAGCCGCCCGGCCCCGGTTCCGGTCCGCCTGCCTCTCTGGCCAGCGGCGCCCCGTCCGGCTAACCTTCTCCCTTAGCCGGGGGAGAGACGACATGGCTGGACCAGGCAAGGGTGCAACCGGTCGGGCCATCCTGCTGGCCGCCCTGGCGGCCGGCACGCTCGACATCACCGCGGCCATCCTGACCAATCTGCAGGTCCCCGCCCGGGTGGTGCTGCAATCCGTCGCCGGCGGCTGGCTCGGATCAGCCGCCTATCAGGGCGGCTGGCCGACGGCCTGGCTGGGCCTCGCCTCCCACTACGGCGTCATGACGGGCATCGCCGCAGTGTTCGTGCTCGCCTCGGCCCGAATCCCCGCCTTGCGCCGGTTGTGGTTCCCCGCAGGCGTGGCCTTCGGCGTCGCGGTCTGGCTGGCGATGACCTTCGTCGTCGTGCCGCTCTCTGCCTCGACCCTGTCGCCCCCCGACAGCCTGATGGCGGCGATGAAGCCGATCGTGATCCACATCCTGTGCGTCGGCCTGCCGATCGCCTGGATGGCGCAGCGCGTGCTGGGGCCGCCCCGCTCCGCCTGATCCGCCCGATCACGGGCGGGTGATGCTTTCAGGCCGAAACCCCTATATGAGGCGCGTTCCTCTTCGCCTCCCCAGAACGACCCGCGCAATGACCACCTCGTCCAGCCTGAACCAGATCCGTTCGACCTTCCTCGACTATTTCGCCGCCGATGGGCACGAGAAGGTCCAGTCGGCTCCGCTGGTGCCGCAGAACGACCCGACGCTGCTGTTCGTCAACGCCGGCATGGTGCCGTTCAAGAACGTCTTTACCGGTCAGGAGACGCGGGCGATCAAGCGCGCCACCAGCTCGCAGAAATGCGTCCGCGCCGGCGGCAAGCACAACGATCTCGACAACGTCGGCTACACCGCGCGCCACCACACCTTCTTCGAGATGCTGGGGAATTTTTCCTTCGGCGACTACTTCAAGGAGCACGCCATCGAGATGGCGTGGAACCTCGTCACCAAGGAGTTCGGCATCCCCGCCGAGCGGCTGATGGCCACCGTCTACATCGACGACGACGAGGCCTTCGACCTGTGGAAGAAGATCGCCGGCCTGCCGGAATCAAAGATCGCCCGCATCGCCGGCAGCGACAATTTCTGGTCCATGGGCGATACCGGCCCCTGCGGCCCCTGCACCGAGATCTTCTACGACCACGGCGACCACATCTGGGGCGGACCTCCGGGCACGCCCGAGGAAGACGGCGACCGCTGGGTCGAGATCTGGAACCTGGTCTTCATGCAGTTCGACCAGGCCGCCGACGGCAGCCGCAGCCTGTTGCCGAAGCCGTCGATCGATACCGGCGCGGGCCTGGAACGCGTCGCGGCCGTGCTGCAGGGCGTGCACTCCAACTATGAGACCGACCTGTTCCGCACCCTGATCGCGGCCTCGGAGCACGAGACCAACACGGCGGCCGAGGGCGAGCGCGCGCCCAGCCACCGGGTCATCGCCGACCACCTGCGCTCGTCCTCCTTCCTGATCGCCGATGGCGTCACGCCGTCGAACGAGGGCCGCGGCTACGTCCTGCGCCGGATCATGCGCCGGGCCATGCGCCACGCCCACCTGCTGGGCGCCGCCGATCCGCTGATGCACCGTCTCGTGCCGACCCTGGTGCAGGAGATGGGCGAGGCCTATCCCGAACTGCGCCGCGCCCAGGCCTTCATCGAGGACACTCTGAAGCAGGAGGAAATCCGCTTCCGCACCACCCTCGGCCGCGGCATGGGCCTGCTCGAGGACGCAGCGCGCGATCTCGGCGAGGGCGGCGTGCTGCCCGGCCAGACCGCCTTCACCCTCTATGACACCTACGGTTTCCCGCTCGACCTGACCCAGGACGAGGCGCGCCGCCGCGGCTTCACCGTCGACACCGCCGGCTTCGACGCGGCGATGGAAGAACAGCGCAACCGGTCGCGCGAGCACTGGACCGGTTCAGGCCAGACCGCCTCGGCCGGCGAATGGCTCGCCCTGCGCGATCGCCTCGGCCCTACCGTCTTCACCGGCTACGACGCCGTCGAGGGCTCGGGCGAGGTGCTGGCCATCGTCGAAAGCGGCCAGTCGGTCGACGAACTGGGCGCCGGCGAGACCGCCGAGGTGCTGTTCGACCAGACCCCCTTCTATGGCGAAGGCGGCGGCCAGGCCGGCGATCGTGGCGAAATCGAATGGACCGACGCCACCGGCCAGCAGGGCTCGGGCGTCGTGCTGGACGTACAGAAGCACGCCGGCGACCTGTTCGCCCACCGGATCGAGATCAGCTCGGGCACGCTCGCCATCGGCGCCCGCGTCCAGCTCCGCGTCAACCCCGAGGCGCGGCTGACGACCCGCGCCAACCACTCGGCGGCCCACCTGCTGCACAAGGCCCTGGCGAACGTGCTGGGCGGCCACGTGGCCCAGAAGGGCCAGATGGTCGACGCCGAGCGGCTGCGCTTCGACTTCAGCCACAACGCCCCGGTGACCGAGGACGAACTGGCGCGGATGGAGGACGAAGTGAACGCCGTCATCCGCCAGAACATCCCGGCCGAGACGAAGATGATGGCTCCGCAGGAAGCCATCGACGCGGGGGCCGTCGCCCTGTTCGGCGAAAAATACGGCGACGAGGTTCGCGTGCTGACCCTTGGGCGCTCGCTGACCGAGGCGGACAAGCCCTACTCCGTCGAGCTGTGCGGCGGCACCCACGTGGCGCGGACCGGCGACATCGCCCTGTTCAAGATCGTGTCGGAGAGCGGCATCGCCGCCGGCGTGCGCCGGATCGAGGCCCTGACCGGCGAGGCCGCGCGCCAGTATCTGCTGGCCCAGGCCGCGGTGGCGAAGAAGCTGGCGCAGACCTTCAAGGTCCAGCCGGCGGACGTGCCGGCCCGGGTCGAGGCGCTGAGCGGCTCGGTGCGCACGCTCGAGAAGCAGGTCGCCGACCTGAAGAAGCAGCTGGCGCTGGGCGGCGGCTCGGGCGGGAACGCCGCGCCGGAAGAGATCAACGGCGTCAAGCTGATCGCCCGTGTCCTCGACGGAGTCGACGGCAAGGGCCTGCGCGGCGTGGCCGAGGACTTCCGCAAACAGGTCGGCTCCGGCGTCGTGGCCCTGATCGGCGTCACCGAGGGCAAGGCGGCGGTGACGGTCGCCGTGACCTCCGACATGACCGGAAAGGTCAATGCGGCCGATCTGGCGCGCGCCGCGGTGCTGGCCATGGGCGGACAGGGCGCGGGCGGCAAGCCGGACTTCGCCCAGGGCGGCGCCCCGGACGGCGGCAAGGCCGAGAACGGGCTGGCTGCGGTGCGGACGGCCTTGGCCGGCTAGCGTCTGGCGTCGTTCTGGATGTCCACGGCCGCCAGCTTCCAGCTGAACAGCCCGCGACGTTCGAGGATCAGGGCCAGCCGCTGGTCCGGATGGTCCCTGTCGGTCAGGGTGACAGCGAAGGCGTTCAGGTCCCGGTAGCCCCAGGCCTGATGGATGTCGTCGCCCTCGTCGGCGGCGTCGCCGGGTTCGGGCTGGTCCCGAACGGTCGGGTCGGGCGCCTCGGCCGTGGTGACCATCTGCGCCACCACCTCCGGCGTCACGGCGGCGTCGACGGCCCCGGAAAGCAGCATCGGCGCGAGGATGAGGCCGAGGCCGCCCAGGCCGCTCTCGGCCATCCGCGGATCGCGTCGCATCCGGGTCGCCAGTTCGGCGTTCAGCTCGTCCTTCAGACTCTGGCGAAGGGCGGGGAAGTCGACCAACTGCTCGATGCGGTCGGCGTCTCCGGCCTTGGCGGCGCGGATCAGGGCCTGGGCGGCAAGGACGGGCGCCGCGGCCCAGGCGGCGGCCAGAACGACGACCGCCACAACGGCCGACCCGACGATGAGCTTCTTGGTCATGTTACCCTCTGGCGTCGGAACGCCTCCCCACGGCTACGGTTGCCGCGAGTCGATCAGCCTGCCTAGCGTTTGGCCGCCGGCGCGGCGGGGGCCGGTGCGGCGACCACAGGCGCGGCGCCCTCGGGCAGGCCGATGTGAACCAGCTTCCATTCGAACGGCCCCTTGCGCTCGAAGGTGAAGATGGTGCGCGACCCACCCTCGTCGGTCACCGCCATGCGGACCCGGTTTACGCCCCAGAACACCGGCGTGGGCGTCGGATCGGCGGCGGCCGAGGCCGCGGCCGCGGCCGGGGTGGGCGCCTGTGACCGCTGCGAGGCGAAACGGCCCTCACCCCGGGTCAGGCCGGCCAGAGCGGCGGGCGTCAGATAGGCGTCCACATCGGCGACGGCCGCCGGACTGGCCTGCTCGAGCTGCCGCCGGACGGCGCCGATCGGATCTTCCAGGAACGTCGGCGCGGGCGCCAGGGCGGCGGGGTTGCCCGACAGCTGTGGGCGCAGAGACTGGCGCACGGCGCCAAAATCGATCAGCCGGGACAGGCCGGCTACGTCATTGGCGTCCGCCGCCGAGCGGATGCCGAAGAAGGCCACGGCCGGCGCGGCGAAGAAGCTGACCGCCGCCACCAGGACGGCCAGCAGCAGCAGATTGCCGAACAGCTTCTTCAACGGGCTCTCCACGCTTTCGCACCATCAATGCACGAACGCCGGTCGGGCTCAAACGAAAGCCCCGCCGGAGCGAATCCGGCGGGGCTGGAATGACAAGGCGCTCAAGCAGCGAGCGACCGCGTCGCGCGCGATGGCGCCCTAGGACTTCATCGCCCTGGTCAGGTTCTCGGCGACCTTGTCGAGGAAGCCCTCGGTGGTCAGCCAGCCCTGCTGGTCGCCGACCAGAAGCGCCAGGTCCTTGGTCATGTGGCCGCTTTCGACGGTTTGGACGACGACACGCTCCAGCGTCTCGGCGAAGGCGGCGAGTTCGGCGTTGCCGTCCAGCTTGGCGCGGTGCGAGAAGCCGCGGGTCCAGGCGAAGATCGAGGCGATCGAGTTGGTCGAGGTGGCCTCGCCCTTCTGGTGCTGCCGGTAGTGGCGGGTGACGGTGCCGTGGGCGGCCTCCGATTCCAGCACCTTGCCGTCCGGCGTCATCAGCACGGAGGTCATCAGGCCCAGCGAGCCGAAGCCCTGCGCCACCACGTCGGACTGCACGTCGCCATCGTAGTTCTTGCAGGCCCAGACGAAGCCGCCCGACCATTTGATGGCCGCGGCCACCATGTCGTCGATCAGGCGGTGCTCGTAGGTCAGGCCCTTTTCCTTGAACTCGGCCGCGAACTCCTCGTCGAACACCTTCTGGAAGATGTCCTTGAAGCGACCGTCATAGGCCTTGAGGATGGTGTTCTTGGTCGAGAGATAGACCGGGAAATTCCGCTGCAGGCCGAACGAGAAGCTGGCGCGGGCGAACTCGGTGATCGAGTCGTCGAGGTTGTACATGCCCATGGCCACGCCAGCCGAGGGGAAGTCGAACACCTCGTGCTCGATGACCTGGCCGTCCTCGCCCTGGAATTTGATGGTCAGCTTGCCGGGACCGGGGACGAGGAAGTCGGTGGCCTTGTACTGGTCGCCGAAGGCATGGCGGCCGACGACGATCGGCTGGGTCCAGCCGGGGACCAGACGCGGCACGTTCGAGCAGATGATCGGCTCGCGGAAGACCACGCCGCCGAGGATGTTGCGGATCGTGCCGTTCGGCGACTTCCACATCTTCTTGAGGCCGAACTCCTTCACCCGCGCCTCGTCGGGGGTGATGGTGGCGCATTTCACGCCGACGCCGTGCTTCTGGATGGCGTGGGCCGCATCGACCGTCACCTGGTCGTCGGTGGCGTCCCGGTTCTCCATGCCGAGGTCGTAGTAGTCGAGCTCGAGATCGAGGAAGGGGAAGACCAGCTTGTCCTTGATCATCTGCCAGATGATCCGGGTCATCTCGTCGCCGTCGATGTCCACGATGGGATTGGCGACCTTGATCTTGGCCATGCGGGTTCGCGCCTCTGATTGGGATGGGGAGTGAGGCGGGCGGTATAGCGGCGCGGGGGCGCGGGCGCAAAGGGCGGCGGAGACGCCGGCCAAGCAGGAGTGTATCGTCGTTCCCGGAGAGGCCGCTCATTGGGGGAGACGCACATGAACCATTGGAAATCGGCCCTGGCGTGGGCGGGCAGCCTGGTGATCCTGTCCGCCTGCGGACCCGCCGACGCCTCGGGGGAGACGGCGGCGAGCATCCCGTCCACGGCGTCAGGCGGGACGCAGACGACGGCGGCGGCGCCCGGCATGGCTTCCGAAACCCGGACCTTCCGCGACTGGATGGCTATCTGCGACAACGGCAACGCCTGCTTCGCCTTCGGCCCGGGCCGCGAGGGGCTTGGCTGGATCCGGGTCGCCATCCAGCCGGGGCCGGACGCGCAGCCGGAGGTCGCCGCGGGATACTGGCCGGGTGAGGCCGAAGGGACCGGCGCCTTCGCCCTGACCATCGATGGCGTCGGTTATCCGATGAGCCTGGCCACCGATGACCCGGTGGCCGCCGAAGTCCCTGCCGCGCGGGCTTTGGAAGTGGCGCGAGCGCTCGCCAACGGGAGCGCCGCCCGGATTGGTGCGGACCATGAGCTTTCGCTGTCCGGCGCGGCCGCCGCCCTGCTCTGGATCGACGAACGGCAAGGCCGGGTGAACACGGTGACGGCCCTGCGGCGGCCCGGGCGCCGAGCCGCCGCCAGCGTCCGGGCCGCGCCGCCGCTTCCGGTGGTCACCCCGGCCCCAGCCGTGTCGCAGACAGGCTTTGGGGATCAGAACCAGGTCCTTCCGGCGGCGTTGGAGGCTGTGCCGGCGGTGGCGGCGTGCCGCGCCGAAACATCGGAACACTGGATCGGGAAGGAAGTGATGTCGGCCCGCCTGAACGCCACGACCGAGCTCTGGGCCGTCCCCTGTTTCGCGGGCGCCTACAACATGGGACACGACTGGTACGTCACCGGCCCCGGCGGCCGCGATCCCCGCCCCGCGCGGCTGGCCTCGACCTCGGACGATCCCGGAGCGGGGACGATCAACGGCGGCTATTCGCCGGAAACCCGCACCATCGTCGCCTTCGCCAAGGGGCGGGGTGTCGGCGACTGCGGAACCGCCTCGACCTGGACGTGGACCGGACGCGAGTTCGTGCTGACCCACGAATCTGAAATGCGGGAGTGCTGGGGCGTGCCGTCCGACTACTGGCCGACGACGTGGCGGACGCGTTGAACGACCGCGGGCCTGAGGTCCTGATCATCGGCGCCGGGCCGGCCGGCCTGACCGCCGCCACCTACCTGGCCCGCTTCCGGCGTCGGGTGCTCGTCGCCGACGGAGGCCCGCCGCGGGCGTGCTGGATACCGGTCAGCCACAACCTGCCCGGCTTTCCGCAGGGCATCACCGGCGAGGCCATCATCCGGAGGATGACCGAACAGGCGCTGGAATATGACGCCGTGATCGAGCCCGGCCGGGTCGCGGACCTGGAACGGGACGGCGAGGACTTCCGCGCCCGGCTGAACGGGCGGACGGTACGGGCCCGCGCGGTGCTGCTGGCCACCGGCGTAGTCGACCATCATCCGGACCTGCCCGGGGTCGAGCGCGCCATCGAGCGGTCGCTGGTCCGCATCTGCCCGATCTGCGACGGCTACGAGGCCATCGACAAGGCCGTGGCGATCATCGGGCAGGACGACAAGGGCGTGCGCGAAGCGGCCTTCCTGCGCACCTATTCCAGCCGGGTGACGCTGATCCATATCGGCCCCCCGGACGCCCTGACCGCGGAGGACGAACTGCGACGCATGGGCGTCGAACTGATCCGCGCCCCGATCGACAACGTCCGGCTGGAAGGCGACCGGGTGACGGCGCTGGGCTGGGGCGGGAGCTTTCGCGTCTTCGACCTGGTCTATTCGGCGCTGGGCACGTCGCCGAACGCAGAACTGGCGGGGGCCCTGGGTGCGCGGGTCGGCGACGACGGCTGCCTGCTGGTCGACACCCATCAGGCGACCAGTGTGCCCGGACTCTACGCAGCCGGGGACGTGGTGCGCGGGCTGAACCAGATCGCCGTGGCGGGAGCCGAGGCCGCCATCGCGGCGACGGCCATTCACAACGTCTTGCGCGAGGCGGACGGCTGGACCGTCGACCAGCCCGACGCAAGCGCCCCGGAGCCGTGAGAGCTGGCGGCTACCCCCGGGTCCGGGACGAGGCCTCGCCGGCGACGATAGCGGCGGCGTCCGATCAGCGGCTCGCGGGCGTCACCACCCGCAGCGGCTTGCGGATTCGGGCCCGGCTGCGGCTGCGCCGCCAGTCGTTGAGCACGGACACCCAACCCCATGCGGGCTCCTTATGCGTGTGGTGGATCTCTTCCATGACGGCCTCCTGAACTTCCTGCGGTGAGGGCAACGCCAAAATGAGCTTGACAGGCGCGGCCCGCAAACCAGATTGGCCCGGCGCAACATAAGGGACGCTTATGTCCGATCCCCTCGCCGGCATCCCCCTCGCCTCGATCCGCGTGTTCGAGGCCGCCGCGCGGCTGAACAGCTTCACCCGCGCCGCCGAGGAGCTGGGCATGACCCAGGCGGCGGTGAGCTGGCAGATCAAGGCGCTGGAGGGCCGGCTCGGCCAGAGCCTGTTCCGTCGCCTGCCGCGCGAGGTCGTGCCGACCGAGGCCGGCGAACGGCTGTCGCGCGCGGCGACCGAGGCCATGAGCCTGCTGCGGCGGGCGCTCTCGGACCTTACGGAGGCGGATCAGGCGATCCTGTCGATCACCACCCTCGCCACGCTGGCGACCCAGTGGCTGGCGCCACGCCTTGGGGAATTCCAGCTGGCGCATCCGGAACTGGCTGTGCGGCTCGACACGGCGGCGCATCTGATCGACCTGTCGCGGGAGGGCTTCGACGTCGGCATCCGATCTGGCACGGGCGAGTGGCCGGGCGTGGAAAGCGTCGAGGTCATGCCGAGCGTGTTCACGCCGGTCTGCAGCCCCCGTCTCCGCGACCGGCTGGGGCTTGAGACGGCCGAGGATCTGCTGAAGGCGCCCCGCATCGGGATGGAGAAGGAATGGGCGGTGTGGTTCGCCGCCGCGGGCGTCGCCGCCGACGGTCAGACGCCGTCGCGGCTGCGCGCCGACTATCAGGCGCTGGAGGTGGCGTCGGCGCTGGGGGACCAGGGCGTGGCGTTGGCCTCGCCGATCCTGTTCGCCCGGGAACTGGCGGCGGGCCTGCTGGTCCAGCCGGCGCCCCTCTCGGTCAAGCTGATCCCCGGCTACGCCTACTGGCTGGTCTGGCCTGAAGGCCGCCGGCGCTCACCCAAGATCGCCCGGTTCCGCGACTGGATCCTGGCCGCCGCCGCCGCGGATCCGAGCGTTCGCGCCGCCCGCGAGGCGGTCGAGGCGGACTGACCCGTCAGTTCATCCGGGCTGCGGTCCAGCCGTCCACGACGCGTTCCAGCACGGTCAGGGGCACGCCGCCGCCCGCCAATGCGACATCGTGGAAGTCCCTGAGATCGAACCGGTCGCCGAGCGCCGCCCTGGCCTTCCCGCGCAGCCGGACCCACTCGTTGTGGCCCACCTTGTAGGCGCAGGCCTGGCCGGGCCAGCCGCAGTAGCGCTCGACCTCGCTTGTCGAGGCGCTCTCCTGATCGCCGAGCGTCTCGACCATGTAACGAATTCCCTGCTCGCGGCTCCAGCGTTTCGAGTGAATGCCGGTGTCGACCACCAGGCGGGCGGCGCGGAACATCAGCGACTGCAGATACCCGACCTGACCCAGCGGATCGCTCTCATAGGCGCCGAGTTCATCGGCCAGCTGTTCGGCGTAGAGGCCCCAGCCTTCGACATAGCTGGAGAAGAAGACGAGATTCATCAGCTTCGGCGCGGCCTCGCTCTCCTGCTGGATGGCGATCTGGAAGTGATGGCCCGGGATGGCCTCGTGGTAGGTCAGGGTCGGCAAGGTCCACTTCGGCCACTCCGAAGTGTCGCGCAGGTTGATGTAGTAGATGCCTGGCCGGGAGCCATCGAGACTGGGCGAGTTGTAGTAGCCGAGCGAGGCGCCGGCCTCGATCTCGGGGGGGACGCGCTTGATCTCGACGCCGGACTTCGGGAGGCGGCCGAAGGCCCGCGGCAGGCGCGCCTGCATGGCCTGCATCTGGCGGTTCAGGTCGGCGATCAGATCGGTCTTGCCGGCATCGGTGTTCGGGTAGGCGTAGCGGGGGTCGGCGCCGAGGGCGGCGATGCGGGCGGCGACGGACCCCTGCGTCATCCCCTGCGCCTTCAGCAGCGCGTCGGCGCGGGCCGTCAGGTCGGCGACCTGCTCAAGACCGATGCGATGGATCTCGTCCGCGCCAAGCCGGGTGGTGGTGATGTAGTGCAGGCTGTTGGCGTAGTATTTCTCGCCATCGGGCAGGCGGGCGACGGTCGCCTCATGGCCGGCGGTGGGCAGGCGCTGCTTGAGCAGGGCGGTCTGGGCGGCAAGGGCCGGATAGACGCGGTCGGACAGCAGGCGCTCGACCCGCGGCCCCCAGTCGCCGGCGATTCCCTTCTCGGCCGTGCGACGGACGATGGAGGCGACCATGGGCGAGTCCGCGGCACGCGTCCCGGTCATGCCCTCCTGCTGCGAGATGGCCTTGGCCATGATGAAGTCGGGCGGGGTGACGCCGCGGGCGTAGTCTTCGCGGACACGCTCGGTCTCGGCGGTCAGGACGTTGGCGAAGGCGTCGATGCGTGAGACGTAGGCCTCGGCGTCGGCGGCGTTTTCAATGCGGTGCTGACTGTCGAGGAAGTCGGGGATCGACTGGTAGGCGCCGGACTGCTGGCTGACGCGGTAGATGTCGGGCCAGCCGCCCTGTCCGTAGGGGATGTCGTAGGTGGCGATCACCGCGTCCCAGTTGGCGACGAGGGTGTCGTAATGGATGGCGGACTGGCCGGTCAGGGCGGCCCGGTCGATGGTCGCGAGTTCGCGGCGGAGACCACGGATCAGTTGCCGGCTCTTCTCCTCCTCGGCAAGGGTCGGGACCGAGAGCTGCGACGCCGCCGCGGCGCGTTCTCCGGTGTCGAGGCCGAAAGAGGTCACCGTCTCGGGCGAACTGTCGAGGATGCGCTCGAAGGCCCGGTCCATAAAGGCGGCAAGCTGGGCCGATGCGCCGCTCTGGCGCGGGCTGGCGAAGGCGGGCGCACCCGCAGCGACGAGACCGACACCGGCTCCGGCGGTCATGAGAAGCTTGCGGCGGTCGATCATGGCGGGCTCCGTTCGAGGCGCCGACAGCTATGACCGTCGCTGGACAAGCAGCAAGTTACGGAACGTTCACCTGCCGGCGGTCACGAGCGCATCAGGTTCTCCAGCACGGACAGCGGAGTCGAACCATTGGCCAGCACCGCGTCGTGGAAGGCGCGCAGGTTGAAGCCCGGACGGGCCTGCGCCTCGGCCCGCAGGCGCGCGATCACGGTATGGCCGATCTTGTAGGCGCAGGCCTGACCCGGCATGACGCAGTAGCGGTTGATCTCGCTGTTGGCGGCGCCGACCGGCTTGGCGCCCGAGGCGACCATGTAGTCGACCGCCTGTTCCCGGCTCCAGCGCTTGTGGTGCAGGCCGGTGTCGACGACCAGCCGCACGGCGCGGAACAGGTAGGACATCAGGAAGCCGACGCGGCCGAGCGGATCGTCGGCGTAGACGTCGAGGTCGTCGGCGGCCACCGCCTCCGCGTAGAGGGCCCAGCCTTCGTTGTAGGCCGAGAAGCCGTTGGCGCGACGCCAGGCGGGCAGACTTTCGGTCTCTCGCTGCAGGGCGACCTGCAGGTGATGGCCCGGCGAGGCCTCGTGGTAGGTCAGGGTCGGCAGGGCGAACTTCGGCCAGTTCGCCGTGTCGCGCAGGTTGATGTAGTAGGCGCCGGGCCTCGAACCGTCGAGCGGCGGGCCCTGGTAGTAGCCGCCGGGTGCGCCGGCCTCGATGGCCGGAGGCACCCTGCGGACCTCGACCTTTGAGCGCGGCAGGCGACCGAACAGGCGGGGCAGAAGCGGGTCGAGGGCGGCGACCTGGCGGTTCAGGCTCTCGATCAGGGCGGCCTTGCCCTCGTCCGTGTTGGGCCAGAGCTGGGCTGGATCCTTGTTGAGGGCGTCTATGCGGGCGCCGACCGTACCCCCGGTCATGCCCTGCGCCTTGAGGATCGCATCGATCTCGGCGCTGATCGAGGCCACCTGTTCGAGGCCGACGGCGTGGACCTCATCCGGAGTCATGCCGGTGGTGGTCCAGTATTTCAGGCCGTGGGCGTAGAAGCGCTCGCCGTCGGGCAGGCGCCAGACGCCGGCGTCGTGGACCGCTGCCGGGCGAAGGCGTTCGAAGGCGGCGATCTGGCGATCCAGAGCCGGGTTGACCTCCGCCTCGACCAGCGCCGCGCCGCGGTCGCCGTAGCCGGACAGGCCGAGGGCCGTCGCCTTGCGCTCAAGCGTGCGGATCATGGCCATTTCGGCGGCGGGCTGGCCGCGCAGCGCCCCCAGTTGGCCCAGCGTCAGGTCGATGACGAAGTCCGGCGGGACGACGCCCTTGCCGGCGTCGCGGGTCATGCGGTCGGTCTCGGCGTCGAGGTTGGGCCCGAAGGCCGACAGGCGGGCGAGGAAGGCCTCGGCCCCGTCGCGGTCCTCGACCCGGTGCTGGGTGTCCATGAAGTCCGGGACGGTGAAGTAGGACCCGGTCATCTGGTTGACGAGGTAGGGCCCCATCCGCCCGCCCTCGATGGCCGAGCCGTAGTCGAACGATGCGCCGGTCGAGGCGGTCTGGGCGCGGAAGGCGGCGACGGCGAGGTTGATGGTCCCGGGGCGGGTCAGGCCGGTCTGGTCGAAGTCGGCGAGGGCCTGCAGGCGGGCGTCGGCGGTCGTCCGATCGGCCATCCAGGCGGCCTCGCTACGGTCGCTGAGTTTCGACGACAGATGGGCCCGCTCGCCACGGTCGAGGCCGAGGTTGGTGGCGGTTTCGGGCGAACTGTCGACGTCCTCGTCGAACCAGCGGTTCAGCATCGCGTCCAAGCGGTCGTCCGCGTCGCTGAGGGCGAAGACGGGGCCCGCAGCGGCCATGCCGGCTCCCGCGGCGGCGGTCAGAAGCAGTCGGCGGCGGTCGATCATGGCGTGGCCCTCCCCTGGGAGCGACAGGTTGCGCCGAACGGCCGCGCTTCGACAAGCGTCAGCTTTCGTCGGTTTCCAGAACGCCGCCATGCGGGAGGATGGCCGCAGAGGACGGGAGCAGGATCATGGGCAGAGGACTTCGGGCGGCGGCGGTCGCGGTGGCGGCGATGGCGGCGGCGGGGTGCAGCAGCGACCCGGCCTTCTGGGAGGCGGTCGCGGTCGGTCTCGACCAGGCGGCGGCCGACCTGGAGTACGAAAACGCCTACTGCTACCGGGGCACGTCGTCGGTCGCGCCAAACGTCCAGCAGCGATACTGCCCGGGCGATTACGGATACCGGGACTTCCATATTCCGCCCCAGTCCCCCTACTGGCGCGAGCGTCACCATGGCGACCGCGGCCGGGATGACGGGCGCAGCGACCACGGGCGGCGCGGCAAATAGCCTAGGCCGCGCGCAGCTCCTGCTTGACCCGCTCGGCGAGGGTCTTGATGTCGAGCGGCTTGGGCAGGAAGGAGACGCCGACCTCGTCCTGGAGCAGGTCGGAGAAGTCGCTCTCGGCGTAGCCCGAAATGAACATGACCGGCGCGTCGCCGAGGAAGGGCCGGGCCTTCTTGAGCAGGGACGGGCCGTCGAGGCCGGGCATGATGACGTCGGAGATCATCATGTCGATGGTCCCGGCGTGCTCCTCGGCCAGGGCCAGGGCCTCCTCGCCGTCGGCCGCCTCGATCACCTCGTAGCCGCGCTGGCGCAGCAGGCGGGCGGCGATGCCGCGAACGGCCGCCTCGTCCTCGACGAACAGGATGCGGCCGGCGCCCGACAGGTCGCGGGGCGCCTTGGCGACCTTCTCGACCACCGGCGTTTCGGCCAGCTCGGCCTCGGCCGCCTCGGGCAGGAAGATGCGGAAGGCGGCGCCGGCGCCTTCGAGGTTGGAGACGTTGATGTGGCCGCCGGCCTGTTCGACGATGCCGTAGACGGTGGCCAGGCCCATGCCGGTGCCCTCGTTCACCGCCTTGGTGGTGAAGAAGGGCTCGAAGATCTTGCCGAGGATGTCGGGCGGGACGCCCGGGCCGGTGTCGGAGACCTCGATCAGGGCCACGGCGTCCGTGGTGGGGTGGGTCCAGCCCAGGGCGCGCGCCTCGTCGGCGGACAGGCGGGCGGTGCGGATGGTGACCACGCCGGCCCCCGGCTCGACCATGCCGCGCATGGCGTCGCGGGCGTTGACGGCGAGGTTCATCACCGCGGTCTCGAGCTGGCTCTTGTCGGCCAGCACCACCGGCAGGTCGCGGCCGTAGTCAGTCTCGAGCCGCACGTCCTCGCGCAGCAGGCGGCGCAGCAGGACGGCGAACTCGCCGACCAGTTCGCCGAGGTCGAGCCGTTCGCGGCGGACGGTCGACTTGCGCGAGAAGGCCAGCAGCTTGCGCACCAGGTCGGCGGCGCGGATGGCGGTCTGGCGGATTTCGTTGAGGCCCTCGTAGGAGGGATCGCCGACCGGGTGGCGCTCCAGCAGGCCGGAGAGCTGGAGCTGGATGGCGGTCAGCAGGTTGTTGAAGTCGTGGGCCACGCCGCCGGCCAGCTGGCCCACGGCCTGCATCTTCTGGGCCTGCGACAGCTGCAGCTCCATCGACTTCTGGGCCGAGACGTCGAACAGCCAGATGCGCCGCTTGTCGCCCTCGGGGGCGACGTAGAGGTGGAGCATCTTGTCCGGGAAGGCGCGGGCGACCAGCTCGATGGGGCCGGAGGAGCCGGCGGCCAGCCTGGCCCGGGCCTCGGCCACCAGGGCGGGATCGAAGAGGTGGCCGAAGGCGGCGTCGCGGGCGGCGGCGGGGCCGGTCAGGACGGCGAGTGCGGCGTTGGCCTCCTCGACCTTGCCGCCGAACAGGTCCTCGGCCGCGATCACGGCGGAGCCGAAGGGGGCGCCGGCGGCCATGGCGCGGCTCTCGGCGGCGCTCGAACCGGGCGCGGGCGCGCCGCTGGTGATCACCGGAATGGCGGCGTCGGGGGCGGCCCGGACGAGGAAACGCCCCTCCCCGGCCATGCCGATCAGCACCTCCTGCTCGCGGTCGCCGATGACGACGATGGCGCGGCCCTGTTCGCCGGCGCGGGCCTGGGCGAAGGCCATGTACAGGGCCGAGGCCGAGCGGCCCTTGGGCAGGGTGGTGAGGGCGCCGTTGCTCTCGGCCCAGGCGGCGTTGAAGGCCAGCACCTGCCCGGACGCCCAGACCAGGGCGGCGGGCTCGGCCATGGCGTCGAGCAGGTCGACGGTGGTGTCGCCCAGCGGCTTGCGGCCTTCCCCGCGGGCGAAGGCGAACAGGCCGATCAGGGCCACGGCGCCGACGGTGAAGATCAGCACCAGTCCGGGCGCGCTCATCGGATCGGCCCGGAAGGCCGGATAGGCCAGGGCCCCCACCGCCACGACGAAGCCGATCGCCATGACGATGAGCAGCGGATCGAAGCCCTTGCGGTCGGTTGCGGTCATGTCGCCTCGGCCCGAATCATTGGGGCGTTTCCGGCAATAGTGGTCCGTAAGCGGTCCGGGGGCGAATCCGGGCGAGCCAAGGCCGGGAATGAACGTCGGGTGGAGATTTTACCCGGGTGAAATCGCGAAAGATGGTGTGGCGCCGTCGGCAGGGTCGGCAGGCTCTTCGGGAATTCGCGGGGGCAGAGTCGGCAGAGTCTACATCGGCGCGCCTCGGGCGGTGCGGCGGGGATGCGGTTGTCAAAGACCGGCGCCTGCCGGAGCGACAGGACGGACGGCATTATGCGCCCGCTGTCTTCTCAGGCGGGAAGATTGGTTTTAGAAACGGTGAAGTGGCTGAAAAGACGAGAGAACGCCCACAAAATCAGACTATAATTCCCCAGATTGCCAGCACAGCGACGCGCGATTTCCTTCTTCCCTCCGCGGGAGAAGGTGGCTCGCGGAGCGAGTCGGATGAGGGGGATGTCTGACGCGAACTCGCGGGCAGCCGGTCCGGAGCCGACTCACCCCTCATCCGCCCCTCCGCGGCACCTTCTCCCCACGCACGAGAAACAGCCCGCCCGTTACCGCTCCGAAGAGCACCGGGCCGAGATCCGCCGCGCCTGGGAGGGCGGGGCGACGGGGGCGTCGCTGGCGAAGCGGTATGATGTGGGGCTGGCCAATCTGTGGCGGCGAAGGGCGGAGGAGGCGTGGGAGCGCAAGCCGGCGCCGGACCCCGTGCCTGAGCCGGTCGAGGGCTGGGAGCGGTTCGCGGAGAAGCAGCGGGACGCGTTCGAATTCCGGCTGAACGAGACGCGGGCGGTGGCCACGCAGCTCGCCGGGGCGATGGCGGGCGGGGGGCTGGAGGGGGCGCCGCTGTGGCACCTCGGCTTCGTGCTGAAGTGGCGGGAAGCGCATCTGACGGCGGAGACGGCGGCGCGGGACCGGGACTGGGCCCGGCGCCATGGCTGGACCGGGAAGATGTGGGACGAGGACGGGCGGCTGGAGCCGTTGATGTGGCTGGACGGGGTGACGCTGCACGCCAACCGGGCGGCGTGGCGGGAGGACGCGGGGCTGCCGGACGGCGTGGCCGGGGACTGGCCGTAGGGAACCCCGCCCCCTCGCGCCCGGTTGCCCTTGCGACCCGCGCCCCCGCGCCCCGCAGCCCGCAAGGAGACCCCGCCATGTCCGTCGTCGACAAGGTTCTTTCGAAGATCACCCCCCTGCCGTCGGAGGAGAAGCGCGCCGAGGCGACGGCCGAGGCCCGCGCCCGCGCCACGCCCGGCGACTGGCTGTCGATGGCGCTGGACCACCACGACCGCATCCGCGAGGCCTTCGCCGCCTGCGGCCGCGCCGAGTCGGCCGAGGCCCGCGCCGTGGCCATGAAGGAGCTGGCCCTGGTGCTGAACGGCCATTCCCTGGCCGAGGAGGTGGTGCTGTATCCGGCCCTGGCCCAGTGCGGCGAGAAGATGCACGCCGGCCACGCCTATGCCGAACAGACCACGGCCAAGATGCAGATGGCCGAGCTGGAGAACATCGCGCCCTCGACGCCCGAGTGGAAGGACAAGCTGAAGCACATCGAGGGGGCGGTGCTGACCCACATCTATGAGGAGGAATCGAGCTGGTTCCTGCGCCTCAAGGAGAAGGGCGAGCACCAGGCCCACCTGGGCGACCGCTTCCGCGAGGAGTTCGAGCGCTATTGCGGCGCGGGCGCGGCGGACGGGTCCGGACGCCGCGGCGACGGCTCCCTCGCCGCCTCGTCCGCGGCCCCTATGAGCCCGATCGACTGAGGGGATGAGCCGATGACCCAGACGCCGCTGCAGGAACAGGAGGCCGCCGGGACGATGGCCGCCGGGGCCGACCTCGGCGAGCTCGATCCCACGGCCGGGGTGGTGCGGGCGCGGCCCCGGGGGCTGCGCGTCGCCGGCGCCTGGGCCGCCGCCGCCCTGCTCCCCGCCGCCGTGCTGCTGATGCGGAGGCGCCGGCGGCGATGACGGGGCCGGGGGGCGAGCAGATCTGACTCCTTCTCCCGCAAGGGGAGAAGGACCGCTATACGGCGGGGATGCCCTCCACACGCCTCCAGGCCCTGCTCGTCCTCGTCGCCTCCGCCGCGGTGCTGGGGCTGGCCCCGATCCTCGTGCGGCTGGCCGACACGGGGCCGGCGGCGGCGGGCTTCTGGCGCTTCGCCTTCGCCCTGCCGCTGCTGCTGGCGCTGGTGAGCCGGCCGGGCCAGGCGGCGGACGAGCGCGGGCCGGGGCGGCCCTCGATGCTGATCGCGCTGGCGGCGCTGTTCTTCGTGCTGGACCTGTCCTTCTGGCATTATTCGATCGCCTTCACCTCGGTGGCCAACGCCACCACCCTGACCAATCTGACGCCGGTGGTGGTGACGGCCGTGGCCTGGCTGGCCTTCCGCGAGCGGCCGAAGGCGCTGTTCCTCGTGGCCCTGGCGGTGGCGCTGGCCGGGGCGTGGACGATGTCGGCGGGGGCCGACGGTCGGCAGGGGCCGAACCCGCGGCTGGGCGACCTGTTCGCGGCGGTGACGGCGCTCTGGTACGCCGGCTATTTCCTGACCGTGAAGGTGCTGCGCGGGCGGGTCTCCGCGGGGCGGATCATGCTGTGGTCGACGGCGCTGGGGGCGCCGCTGCTGCTGGGCGTGTCCCTGGCGTTGGGCGAGCCGCTGGCCCCGGCCTCGGCCGCCGGCTGGCTGGCCTGCGCCGGCCTGGGCGTGGTGCATGTGGCGGGCCAGGGCGGGGTGGCCTGGTCGCTCGGCCGGCTGCCGGCGGCGCTGGCGGCGGTGACGGTGCTGATCCAGCCGGTGGTGGCGGCGGTGCTGGGCTGGCTGCTGTTCGCCGAGACCATGACGGGCGCGCAGCTGGCGGGCGCCGCCGCCCTGCTGGCCGGGGTGGTGCTGGCGCAGATGTCGGCGCTCAAAAAGAAAGGCGCGGAAGCCGAAGCCGCCGCGCCCGTCTCATGATTGTGTCGGTCGGATCAGAGGAGTTTCAGATCCACCGCCGAGGTCTTGCCGCGCTGGGATTCCAGCTCGTATTCGACCTTGGCGTTCTCATCGAGGCCTTGCAGGCCCGCCTTCTGAACGGCGGTGATGTGGACGAAGACGTCCTGACCGCCGCCATCGGGCTGGATGAAGCCGAAACCCTTGGTCGGGTTGAACCACTTGACCGTGCCGGTCGCCATGTTGCGTCTCCTAAACGCGCTTTCCAGGCAGGCGCCCCTCCAAGGGCGCCCGTCAGTCCATCTGGACGGCTCGTTCAGGCGAAGGAGCAGGCACGGGTGTGGACGCCGCGCGAAATCCGGACTGCGGGGCATTTCTCTCGCGCAAAGCGGGGCCGGTCAACCGCAAACCGAGTCGACAGGGTTACCGCCCGTCAGGCGCACAGGCCGCGGTCCGCGCCGTCCAGGTGCAGGTGGTCCCTGTGGGCCTCGTTGTAGTCCGGCGTGAGAACGGTCGAGAACACGCGGCAGGCGCCGTCCCGGATCCGCTTCAGGAAGCTGCGGCCCCCGGCCCGGCGGCCGTCCTCTCCGGCCCAGTCTCCGGCCACCGAGACGGTCCGCCCGTCCTCGAGCGTCACCCCGGCGATGTCCAGCGCATTGGCCCGCGCATGCTCCGACGGCCGTACCGCCGCGTCGGTCTGGCCGTACAGGCGGCGGCAGGAATAGGAGCCGTAGTTCTGGACGCTGGCGACCCTCGATCCGAACGTCGCCTCCGCCGCCGGCTGCAGCACCTGCCGGTCCCAGATGACGTAGCGCACCGCCAGCGGGCACTGCATGACGAGGCCCCCGGGAGCCAGCGGCGTGACCGCCCCGCCGGTGATCCTGACCGCCCCGCGCACGACGCAGAAGCCGCCGTCGTCGCGGTCCTCGGCCCGTTCGACGGTGACGCCCGCCTCGCGCAGCACCTGGATGCAGGCGTCGGTGACCGCCTTGACCTCCTCCGGCGCGGCGGTGCGGGCCAGTTCGAAATCGGCCACCTTGGCCGCCGTCGCCTGGCCGATGGGATGGCTCAGGTCGAGCGGCTTCCACGGCAGGTCCTGGTGCGGGGCGAAGGCGTTGAGCAGGGCGAAGGCCGCGCACAGGCCGAGCCCGGCTTCCCACAGCAGGTTCCAGAAATCGGCGAAGTCGCGGTCCATGCCCCGCCAGACTTACGCGGCGGTGGCGGCCTCCGCCAGTCGGCGGACCAGGGTCTGGCAGGCGCGCTGGCCCGCCGCGCCGTCGTTGGACAGGGCGATGAAGCCGAGGCCCCGCTCCGGCGCCGCCAGCACGGTGGCGAACCACATCGTATTGGAGCCATTGTGGCTGATCGTCGGCCCCGGTCCGCCGACACCGGCCCAGGGCGCGCTGCCGACGCCCCAGCCGGCCGCATAGGCCGGCGGCGAACCGGCGGCGGGGGTCAGCAGCCGGCGGCGGGTCTCGTCGCCGAGCCAGCCCGGCGCCCCGCCCATCATGGCGGACACGAACCGGCTGTAGTCGGACAGGCTCATGTGCGCCGTTCCCGCCGGACCGAGCGCCCGGGGATTGTCAGCGAAGCCCGTCGGATCGATTCCGACGCCGCCCCGGTGTCCCCACGGCGCCTCGCCCCGCGGCGCTCCGAAGCCCGCCGAGTCCAGCCCCAGCGGCGCATACAGCTCGGCCTCCATCGCCGCCTCCCAGGCCTGGCCGGTCAGGGCCTCGATGGCGGCGCCGAGGACGATGTAGTTGCCGTTGCCATAGGAGAACTGGCCCACGGGACCGGCGGGCGGGGACGCCAGCGCCCGCGCCGCGAACGCCGCCCTCTGCTCGGGCAGGGGCCGCTGATCCGCATGGGCTCCGATCAGCCAGGCCTGATCCAGCAGCCCGGCGTCGAGAAGGCCGGCGCGGTGGCGCATCAGCTGATCGAGCGTGGCGCCGGCCCAGGCGGTATCCATCGTCAGGCCCGGCAGGGCCTCGGCGAGGGGCATGTCCCACCGCGCGCGGCCCTGATCGACCAGGCGGCCGAACACGGCGGCGGTCATCGCCTTGGTGTTGGAGCCGAGGTGCCAGCGATCCTCCAGCGTGGCCTTCGCCTCATGCCCGGCGCGCCGCACGCCGCGCACGCCCGACCAGGTCACGCCGTCGCGGGTCACGATCGCCGCCGCCAGCCCCGGCGGCCCTTCGGCGAAGGCCGCGTCAAGGGCGGCTTCGGCCGCCGCGCCGGGCTCCTGCGCCCGTGCGAACCGTGGGACGGCGGCGAGAGGCAGGGCGGCGAGGCCGGCGAGCAGGGTGCGGCGGCTGGCGATCATGGACGTCTCCCAAGCGGATCGTCAGGCTACGATGGAGGCTGCCCTCGATGCACGTGAGAAGGAGGACAGGTCCAGGGCCGCATGTCGCCACGGTCGCAATGATCGCGCAACACGACTGCAACATTGCCGCCGTCGGCCGGCAGGCGCACGCTGTGCGCATGGGAAAGAAAACCGACGCATACGAGGCCGAGCTGGAACGCCTGCAGATCCTGCTGGTGGAGACCCAGGCCTGGACCATCGAGACGGGCGCCAAGACGCTGATCGTCTTCGAGGGCCGGGATTCCGCCGGCAAGGACGGCGCCATCAAGCGCATCACCGAACACATGGCCTTGCGGCAGACGCGCGTCGTCGCCCTGCCCAAACCGACCGAGCGCGAGACCGGCCAGTGGTATTTCCAGCGCTACGTCCCGCACCTGCCGGCCGAGGGCGAGACCGTGCTGTTCAACCGCTCCTGGTACAACCGCGCCGGGGTCGAGCGGGTCATGGGCTTCTGCGAGCCGGGGCAGTACGCCCAGTTCCTCAAGGACGCGCCCCATTTCGAACGGATGCTTGCGGACGGCGGCATCAACATCATCAAGCTGTGGCTGGATATCACCAGGGCCGAGCAGGCCGAGCGTCTGGCCGCCCGCGTCGCCGACCCGCTGAAGCGGTTCAAGGTGTCCTCGCTGGACGCCGAGGCGCAGGAGCGCTGGGACGCCTACAGCACCGCCCGCGACCGCATGCTGGACCAGACCGACCACCGGACGGCGCCCTGGACCGTCGTCGCCACCGACCACAAGAAGACGGCGCGGCTGAACATCATCCGACACATACTGAGGACGATCGGCGGCCCCGGCGCCGCGGCCGACAAGCCCGATCCCGACGTGGTCTTTCCCGCCGCCAAATCCGGCGGACGGCTCGCCGCCTGATCAGAAACCCAGCTCGGCCCGCAACGTCACCGGATTGACGCCCTCCGCCCTCAGCCGGGCCAGGGTGACCGAGTTGTCCCGCTTGGCGAACCGTCGGCCGTCCGCCCCGGTCAGCAGCCGGTGGTGACGGTAGACCGGGGTCGGCCAGCCCATCAGCGCCTGGAGCAGGACCTGGACGTGCGTCGCCTCGAACAGATCCTCCCCCCGGATCACATGGTTGACGCCCTGAAGGTCGTCGTCGTGGGTGACGGCCACATGATAGGCGGTTCCCGCGTCCTTGCGGGCCACCACGACGTCGCCCGCGGTCTCCGGACGGGCGCGGATCAGGCCGCGTTCGCCGCCGGGACCCTGGCCGTCCTCGACGAAGGCGAGCGCCTCCCAGGCGCGTCCCCCGAGAACCTCCCGCGCCCGGTCCAGCGACAGCCGCCAGGCGAAGGGCCGCTGTTCGGCCAGCAGGGCGGCTTCCTCGTCGGCGGGATGCGGACCCGGCCGCACCGCTTCGGCGGCGCCGTGAGGCGCGTCGCCGATGGCGTCCAGGATGTCCTTGCGGGTGCGGAAGCAGCGGTACAGCAGGCCGCGGCGATTCAAGACGTCCACCACCCCGGCGTAGTCGGTCAGATGCTCCGACTGCCGCCGCACCGGCTCCTCCCAGTCCAGACCCAGCCAGGCCAGATCCTCAAGGATGCCGGCGTCGAACTCGGGCCGGCATCGCGTGGGATCGATGTCCTCGATGCGCAGGATGAAGCGTCCGCCCGCGTCGCGCGCCGCCCGCCAAGCGGTCAGGGCCGAAAACGCGTGGCCCTTGTGGAGCCGGCCGGTGGGCGAGGGGGCGAAGCGGGTGGCGAACATGGGCGCAGGATAGCGGGAAGCGGACGCGATCACACCGGCCTGCTTGCCGCCGCCGGGGCCGGCGCTAGGGTCGCCGGATGCAGACACCCTACTGGCTGGACGACATCGAGGCGGCGCGCCGGACCATCGTCGAGCTCGACCCGTCGCTGGCGCGGGCCCACGCCCAGACCCCCGCCTTCGAATGGCGGCGTCGCATCGGCGGCTTCGAGGGGCTGTTCCACATGATCGTCGACCAGCAGGTCTCGCTCGCCTCGGCCGCCGCGATCTGGGCGCGCGTCGAGACCGGGCTGGGCGGCGAGGTGACGCCGCAACGCATGCTGGCGACCGATATCGAGACCCTGCGCAGCTTCGGCCTCTCGATCCAGAAGGCGACCTACGGGCACGAGATCGCCCGCGCCCATGTCGAGGGCCGCATCGATTTCGATCATCTGGAACGGCTCTCGGACGAGGAGGCCATCGCCCGGCTGACCGCCATCAAGGGCGTTGGCAAATGGACGGCCGAGACCTTCCTGATGTTCTGCGAGGGCCGCCGGGATGTTTTCCCCGCCGGCGATATCGCCCTGCAGGAGGCGATGCGCTGGGCCGACGGGGCGGCGCTGCGTCCGCGGGAGAAGGAGGCCTATGCCCGCGCCGAAATCTGGCGTCCGCACCGCAGCGTTGCGGCGCATCTGCTGTGGGGATGGTATGGAGCGGTGAAGCGCGGCGTGGTCGCGCTGGAGGAGGCTTCGTCTCTCAAGTAGGCGAGCGCCGCGCGCGAGACGATAGAGAGACATCAGAGTGACGCCCATCGTCGACCCCGGACTGGCCACTCCCGAGACCGTGCTCGGCGCGCTGGACTTCGCCGGCGTGGCGGTGTTCGCCGCCACGGGCGCGCTGGCGGCGGCGCGCGAGCGGCACGACCTCGTCACCTTCGCCTTCTTCGGCGCCATCACCGGAGTCGGCGGCGGCACGCTGCGCGACCTGTTGATCGGCGCGCCGGTGTTCTGGGTCGGCGACTGGCGCTACATCGCCGTCTGCGTCGCCGCCTCGCTGGCCGTTTGGGTGGTCGGGGCCCGGCCCTGGCGGTTCCGGGCCCTGCTGTGGCTCGACGCCATCGGCCTCGCCGCCTATGGCGTCTTCGGCGCCGCCAAGGCCGAGATCTTCGGCGTGGCCCCGCTGATCTGCATCGTCATGGGGGCCCTGACCGCCTGCTTCGGCGGCATCGTCCGCGACCTGCTGGCCGGCCAGCCTTCGATCCTGCTCCGGCGCGAGATCACCGTCTCCGCCGCCCTGCTGGCCGCGACGATCTATGTGGTGGCCCGTTTCGCGGGACTGGAGGCGTGGCCGGCGGCCCTGATCGCCGCCCCCTGCGGCTTCGCCCTGCGCGCCGGCGCCCTCGTCTGGGGGTGGAGTCTGCCGGCCTTCCCGGGGAGCGCGGCGCGGGGCTGAGCGTTGTCGAACCGTCATTCGGCCGTCATCGCCAAGCTGTCGAATCAGGCGTAGGATTCGGGCACAGCCAGGGAAGGAGACGTGTCTTCAGTCCGGTCGCGTCGATAAACCTCATCCGAGCGGCGAGGGCCTGATGCAGGTCCTGGACCGCCCTCCGTCCGGCTGGCCCGCGCTGGTGCTCAACGCTGACTTCCGGCCGCTGTCCTACTACCCGCTGTCGATCTGGCCGTGGGAGGAGGTGGTCAAGGCGGTGTACCAGGACCGGGTCGATGTGGTTTCGACCTATGACAAGGTCGTGCGCAGCCCGTCGATGGAGATCGTCCTGCCCAGCGTCATCGCGCTGAAGAATTACGTCGATCAGGACCGGCAGCCCGCCTTCACCCGCTTCAACGTCTTCCTGCGCGACGGCTTCGCCTGCCAGTACTGCAATGCGACCACCGAGCTGACCTTTGACCATGTCATCCCGCGCAGCCGGGGCGGGCGCACGACGTGGGAGAACATCGTCGCCGCCTGCAGCCCCTGCAATCTGAAAAAGGGCGGGCGCACGCCGCAGCAGGCCGGCATGCCGATCCGCCGGGCCCCTCACCGGCCCAGCGCCTGGCAGCTCCAGGAGTTCGGACGGCGCTTCCCACCGCACTACCTGCATCAGAGCTGGCTCGACTACCTGTACTGGGACATCGAACTGGAGCCCTGAGCCGGCGGCCCCTTCGCCTTCTTGCGCCGCCGCTGCTGTTCGGCTCGCCGTGGACGCGCCCGCGGCGGCGATGAGCCATTTCGGGATACTCCTGATACGGGAACTGAACCCGTTCTCGCGCGGTTTGGATGTCGAGGTAATCGGGAGAGATGCCATGAAGAAGACGCTTGCGGCCATCACGGCCGGATGCCTGTTGATCGCCGGTCAGGCGGCCGCGGCCGGCCAGAGCTTCACCCGCGTGGGCGACAGGATCGGAGCCAAGGCCGACGCCTCGAGCGAATTCCGCGGCATTCCGATCATCCCCCTCATCGCCATCGCCGGCGTGCTCGCGGCTGCGATCGTGGTCGTTTCGGGCGACGATTCCGAGAGCGATTGAACCGTCCAACTGACGGATTGACGAAATCATGGGGCCGGTTCAGTCCGACCCCATGAAAATCCGTGTCCGCGCCGAACTCGTCTATCGCTTCGACCCGCCCACGGATGCGATCTACAAGATCCAGGTCGCCCACTGGCCGGGACAGACGATCCTCGAGGAGCGGCTGACCGCCGCCCCCGCCGTGGCCTTCGCCGAGGACCAGGACGAGGAGTTCGGGGCCAGAACCCTGCGCGCCCACCTGTCCGGCGACGTCGCCCTGACCTATGAGGCGGTGGTCGACAACGGCACGCTGAAGGGCCTGCCGCCGGTGACGGTGCAGCACGACTGGGGCGACCTCCCGGCCGAGGTGCTGCCCTATCTGAACCCCAGCCGCTATTGCCCGTCCGACCAGTTCGGGCGCTTCGCCGAACGCACCTTCGGCGGCACGGTCGGGGGCGATCGGGTGCTCAGGATCCTCGACTGGATCAGGGCCGAGATCGACTACGAGCCGGGCGCCTCGGACAGCGAGACCACGGCGGCCCGCACCTTCATCGACCGCGCCGGCGTGTGCCGCGACTTCACCCACATGGGCATCACCCTGTGCCGCGCCTCGGGCATTCCAGCCCGGGCGGTCAGCGCCTATGCCCACCAGCTGACGCCGCCGGACTTCCACGCCATCTTCGAGGTCTGGCTGTCGGACGGCTGGTGGCTGGTCGATCCGACAGGGCTGGCCCCGGTCGAGGGTCTGGTGCGCATCGCCTGCGGCCGCGACGCCGCCGACATCGCCTTCCTGACCACCCAGGGGCGCTGCGAACTGGTCCGGCAATCGGTGACGGCGGAAGCGGTCTAGTCGTCCTCGCCGTCCGCCGCCTTCCACGCCTCGATGAATTCGAGCCGGCGCAGCACCTTGTTGTCGGGGTCGATCAACACATGGGCTGCCGACGGCGCCGCGATCCGGCCGCGGCCGTCGGCCATCGGGACGGTCTGGCGGCGGCCGTCGATCTCGACCTCGACGGGCATGGGGAAGGCGGCGCCGTCGCCGGTGACCCATTCCAGCGCCAGTTCGCCGTCCACCCGGGTCTGCCGCAGGTCCGGCAGGGCGGCCTGGTAGAGGTAGCCGCGGAAGAACCAGGTCAGGTCGCGCCCGGCCTCCTCGTTGACGATGGCCATGAACTCTTCGGTCGTGCCGTAGCGCGGCCTGAACTCGCCCGGGCGGGGCGTCGCCGTGCCGTAGACCAGCCGCGTCACCGAGCGGAAGAAGGCCTCGTCGCCGATCAGCATGCGCAGGCTGTGGGCGATCTGCGAGCCCTTGTTGTAGATGTCCAGGCCGGGACCGGTGTCGTCCTGGTAGACCTCGTCCTCGGACCTCTCCTCGCCGGAGACGACGGGGAACCGGTTGATCAGGTCGCGGCGCTGCTCGAGCAGCGAGGCCTGCATGAACATCTCGCCGTTCAGCCAGCGGTCGTAGAGCGGCTGCATGTAGCTGCCGAGGCCCTCGTGCAGCCACATGTCGTCGGCGTTGCGGTTGGTCAGCTGGTTGCCGAACCATTCGTGCGACAGTTCGTGGTGCAGCAGCCAGTCGAAGCCGCGGCCGTCGAGCTTGTATTCGTTGCCATAGGCATTGATCGTCTGGTGCTCCATGCCCAGGTGCGGCGTCTCGACCACGCCCATCTTCTCGTCGCCGAAGGGGTAGGGGCCGACGGTCGCCTCGTAGAAGTCCAGCATCGGCGCGATCTCGTCGAACAGGGCCCGGGCCCTGGCGGGGTCGTCCGACTTCAGATGCCAGTACTGGATGGGATAGGTGTTGCCGAAGCGGCTCTCGTAGGCGCCGGAGATCTCGACGTAGGGGCCGATGTTGAGGGCGATGGCGTAGGTGTTCGGATTGGCGGCCGACCAGTTCCAGGTGGTCCAGCCGTTCCCGTGGTCGACCGTGCCGAGGAATTTGCCGTTCGAGGGCGCCGACAGGTTCGACGGCACGGTGATGTGCAGGTCGACCCGCCCGGGCTCGGCCAGAGGATGGTCGATGCACGGCCAGAAGATGTCGCAGCCCTCCGGCTGGACGGCCGTGGCGATCCACGGCTCGCCCGTCGGCGCGGTGGCCCAGACGAAGCCGCCGTCCCAGGGGGCGCGCGGGGCCACGCGGGGCTGGCCGGCATAGGCGATGCGCAGCCGGGCAGTCCCGCCGGCGGCCAGCGGCTCGGCCAGCTCGACGGTCATCCGGCCCTCGGGATTGGACCAGCGCTCCGCGGGGACGGGGACGCCGTCCACCGCCACCGCGGAGACGGTCAGCAGGGTGTCGAGCTCGACCACCAGCCGCTCGACGGGCGCGGTGGCGGTGAACTCCAGCACGGCCACCGCGTCGATGGCCTTGTCGTCCGGGATGACGCGGATCGTGAGGTCCGCCCTGTCGAAGCGCACCGCCAGTTGCTCGGGCGCCCGCGGCTGATCGGTGCCGAGCGTGAAGGCCGTCGATTCCCGCGCCGGCGTCGTCCCGGCCTCCTGTGCGTGCGCACCGGTCGCGGCGAGGGCCGCTGCGGCGATGAGGGCCGCCTGCCGCCTCATTGCGAGGCCTCCCGGCGGACCCGCTGAGCCTGCCGCCAGGCCTGGAGCCGGTCGACCTCGTCGAGCTGGCGCAGCACCTTGTTGGCGGGATCGATGATCACGATCGCTCCGGGCGGCGTATCGATGAAGCCCCGGCCGTCGCGCATGTCGAGCACCCGGACCCGTCCGTTGACCTCGACCTCCAGCGGCATCGGGAATATCCCGGCGGGTGTCGACCATTCCAGGTTCAGCCGGTCGCCGTCGCGCGTCTCCTTCAGGACGGGCAGAGAGGCCTCGTACAGATAGGCGTTGAAGAACCAGTCGTAGTTCCGGCCGGTCACCTCGTTGACGATGCGGTTGTAGTCGGGCGTCGAGCGCGTCACCGGCCGGAAATTGCCCGGCGCCGGGTCCGGGCGGCCGTATACCAGGATGCGCAGGGCCTCGAAGAAGTCCCGGTCGCCGATCGTCATGCGCAGGGTGTGGGCGATCAGGGAGCCCTTGGAATAGATGTCGCCGCCGGGCCCGGTGGGCCGGTTGTAGACGTCGTCGACGGTCTGGGCCCGGCGCGACACCACGGGCGCGCGGTTCATCAGCCCGTCGCGCTGATCCGCCAGTTCGCGCTGCATGTAGCGTTCGCCGCGCAGCCAGCGCGCATAGAGCGGCTGCATATAGCTGCCCAGTCCCTCGTGCAGCCACATGTCGTCGGCGTTCCAGTTGGTCAGCTGGTTGGCGAACCACTCGTGGGCGAACTCGTGCTGCAGCAGGTCGTCGTAGCCGTGGCCGTCGATGTCGTAGCCGTTGCCGTAGGCGTTCAGCGTCTGGTGCTCCATGCCCAGGTACGGCGTCTCGACCACGCCCATCTTCTCGTCGCCGAACGGGAAGGGCCCGACATAGGCCTCGAAGAAGTCCAGCATCTGCGGGAACTCGGCGAACAGCCGCTGCACGTCCTCGGGCTTGTCGGACTTCAGGTGCCAGTAGTGCATCGGAATGACGTTGCCGAACCGGCTGCGGTACTCGCCCGTGACCTCCTCGAACGGGCCGACGTTGACGTTCACCGCATAGATGTTCGGGTGCTGGATGCTCCAGTTCCACGTCGTGGTGCCGTCCCCGTTGTCGGTCTTGCCCTGGAACACGCCATTGCCCGGCGCCGACAGGTTCGAAGGCACGGTCAGGTGCAGATCCACCTGGCCCGGCTCGGCGTTCGAATTGTCGATACAGGGAAAGATGAGGTCGCAGCCGTCCAGCTGGACCGCCGAGCCGATCCAGGGCTCGCCGGTCGGCGCGGTCGACCAGACGAACCCGCCATTCCATGGCGCGCGCCGGGCCGTATGGGGCTGGCCGCCATAGGCGATCCGCAGCGACGTCCGGGCCCCCTCGGCCAGCGGCCGCGGCAGCTGGATCGTCATCCGGCCCTCGGGATTGCTCCACTGGTCGCGGGCGAGGGTCTGGCCGTCCACCTGGACGTCGGTCACGTCATACAGCGCGTCCAATTCCACCACGAGCCGCTCGAGGGGCGCGAGCAGGGTGAAGTCCAGCACCGCGACGCCGCGGATGGCCTTGTCCTCGGGCAGGACGGTGATCGCCAGGTCCGCCTTGTCGAAACGGATCGCCTCCTGTTCGGGTGTCCGGGGCTGGTCGGTCTCGAGGGTGAAGGCCGAGGCCTCCGGCCCGCCGGCGGCGTTGCGGTCCTGCGCGAGAGCGCCGGTGGCCATCAGGGCCAGCGCGCTGGTCATCGCCACGGCGCGCCCAAAGGTTCTCAGCATTATCCAGCCCCGTCCTGTTGACCGGCGGGACGGTAGGCGATGGACCCGGCCCGACAAATGAACTCCCTGTAATCTTAGTCCTCGAGCAGGCGGGCCTTGCGCTGGACCCGGGTCGCGCGCCGGGCCCACGCCTTGTCGATCTGCTCGCGCAGCCGGTCGTCGTCGGCGGCTTCATAGCGGACCAGCACCGCGGGCCAGCCCTGGAAATGCGGTGTCTTGAAGTAGGTCTGCGGTTCGGTCTCCATCAGCAAATCGATGTCGCCGTGATCCAGCGACAGCGACACGGCGTCCGGCAGGCGGGTGTCGTTGACCAGCAGCTTGCCCCTCAGCCGCACGCAGCGGACCCCGTGCAGCGTCGAGTCCTCGGTGTCGGGCAAGGACAGGGCGTAGGCGTACATCTCTTCGCGCGTCATCGTCCTTCCTCCCAGGCGGGCAGGGCGGCCATGCGCCGCCTGGTGGAGACCCCCTTCCCGTCTGTGTTCAGACTGGCCCGACAACCCGGATGCGCGCAAAGAAAAAGGCCGGTGTTTCCACCGGCCTCTTCAGAACTCTATGTCGTCGCCGATCAGGCGGCGGCTTGTTCGGCCAGCTTGGCCTTGACCTGGCGCTTGATGCGCTGGGCCGCCGCCGACAGCTGCTCGTCGCGGGCCTTGACGATGAACGGGTCCAGGCCGCCCTTGTAGTCCAGGGTGCGCAGCGCGGCGTTCGAGATGCGCAGGGAGAAGGTCTGGCCGAGGGCCTCCGAAGCGACCTTGACCGTCTTCAGCGACGGCAGGAACCGGCGCTTGGTCTTGATGTTCGAGTGGCTCACGCTGTGGCCGACCATCGGGCCGATACCGGTGAGTTCGCAGCGACGCGACATCTGACTATCCTTCGGAGCGGTCCACGATAAGAAGCGGACGCATGAAACAGGTGCGCGCGGGAGGTCATCCCGCGCGAGAGGGGGGCGTATAGAGGAGGAGTCCTCGTCCCGTCAAGACTCGGTCCGCGCAACGGAGCCGTTCAGCCGCCGTTCAATTGCCGCCATATATTCCCATTAGCCATGAGAGCGAAGATCAACCCCGGGACCGCCATGAAGCCTTCCGTACTTGTCCGTGTCGCCGCCACCGCCGCGCCGGTCGTCGCCGGCGCACTGTTCCTGGCCGCGCCCGTCGCGCCGCAAGCCGCGATGGCGCCCCAGTCCAGCGAGGACACCGTCCTCCCCGGCTACTGGGAATACACCACCAGCGCCGTCGGCGTGCGCGATACCGAAACCAAATGCGTGCGCCCCAGCGAGATCAACCGCTTCTTCGGCGGCCTGTCGACGCGCCGCTGGCAGTGCACCTATCCGGTGCGCCAGGTCGGCAACGGCAACGCCCGGTTCGAAGGCACCTGTCAGGACCGCAAGGGCCGGCGCGTCAACGTCCGCCTGAACGGCACCTACGAGCAGGAGAGCTTCAGATTCCGCGGCGGCGCCCAGCTGGCCCGCGGCACGCCCTACCTGCCGGCCAGCATCACCGCCCGCCGGCTGGCGGCCCAGTGCCCGGCCAACGCCGAGTATTTCTAGGCCTCGAGCGGCGCGCTGATCGTCACCTGATAGGTGGTCTGCTCGCCCGAGGGCTGGGTCAGGCTGACGTATTCTCCGACCACGAACCGTTCGTCGCCGAACCGGTAGCCGACGGCGTCCTCGGCCTCGCCGGGGAGGTCCACGATCCAGTGGCCGCCGGCGTACCGCAGCCGTCCCTTGGCCCGGGTCGCGCCATCGCTGAACCGGCGGGCGTAGGCCCGCTCAGGCTCGGCCCGCCAGGCCTCCACATCCAGCCGGCCGTCTGCGTCCAGCGGGGCGACGATGTCGTAACCCTCGCCGGGATCCCCGGCCGGGGTCTCCGGCGCCCGCGCCATCTCTAGTCGGACATGGTAGAATTCGGTCATTGCGCGTTCCTCGTAACGGTCCTCGATGGACCATGCGGACAGGAACCTCATTGACGGCGCCATGGCTCCGCCCGCAACTGGGGAACATCCCGGAGGAGGACTTATGAGACTCGTTCAGACGCTGGCGATGACGGGACTTCTTGCACTCGGCGCATGCGCGGCCGGTACGGGCGAGGAGCCCGCGAGGCCCGTCGACTCGACGCCGTTCGGCTCTGTCGCCCTGGGCGGCAACCTGGTCCGGCTGAGGTGCGCAGGCTGTCACGCCGTGGAGCGGACCGGCGACAGCCCGATGAAGGCCGCCCCGCCCTTCCGCGAGATGGGCCGCACCTACCCCGTCCGCGATCTGCAGGAAGCCCTGGCCGAGGGGCTGGTGACGGCGCACCCGGCCATGCCCCAGATCGAACTTGAGGCCAGCGAGGTCGCCGACGTCATCGCCTACCTCGAATCCGTCTCCGGCACGGGCGGGGGCGGGCCCAATTGAGAAAAGGCCCGGGATCGCTCCCGGGCCTTTCGCAGTCAGCGATCGTCGCCCCTTCAGGCGGCTTCGGCTTCTTCCGCGGCCTCGGCGGCGGCGATGACGGCCTTCTTGGCGCTCAGCGACTTGCCGAGCAGCTCGACGGCGGCGTCCTTGTCGATGCGGTTGGCCGCCGCGACTTCGCGGGCCATGCGGTCCAGCGCCGATTCATACAGCTGCCGCTCCGAATAGGACTGTTCCGGCTGGCTGTCGGCGCGGTGCAGGTCACGGACCACCTCGGCGATCGAGATCAGGTCGCCCGAGTTGATCTTGGCTTCGTATTCCTGGGCCCGGCGCGACCACATGGTGCGCTTGATGCGGGCGCGACCCTTCAGCGTGGTCAGCGCCTTGGACACGACATCGTCGGCGGCCAGCGAACGCAGGCCGGCGGTCTTGGCCTTCTTGGTCGGCACCCGCAGGGTCATCTTCTCGTGGTCGAAGGTCACGACATAGACCTCCAGCGACATGCCCGCGACTTCCTGGGTCTCGACCGCCGCCACCTTGCCGACGCCGTGCGCCGGATAGACGACCGCGTCGCCAACCTTGAATTCCAGACCAGTCTTGTTCGTCATGTCATTCCTTTCCCGGCCCAAAAGGCGGAGCGAGGCGCATACGTGGAAACGACGGCGGGCGTCCCGCGGCGAGGGCCGCTGGCGTGCTTGTCAGTCGTAAAAACGGAAACGGATCACCAAACCTCTGGCCGATCCCGCCTGCGTGGGCGGGATTCTGTCGCAAACGCGGGCGGCGCGAAGAAATCGCAGACCGCCCGACCCAATGACAGTAACCTATCACAAATCTGCGGAATTTCAAAACGTCCACAGCGTCAGTACGCGGAACGCCGTAAATCCTCTCCGGATTGTGAACCGGCCCGGCTCGCCCGGGAGGACAGCGGTCAGGAACCCTTGCCGGGCTTGGGCGAGAAGTATTTCTCGAACTTGCCGGTCTCACGCTCGAACTGTGCGGCGTCGGCGGGCGGCGCGCCCTTGACCGTGATGTTCGGCCAGACCTTGGCGTATTCGGCGTTGACCATCAGCCATTTGCCGTCGGGCTCGTCCTCGGTGTCCGGCTTGATGGCGTCGACCGGGCATTCCGGCTCGCAGACGCCGCAGTCGATGCATTCGTCGGGCGCGATGACGAGGAAATTCTCGCCCTCGTAAAAGCAGTCGACCGGACAGACCTCGACGCAGTCCATGAACTTACATTTCACGCAGGCGTCGGTGACGATGTAGGTCATTGAGCGGAAAGCGTTCGCGGTTGCAGGGGACGGGTTGCGCAGATGACCCCGGAGACCCCGCCTGTCAACTCGGTGGGCGGACGTGACGCATCCCGGACGGGGTTGCGATGCGGGCGGGGCGCTCTATCTGTATCAAGCTCGATTGCAGATCGTCCATCATCACAGGATTTCGCCCCATGCGTCTCGTCTCCCGCACCGCCATCGCCGCCGCCGCCTCGATCACCCTTCTGACCGGCGGCGCTGTCGTCGCCCAGGCGGCCCTGACCCGGGCTCCGGCCGAGGTCCGGGCGGGGGCCTATGCGCTCGATTCCGACCACGGCAAGATCACCTGGTCGGTCAGCCATCTCGGGTTCTCGACCTACAAGGGCCAGTTCGTGAACGTCGACGCGGACCTGACCCTTGATCCGGCCAATCCATCCGCGGCGACCCTGACCGCGACCATTCCGCTGACGGAGGTGGATTCCAACTCGGATGGCCTCGACGCCCATCTGCAGACGGCCGATTTCTTCGACACCGCCAATCACCCGGTCGCGACCTATGTCTCCCGTTCGGTGACCGTCGACCCGACGGCTCCTGACCGGGCCACCGTGGTCGGCGATCTGACACTGCGTGGCGTCACCCGGCCGGTGACCATGATGGTCCGGTTCAACCAGGCCGGTCCGTCGATGGGCGGCGCCTATCGGGCCGGCTTCGACGGCGAGGCGACCATCAAGCGGTCGGACTTCGGCATCAACTACGCCCTGCCGGTTCTGGGCGACGAGGTGAGCCTGCATATCGAGGGCGAGTTCATTCGCCAGTAGGCGGCCGCGGCTCCATGAGCGAATACAGGGCGCGGGCCTCTTCGGGCGGTCCGCGCCTTTCGCCCATCTGCAGCACCCGCAGATCAAACACCCGGCCGCCGAGGGCGAAGACCAGGCCGTCCCCGACGTGGACGCTGCGGCTGGCCTTGTCGAGCCGGGTCTGCACGCCGTTGTGGGTGAGGCGCACCGCGCCCCGCTCGACCATGGCGGCGGCCAGGGAGCGGCTTTTCGCGAACCGCGCCCGCCACAGCCAGACATCGATGCGGCAACTGGCCTCGCTCACTTGCCGGCCCGCCTGCGGGGCCGCTTCCGCCGCCCGGGCGTCGCCGGCGGGGCCAGCACGGACAAGGCCGCGAATGGCGAGTCCGCCGCCGGCTTCGGTCCCCGGCCGGGACGATCGGGCTGCTGGGCCCGGGTCGACTTCAGCGCCGCGGCCAGCGTCCTGGCGTCTTCGGGCGTCAGGCCCAGTTCGGCCAGGTCCGCCTCGGCCAGGACGCCCTTGTTGCGCGCCCGCCGCTCGGCCAGCGACTCCAGCATCTCCACCCTGGCGGCGACGCGGCCGACGGCGCGCAGGCCGAACGCCGACAGCAGGCGCGCCGACGGGGCCGCCTCCGGCAGGGCGGTCAGCGTCCCTGCGCCTGGTCGGAACGGCTCTCCCGCCACAAACGCCCGCGCCACCGTCGCGCCGCGCCCCTTCATCAGCGCCGGCAACCAGACCGAATGGGCGCCCAGCCGCACGCCGAAGGTCTTCAGGGTGCGGCGCTCGACCTGGCTCAGCGCCGCCAGGTCGCGCTCGACGTCGCGCCGGTCGATCACCCCGCCGGCCTCGACCAGCCGGAAGGCCACCCCGCGCGGCAATCCCTTCAATGTGCCGTTCTCGACCGCCGTCTTCAGCCGCCGCAGCGCCCGCAGGGCGCGTCCGGCCTCGCCCGCCAGCCACGCTTCGAGCCGGCGCTGCGCCCGCTCGCGGGCCGCGACGGGCCCCAGCTCGCCCAGCAGCCGCACCCGCGGCGCGAACCAGTCGCCGCCGGCGATCTGTCCGGCCTGCACGCCGCGCCACAGCACCGCGCCGTCGGAGGTCACGGCGAAGGCGTCGTCCGCATCCGCCGCCAGCCGGCCCAGCCGCCGGGCGATTTCGGGCGTCACCGCCTGCCGCGCCGCGTGGCGCAGGGCCCGATCCTCCAGCGCGCTGGCGCCCTTGTCGATCTGGAAGTCGACGCCTGTCAGCCGCCCGACCGCATGGCCCTCGACCACCACCGCGCCGTCCGCGTCGACATCCGCGACCGTGTCCTCGCGCACGTTCAGGGCCCGCATCAGGGCGGTGGTGCGGCGGTCCACGAAGCGCGCCGTCAGCCGCTCGTGCAGCACGTCGCTGAGCCGCTCCTCCAGCGCCCTGGTGCGGTCCCGCCAGCCCTGCGCCTGATCCAGCCAGTCGGGCCGGTTGGCGATGTAGCTCAGCGTCCGCACCCCGCTCAGCCGGGCCGACAGCTGGTCGATCTGGCCGTCGTCGCGGTCGAGATCGGCAAGCCGCGGCGCGATCCAGTCGGCGGTCAGCCGCCCCCGCCTGCCGGTCAGGGCCTCGAAGATCTCCTTCGCCAGCCGGGCGTGCTCGTCCAGCGTGGTCTTCTGGAAGTCGGGCAGCTGGCAGGCTTCCCACAGCCGCATGATCGCCCCGCGCGACCGGCCGACCCGGGCGACGTCCTCGTCCTTGATCAACCGGCGCAGCAGGGTCTCGTCAAGCGCCGGCTGCGTCAGGCTCAGGCCCCGCACGCCGGGCGTCACCACCAGCGAGCGCAGCAGGTCGTTCAGGGTGTCGAAATCCAGCCGGGCGTTGCGCCACTCGGCCGCCTCGACCGGATCGAAGCGGTGCTCGACCACCTGCTCGACCAGATCGGGGTCCAGCTCGATCGCCTCGCCCGTCACCCCGAAGGTGCCGTCTCTCAGGTGCCGCCCGGCCCGGCCGGCGATCTGGCCGATCTCGTGCGCGTGCAGCCAGCGCGTCCGCCGCCCGTCGAACTTCCTCAGGCCGGCGAAGGCGACGTGGTCGACCTCCATGTTCAGCCCCATGCCGATGGCGTCGGTCGCCACCAGGAAGTCGACCTCGCCCGACTGGAACAGCTCGACCTGGGCGTTGCGGGTGCGCGGGCTGAGGCTGCCCATCACCACCGCCGCCCCGCCGCGCTGGCGCCGGATCAGCTCGGCGATGGCGTAGACCTGCTCGGTGCTGAAGGCCACGATGGCGCTGCGCCGGGGCAGGCGGGTCAGCTTCTTCGATCCGGCGTAGGACAGCGTCGACAGCCGCTCGCGCGACACGATCTCGACGTCGGGAACCAGCGACCGGATCAGCGGCGCCATGGTCCCGGCCCCGAGGAACATGGTCTCGAACCGGCCGCGGGCGTGCAGCAGCCGCTGGGTGAAGACGTGCCCCCGCTCCGGATCGGCGACCAGCTGGATCTCGTCGACCGCCAGGAACTCGACCTGGCGCTCCATCGGCATGGCCTCGACGGTGCAGACGAAATAGTGGGCCCGGGGCGGGACGATCTTTTCCTCGCCGGTGACCAGGGCCACCGCCGCCGCGCCGCGCCGCTTGACGATCCGGTCGTAGATCTCGCGCGCCAGCAGCCTCAGCGGCAGGCCGATCATGCCCGAGGCGTGGCCCAGCATCCGCTCGACCGCCAGATGGGTCTTGCCGGTGTTTGTGGGGCCCAGCACCGCGACGACGCGCGAGGGGGCCAGGCCTGTGGCGCGGTCGCTCATGATACGGAAAAGGTGGCTCTTCCCGCCCGGTTCCTCAAGCGGCGCCGGGACGATCCCGTCGATCGGTAAACAGCAAGGCTCGATCTGGCGGAACAGGGGCGAAACGAATCAGGACCGAATCACCGACACGGCCCGATTCGGGATTTGTTCCCCACAAGATATTGTATCTTAAAGGCGATTAACCACAACAGCGAAGGTGGTCGAGCGGAAGCGGTGCCGGCTGGCCCGCAGAGGTGCAGTGATTTTCGCCCCCGGCCCCGCTTCCCCCGCGCGCCGTGACCCGCTAGGTCACCGCCGATGGCCCCGTAGCTCAGCTGCATAGAGCAAGGCTTTCCTAAAGCCGAGGTCGCAGGTTGGAGTCCTGCCGGGGTCGCCATCGCACTGTTGAGCCAGCACAGGAATGCTGCGACCGTGAAGGCGGAGGGTTGGGGTTCTTGTCGTTCTGGCTTTCCCTCTCCGCCGCAGCCGGTCTGGCGCTCGCCCAGGAGCCGGCCCGCGACTGGGGAGAAGCGCTTCGGACAGATGCCGCCGCGGCCCATTCAGCGATAGCCGGCAGCCATCCGGGCATGGTCAATCCGGACGACCCGGACTTCGCCTGGATCAACGAGACCCAGTACGCGCTGGCGCTTGAGCGGGCCGAAGAGGCGGACAGCTTCGCGGACTACTTCTACGCCATGCAGCATTACGTCGCTGCGTTCAACGACGGACACCTTGGGTACGGCGTGTTCGGGTCGACACCCGACAATGAGGTGAAGTGGCCCGGGTTCATTGTCCAGGACGATGGCGACAGGGGCCTCGTGGTGACGCTCGCGGAGGACTGGTCCGGAGTTCCTGTCGGGGCTCGCATCGTCGCCTGCGACGGGCGCGACGCCTTCCAGGTCGGCGACGATCGTATCGGCGCCCGGTTCGGGCGGTGGGAGCTGGCGTCGCAGCGGGCGATGTTCGGGCCGATGGTCATGCTCGACACCGGCGACCCCTATGTCCGGCCGATAGGACGGTGCGTCGTCGAAACAGCCGCCGGCAGCCGATCGGTCGAACTCGACTGGCGGGAGGGCGGTCCCGGCTTCTACGGTCGCTACAACGTCTTCCCGGCGCCCGGACGGCGTTTGATCGTCATGCGCCGGCTCGAGGACGGAACCTACTGGATTTCGCTCCCCACCTTTAACGGCAATCCCGAGAGCGACGACGGACAGGCCCTACGCACGGTCCTTTCCGAGATCGGCGGGCAGGCTGATGCCCTGCGTCTGGCGCCCGCAATTGTCTTCGACCTTCGCGGCAACGGGGGCGGCTCGTCGGCATGGTCGGCCGAGATTGCGAGGGGTCTCTGGGGCGAGGGGGCCTTTCAGCGCGTGCCCGAGCCCCCGATGACGGTGGTCTGGAGAGCGTCCTTGGGCAATCTGCAGTCCCTGCGGAACGCCTTCCGGGAACGCGACGCCAACGGCAACCTCTCGATCGACACAAGGGCATGGTACCTCAGGTCCATCGCGGGGTTGGAGGCGGCGATAGCCAATGGCGACGACCGCTGGGTGATCGCGCCCTCTCCGGACGGGGGCGCGGGCGCCGACGGCGGAGATCTGTCCTACTATTCGCCGCGAGGGAACGTGTTCGTCCTCACAGACGAGTCATGCATGTCGGCCTGCCTCGATGCGGTCGACCTTTGGACACGTCTGGGCGCGACACCCGTCGGGCGCGAAACGGGCGCCGACACAGTCTACATGGAGATACGCAGCGTCCGCATGCCGAGCGGTCTGGGCAGCATGTCTTTGCCAATGAAATTCTACATCGGCCGGGAGCGCGGACACAATGAGCCGGTCAAGCCCGCTCATCGCTTTGACGGCGACATGAACAACACGGCGGCGCTTGAGGCGTGGATCCGATCGCTGCTGGACTGACGCAGGTGCTCCACTGGGCCAGCTCGGCGCCCGACCCGAGGTCTCCTTCGTCGAGCCCTGCAGCTTCGGTTTTAACAGCGGCGCCTTCATTGATATCTGAGGCCGCGTGTTGAGATCTCAGTCGCAGCGTTTCGCCGGATCACCTCCAAAGCTTCGTCGGTCGAGCACGTGGAGTGGCAGTTAGTCAGTGTGTCACCCGCCCACCCTGGGGGTCGAAAGCTGATGTCGGCCATCGCATGTCTGCCCGCGCCCCCAAACCGCCATGCTTGCCCTTCATCGCTGCCCGGCGTATCAGCCCCGCAACAAAAAATACCCCGGGAGACGCCGCTTATGGGCAAGACGCTGTTCGATTCCCCGTCCTTCGCGAACCACGAAGGCGTCCACGCCGTCTTTGATGAAAAGACCGGCCTGCGTGCGATTATCGCTGTTCACTCGACGGCGCGCGGCCCGGCCGTCGGCGGCACCCGGATGTGGAACTACGCCTCCAGCGCCGAGGCGCTCGAGGATGTGCTGCGCCTGTCGCGCGGCATGAGCTACAAGAACGCCGTCGCGGATCTCGAGATGGGCGGCGGCAAGTCGGTCATCATCGGCGACAGCCGCACCCAGAAGACCCCGGAACTGTTCCGCGCCTTCGGCCGCGCCGTCGACACCCTGGGCGGCATCTACTACGCGGCGGAAGACGTCGGCGTGTCGGTCGCCGACATCGCCGAGGCCCGCAAGGTCACCCCCTATGTGCTCGGCCTGAAGGACGGCCCCGAGGCCTCGGGCGACCCGTCGCCGGTCACCGCCGAGGGCGTGTTCCGCTCGACCCTGACCGTCGCCCGCCGCCTGTGGAAGCAGGACGACCTGACCGGCCTGACCATCGCCCTGCAGGGCATCGGCCACGTCGGCGGCTATCTGGCGGACAAGCTGCACGCCGCCGGCGCGAAGCTGGTGATGACCGACGTCAACACCGCCCTGCTGGCCGAGGTCGCCGCCCGCACCAACGCCGAGGTCGTGGCCCCCGACGCCATCTATGACGTCAAGGCCGACATCTACGCCCCGTGCGCCCTCGGCGCGACGCTGAACCCGCAGACGCTGGACCGCATCTCGGCCAAGGCCGTCGTCGGCGCCGCCAACAATCAGCTGGCCACCCCCGACATCGGCCAGATCCTGTTCGAGCGCGGCGTGCTCTACGCCCCCGACTATGTCGTCAACGGCGGCGGCATCATCAACGTCGCCTCCGAGATGAAGGCCCGCCAGACCGGCGGCGCCTACGATCCGCAGTGGGTCGAGGGCAAGCTGTCGCGCCTGATGGAGACGCTGGAGGAAATCCTCGAACGCTCCGCCGTCGAGAAGCGCCCGACGCACGAGATCGCCGACGCGATCGCCGAAGCCCGCATCAACGCCGCCCGCGACCAGAAGGCCGAGCAGCGCAAGGCGGCCTGAGCGCGAACCTGTGATCCTTCTCCCCTTGGGGGAGGGCGTACGGCAGCGCTCCGTCAGAATCGGACTGACTCTCCGCCTCCCTCTCCCGATGGGAGAGGGCTTGAGCGCACGGCGGCGTGGCCGTCGTTCTGGCGCTCAGGGGTGAGGGGCGACCGGAGCAGGCGGCTTCGCCGCTCAACCAGCCGACCCTCATCCGGCGCTGCGCGCCACCTTCTCCCATTGGGAGAAGGGTCAGATACGCCCTCCCCCTCGCTTTCGTCATCCTCCGGCGAGCGCAGCGAGACCGGGGGACCCAGCGGCGCGCGCGAGCGCGACCCTGTCGGCAGCGCCGTCGCGGCCTCCGCCTCTCACCCGACCGCCCGTGTGTCGCCGCCGTCGCGGCGCCGCAGGGTCCCCCGGTCACGGCGCTGAAGCGCCTTGCCGGAGGATGACGAAAGTTCAGAGGGTCCGCCGGTACGTCCCGCGCTTCTCACCGAAGCTCAGCCAGCCCCGGTCTCTCAGCACCTGCAGCTGCTGGCGGATTTTCGGGCGGACGTTGTTGTTGTCCGGATACAGCGCCGCCAGCCGGGACTCGTGGGCGTAGACCTCGTCGAGGGTGAACTCGGGCCGCCCGACCGCCTCCACCGCGCCCATGACGGCCAGCAGCCAGCCGCGCGCCTCCGGCCGGGTCTCGCGCAAAAACAGCGTCGCGGCCCAGGCGGCGCGGACCTCGGCCTGCGGGCGCGGCGCGCCGTGCCGGATCAGGGGGATGCGGCCGGCGGCGGGGACGTCCTTCAGCCGGATGGTGCAGCCCTGCCAGCCGGCGCGGCGGGCGTCGGGGCCCAGCGGCGCGCGCGGCCGGATGATCGCCTCGGTGAAGAAATGGCGCGGCACGACGATCAGCTCGCTGACGCGATGCGCCGCCCGGTCGTAGCCCATGACGAACAGGCTGGGATTGTTCGCCGCCGCCAGCCGCTGCTTCATGGCCCCCCACGCCCCGGCGGGCAGCACCCCGGCGACGGCGCCCTGCCCGGACTTGAGCTCATACTCCTCGCCGCAGGCGGCGCAGCGGAAGTCGCCGACGCGGGTGTTGTTGGGCAGGGACGGCAGCCGGTCGGCCGGACAGGCGGGGCAGAAGCCGTTCTCCGCCATCCAGCCCTCGGTCAGATGGCGCGCCTGCTGGGTCGCGCTGGTGTAGGCGGCGCTCGGCTCGGCGAAGCCGAGACTGCACCACGAGTTGGTATCGTCCCCCATCCACCCACCGTAGCGGGTAGGTTGGCGGGGGTCAGCCCCGGATGCCCTCTCCGATTGGGAGAGGGCCTGAGCGCCCGCGAGCGCAGCGAGCGGCTGCGCGAAGGGGTGAGGGTCGGATGGCTACGGAGGGGTTCCCGTCGGCCGACGCTGCGGCGCGGTCAGTGCCGGGGCTGGAAGCCGTAGCCCCTCACCCTTTCGCCTTGCCGATCGCCCTGCGGGCTCCCGGAGGCTCAAGCCCTCTCCCGCCGGGAGAGGGTCGCCTTATCAGCCCTTGCCGCGCGAGTAGGTTTCGATCTCCTCACCGTCAGCGTCGAGGGCCACGACATGGCGGGCGTCGAACTCGACCACGCCTTGCTCTTTCCACTTGATAGAGGGGTCGCCGTCATAGGCCAGGTCGACGGCCTCCTCTAGGGAGTCGGCTTCGACCTCGGTGGTGTAATCGACGTAGGCGTCGACGCGAGAGAGGATGGTGAACTTGGGCATGGTGCGAGCCTCCCGCCAAGACCATACCTGCGCGACGAAAAAGCTTCTACCAACCCAAGATTGGTGACCAACTAGTCAGTCAGGAAGCTTTCTCACGTCGATGTTTATCAAACCGCTGGGTTGAGCATTGCTCGGCCAAATCAACAACGATGCTTCGGTTGCGCTTCGGAAGAACAGAGCCGCTTGACGACGGTCTGCGCCCAAGAGAGAAGCACCCGCCTCAGATATCCATCCGCCGGCACAAAGGGGTTGACGCTGCAACGTCCCCGTATACACCTTCCCGTTGATCGTAATTTCTATACGTGCGCCTACATCAACAGATATTACGCCCTGTCCCACAACAGACTCATACTTCCCAAGCACCCAATCCGAACCACTTTCGATCCAGTATCGGCTGGATATTCCAACGATTCTTTGAAACTCGACAAAATCCTTTTCAGACTCCTTCCGAACTTTCGCGATCGCCTCTGGTATCAACTTACGCTGCTCTATCACAGCCGCGCTGGCGCGAGCATGCTGCTCTTCATCCTCGCTCCAATCAGTATCCTCGATGAGCTTCTCCGCTCTCCCAACAAAACCTTCAGAAGCCAAACTTCTAGCTAAATTGGCAGTGGCCAAGAGCTCTCCCTGCGCGGCAGCTTGGTCCATATAATCATGATGTACGGCAACCTTGCCGAACGAATGATACAGGATTCCCAAGTTGTTTTTGCTATGGGCATGGCTTGGATCGGAATCTATTATTTGGTGATAGTGCTGACATGACAACGCACTAAAAGCCGGATGATCGCCATATGTATATGCAATATCAAAACGCCGATTTCGATCACCAGGCGCATACCTTATTGCGACCTCACGCAGAAGAACGTGAGTAAATGGATTCTGTTTATCCTCATTAAGGCTGGCCACCTCAAGAAGAAGCTTAGCTGCCAAATCAGCATCTGCTCCATCTGATATTGCCGAGCGAACAAAATCGAGCGCTCGCCCGATGCCTCTCCACGAGAAATAGAATCTGGCTGCTTCGATGTAAGCTTGCCCATCTTTCGCGAAGCCATGCTTGTCGATCAACTCCACGACTAGGGCTTCCGCCTCTTCATACCCTCCAAGCGCGGCTGCTCGCCGCAAGAGGAAGATACGGGGCCATATCCAGTCAGGATGCTGATCGCCAAGGGCTTGGAGTTCTTGGTCCGCGCCACCTACCCCCAAGTCACGTCTACGCTCGACATAGATGGCCTCCCAGAAATCGGGGTCGGCATCGTAAGCGTCGTCACTGGCACGAAATGCGGCAAATCTCGCCGCCAGAATTGCGGGGTCTTGGACGAAATAGAAATGGTCATCCGCCACACTAGGCTTCGGAAGAGCGTCATCCCCCGACTCGACCAGCGTTAGCGCGGCTGACTTGGAGTCGTCGGCGAGGCGGGTCGCGGGGGAGGGACTGTCAAGAGACACGGAGTCTATCGCTCCCGACCTCTCGATCCGGGCTTCAAACCCACCCGGAGCTTTGAGGTGGAGGTTCGCCTCTTTGAGAGCTCGAATGATGGCTCTTATTGAGAACGGCGCAACGCAAAGAATGACGATGATGCCCACGGGCCAAGCGAGCGCCTTGATAATCTCGACCATGGTCCCCCAACTTCGCTGTCGACTTCGCAACTAGACAGCTTTTGTCGCGCGACGTCAGCCCCCCCCGTATCCCTCGGGTTGTGTCCCCTACCTTCCCTTCCTGAACGCCTCCGCCTTCTCCGCCGCGGCATCCGCCCGCCAGCGCTTCGGCGCGCTCCTGTCCACGGCCTCCCCCTCCCCCGTCAGCACTTCGTTGGCGAACTCCAGGTCCATCAGCTTCATGCGCTTGATCTCGTCGCGCAGGCGGGCGGCTTCCTCGAATTCGAGGTTGGCGGCGGCGTTGCGCATGCGGCCTTCGAGGTCCTTGAGGGCGGCCTGGAAGTTGGAGCCTGTGAAGGGCTTGGCCTCCTCCTTGACGCCCGGCGCGGTCAGCTGGTCGAGGGCGCGGGACTCATAGGGGCTGGCCATGATCTCGCGGATGTCGCGCTTGACCGACTCCGGGGTGATGCCGTGTTCGCGGTTGTACTCTTCCTGCTTGGCGCGGCGGCGGTTGGTCTCGGCGATGGCGCGCTCCATCGAGCCGGTCATGCGGTCGGCGTAGAGGATGACGCGGCCGTCGACGTTGCGGGCGGCGCGGCCGATGGTCTGGATCAGCGAGGTCTCGGAGCGCAGGAAGCCCTCCTTGTCGGCGTCGAGGATGGCGACCAGGCCGCACTCGGGGATGTCGAGGCCCTCGCGCAGAAGGTTGATGCCGATCAGGACGTCGAAGGCGCCCATGCGCAGGTCGCGCAGGATCTCGATGCGCTCGAGGGTGTCGACGTCGGAGTGCATGTAGCGGACGCGGACGCCCTGCTCGTGCATGTATTCGGTCAGGTCCTCGGCCATCTTCTTGGTCAGGACGGTGACGAGGGAGCGGTAGCCGTTGCGGGCGACCTGTTTCACCTCGTCGATGACGTCGTCGACCTGGTTGCGGGTGTCGCCGCTGACCGGGCGGATCTCCACCGGGGGGTCGATCAGGCCGGTGGGGCGGATGACCTGTTCGGTGAAGACGCCGCCGGTGCGCTCCATCTCCCACGGGCCGGGGGTGGC
>NZ_DASPLR010000034.1:0-40990 GCF_035627475.1 Brevundimonas sp. | reverse complement strand
GAGCACGGCGAGCCCCGCCTGCGGCCCGTCCGCCATGCTGACCGCCACCGCCCGGTTGAGCTCCACGATCGGCGAGGGTGAGACCCGCATCAGTTCGCCGTAGAGCGCCGCGATCCCCGCCCAGTCGGTGTCCTCCGCACGCCGCGCCCGGGCATGGCAGGCGGCGATGGCGGCCTGGAGCGCGTAGGGGCCGCGTGCGCCGCCCAACGCTTCGGCGCGCTCCAGCGCCTTCAGCCCGCGCCCGATCATCAGCGGATCCCACAGGGCGCGGTTCTGATCGGCCAGGAGGACGGGCGTCCCGTCCGGTCCGGTGCGGGCACGCGCCCGCGATCCCTGGATTTCCATGAGGGCCACCAGCCCGTGAACCTCGGGTTCGTCGGCGGCCAGTCCCGCCAGCACCCGCCCCAGCCGCAGCGCCTCCTCGCACAGGGCCGGGCGCAGGAGGTCCTCGCCCGCCGTGGCGGAATAGCCCTCGTTGAAGACGAGGTAGATGACGCCCAGCACCGAGGACAGGCGCTCGGCTCGCTCGGCGCCCCGGGGGACCTCGAACGGCACGCCGGCCTCGGACAGGGTGCGCTTGGCGCGGGTGATGCGCTGGGCGACCGTCGGTTCCGGCACGAGAAAGGCCCGGGCGATCTCGTCGGTGGTCAGGCCGCCGACCAGCCGCAGGGTCAGCGCCGTGCGCGCTTCCACCGACAGCAGCGGATGACAGGCGGTGAAGATGAGGCCCAGGAGGTCGTCGCCGATGTCGTCATCCAGCGCCGCCTCCAGGTCCGGCGTCTCCGCCGTGTCCAGGTCGTGCGCCAGCTCGGCGTGCTTGCGCTCGAGCAGCCTGTCGCGGCGGAAGCCGTCGATGGCGCGACGCTTGGCGGTGGCCATGAGCCAGGCGCCAGGCTTGTCGGGGATGCCAGTGCGCGGCCAGGTCTGCATGGCCGTGACCAGGGCGTCCTGGGCCAGTTCCTCGGCCTGGCCGACGTCGCGGGTCATGCGCGCGAGACCGGCGATGAGCCGGGCCGACTCGATGCGCCAGACCGCCTCGATGGCCCGGCGGGTGTCGTGGGATGGATCGCTCGCGGTCACGGCGGAGGTTCATCACCTCCGCCGCGATCCCGCAAGTCCCGCTCAGGCCGAGGCGGGCTCGATAAGGTCGTCCATCTCCCAGAGAGGGCGGATTTCCAGCTCCACGTCCCCGTCCTCTCGGGGCCAGTCGCGAGCGACGGCGATGACCGCCTCCAGCGACGTCGCCTCGATGAGCGAGACGCCGGCCACCAGTTCCTTGGTCTCGGCGAAGGGACCGTCCACCACGGCGGGGCTGCCGTTCGAGAACGTCAGCCGTACGCCCTGGCTGCTGGGCCGCAGCCCGAAGCCGTCGACGAAGCGCACGTCGGGGCGTTCCTTCGTCTGGTAGGCGACCATGACGTCGTAGAGGTCCTGGCTGGCCAGCTTGCCGGCCTCGGTGTCCGGATCGGCTTTTCGGATGAGGGCGAAGCGCATGTTCTCGTCCTCAGGCCGCGCCGTGCTGCCCGGCGATCGCCGTGCGCAGCCGGTCTTCCTGTTCGGCGACTTCCGGCGTGTAGGCCTCGCCGAAGTCGGCGGCGTCGAAGACCTGGCGAATCTCGACCTGGCCGTCGCGGAAGGGCGCGCGCTTCATCCACTCGATGGCCTCTTCGCGCGACTTGGCCTGGATCATCCAGAAGCCGGCGATGAGTTCCTTGGTCTCGCTGAAGGGCCCGTCGATGACGGTGCGCCTGTCGCCGTCGTAGGCGATCCGGACCCCGTTGGAGCTCGGGTGCAGGCCTTCGCCGGCCAGCATGACGCCGGCGTTGACCAGTTCCTCGTTGAAGCGGCCCATCTCCAGCAGCTCCTGCTCGGTGGGCATGACGCCGGCCTCGGTGTCGGCGTTCGCCTTCACGATCAGCATGAACTTCATCGTCGTCTCCTCTCTCGTTCCAGGGCCGCTGCGGCCCGTTCATGGAGGCGACGAGCGGCGCGCCGGGGAATCGACACGCCGCCGGAATCTTTTTTCCTCAGTTGTCCCGCAGGAACTGCCGCAGCTGGGCCGCGGCCACTTCCGGGACGCCGGGGCCGGAAAGCTTCAGCCGGTCGATCTCGCGCTGCAGGAAGCTGGTGAAGAGGTCTGAGATCTCGGGCGAGAGATTGCGCAGCGTGCGGGCGCAGGCGCGGCCCAGCGCCAGGGCCACCTCCATGTCGATGTCGGCGACGGAGGTGCGGGGCGACAGAGTTTCGTGCGGCCGGAGGGGTCCGCCCGTTGTATCAGCCATGTTGTTGTTCTTGTGGTCTGCGATGGGACGCCCGGCGGTGGTCTCGGTGCGCGGCTGTGCGTCAGGAGGGCGCGCGCGGCGGGGCCAATGGGCGCCCTTAGTGACCACAATGTGACGTGGCGTCAGGCGCGCGCCTGACGTGGACCCGGCTTGGCCGCTAGGGCCTTGAAGCCCCGGGGGAATTCCCCGGTGAGGCTTTTGCGCCGCACCGGGGAATTAACCGCGTCAGGTCGCCGAACGCTGGGCGGCGATCCAGCCGTCGACCCGCTGTTCCAGCAGGTCCATCGGCAGGGGGCCGCCGCGCAGGACGAAATCGTGGAAGCTGCGCACGTCGAAGCGCTCGCCCAGCGCCGCCTCGGCCTTGCGGCGCAGCTCCAGCAGCTTCAGTTGGCCGATCTTGTAGGCCAGGGCCTGGCCCGGCCAGCCGATGTAGCGCTGCAGCTCGGTCTCGATGTTGTGCGGCGCCAGGGCCGAGTTGTCGCGGAAACAGGCGCGGGCCTGCTCGATGTCCCAGCCCAGCCAGTGGATGCCGGTGTCGGCGACCAGCCGGCAGGCCCGCCACATCTCGTAGCTCAGCCGCCCGAACCGCTCGTACGGCGTGCGGTAGAAGCCCATCTCCTCGCCGAGGAATTCCGCGTACAGCCCCCAGCCCTCGGTGAAGGCGGTGACGTTCACGTCCTTGCGGAAATACGGCCCCTCCTCAGCCTCCTGCTGCAGGGCGATCTGGATGTGGTGGCCGGGCGCGGCCTCGTGCAGGGTCAGGGCCGGCAGTTCGTAAAGTGGCCGCTGATCCAGCCGCGAGGTGTTGACCATGTAGCCGCCCGCCACGCCGTTCTCCATCGAGCCGGAGAAATAGCGGCCGGTGGTGTAGTTGGCCTCGATCTCGGCCGGCACCGGGCGGACCCCGTACGGGGTGCGGGGCAGGGTCCCGAACAGGGCCGGCAAGCCGTCGTCGGCGCGCTTGGCCATCTCCGACGCCTTCTCCAGCAGGTCCTCGCGCGTGGTGGAATAGAACTGCGGGTCGCTGCGCAGGAAGGCGAGGAAGCCGGCGAAGTCTCCGGTCCAGCCGGCCGCCCGCATCTCCACAGCCATGCGCGCGCGGATGCGGGCCACCTCGTCGCGGCCGATCTGGTGGATCTGGTCGGGGGTCAGGTCGGTGGTGGTGTAGCCCTGGGTCAGGAAGACGTAGAGCTCGCGGCCGCCGGGGCGGTGCACCAGGCCGAGGCTGCCGGGCGCGCGGGGCAGATAGTCGTCGCGCAGGAAGCGGACCCATTCGCGCCGGGCCGCCATCACGCCGCCCGACACCGCTGCGGCGGCGCGGGCGCGCAGGTCGGCCTGCGAGGCGGCGGGGATGGCGTCCGGCAGGTCGGCGAACGGCTTCAGCAGCGGGTCGGTTTCGGGCGTATGCGCCGCCTCCGGCTCCATCAGGCTCAGGGCGCTCTCGACCACTGATCGCGGCTGGACGAGGCCGCTGTCCAGCCCGCGCCGGGCGCTGTCCAGCTGGTCCGTGTAGAATTTCGGCATGGCCTCCAGCCGGGCGATCCAGGCCTCGGCGTCGTCGCGCGTGGCGATGCGGGTGACGCTGGCCGCATAGGCCATCGACTGGCCGGGGCCGCCCTCGGAGTTGAAGGCGCCGATGCGGTCGGTATCCAGCGGGATGCGGGCGCGGGCGCGCTGCAGCACCCAGCCCAGGAAGGCGTGGTTCAGCCGGTCGTCATCCCCCAGCGAGGCCGGATCGATCGCCGCCAGCCGGTCGGCGAAGCCTTTCAGCACCGGCTCCTGGGCCAGTTCGAAGGCGCGCGACACGTCGGGCAGGCGCGACAGGGCCTCGCGGTCCCCTTCCATCCCGGCCGAGATCGGGTCGTTGGCCCGCAGGTACGCCTCGTAGTCGGCGAGTATGGCCGCGAGGGCAGGGTGGTCGGCGTTCTTCACCGCCGGCGGCGGGGTCTGCGCCGGGGCCCCGGCCAGGGCGGGAGCTGCCGCGGCGGCGAGCAGGGCGGCGGCCCCGATGGCGATGATGGTCTTCATGGCGTCCCTCCGACTGGCGCGGGACTGCACCGGAGCCAGGGCGGCCCGTCAAGCCGCCCGTCAAGCCGGGCTCAGCCGCAGAAGGCGAAGAAGCGCTCGATGCTGGGAGCGGACTCCGGTTGCGGCGCATAGGCCTCGCGTTCGCCATTCCGCCACTGGGCCAGCCAGCCGACCCGGCGGAAGCGCTGGAACACCGGCTCGGCGGCGGAGGCCTCGGCGGTGAGGAAGACGCCGTCATGGATTTGCGAGGGCTCGGCGCTGGCGGGGAAGCGCTCGGTGTCACCGCCGGATTCGACGTGGATCTCGGGCTTGGCGCCCTTTTCGGCGATGGCGTTCAGCGCCAGCCGCCCCGACCCCCGCAGGCATTCCAGTCCCAGCTTCAGGTCGTCGCTTTCGGCAAGTCCATAGGCCAGCCGGGCGCTCTCCTCGTCCGCGTGATAGAACCAGTCATAGCCGGGGACGGGCGACGGGGCGGGGCCGGCCGCCGGGGAGGGAAGCGGCCCCGTCGCCGGCGGCTCGACCCCCGCGCAGGCGGCGGCCCCCAGGGCCAGGCCCGACAGGACAAGCAGGGCGGGAAGGCGCATGGGTCGGCTCCGGGCGATCAGCCCGAGCACAGTTCGGTGAAGCGGCGCAGTTTGGCAAGGTGCGGGCGCGGAACCTCGACGGCGCGGCGCTGACCGCCGACCGCGGCGGCCATCCGCCCGTCGGCGGCGAAGGCGGCGAAAACCGGATGGTCGGTGCGCAGCGCCAGCTTGATCGCGCCCCGCTCGGCGATCGATTCCGTCACCGCCGAGGCCTCGCCGGCGGTCACCCGGGCCATGCCCGATTCGCCGGCGCCGCCGTAGAAGGTCACCCGCGCCACGCCCGACGCGGGATCGCATTCCAGGGTGAAGCGCAGGTTGGGCGTGTCGGGCACCTCATTGGCCAGCGCCACCCGGGCCTCGTCGGCGTAGAGCGTCCACGTCCAGGCCGCTTCCGGCGGCGTGGACTGCATCGCCAGTAAGGCGAGGCCGGCGAAACTGGCGATCATGGTTCAGCCCCCGCTGATGGTCGTCACAGGATGTGATCAGACCGCTCTGGTTCCGCAATAGGCGAAAAACTCGCTGACCAGGCGCCGTTCGTCGCCGCTCGCGGTCAATTCGAAGTGACCGGCCTCGCCCTCGACCTCCAGCGTGCCGCGCCGGGCCAGCTTCTGCAGGGCGGGGTCGCGCAGCGGGATTCGGCTCTCCTCGGTCAGGCCGCCACTGAGCGGATCAATCGCGGCGGCGGCCATGGAGGCCTTGATCAGGCGCGGGCTGGCGGGCTGGACGTCGCCATAGACGACCGCCTGGGACTGGCCCGGCTCGCAGGTCATCATCAGCGCCAGCTGGTCGGAGTTCGCCATGCCATAGGCCAGCTTTGCCATGGAGCCTTCGTGGCTCAGGTGCCAGCTCATCGGGGCCGCCCCGCCTTCGACAGCGGCGTTGTCGGCCTGCGACTGGGCGGCGACGGCGATCAGGCCGAGCGCGGCGACGGCGGGAATGGCGAACTTGAACATGGAAACGGTACTCGCGTCTGACAGGGCAAACGCGGGTTTCCGTTAACGGTTCACGGCTCTGCTTCGGGAAAGCGTCTCGCGAAGCCGTGTTGGCCAAAAGGTCACGACCGGGGTCGCCTTGTCATCCCGGCCGAAGCGAAGCGGAGAGCCGGGACGGCCCACGGCCTCCAACCCTGACCTCCCGAAGGCGCGGAGTGACTGTCCGGGAGGATAGCATTGAGCGGCCCACGTCCCGGATAGCGCCTGCGGCGCTTCCGGGATGGCAAGATATCGCCTGCGATCAGAACGGGCTGAAGCGCTCGACCAGCGACTGGGCCGCCGGCGTGGCCTGGACGCGGCTGATGTCGCCGCGGCCGCCGTAGCTGATGCGCGCCTCGGCGATCTGGGTGTGGGCAATGGTGTTGGCCGAGCTGATGTCCTCGGGCCGCACGATGCCGGCGACGGTCAGTTCGCGGACCTCGCGGTTGGTGCGCACTTCCTGCCGGCCCTGGATGACCAGATTGCCGTTCGCCATCACGTCGGTGACCACGGCGGCGATGGTCAGGCTGACCTTCTCCGAACGGTTCACGGAGCCGGAGCCGTTGGCGTTGGACTCCCCCTCCAGCCCGACCAGGTTCTGCGGGTCGAAGCCGCCGGGGAAGGCGCGGCCGAGGCTGTTCTCGAGGCCGAAGAAGTTGGTGATGCCGCCCGAGATCTCGTTGGTGCGGCTGCGCTGCGTCGAGTTCTGGGTCTGGGCCCGGTCGTCGATGTCGATGCTGACGGTCAGGATGTCGCCGGCGCGGCGGGCGCGCTGGTCGCCGAAGAAGGTGCGGGCGCCGGTGCGCCACAGGCTGTTGGCGCTGGCGGCGCGGTCGGCCTGCTGCTGCTCCGGAGACGGCAGATAGACCTGGCTGGTCGGGACCAGGGCGGCCGGATAGCCGATCGGGGCCAGTTCGGGCCCGCGCACGGCCTCGATGGCGGTGGAGCAGGCGCCGAGCGCCAGGCTGGAGGCGAGGGCGGCGGCGGAGACGATCAGAGCGGTGCGCATGGTTACTGGTTTCCCTGGCGGGCGGCGAACTGTTGGGTGCGAAGGGTCTGGGCGGCCGGGCCGGCGACGGCCTGACCGGGGGCCGTGGCGACGGCGTCGATGGTGCGGCCGGATTGGAGATTGCGGATGGCGAGCCGCTGGCCCTCTGCGGCGTTGCCCTCGGCGCGGCCGGTGATGGTCAGGCGCACGCCGCCGGCTGCGTACGCCACCTCGACGATGTCGTTGCGGCTGATGATCCGGTCGGCGTAGGCGGTGCGTACCGGCGCGGCGCGGACCGGAGCCGGGGCCGCTGTCTCGTCCCCCGCCGCCGCCACGGCGGCCGGGATCGGGGCGACCGCGGCGTGGCGCACGACGACCCGGCGCAGCCCGGTCGGATTTGCCCACTCCAGCCCCGACTGGCGCGCCATGGCCTGCAGCTGCCCGGCCTCGAACACGACGGAAGGGCCCGACCGGGCGCCGATCACGACGCCGGAGGCCGATCCGGCCCCGTCGAACAGGTCGCCGAGCGTGACCTGGCCGTCCACGTCGACGGGATTGGCCTTCAGCGTGACCGGCCCGGCGAGGGCGGGCCCGGCGATCAGCAGCGCCGCGGCCGCGGCGATCAAGGCCCTCACGACTTCACCTGCCCGGCGACCGACAGCATCTGATCGGCGGTGGTGATGACCTTGGAGTTCATCTCATAGGCCCGCTGGGCGATGATCAGGGCGCTGATCTCGGCCACGGCGTCGACGTTGGAGGCCTCGGTGTAGCCCTGCAGCAGCTCGCCGAAGCCGACTTCCGCCGGCGTCCCGACGTTGGCCGGGCCGGAGGCGGCGGTTTCCAGCAGCAGGTTGTCCCCGATGGCCTCCAGGCCGGCCTCGTTGAAGAAGCTGGCCAGCTCGATCTGGCCGACGATCTGCGGCTCGGTCTCGCCCTGGGTGATGACCTGGACCTGGCCCGACTTGGAAATCGAGACGTCGATGGCGTCCTGCGGGATGGAGATGTTCGGCTGCACCGCATAGCCGTCGTCGGTGACCAGCTGGCCCTCGCCATTGACCGAGAAATTGCCCGCCCGCGTGTAGGCCGTCTCGCCCGAGGGCATCAGGATCTGGAAATAGCCGCGCCCGTCGATGGCGACGTCGTAGCGGTTGCCGGTCTGGGTCGGAGTGCCCTGTTCGGTCACGCGATACACCGATCCGGCCTTCACGCCCGCGCCGATCTGGATGCCGGTGGGAATGACCGTGCCCTGGCTGGACGACTGCGCGCCCATCCGCTCGACGTTCTGGTACAGCAGATCCTGGAACTCGGCCCGCTGACGCTTGAAGCCGACCGTGTTCATGTTGGCGATGTTGTTGGAGATGACCTCCACGTTCAGCTGCTGGGCGGCCATGCCCGAGGCGGCGGTTCTGAGCGCTCTCATGTCCCGTTCTCCTTACGCGGCCCGCCCGAGGCGCTCGACGGCGCGGCGGGACAGGTCGTTGGTGTTCTCGATCATCCGGGTCACGCTCTCGTAGGCGCGCTGGATCTCGATCAGATTGGTGATCTCGAGGATCGGATTGACGTTGGAGCCTTCCAGCATGGACTGGCGCACCTGCACGTCGTTGGCCGCGACCGGCGCGGCGTTGGAGGCGTTGCGGTAGAGGCCGTCGCCGCCCTTCTCCAGCACCGCGAGCGTGTCGAAGCGGACCACGCTGAGGCGCCCGACCGGCTGGCCGTTCTGGCTGATCGTGCCGTCGGCGGCGACGGCGACCTGCCCGAGCGCGGGATCGAGGATGATGTCGCCGCCGTCGCCCTGGACCGCCGCGCCGCCCTGGGTGGTCAGCCGGCCCTCGGGGTCGAGGGTGAAGGCCCCGTCGCGGGTGTAGGCGTCGCCCGCCCCGTCCTTCAGGGCGAAGAAGGCGCCTTCGCCCTCGATGGCGAAGTCGAGGGCGCGGCTGGTCTGTTCCAGCGCGCCCTGGCCGAAATCGCGGCCGACTCCGTTGTCCATCACGAAGCTGACGCCGGGCCGTACGAAGGCGTTGCGGGCCCGCTCGCCGACCTCCTCGCCGAGCAGCAGCTGTTCGACCTTGAAGCCGGTGGTGTCCGCATTGGCGATGTTGTTGGCCACGATGTCGAGCTCGCGGCGCAGCGTCATCTGGCGTGACAGTCCGACATAGGCGGCGTTTTCCACGGGCGGCTCCTTTCGCCCGGTCCCTCGCAACGGTCGTGCCAGCAGGGTTAATCCAGCAGGGACGGGGCTTTCAGCCGCAAAGCCTGCCTTGGCGCCCGGCAGGATTTGCCGGTTCTTAGCGCCTCGTTAACCAAAAACGTCTCGAATGGATCGGGAGATTCTCGGGGCGCGTGGCATGTTCAAATTCGGCAAGAAGAAGGGTGCGGCGGCGGGCGAAGACGCCGCCCTGCCGGCGGTCACCGATGGCGAGACCGTCGATGGCGAACCCGCCGCGCCGAAGAAGAAGAAACTGCCCCTGCTGTTCATCGTCATCCCCGCGGCCCTGGTCGTGCTGGGCGGAGGCGGCGGCGCGGCCTTCTTCCTGATGCAGCCCAAGGCCGAGGCGGCCGAGGGTGGCGGCCACGGCGCCGCGAAGAAGGGCGGCGATCACGGCAAGGCCGAGAAGAAGGGCGGGGGCCACGGGGCCGCCGGCGGAGAGGCCAATCCGGCCCTGGGCGTGATCAGCGAGGGTCCCGACGGCGTCACCTTCTACACCCTCCCGGACATGGTGGTGAACATCCAGGCGCCGGACGGCCGGCCCACCTTCCTGAAGCTGAAGCTGACGCTGGAGATGCACGACGCCGCTCTGGCCGAGCACCTGCAGGCCGAGATGCCGCGGATGCAGGACATGTTCCAGAGCTTCCTGCGCGAACTGCGCCCCGAGGATCTCGCCGGTTCGGCCGGAAGCTTCCAGCTGCGCGCGGAGATACTGCGCCGGGTCAACCTGATCGCCGCCCCCGGCAAGGTCGACGCCGTGCTGATCGAAGAAATGCTGGTGAACTAGCATGACCGACGCGGCCTTCGCCGACAGCCCGGACCCGCTGGCCGAACTGGATCCGCTGGCGGAGCCGCCGGCCCTGTCCGAGCGCGTGCTGAACCAGGACGAGATCGACAGCCTGCTGGGCTTCGACCTCGGCGACGACGACGGCTCGGAACGCTCCGGCATCCGCGCCATCATCAACTCGGCCCTGGTCTCCTACGAGCGCCTGCCGATGCTCGAGATCGTCTTCGACCGTCTCGTGCGGCTGATGACGACCTCGCTGCGCAACTTCACCTCGGACAACGTCGAGGTCAGCCTCGACAACATCTCGTCGATCCGCTTCGGCGACTATCTGAACTCCATCCCCCTGCCGGCCATCCTCGCCGTCTTCCGGGCCGAGGAGCTGGACAACTACGGGCTGCTGACCGTCGACTCCAACCTGATCTATTCGATCGTCGACGTCCTGCTGGGCGGACGTCGGGGCACGGCGGCGCTGCGCATCGAGGGCCGGCCCTACACCACCATCGAACGGGTGCTGGTCCAGCGCATGGTCGAGGTCGTGCTGGCCGACGCCCGCGCCGCCTTCGAGCCCCTGACCCCGGTCCACTTCAACCTCGACCGGCTCGAGACCAATCCGCGCTTCGCCGCCATCGCCCGCCCGGCCAACGCCGCCATCCTGGTCAAGCTGCGCATCGACATGGAGGACCGGGGAGGGCGCATCGAGCTGCTGCTGCCCTACGCCACCCTCGAGCCCATCCGGAAGATGCTGCTGCAGCAGTTCATGGGCGAGAAATTCGGCCGCGACAACATCTGGGAAGGCCACCTCGCCACCGAGCTCTGGACCACCGGCACCGAGGTCCGCGCCGTCCTCGACGAGCAGCAGCTGCCGCTTTCGCAGGTGCTCAACCTCAAGGTCGGCGACACCCTGATGCTCAACGCCACGCCGGATTCGGAGATTTCGGTCCGGGCCGGCTCGATCCCGCTGACCACCGGCCGCATGGGCCGCAAGGGCCAGCATATCGCGGTCCGCGTCGAGGCGCCGATCGATGTCGAAACCGCCTCGGGCCTCGCCAAGGGAAGACGCTGATGACCGGAATGATCCTCGATGGGGTGCTGATGCTGCTGCTGGTCGCGGCGCTCGGCTACGGGGTGCGGCTGGAGCGCAAGCTGACCGCCCTGCGCGAGGGCCAGCAGGCCTTCGCCTCGGCCGTCACCGACCTCAACGCCGCCGCCGGCCGGGCCGAGGCCGCCCTGGCCTCGCTGCGCGCCTCCGGCCAGGAGACCGACCTGCTGCACGACCGGATCGTCAAGGCGCGCGAGGTCAAGGCCCAGCTGGAGACCCTGATCGCCCGCGGCTCCGTCGCCGCCCCCGCTCCCGTCGCCGAGCCGGTCCGGGAGGCGGCGCCGGCCCGCGCCGTCGCACCGGCCCCCGCTCCGGCGGCTCCGCAGGACGAGGAACGCGCCGCCCGCATGGCCGCCCTCGCCGAGCGCATCCAGGGACTCGCCGCCCCGTCGAAGGCGCGGGCGCCCGGCGCCTCCAACGTCACCGCCATCCTCGGCGCCATGACCGCTAACCAATCCGCGAAGCAAAGCCTCAACCGCGCCCGCCGCAGTCTGGACGAAGACCTGTTCGCCGCCTGAACCATCCTTTTCGCCCTGTGGCGAGCGCACGGCGCTCGCCGACTTGAGGGCTGGAGTAGCCGATCATGAGCAAGATCCCCCGCCTGCTGCCGCTGATCGCCGTCGCCATCGGCGGGGTGGTCGCCGTCCGCGCCGTCGGCGTCGCCCCCGGCCTATTCGAGGGCGCCAGGGCCTGGGCCGAGGAGGCCGTCCCCGCCGCCGCCCCGGCCACGCCCGCCGCCGCCGTCTGCGCCCTGACGCCCGAACAGCTGGCCCAGCAGGCGGGCATCTCCCCGGCCGAACTGCGCATCATCCAGTCCCTGTCGGCGCGCCGCACCGAGCTGGACGCCCGCGACGCCGACCTCGCCTCGATGCTGCCGCTGATGACCGCCGCCGAGCAGAAGCTGGACGCCAGGGTCGCCGCCCTCGCCGCCGTCAAGGCCGAGGTCCAGGCCCTGCTGGGTCAGGTCGGCGAGCGCGAGAAGGCCGAGGTCGACCGTCTGGTCGCCGTCTATTCCGCCATGCGTCCCCGCGAGGCCGCCCGCGTCTTCGCCACCCTCGACGACGACGTGCGCCTGCCGGTGGCCGCCGCCATGCGTCCGCGCTCGCTGGCCGCCGTCATGGCCCAGATGGAGCCCGCCGCCGCCCGCGAGCTGACCGAGAAGCTGGCCGGCCGCTTCGCCGCCCAGCGCCAGCTTGCCGCCCGCGCCGCCGCCGCCGCCGAGGGACCGGCCGCCGCCGCGCCCGCGCCGGTCCAGACCGCGGAGGCGGCCGCTCCTGCGCCCACGACCGCGACGCCCCCGGCGCCGCGTCCGGCGGCCCGGCCTCCGGCCCGCCGTCCCGCGGCGCGCCCCGCGGCCCGCACGCCCGCGCCCGCTCCGGCGCAAGCCCAGGCCGAACCGGCCGGCGAGCGCCCCTACCAGCCCGCCGCCACGCCCCCGGCGACTCCGGACCGCCCGCGCCAGTCGGTGCAGTAGGCAGCCGTCCCTCTCCCATTGGGAGAGGGCTTGAGCGCCCAGGAGCCCGCAAGGGCGATTGGCTGCGCGAAAGGGTGAGGGTCGGCTCTTGCCTGACTTCCGCCAGCCGTAGCCCCTCACCCTTTCGCCTGACCAATCGCTACGCTCTTGGAGGCTCAATCCCTCTCCCGCCGGGAGAGGGCTGCCGGCTCGCCAAACAAAAGGGCCGCCTCCTTTCGGAAGCGGCCCCTGATCTCTTGAACGGGCGTGAACCCTATTCGATGTCTTCGTTGAGCAGGCCGACCTTGAAGAAGCCCTTGGCCTGCAGCTCGTTCATGACTTCCATGAACTGGTTGTAGGTCACTTCCGGGTCGGCGCGGATGAACACGCGCTCTTCCTTGCAGGCCGGGTCGCCGCCGCCGAGGGCGGCGCAGACGTCGGCCGACAGGCCTTCCAGCGTGGTCTGCTTGTCGGCGATGAAGATCGAGCCGGTCTCCTGGACGGTGATGTAGACCGGGTCCTTCTGCGGCGCGTCCGGCGGCGGCGGCACGGCCGGCGGCAGGTCGAGGCGGATCGACACGGTGGCCATCGGCGCGGCGACCATGAAGATGATCAGCAGCACCAGCATGATGTCGACGAACGGCGTGACGTTGATGTCGGCGTTCTGTTCAATGGTGTGGCCCTTGCCACCACCGGGTCCGGAAAGTTTGGCGGCCATCCGCTTCGGTTCTCCATCAGGCCCGGCGCGAGACGCGGCGAGCGACGCTTAAAGGTCGGATCGTCTCTTGGCGTTCCCGGCCCGGCTTGTAAAGCGGGTTCGGGCCGAAGATGGTTCCCTTGCGGTTTCCACCTTCACTTTACCCTTGTGAGGCGAGCGCTTTCAGCCTTTTGCGAGCTTCAGGAACCGGTCCTTCAGCGCGCTGTCGGTCTTGAAGGCGCCAGTGAACCGGGTGGTGATGGTCGAAACGTGGCGGTGATGCACGCCGCGGGTCGTCATGCACTGGTGCTCGGCGTCGATCAGGATCGCCACCCCGGCCGGCTGCAGGTGTGATTCGATGGCCTCGGCGATCAGCTGGGTCAGGGTTTCCTGGGTCTGCAGCCGGCGCGAGAAGATCTCCACCACCCGCGCCAGCTTGGAGATCCCGACCACCTTCTCGTTCGGAATGTAGGCGACGTAGGCCTTGCCGAGGAACGGGGCCATGTGGTGCTCGCAGTGGCTCTCCACCTCGATGTCGCGCAGCAGCACCATGTCGTCATAGCCCTGCACGTCCTCGAAGGTGCGGCTCAGCTCCTTCTCGACGTCGGCGTCATAGCCGTCGAACCACTCGCCATAGGCGTCCACCACCCGCTTGGGCGTGTCGATCAGCCCCGGACGGTCCGGATCGTCGCCGGCCCACGCCAGCAGCGTGCGGACGGCCTTCAGGGCCTCCTCGCGCGATGGCCGGCGCTTGGCCTGGTCGTTCTCGCCGATCAGGACGGGCTTGACGGGGGTGACGCTCATCGGGGAATTCTCGTACGCGCGGCGTTGTAAGTCGCGGGTGACTGTTTATCAGCTTGGCGGCGTATATGGGACCGCCCGTCCGTCCCGCAAGAAAACTCTCCCGCAAAGTCTCCCCATGCCGCTGACGATCCACGACACCCTGCACCGCGAGAAGCGCGTGTTCACGCCGCGCGACCCGGAGCGCGTGACCCTCTATGTCTGCGGCCCGACGGTCTACGACTACGCCCATATCGGCAACGCCCGGCCGCCGGTGGTGTTCGACGTGCTGGTGCGGCTGCTGCGCCGGACCTACGGCGCGGACAAGGTTGTCTACGCCCGCAACGTCACCGACGTGGACGACAAGATCAATGCGAAGGCGGCGAAGGAAGGCACGCCGATCGGCGAGGTCACCTCGCGTTACGAGGCCGCCTATCTCGAGGACATGGGCCGGCTGAACGTCTCCCCGCCCGACATCGCCCCCCACGTCACCGATCACATGGACGCCATCGTCGCCCAGATCGGCGCCATCATGAAACAGGGCTGCGCCTACGCCGCCGAGGGCCATGTGCTGTTCGACGTCTCGTCCTACGAGACCTATGGCCGCCTGTCGGGCCGCAACCTCGACGACATGATCGCCGGCGCCCGCGTCGAGGTCGCCCCCTACAAGAAGAACCCCCACGATTTCGTGCTGTGGAAACCCTCGAAGCCGGGCGAGCCGTCGTGGCCGTCGCCATGGGGCGAGGGCCGTCCCGGCTGGCACATCGAATGTTCGGCCATGATCGAGGAGACCCTGGGCCTGCCGATCGACATCCACGGCGGCGGCATCGACCTGGTCTTCCCGCACCATGAGAACGAGATCGCCCAGGGGGTCTGCGCCCACGGCCACGCTCATGAGCCGGCGGCCCACGCCGAATACAGCCGCTACTGGATGCACAACGGCTTCCTGACCGTCGACGCGGAAAAGATGTCCAAGTCGGTCGGCAACGTCCTGCTGCTGCACGACCTGGTCCAGAACATCCCCGGCGAGGTGGTCCGCTGGGCCCTGCTATCGGCCCACTATCGCCAGCCGCTCGACTGGAACCAGTCGCTGCTCGACCAGAGCCGCAAGGCGCTGGACCGGCTTTACGGGGCCCTGCACCGGGCGGCCGCTGTGGAGCCCTCGACCGACGAGCCGCCGGCGGAGTTCCTCAAGGCCATCGAGGACGACATCAACACCCCGGGGGCCATGGCGAGCCTGTTCGCCCTGTCGAGCGAGATCGAGCGCGCCATGACGGCCGGCGACCACGGTGTTGTCGCCCGCGCCAAGGGCGAACTGATCGCGGCGGCGGCGATTCTCGGCGTGCTCCAGGCCGACCCGGCCGCCTGGCTGGAAGGCGACGTGTCCGCTGACCTCCGCACCGAGGTCGAATCGCTGCTGGAACAGCGCGCCGCCGCCCGCGCCGCCAGGGACTGGCCCGAGGCCGACCGCATCCGCGACCGCCTCAACGCCCTGAACGTCGTCGTCATGGACAGCCCCCAGGGCGCGACGTGGCGGGTGAAGGGGTAGGGTTTGGTTTCCTTCTCCCCTTGAGGGAGAAGGTGCCCCCGGAGGGGGCGGATGAGGGGTGACACACCTATCCATCTGATCAGCCGCGAACATTCCGGAGCGGGCACGCGGACGCAGCTCCCTCATCCGGGCCTCCGGCCCACCTTCTCCCTTGAGGGGAGAAGGAATTCTGTGACGCTCTGCTGGCAATCCGCGGAATTATAGTCGGATAGTGCAGAAAACCCCCTGCCTTTCCAGACACATCGCCTTTTCTCGACCCCATCTTCCCGCCTGGGCGGACGGCGGGCGCATAATGGATGGGTTCGTTCGCCGCCGGTCTTTGACAATCGCATCCCCGCCGCACCGCCCGAGGCGCGCCGATATAGACTCTGCCGACTCCGCCCCCCCGTTTTTCGGGAGTCGCCGAAGCCCGCCCGATGCAGACTCTGCAGACTCTGCTCACTGCCTTTTTGGTTTTACCCGGGTAAAAACACGGGACCTCAGGTGATCCGCTTTACGCTGACGGGATCGCTGGCGGGGAAGGTCTCCTCCACCCCTTCGTCGACGAGGGCTTCCTGGCGGTTCTCGGCGTGGCGGTCTTCCTCGCAGAGCTGGTCCGGCTTGCCGGTCCTCGGGTCGGTCCGCCGCGCCGCCGCGATGTCGTCGGGTCGGGCCTGCTGATGGTCGGTGCGGCCGTCGTGGTCGGTGGTCATGATCTGACTCCTCAATCCTTGGGATGGTCTTCGTCGCCGTCGGGGCCGTAGCCGAGGTCCGCGATGTCGTCGTCGGACAGGCGTTTGGCCTCCCAATGGGCCGCGCTGGCCTGGGCGCCGCGCACCTCACGCATCAGGCCGGTGTAGACCAGCTCGACCTCGTCGTGGGTCTGCAGGTCGCCGCCGCCGGCATCGATCTCGGTCAGCCGGGCGCCGTCCACGCCGTACAGTTCGTCCGCCTCGGGCTCGACGCCGGACGCGGAAAGGCCCTCGTCGACGTCAGCTTCGATATCGGTGTCGTCGAGATCCTCCTCGTCGCCGTCGCCGTCGGCCGAGGTCACGTCCAGAACCTCGGGCAGATCCTCGAACGTCTTGAACTCGTTGGTTGGCGCGCCGGCGTCGGCCTCGTCGAAATTGTCCTCGTCGAACACTTCCGACTGTTCCTGGTCGTCCGAATAGTCGTCCAGCACCGGCATCTGACATCTCCCTGGCTTCGGGAGATCAACGCCTCTGCTTTATCCGGCGTTCCCCCCGGCGCTTCCCTCGGCCACCGCTTCCTCCAGGGCCGCCCGGATGCGGGCGATGGCGCCCTCCCAGTCGGCGAAGCTGTCGCGCCAGAAGAAGCGCAGGTGCGGGTAGAACGGATATTTGTCGGTCGCCAGATAATGCCAGTCGTCGGGCGCGGTGATCATCCATGCCGCGCCGCCGACGGCCGCCGCCAGATTGGTGCCGGCGATGCCGGGGCCGATCACCAGGTCGAGGGCCTTCGACAGGGCCGCGACATCCTCCAGATCGTCCTTCAGGTCGATCGGCGGCGTCCAGATCGACACGCCCGCCGCCTCGGCCGCCGCCAGGTCGTCCGAGACGTCGCCGCATTGCAGGTTGACCATGACCGCCCCCGGCGTGGTCAGGACCGGCCGCCAGCGCTCGAAGCTGGAGAAATATCGCGCCCGCGATCCGGTCAGCACCAGGCTCTTCCAGTGCAGGCCCACCTTGAGGCCGGGGCCGAGTTTCTCCAGCTCGGCCTTCCAGTGCGCCACCTTGTCGGGGTCGGGAACCAGATAGCCGCGCCGGTCGGGAAAGGCGTCCGTCGAAGGCCTGTAGACCGCCAGCAGCGAGGCCATGGGGATCCAGGCGTCGACGCCCCCCTCCAGCTCCTCGGCGAAGGGCACGTAGCGGGTGATGCGGCCCTCGAGCTTGACGGCCCGGTGTCCGCCGACCACGGCGGTGGGGAAGGCGCGCTGGAACAGGCCGATCAGGCGCGGCTCGACCGCCACATAGACCTGGCCCTCCGGCCCGACCGCCTCGATGGCGTCGCCGATGCAGGTGCCGAACACCATCTCGTCGGCGATGCCCTGTTCGCCGACGATCAGCAGCCGCTTGCCGCGGATCTCCTCGCTCCTCGGATCCCAGCGCGGCGCGTCGACCGCCACCCGCATGGCCTCGGGCAGGTGCGGGTCCAGCCGGACCTCATAGGCCTCGAATCCTTCCGGGATGCGGCCCAGGGTCATCAGCAGCATGGCCCGCGCCATGTTCATCATGGCCCGCTCGTAGGGGCTCTCGGCGCCGGGCAGGGCGGCGTCGATATCCTCCAGCGCCCCCAGGGCGTCGCCCAGCGGCTGGCGGGCGTTGGCGCGGTTGTAGCGCGCCTTGGCGAAGTCCGGGTCGTGCCGCAGCGCCTCCTCGAAGAAGGTCAGGGCCGTGGCCATGTCGCCCTGGTCGCTCAGCACCGTCCCGAGCGTGTTCCACAGCACCGGCGATTCGGGCTCGACCCCCAGCAGGGCCCGCAGCGTCTCGACGGCGTCGCCGTACCGCTTCTGGTCGCGCTGCACGCAGGCGAGGTTGTTGGTCGCCTCGATGTGGCCCGGGTCGGCCGCGAGGTATTTCAGCAGCAGCTTCTCGGCGATGTCGAGATAACCCATCTGCTGCGCCAGCCGGCCGAGGTCATGGGCCACGTCCGTCTCGTTGGGCAGCAGCTTGAGCGCCGCCTCATAGGCCAGCAGGGCCTGGCCGAGGTCGCCCGACTTCTCGCGGCAGATGGCCAGCACATGCCAGGCCAGGCCGCTGGTCTCGTCCATCTTCAGCGCCTCGATCGCGCGCTGCGCGCCGCGCTCGAAATCGCCGGCCCGGATGGCCATCAGCGCGGCCTTCAGCTTCTCCAGCGCCTTGCGCTGCGCCTTAACCGCCAGTTTCGGATTGGCCAGCTGGTGCGACAGCTTGCGGATGGCCTCGGGGGAGGCGGAGTCGCCCGCGACTCCCTGGGCTGTGGGGGCGATCGCGTGGATCTGTTCGGGCGACAACTCGACGGCTGACATGCGGTGATCCTGCGGTGACGGCCGACCATTGCCTGCCGGATCACAAGGGATGGTTAACCACGACTCTTTAGGCTGCGTTTGTTCCCGGCTTCCTAACGTCGCCGTGCGCCTGTCAGGAGTCGCCCCGCATGCCGCTGAAGCTGTCGCTCAAGCCCGGCGAGAAATTCGTGCTCAACGGGGCCGTGGTCCAGAACGGCGACCGCCGCGGCGTGCTGATCCTGCAGAACAAGGCCAGCGTCCTGCGCGAGAAGGACATCATGCAGCCCGAGGAGGTGAACACCCCCGCGCGGCGCATCTACTTCCCTGTGATGATGATGTACCTGGACGAGAGCGCGGCGCCCAAGGTGTACGACGAGTTCGCGATGCGCCTGACCGAGTTCATGGGCGCGACGCGCAATCCGCAGGTGCTGGCGGACTGCGTGGCGGCGTCGCGGCACGTGATGTCGCGCGAATACTACAAGGCGCTGATGGCGGCCCGGAAATTAGTGGATTACGAGGAAGGTCTGGCGAATGTCGCTTCAGGCGTACAAGACCGCGGCGACGCGGGCTGAGACCCCGCGCGAGATGGAGTATCGGCTGTTCGGGCAGGTGACCCGGGCGCTGATGCACGCCTCGACGGTGGACCCGGGCGACGTCGCCACCCGCATCGACGCCCTGGACTGGAACCGCCGGCTCTGGTCGACGCTGGCCACCGACTGCGCCAATCCGGACAACGCCATGGACAAGACGCTGCGGGCCCGGATCATCTCGATCAGCCTGTTCGTCAGCAAGCATTCCTCGGCCGTCATGCGCGGCGAGGACGACTTCGAGGCCCTGATCGACATCAACAAGATGATCATGCAGGGCCTTGCCGGCCCGGGTTCGGCCCAGGCGGCCTAGGCCCGGGATCAGCCCGCCCGGCGGATCAGTTCGTCGGCCAGATCGGCGGTCAGATAACCGTCCGCCAGACGACCCGTCGCCATCTGCCAGCGGCGCAGCGCCGCCCGCGTATTGGCCCCGATCACCCCGTCGACCCCCTGGGTGTCGTAGCCGAGGGCCGTCAGGGCGCGCTGGGCACCGATCCGCTGGTCCCGCGACAACGGCGCGTCGTCGGGCCAAGTCCCGACCAGTCCCGGTTTGCCCTGCACGCCGTCGGCGGTCAGTCCGATCGCCAGGGCATAGCTGACCGAATTATTGTAGCGCCGGATGACGTAGTGGTTCGGCAGGGCCAGAAAGGCGGGCCCGCGCGCGCCCTGCGGCAGCAGGATCACAGCCTCCTCGCGCGCCTCGGCGGCGTTGGGCGATCCGCCATGGGCCAGGGTGACGCCCTTGGCGGCCCAGTACGACCACGGATGGCGCGGGCCTTCGGCGTCCGAATAGTCGAAGTTCGAGGGCAGGCGCACCTCGTAGCCCCAGGTCTGGCCCCGCTTCCAGCCGGCCTGGGCCAGCAGGTTGGCGGCCGAGGCCAGGGCGTCGGACTCGGTGCCCCAGATGTCGACCTTGCCGTCCCCGGACTCGTCGACGCCGAGGCGCAGGTAGTTGTCCGGCATGAACTGGGTCTGGCCCATGGCCCCGGCCCAGCTGCCCTTCAGCCCGGCCCGGGCGCGGCGGCCATCGACGACGATGTCCAGCGCGTCCTTCAGCTGGGTCTCGGCCCAGTCGCGGCGGCGGCCGTCATAGGCGAGGGTCGCCAGCGAACGGATGACATCATAGTCGCCCTGCACCTGGCCGAATGCGGACTCCTGGGCCCAGACGGCGACGAGGATCTCGGACGGCACGCCGTAGCGCTGCACCACCGACCACGGCACCCGGTCGGTGCGCTGCCGCGCCTGGGCGATGCGGGTAGCGGTGACCGCGTTCTGGACATAGGCGCCGGCGGGGCGGCTGAATTCGGGCTGGTTGCGGTCCAGCCGGATCACCGACGGGTCCGGCGTCAGGCCCGCCAGCTCCCGCTCGTAGTCGTCGCGGCGGGCGCCGCCGTGACGGGCGAGGAAGCCCTGCTTCCAGCCATCGAAGCCCGCCTGGTCGGCGACGGGCGCCGCGGGAGCCGCAGGGGTGGTCGCGGGCGACGGGGGTGAAGGCTGGCTCGGCGCGGGCTGCGGCGCGGGTCCGACCGGCGGCGGCTCGGGCAGCATGGGCGCGCACGCGGCGACGGTTCCGATCAGGATGAGGCGAAGGCTGAAGCGCATGATGTCCAAGCTAGTCTCCACGGCCCGCGGGGGCCTCATAACAACTCCGCGAGTCGTCGGACGAATATAGCGCCTCAGTGGAGAAAGCGTTGCCGTAAGATTCCCCATACAGCGTCGTTAACCCTCAATCTCCTTGGCATGGTAACCGGTGCGGGCGCACAACGCCGTTGCTCCCTGAGACCGATACGGCCTGGTGGCGGAGGGGCTACGCGTCGGGCATGCAAGCCCGAAGACCCTCCGTTCGACCCGGAGGCCAGGCCTCCATCGTTTCAGGGTTCGATCGCCGGCCGCGCGGCGCTCGCCGCTTCAGCCCACGACCGGTTGACGCCCGCGCCGGTCATCTCTATACGCACCGCTCCGCCGCAGGTTCGTCCCGCGGCTTTTCTGTTTTGCTTTGCCTCAGGACGACGACCATGAAGGTCCGCAGCTCGCTCAAGTCGCTCAAGGGTCGCCACCGCGACTGCAAGGTCGTTCGCCGCAAGGGCGTGGTCTATGTGATCAACAAGACCGACCCGCGCTTCAAGGCCAAACAGGGCTAAGCGCCTTCGCGCCGGTGACGGCGCGGTCGAAAGTTTCGAGGCTGCGGACTTGTCCGCAGCCTTTTTCGCGCCCGTCGTTGAGTCGGGCGATGCGACGTGGTTAGCGTCGACCTGTCTTTCCGGAGTTCCTGCCATGGCCGATGACGCCGCCTTCGATTCGTCTCCCGACGTCCTGACCGCCACGGCCCAGGGCCGGCTGCGCACCATCATCGAGCGGCTGGAGCGTCTGGAAGAGGACAAACAGGCCGTCATGGCCGACATGAAGGAGGTCTTCGCCGAGGCCAAGGGCGAGGGCTACGACGTCAAGATCCTCCGCAAGGTCATCCGCATCCGCAAGCAGGACAAGGCCAAGCGCCAGGAAGAGGACGCCATCCTCGACCTCTATATGTCCGCCCTCGGCGAGATCTGACCCTGAAGCGAACCGGCTTCGGCGGGGGAAGGGGCGGTTCGAAGAAGCCGCCTCCCAGTCCATTTGAAGCCGAACGCAAGGCGGCACAGCGCGCTGCTCTCAACGCACTCAGGCGCGCAAAACGGGCCGCTGAGAAGGCCGGGATCGCCCTGTCCGAATGGGAGGGCGAGTTCCTTGATTCGGTGTCGGAGCGGGTGAAGACCCACGGCCGCGCCTTCGGCGATCCGGAGCTGGGCGCGCCCGGACAGGCCCTGTCCTCGATGCAGGGCCGCAAGCTCAAGGAAATCACGGCCAAGGCCAAGGGCGAGGAGCCCAGGCGGCGCTGGGGGCGCAAGACCCCCAAGGCCCCGGACGGCTGATCAGAACAGGATCTTGCGCAGCGAAATCCCGATGCTGCGGCCCTCGGGATCGAGGTAGTCGGGTTGGTAGTTCAGCGGCGTGTCCCCCGCGCTGCTGGTCACCTCGGTGCGGCTGTCGAACAGGTTGCGCACCCCGACCTGCAGGCGCGTGCCCTTCAGCCAGGGATATTTCTCGACCAGGCCGGTCTGGGAGCCGAGATCGACGAACAGATTCAGGTTGATCGTGGTCTGATCGGAGAAGAACAGGTCCGGACCGGATCCGCCGTCGATACGGGTGCCGTCGCGCCAGTTGCCGTTCAGGAAGGCCCCCATGCCGTTCTTGAACACGCCCATCTGCGCCTGAATCTCATGGCGGGGGCTGCCGCCCCGGCTCGAGGTCGCGGCGCCGTCCAGCAGATCGAGGATCGGCAGGCCGTCGGCGATCAGGATTTCATCCCGCACGCGGTAGGTGTGATAGAGCGAGACCATGAAGCGGCCCTGGCCCGGCTGCATGCCGCCGCCCCGCCGACCGCCGCCGCCCATGCGGACCGTCGGTCCGCCGCCGCCGCCCTCCCGCCGCTCCCCGCGCGGGCGGTCGCCGCCCACAGGTCCACCGATGATCACCGGCCCGCCGGCCCCCGGTTGGCCCGCGGCGCCGGCTGCGAGGGCCGTCGGCGTCCCGAAGGCCTTGGAGAAGTTGAAGCCGGTGCGGATGTCCTCGCGCTCCGCCCGGGCGAAGTTCAGCGGCCGCGTGTCGATCGAGACCAGCCTGCCGATGGGATCGTCCGGCGTCGGCGCCTCGCGGTTGAAGCGGCCGGGCAGGGCGGCTTCCAGGTCCGGCGTGATGGTCGGGAAGGCGTTGATCGAATCGTCGACGGCGTTGCGGGTCCAGGTCGAGCTGATCCTCAGATCCTCGTCCGTAAGCGGCTGAAGGGTGATCCCGACCTTCCAGATCCGACGGTTCTCGGCATTCAGGTTCGGATTGCCTCCGCTGAACTGGGTGACCAGCACGGTCTCGCCGGTCCGGAAGTCGAACACGGGCACATTGGGGGTGTCGATCAGCGGATTGTTGAGCTGGCTGATGCTCGGGGCGCCCTCCTCGTCGGTGTAGCTGGCGAGGAAGGAGAGCTTCTCTATGGGAGACCAGTTGATCGTGAGGCCCAGAATCGACAGGCCGCCGAAGTCCGACAGATCCTCAAAGCCGGCGTTCACGCCGATGGACAGGTCGCCGAGCAGGGGCAGGACCTCGGAGCGGCGACTGGCGATTGGGAAGTTCAGGTTGGTCAGGCCGCTGATGCGGTCACGGGACTGCCTGCGGTCCGTGGTCACGCCCCCCCGGGTGCTGGTGGATTCGAGCGACAGGCTGTCCGCCCCGACCTTGAAGGTGGTCGAGACGCCTCCGGCGGGGAGCTCCCAGAGGTCGCCGTTCAGCACCAGTTCTGTGTCGAGGCGCTGGGACACCGAACGGGCTGTGTCGTTCGCGGTCGGCGTGAAGTCGGCGAGCGCCAGCGGACCGAATGGGCTGGCGGTGGCGTCTCCGGCGGTGAGCCGGGCCTGGAAGGGGGCGGCGCCGTAACCGCGTCCGGTCACGGTGTCGGTTTCCACCCGCGTGAAGGCGCCGTTGAAGGTCCAGCGCCAGTCCTCTCCGAGGAAGCCGTCCAGCAGGACACCGGCCTCTCCCGTCAAGGTGTCGGTCCGGCGGCGCAGCGCGGCGGCGTCGTCCAGATAGCGGTAGACCAGCACGTCTTCGGCGAATGGCGAGAAGGGGTTGCCGTCGGGTAGCGTCAGGACCACGCCCGGCAAGCCGTTGAAGCTGCGGTCGCTTTGGTCCTCGAGACTGGCGCTGAAGGTCACCGAGGTTTCGCTGTTCAGGTCGCGCTTGATCGTCCCGCGGGCGGTCGAGCTCTCCGTCTCCGACATCAGGGTGCGATAGGCGCCCAGATCGTCCGTGCGCGGAGCTCCGCCGGCGGCGACGAAGTCGGCCAGCGTCGGATTGGCGCCACCGCCAGGTACGGGCGTGATCGCCGTGCCCAGGGCCGGATCGATCGCGATGCAGGTCGGGGGAGCGGCGTCCAGGCAGCCGGGCGTGTATCCGACGCTCGTGACGTTGCCGATCAGGTCGAAGGGAGTGGCGCCCGGCTCACGGGTCAGGTCGCGCTCGCTCTCGAACAGCGGCGACGCCTGTTCGTGTTCCAGATCGAGGGACCAGCGCTGGGCCCCGGAGATGCGCAGGAGGTTGGCATCCAATTCGGTGACGGTGCGGCCGCCCGCGGTAGGGACGCGCCCTTCGACCTGAGCGGTGATGGACCGGAAGTTCGACTTGAGGACGAAATTCACCACGCGCTGGTCGGCGCGGTATCCGTAGTCCAGAGCCACTTCCTCGGGGAGGATGTCGACCCGTTCGATGGCCTCGGGCGGAATGCCCTGGATTTCGCGGAAGCCGGAGATGCGCCGGCCGTTGACCAGCATCACCGGCTGACCTCCGGAGCCGCGCGAGCTGCGTGTGACGGGCTCCAGATAGGTCAGCAGTTCGGCGATGCTGGAGGCGCCGTAGGCCTGAATTTCCTCGGCGCTGAGAACCAGGTCCGGCGGAATGTCGCTGTCGACGCTGCCGCGCGGCCGCTGGGCGGTGACGTTGACCGTGCCGAGGTCGGTGGCGCCACGGGTGTCCTCGTCCGTCGCGGGGGGCGCCGGCGCCTCGTCCTGCGGCGCCGCCCCGGGCTCCTGGGCCTGCTGGGCCGAAGGCTGCTGCTGCGGCGGGGGAGCGGCCTGGGCTGGCGCGGTCTGGATCGCGCCGGCCATCAGGCCGGACAGGGCGGTGGTCACGAGCAGCATGCGTCGGCGTTCCGGGAAGGAGGATAACGGGCGTTCAACGTGCCGCGCCCGTATTTCCGTCGTGTTTCAGCGACGAAACCGGAAGTTGCGGCTTCGCTCGTGTCGCACGTTGGGCCGGTCCCGCTCAATGAACTTTCGTTGAGGCCGCCGACGTCGCCGGGGGATCAGCCGGCCTCTTTCAGCGCGCCTTCCAGGCCCTGTTCGCGAACCTTGCGGTACAGCGTCGAGCGGCCGATGCCGAGGCGGCGGGCGATCTCGGACATGTGACCGGCGTAGACCTCGATGGCGTGCTGGATCAGGTCGCGTTCGATCTCCTCGAGCGTGCGCAGGTGGCCGCGCTCGTCGAGGATGCGGATCGGCGTGTCCGGCAGCGGCGGGAGGTCGACGCCGCCATTCGCCGACGCGCCCGCCACCGTCTGCTCCGCCTCGCCCGCCCCGTGCTCGGCGGGCAGGAAGGGTGCGGCGACGCCCGAGATGGCGGGGAAATCGTGCGGCTGCAGGAAGGGCGAGTCGGACAGCACGATGGCGCGGTAGACGGCGTTCTCAAGCTGGCGGACGTTGCCCGGCCAGTCGAAGGCCGACAGCAGGGTCAGGGTCTCGGGCGCGCAGCCGGCGACGCGTTTGCCCTCCTCGACATTGAAGCGGGCGACGAAATGCTCGACCAGGGCCGGGATGTCCTCGCGCCGGTCGCGCAGGGCCGGGGCCTCGATCGGGAAGACATTGAGGCGGTAGAACAGATCCTCGCGGAAGCGGCCCTCGCGGACCTGTTCGGCCAGATCCCGATTGGTGGCCGAGACGATGCGGACATCGACCTTCACCGACCGCTTGGAGCCGACCGGGTCGATCTCGCCCTCCTGCAGCGCGCGCAGCAGCTTGACCTGCATGTCCAGCGGCAGTTCGCCGATCTCGTCGAGGAACAGGGTGCCGCCGTTGGCCTCGGCGAACTTGCCCAGGTGCTTGTCGCTGGCCCCGGTGAAACTGCCCTTCTCGTGGCCGAACAGGATCGACTCCACGAGGTTGACGGGCAGGGCGCCGCAGTTGACCGCCACGAACGGCTTGCCGCCGCGGTCAGAGGCGCCGTGCAGGGCGCGGGCGATGACCTCCTTGCCGACGCCGCTCTCACCGGTGATCAGCACCGGGATGCCGGATTTGGCCGCGCGCAGCCCCAGCGAGCGGACCATCCGCATCGGCGCGCTCTGGCCGACCAGATCGTCGAACGAGGTGCGGCCGGAGACATGCTTCTTCAGCCGGCCGACCTCGGCGGTCAGCTGGGTCATCTGCAATGCGTTGCGGACCCCGACCAGCAGGCGCTCGGCCGAGACTGGCTTGACGAAGAAGTCCTGGGCGCCGGCCTGCATGGCCTTGACCACCGCGTCGACCCCGCCCGAGGCGGTCAACACGATCACAGGGGTCGCGACGCCGGCGGTTCGAATCTCGGCCAGGGCCTCAAGGCCGCTCATGCCCGGCATGACCATGTCCAGCAGGACCACATCGGCGCCGCCGCCCTTCGTCAGGCGGTCGATGGCCTCGCCGCCGGATTCGGCGTGGACCACCGCGTATCCCTCGCGCTCCAGCACCGCCTGCGCCAGACGGCGCTGGGTGGGATCGTCATCGACCACGAGTACGGTCCGGCTCATCGCGGGTCACCCTTCATCATCACGTCGGCGGCCGGTCCTCGTTGCGCGGGACTGGCTCATTCCGGGACGTTTCTACCCCGCACAAGGTGAAGATCGGGTTGTGCGGGACGGTGAGCGCAGGGTTAACGGGGGGCGTCACATTCCGCGGGGCGCCAGGCGGCCGTGGCTCTCGCCCACGACCGGCGGCTGCGCTGCCGGTCGCGGAGAAGCCGCGGCCTCTGGTTCATCGCGGTCGCATTCGGGCGAACCCTCCTGGTGCCGGAAGCGCGTGCCGTTGAGGATCAGATCCGGAAAGGCCGGCGCCGCCGTCTCGAACTGGTTCGCTCGCAGGGCTTGCGCGACGTCAATCGAGCCCTCCTGGCAGGAAGGTGGCACATATTCCGCCCATTCGAACCAGCGTCCATCCGCCTCCCGCTTGAAGACAGAGAGCGCCCCACGGGCAGCCACAAGCACCTCCGTCGCTCCATCCCCGTCCAGGTCGAGCATGCGGGCTTCGCAAGGGGCGCCTTCCACACATCCGCTCAGCACCTCCCTCAGAGAGGAATACTGGTCCGTGAACGAGGCCGGCAGCACCGCGCCGACCGGGTTGGCGCGGATGCGAATGTCGTCCGCGGCGGGGAGAGAGTCTACGAGGTCGACGCCGTAACGGTGCTTCTCGGCCTGCATTGATTTCGCCAGCCCCGCGATCTCGTCGTTATCCGACCGCGCCAGTTTCGCCAGCGCGGCCTCGCCGGTCTTCCCACTCTCAAAGCGCAGGAAGGCGTAGTCGAACTGGTCCGGACTGACCGCCCCGCGCTCCAGCCGCGCGAGCTGGTCGGCGACCGACAGCCGGGCTGGATCGGCGATGGGGCTGAACAGGGCGAGGATCACCACGACCTCCAGCACGGCTGTCGCCACATTGGTGCGTTCCAGCGGCTGCATCCAGCCGGCGCCCTTGCGCCAGAGCGGGCTCAGCGCCGCGAAGCCGTAGCCAGCGGCGTAGGCGGCGCCGATCAGGGCGCAGGCGAAGGCGATGATCCGGTCCGGCGTCAGTCCGTGCTGGCCGATGCGCAGCGCCAGGCCCCAGAAGGCGATGATCAACAGCGGAGTCAGCAGGACGGCCGCGACGCGGACCGTCACGCGCAGGACCAGCGGCGGCAGGTTGTCGGCACGCCCGTCCTGGTAGGCCGTGTTGATGAGGATGATCAGGGCGGCGGCCGCGGACAGCACGAGCGCGGTGGCGCTGCCGGTCTCCCACAGGCCCTGAAGGCCGGTGAAGGGCAGGGCGGTGAGGAAGCCGGCGGCCAGCACCGTCATCAGCAGCAGCAGCCATGACAGCAGCATCAGCACCACGCTGCGGACACCGCGGATCAGCCCGTCGCGCACGTCGGTCAGGTGCACGGCGGTGGCGAACATCAGGGTGGTGACCGGGATGGCGAACCATTCCTCGCCGAGCAGGTCCTGCAGGAAGTCCAGTCCGATGACGTGGAACAGGGCCGCGCCGAGGAAGAGCAGCAGCCAGAAGGCGCCGGTGAAGCCAATGGACAGGGCGAGTTGCACTCCGGCTTTCCACGCCGTGTCGAAATAGGTCGGGAAGGCCGCGACCCACCTGCGCTCCAGGTCTCCGGGCAGCACCAGGTGGTGGCCGATGAACAGGGCGGTCGCCGCGAAGAGGGGCATGGGCCAGGGCAGGAAGGGGGGATGGCTGCGCGGGCCGTATTCGCTGATCGACTGGGCGGCGACGCCGTGCCACCCCAGCAGGGCCAGGAAGGCCGTGGCCGCGAGCGCCCACAGGGCGAGGGTCAGCGGTCGCATCCGACCGGCCCCGGCCAGCAGGAGGATCGGGACCATGACGAGGATCATCGCCAGCGGTCCCCACAGCTCGGGGATTGTTGCGGGCCAGCTGGGGCCGGAGCATCTGGACTCGTCGGCCAGATTGCACAGCCCCCAGCCCGAGGAGGCAGAGTCGTACAGCCACCACAGGGCCGCGCCCTGCAACAGGCCGACGGCGAGTCGGAAGGCGACCAGAAGGGGCGGGCTCTTGCGGCCCAGGCTGTTGCGGCCCGTGGCCTCGAGGACGTCGGTCATGCGGTCTCCCCTCCGTATGCCGGACCAACCTGCACCATATTCACCCTGTGCGTCTTGAGGATTTCTCGTGCAGATGGCGTGCATGGCCGCCGCCGCTTGAGTTTCCGGCCGGGCCGTGTATAGAGCGCGCCTTCTCCGTCGCAGCTTCGGCCGCGGCGGTCCTGTCCGAGAACTTCGGGGCGTGGGGGTCACCCGCGCCATAAATGCCAGAGAGCCCTCTGGCGCCGTGGGGAGATGGGGATGCAGACGACGCCAGACGCTCCGGTATCCGGACGTCGGAGTTCGAGCTTCCTTCGGACATTACGACCGGCCTGAACGCTTCGCAGCGATGCGCGGCGCTTGAGCCAAATCCGTCGTCGGGAATAAGCCCGGCGGCGAATACCAGACTGGAGACCGCAATGGACCGCGCACAAAAAGCCGAGTCGATCGAGACGCTGAAGGGCGTTTTCGCCGACGCGGGCGCCGTGGTCGTGACCCACAACCTGGGTCTGACCGTTGCGGACATGGAAGACCTGCGTGGACGCCTCCGCAAGGAAGGCGGCACGTTCAAGGTGGTCAAGAACCGCCTGGCGCTCAAGGCGCTCGAAGCCGACGAAGGCAGCGAATACCACGGCCTGTTCAAGGGTCCGGTGGGCATCGCCTACGCCTCCGACGCGGTGACGGCCGCCAAGATCACCGCCGAATACGCCAAGGCCAACGACAAGTTCGTGGTCCTGGGCGGCTTCATGGGTGAGAAGGTTCTGGACGCGAAGGGCGTGGAGACTCTCTCCAAGCTTCCGTCGCTGGATCAGATCCGCGCCTCGCTGCTCGGCCTGCTCAACGCTCCCGCGACCAGGATCGCCGGCGTCGTGCAAGCCCCGGCGGCCCAACTGGCCCGGGTGTTCAACGCCTACGCCACCAAGGACGCCGCGTAAGCGGACCCGCCTCTTTCATCTCTGCAAACTCTCTACTGAAACCCAATCCTCCGAAGGAACCTACTCATGGCCGATCTCGCCAAAATCGTTGAAGACCTGTCGTCGCTGACCGTTCTGGAAGCCGCCGAGCTGTCCAAGCTGCTGGAAGAAAAGTGGGGCGTCAGCGCCGCCGCTCCGGTGGCCATGGCCATGCCGGGCGCTGGTGGCGGCGCCGCCGCTCCGGCCGAGGCTGCTGAAGAGCAGACCGAGTTCACCGTCGTCCTGCTGGACGGTGGCGACAAGAAGATCAACGTCATCAAGGAAGTCCGCGGCGTCCGTTCGGACCTCGGCCTGAAGGAAGCCAAGGACCTGGTCGAAGGCGCCCCGCAGAACGTCGTCGAGAACGTCTCGAAGCAGAACGCCGACGAAATCGCCAAGAAGCTGACGGAAGCCGGCGCCAAGGTGCAGATCAAGTAAGAACGGGCCGTCCCTCGGGACATCCGTTGAACGGGCCGGGGAGCGATCCCCGGCCCGTTTTCTTTTGCCGACGGATTGCGGCAGCATGACTGGATGCTGCCCAATCTGATCACCGGCGTCCGGCTGCTGGCTCTCGTCCCGCTCTATGTCCTGGTCGCCCACGGCGGAGAGCCGGCGCGCGGTGCGGCGCTGGCCCTGTTCCTGCTCGCCGGCGCCAGCGATGTCGTCGACGGCTGGCTGGCCCGGCGCATGGGCCTGAGTTCCGCTTTCGGCGCCTTCCTCGACCTGATCGCCGACCGGCTGCTGACCCTCGCGGCCGTCGTCGGGTTGATCGCCGCGGGGCATCTGCCCGGCGTCTGGGCGGCGGCGGGCCTCCTGCTGGTGGTGCGCGACCTCGTTGTCGCCGGACTCAACGAGACCTTCGCCGGCCTCGGCATCCGGGTCACGACCGCCGAGAAGGCCAAGGTTGCCCTGCAGTTCCTCGGCCTGGCCCTGCTGATCGCGCCGGCCGGGGTGGAGGCCCAGGTCTGGGCCGGGCGAGGCGCGCTGGGGCTGTCGGCCCTGCTCGCCGCGATCCTGACAGTCGGCTACGTGCGCCGGGCGTCGGCTCCGCGCTAGCGCCGCCGCGGGGCGAGGATGTCGCCCAGCCGGTCCGGCGTGCCCTCCAGCCGCTCGAGGCGCGGGTAACGCAGGCCGCCGTGATAGTCGAAGCTGAGGGTGCGGAACTCGTCGCCCCGCTTCACCACCAGGACGATCGGCTCGCTGCCGCCCTTGGCCGCCGTGACAGCATTGCGGAGCGCCTCGGCCGAGGCCGTGCGGTCGCCCACGGCCACCAGCTCCCAGCCGGAGCCGAGGCCCTGCTCATAGGCGAGTCCGCCCCAGCGGACGCCGGTGATGCGGTTGCCCGAGCCGAGCGTGAAGCCCAGCGAATACTGGAAATCATTGGCCCAGCCGCCCTGCACCCGCTTCTCGACCGGGGTCAGGCTGTCGACATAGGTCAGGCGGTAGCCGCCGCGTGCGATGCCGTCCAGCGGAGCTCGAGCCTCGGGGCCGACCGCGTCGAGCCGGCTGCGCAGGAAGGTCGCCCAATCGTGGGGGTGGACCGCGTTCAGGTGCTGGACCACGTCCTCGAAAGTGTAGGGCCGCGCCTCCCAGACGCCGTCTTCCACGCCGTAGAAGGCCCTGGCGAAGTCATCGAGGGATTTGCGGTTGTTGGTGGCCTCGCGGATCAGGGTGTCGGCGTCGAGCCAGATCAGCAGGGCCTCGCGGTAATAGTCGCCGGTGCCTCGCATCCACGACGGCCACGGGTTGGTGGTGCGATAGCCGAGCAGATTGTGGTTGGTCGTGTCCTGCAGCGCCCGCCATTGGCGGCCCGGCTGGTTCTCGTAGAAGGCGGCGACCTCTGCGATGGTCGCCAGCTGCTCCTCCTTCGACGCCAGGCCCGAGCGTGCGGTGAGCACCTCGCCCCAGTACTCGGTCTGGCCCTCGTAGACCCACATCAGCGAGTTCTGGGTCGGGACGTTGAGGTTGGGCACATATTCGTCGGACGGCCGCCGGAACTTGCCGTTCCAGCTATGGGTGTACTCGTGCGGCAGCAGCGCCAGGGTGCCGAAGCTCTTTTCCATCCCGTCGGTGAAGAAGTCCGGCGGGGCGGAGTTCTCGGACGACCGGTGGTGCTCCAGACCGATGCCGCCCATGCGCTCGGTCAGGGCCAGCAGGAAGTCGTACCGGTCGTAGTGGCGGGCGCCGTAGAGGTAGTCGGCCTGGTCGACCATCGCCCGGTACTTGCCGATCTGCTCGTCGGTCGCGGCGAGGTTGGCGGCGGAGTCCGCGACCATGTTCAGGAACACGGGCGAGCGGCCGCCCGGATCCAGATCGACGCGCCTGAAGTGGGCCCCGGCGAACATCGGACTGTCGGCCAGATGCTCCAGCGAGATCGGGGCGAAGGTGATCACGTCGCCCTCACGCCCGGTGGCCTCCAGCGCCGAACCCTGCTGCCAGCCGGCCGGCAGTTTCACGGACGGGGCGAAGGTGATGCGGCTGTGGGCGTAACCGGCCGGGTAGAGCAGCGCCTTCTCCCACTGCAGATTGACCATCTCCGGGGTCATGACCACGCGCCAGACGGCGTTGCTCGGCTGGGTCAGCCACTCGAACGCCACTTCGATCGAACTGACTCCGGCGGGGATGTCGAGGTGGAAGGCGTGGGGATCGACGGTGTCGCGCACCCACTCGATACGCCGCCCGTTGCCGGTGACGGTGACGCCCGAGATCAGCTGGATGGGGCCGGTGTCGGCGTGGTTGCCCGGAATGAATTTCGGATACTGCAGGACCAGATGACCGGCGCTGACCGGCACCGTCTGGCGCACCCGGATGACCTGGTGATCCAGGTCGGTGAGATCAGCCTGGATTGCGATGACGCCGGGATAGTCGCGGTCCTGCGGCGCCGGGATCGGCGGCAGCGAATGCGGCAGGCTGGTCGGCGCGGGCAGGGGCGTTTGCGCCTGCGAGGCCGGGACCTGCGCCACCGCCGGAATGGCGGCGGCAGCGAGAAGCAGGGCGAGGGCGGTGGATTTCAACATCGGTCGTTCCCTCGTGATCAGCGCCGGCGGGGGGCGAGGATGTCGCCCAGCCGGTCCGGCGTGCCCTCGATCCGCTCTAGGTGCGGGTAGCGCAGGCCGTCGTGGTAGTCGAAGCGCACCGTGCGGAAGCGGTCGCCGCTCTTCAGCATCATCTCGATCGGCGTTGAATTGCCCTTCGAGGCCGTGATGGCGTCGGCGATCGCGGTCGGGCTGGCGGCGCGGCCGTTGACCGCCACGACCTCCCAGCCGGAGGTCAGGCCGGCCTCGAACGCCGGCGAACTCCAGCGCACCGAGGTGATCCTGTTCGCGGCGTTGGTCATGATGCCGAGCGAGTACTGGAAATCATTGCGGCCGAGCTCGGTGTACAGCGCCTTGTGGTAGGCGTTCATGGCCTCGCGCCAGACCAGCCGGTAGCCGCCGCGCTCGATGCCGCCGAGGGGAGGCGCGGCGTCGGGACCGACGGCGTCCAGCCGCGTGCGCAGGAACCCGGCCCAGTCGTTGGCCTGCACGCCGCTCAGGGTCGAGGTGATGTCGTCGAAGGTGTAGGGCCGCGGATCCCAGTCGCCGTCGTCGACGCCGAAGAAGGCTTTTGCGAAGTCGTCCAGCGACTTGCGGTCGCCGGTCCGCTCGCGGATCCAGGTGTCGGCGTCCAGCCAGATCAGGGCGCCTTCGGAATAGTAGTCCTCGCTGCGCTGATAGGTGCTCCACGGCTGAGGCCGGCGCTGGGCGATGATCGGATCGTTGGTGGTGTCCTGCATGGCGCGCCACTGGCGGCCCGGCATGGTCCCGTAGTTGGCGGCGGTCATGGCGAACCAGTCCAGCGCCTGCTGCTTGCTGGACAGGCCCGCCCGCGCGGTCAGCACCTGACCCCAGTACTGGGTCTGGCCCTCGTAGACCCACAGCAGCGAATTCTGCAGCGGCTCGTTCAGCGTGGGGGTCAGCTGGTCAGCGGGGCGCCGCCACTTTCCGTTCCACGAGTGGGTGTATTCGTGGCCCAGCAGGTCGCGGTCGGCCAGGGTGCTGGTCCGGTCCGTGAAATAGTCGGTGTCGACGCTGTTCTCGGACGAGCGGTGATGCTCGAGCCCGATGCCGCCCAGCTTGTCGCTGACGGCGAGCAGGAAGTCGTAGTGGTTGAAGTGGCGAGCCCCGAACAGGCGGTCGGCCTGGTCGACCAGGTTGCGGTGCAGCTCGATGTGCTCGTCGGTGGCGGCCAGCATGCCGGCTTCGTCGGCCACGACGTTCAGCCGGACCGGCGAGCGGCCGCCCGGATCGAGGTCGATCTGGCGGAAATGCCTGCCGGCGAACACGGGGCTGTCGGCGAAATGTTCGAGGGTGACGGGCGCGAACGTCGCCACGCCGTTCTGGAAGCTCTCGGTGTCCAGGGCCGTGCCGTACTGCCAGCCGGCCGGCAGGCGCAGGGTCGGACGGAAGGTGATCTGGCTGGAATAGTAGCCCGCCGGGTAGAGCAGGGCCTTCTCCCACTGGATGTTGAGCATGTCGTCGGTGATGACGACCCGGCCCTGGTCGCCGTCGATCGGAGTCAGCCATTTGAACGAGACCTCGATCGAGGCTGCGCCCGCCGGAACATCCACCTGGAAACCATTGGTGTGGACGGTGTTGCGCACCCAGCGCAGCGGCTGGCCATTGGCGGTCACGCGCAGGTCGGCGACGTCGTCCACCGGGCCCACCGGACCGTGGTTGCCGGGGATCCACTGGGGATAGAGCAGAATCAGCGGGCCAGGGGCCGCGACGGGGATGGTCTGCCTCACCGAGACTATGCGGCGGTCGATATCGGTGGCGTCCATCTCCAGCGAGATCACGCCGGGGTAGGGGGCGTCGCGCGGCGCGGGGATCGGCGCCAGCGTCCGGTCCAGCGCCGGCGTTCCGACCTGGGCCAGCGCCGGCATCGAGCCGAACAGCAGCGCGACGGCGCAGGCGGAGGCGAACAGACGGGCGGGACGCATCATCGGAGGCTCTCGGGCAGTGAGGTTCGGCGGCACGCTAGAGCGCCTTGCCGCCCAGCCGGATTAAATCCCTGTCATGTTGGCGGTTCCCCTGCCGCGACGATGCCGCGAATCCGCGCTCACATGTTCATCTGTTGAAGTCTGCGTCTGTCCCGGTCGTGTCCCCGTTTGTCCTGAGCCTGTCTCCCCGACAGGGACAAATGGGGCGGGTACAAAACCGTCAGTTCGCCGGCTTCACTTCCAGCAGTTCGACGGTGAACAGCAGGGTCGAGTTGGGCGGCAGCTCGTCGCCGCCGATCCAGCGCTCGCCGTAGCCGAGCGAGGCGGGAATGACGAACTCGAACTTTTCGCCCTCACGCATCAGGCCGACGCCCTCGGTCCAGCCCTTGATGACGCGGTTGAGCGGGAATTCCGCAGGCTCGTTGCGGGCATAGGAGCTGTCGAATTCGCGCCCGTCGACGAAGGTCCCGCGGTAGTGGACCCTGACCGTATCCGTCGCCGCTGGCTGACGGCCCTCGGGCCGGGCCGGGCCGACGCGGCGGTACTGAAGGCCGGAGGCGGTGGTGGTCCAGCCGCCCTTGCTCGCGTTCCAGGCCAGATAGGCGGCGTTGCCCGCGTCCCAGTTGGCCTGGGTCGAGGATCCCGAGAAGTCGTAGGGATTCGGCCCCGCCGAGGCGCAGGCGGCGAGGGTCAGGGCGGCGGCGGCCGCTAGCGCGATGCGTGTCATGCGGCGACGCTATTTTCCCTGCTGCCGCAAAGCAATGGGGGCCGACGGCCGGCGAAAGCGCGGTCTCGGGCGATACCGACGAAAAAGGACGGCGACGGTCTTTATTTCGCCGTCAAAGCGAGTATATCAGCGCGTTCCGCTAACTCCGTGAGAGATACGCGCGAAAGCGCCGAGGCCCGGTTTGTCGCCCTCCGACCGGTGCGAAGGCGCGCTCCTCCCCAAGGGAGCCCTACATTTCAGGCGTCCTGGGACCGCAAGGCCCGAGGGTGGACGCCGAAACCGATGGTCACGGGTCGCCGGAATGGCGGAGCCGTGGCTGCTGCATTGAGCAGGCTGCCCGGCCTGCCGCATTGGGAAGACAGAATGGCCAAGTCGAAAGCGGAACTCACCGTCAACGGTCAGTTCCTCACCGCCACCTCGTTCACTGGCAAGAAGCGCATCCGCCACTCCTTCGGGCGTATCCCCGAAGCGGTGCAGATGCCGAACCTGATCGAGGTTCAGCGCGCCTCCTACGAGCAGTTCCTGCAGCGCGAGGTCCGCTCGGGCCCGCGCAAGGACCAGGGCATCGAGGCGGTGTTCAAGTCGGTCTTCCCGATCAAGGACTTCAACGAACGCGCCATCCTGGAATACGTCTCCTACGAATTCGAGGACCCCAAATACGACGTCGAGGAATGCATCCAGCGCGACATGACCTATGCCGCACCGCTGAAGGTCAAGCTGCGCCTGATCGTCTTTGAATCGGACGAGGAGACGGGCGCGCGCTCGGTCAAGGACATCAAGGAGCAGGACGTCTACATGGGCGACATCCCGCTCATGACCGACAAGGGCACCTTCATCGTCAACGGGACCGAGCGGGTGATCGTGTCCCAGATGCACCGTTCGCCGGGGGTCTTCTTCGACCACGACAAGGGCAAGACGCACAGCTCGGGCAAGCTGCTGTTCGCCGCCCGCGTCATCCCGTACCGCGGTTCTTGGCTCGACTTCGAGTTCGACGCCAAGGACATCGTCTACGTCCGCATCGACCGCCGCCGGAAGTTGCCGGCCACGACCTTCCTGATGGGTCTGGGCATGGACGGCGAGGAAATCCTCAAGACCTTCTACGAAACCGTGCCCTACGAGAAGCGCGGCGAAGGCTGGGTCACGCCCTACAAGGCCGAGCGTTGGCGCGGGGTGAAGCCGGAGTTCGATCTGGTCGACGCCGACACCGGTGAAGTCATCGCCGCCGCGGGGACCAAGATCAGCGCCCGTCAGGCCAAGAAGCTGGCCGACACGACCACCTCGCTGTCGCTGGCCGCCGACGCCCTTCTGGGCAAGTATCTGGCCGCCGACGCCGTCAACTACGAGACCGGCGAGATCTACGCCGAAGCCGGCGACGAGCTGGACCAGCCGACGATTGAGCTGCTGGAAAGCCACGGCTTCACCACCATCGACGTGCTGGACATCGACCACGTCACGGTCGGCGCCTACATGCGCAACACCCTGCGCATCGACAAGAACACGGGCCGCGAGGACGCGCTGTTCGACGTCTACCGCGTCATGCGTCCGGGCGAGCCGCCGACCCCGGAAGCCGCCGAAGCCATGTTCAACTCGCTGTTCTTCGACAGCGAGCGCTACGACCTGTCGGCCGTCGGCCGGGTCAAGATGAACATGCGTCTGGAGACCCCGGAGGTCTCGGACGAAATCCGCGTGCTCCGCAAGGAAGACGTGCTGAAGGTGCTGCAGATTCTCGTCGGCCTGAAGGACGGCCAGGGCGAGATCGACGACATCGACAACCTCGGCAACCGCCGCGTCCGTTCGGTCGGCGAACTGCTGGAGAACCAGTACCGCGTCGGCCTGCTGCGGATGGAGCGCGCCATCAAGGAGCGCATGTCCTCTGTCGATATCGACACGGTCATGCCGCACGACCTGATCAACGCCAAGCCGGCCGCCGCGGCCGTGCGCGAGTTCTTCGGTTCGTCGCAGCTGTCGCAGTTCATGGACCAGACCAACCCGCTGTCGGAGATCACCCACAAGCGCCGTCTGTCGGCGCTTGGCCCCGGCGGCTTGACCCGTGAGCGCGCGGGCTTCGAAGTCCGCGACGTGCACCCGACCCACTACGGCCGGATCTGCCCGATCGAGACGCCGGAAGGTCCGAACATCGGCCTGATCAACTCGCTGGCCACCCACGCGCGGGTCAACAAGTACGGCTTCATCGAGAGCCCGTACCGGCGCGTGAAGGACGGCAAGGCCACGGACGAGGTGGTCTACATCTCGGCCATGGAAGAGGCGAAATACACCATCGCCCAGGCCAACATCGAGCTGAACAACGGCGAGATCGTCGAGGACCTGGTCCCCGGCCGGATCAACGGCGACTCCCAGCTGCTGATCAAGGCCGACGTCGACATGATGGATGTGTCGCCGAAACAGGTCGTCTCGGTCGCCGCCGCCCTGATCCCGTTCCTGGAAAACGACGACGCCAACCGGGCGCTGATGGGCGCCAACATGCAACGCCAGGCCGTGCCGCTGGTGCAGTCGGACGCGCCGCTGGTCGGCACCGGCATGGAGGCGGTCGTGGCCGTGGACTCCGGCGCCGTCGTGGTCGCCCGTCGTGACGGCGTCGTCGAGCAGATCGACGGTACCCGCATCGTCGTGCGCGCCACCAACGAGCAGGACGCCAGCCGTTCGGGCGTCGACATCTACCGCCTGTCGAAATTCCAGCGTTCCAACCAGTCGACCTGCATCAACCAGCGCCCGATCGTGCGCGTGGGCGATGAGGTGAAGGCCGGCGACGTCATCGCCGACGGTCCGTCGACCGACCTCGGCGAACTGGCGCTGGGCCGCAACGCCCTCGTCGCCTTCATGCCCTGGAACGGCTACAACTTCGAAGACTCGATCCTGATCTCGGAGCGCATCGTGCGCGACGACGTCTTCACCTCGATCCACATCGAGGAGTTCGAGGTCATGGCCCGCGACACCAAGCTGGGCCCGGAAGAGATCACCCGCGACATCCCGAACGTTGGCGAGGAAGCCCTGCGCAACCTCGACGAGGCCGGCATCGTGGCGATCGGCGCCGAAGTCCAGCCGGGCGACATCCTCTGCGGCAAGGTCACGCCAAAGGGCGAAAGCCCGATGACGCCGGAAGAGAAGCTGCTGCGCGCCATCTTCGGCGAGAAGGCGTCTGACGTCCGCGACACCAGCCTGCGCCTGCCCCCGGGCGTCGCCGGCACCATCGTGGAAGTGCGCGTCTTCAACCGGCACGGCGTCGACAAGGACGAGCGCGCCCTGGCCATCGAGCGGGAAGAGGTCGAGCGTCTCGGGAAGGACCGCGACGACGAGCTGAAGATCCTCGAGCGCAACACCTACGGCCGTCTCGAAGCCCTGCTGATCGGCAAGAGCGCCGTCTCGGGTCCCAAGGGCCTGGGCCGCGGCGAGATCACCAAGGACAAGCTGGGCGAGGTCTCCTCGCGCGGCCTGTGGTGGCAGATCGCCCTCGACGACGAAAAGGCGATGGGCGAGATCGAGGCCATGAAGCGTCAGTTCGAGGAAGCGCGTAAGCGCCTCGACCGCCGCTTCGAGGACAAGGTCGAGAAGCTCCAGCGCGGCGACGAACTGCCCCCTGGCGTCATGAAGATGGTCAAGGTCTTCGTGGCCGTGAAGCGGAAGCTTCAGCCGGGCGACAAGATGGCCGGCCGGCACGGCAACAAGGGCGTCATCTCCAAGATCCTGCCGATCGAGGACATGCCGCACCTGGAAGACGGCACCTCGGTCGACGTCGTGCTGAACCCGCTGGGCGTGCCCTCGCGCATGAACGTCGGCCAGATCTTCGAGACCCACCTGGGTTGGGCCGCCGCCGGCCTCGGCAAGCAGATCTCGCGTCTGCTCGAGGAATGGCAGAACGGCGGCCAGCGCAAGGCGATCGTCGACTGGCTGGTCAGCGTCTACGGCGAGGACCAGGAACTGCCCGAGTCGGACGAGGAACTGGTCGAGCTGGCCCGCAACCTGTCCAAGGGCGTCCCCTTCGCGACCCCGGTCTTCGACGGCGCGCACATCGACGACATCGAGAACCTGCTCGAGAAGGCGGGCCTGAACCGCACCGGCCAGTCCATCCTGTTCGATGGTCAGACCGGCGAGCAGTTCAAGCGTCCGGTGACCGTCGGCTACATCTACATGCTGAAGCTGCACCACCTGGTGGACGACAAGATCCACGCTCGCTCGATCGGCCCGTACTCGCTGGTCACCCAGCAGCCGCTGGGCGGCAAGGCGCAGTTCGGCGGTCAGCGCTTCGGGGAAATGGAGGTCTGGGCGCTGGAAGCGTACGGCGCCGCCTACACCCTGCAGGAGATGCTGACGGTGAAGTCGGACGACGTGGCCGGCCGTACGAAGGTCTACGAGTCCATCGTGCGCGGCGACGACACCTTCGAGGCCGGCATTCCGGAGAGCTTCAACGTGCTCGTGAAGGAAATGCGGTCGCTCGGCCTCAACGTGGAGCTGGAGAACAGCTGATCGAAATCGGCCCCTTCGCCGCGGAAGCGGCGAGGGGGCCCGGTCGCCTCCGCCCCTCTATCTTTTTCTGCGAAGCCTCCCCTTCGCACTGACGAACTGGAAGTTCCATGAACCAGGAAGTCCTGAATATCTTCAATCCGGTCCAGGCCGCTCCGACCTTCGACCAGATCCGCATCTCGCTGGCCTCCCCGGAGAAGATCCGGTCGTGGTCGTTCGGCGAGATCAAGAAGCCAGAGACGATCAACTACCGCACGTTCAAGCCCGAGCGTGACGGCCTGTTCTGCGCCCGCATCTTCGGTCCGACGAAGGACTACGAGTGCCTGTGCGGCAAGTACAAGCGCATGAAGTACAAGGGCATCATCTGCGAGAAGTGCGGCGTCGAGGTCACCCTCGCGCGCGTCCGCCGCGAGCGGATGGGCCACATCGAGCTGGCCTCGCCCGTCGCCCACATCTGGTTCCTGAAGAGCCTGCCGTCGCGTATCGCCCTGATGCTCGACATGGCCCTGAAGGACGTCGAGCGGGTCCTGTACTTCGAGTACTACATCGTCACCGAGCCGGGCCTCACCCCGCTGAAGCTGCACCAGCTGCTGAACGAGGACGAGTACTACCGCGCCCAGGAAGAGTACGGCGACGACAGCTTCACCGCCGAGATCGGCGCCGAGGCGGTCCGGAACATGCTGATCGGCATCGACCTGCACAAGGAAGCCGAGCGGCACCGTGAGGAGCTGGCCGGCACCCCGTCGGAGATGAAGGCCAAGAAGGCGTCCAAGCGCCTCAAGCTGATCGAGGCCTTCCTCGAGAGCGGCAACAAGCCCGAGTGGATGATCCTGACCGTGGTGCCGGTGATCCCGCCCGAGCTGCGCCCGCTGGTGCCGCTGGACGGCGGCCGCTTCGCCACCTCGGACCTGAACGACCTCTACCGCCGCGTCATCAACCGCAACAATCGCCTCAAGCGCCTGATCGAGCTGCGCGCGCCGGACATCATCATCCGCAACGAGAAGCGGATGCTGCAGGAGGCCGTCGACGCCCTGTTCGACAACGGCCGCCGCGGCCGGGTCATCACGGGCGCCAACAAGCGTCCGCTGAAGTCGCTCGCCGACATGCTGAAGGGCAAGCAGGGCCGCTTCCGCCAAAACCTGCTCGGCAAGCGCGTCGACTACTCGGGCCGCTCCGTGATCGTGGTGGGTCCGGAGCTCAAGCTGCACCAGTGCGGCCTGCCGAAGAAGATGGCGCTCGAGCTGTTCAAGCCGTTCATCTACTCGCGCCTCGACGCCAAGGGTCTTTCGATGACCCTCAAGCAGGCGAAGAAGCTCGTCGAGAAGGAGCGCCCGGAGGTCTGGGACATCCTCGACGAGGTGATCCGCGAGCATCCGGTGATGCTGAACCGTGCCCCCACGCTGCATCGCCTCGGCATCCAGGCCTTCGAGCCTGTGCTGATCGAGGG
>NZ_DASPLR010000033.1:0-39053 GCF_035627475.1 Brevundimonas sp. | reverse complement strand
CGGGGCGATCCGTCAAAGGCCCGAATGCAGGGCCGCCAGTCGGAGGGCGTGTGGAAAACGGCCGCGCGGGGCAGTCACCTCGTCGAAACGGTAAAACCAGAAACACATCCGGGCGAGGCCCGGCTGTCCCGCACCCTCCCCACCCTGCGCCGGTCCGCCGGCGGAGGACGAACCCCCGCGCCCGCCGCCCGCCGCCTGCCGCATCGCAAAAACCCGCTCGACTTCCCCGGGGGCATCACGGAATGTTACAGGCTCGCCCCTCGAGGAGACGCCCATGCCGATGACGCCGCGCGCCGGACTGCAGGTCGCCGACGACCTCGCCGCCTTCATCGAGGCCGAGGTCCTCCCCGGCCTCGGTCTCGACGCCCAGGCGTTCTGGACCGGGGCCGCCGCGATCTTCGGCCGCTTCACGCCGGAGAACCGGCGCCTCCTCGCCCTCCGCGACGACCTCCAGGCCCGCATCGACTCCTGGCATACGGAACGCCGCGGCCGGCCGTACGACGTCGCGGCCTCCACCGCCTTCCTGCGCGAGATCGGCTACCTCGCCGACGAACCCGCCCCCTTCGCCATCGGCACGCGGGGAGTCGACGCCGAGGTCGCGACCCTCGCCGGCCCCCAGCTGGTCGTGCCCAGCCTCAACGCCCGCTTCGTGCTCAACGCCGCCAACGCCCGCTGGGGCAGTCTCTACGACGCCCTCTACGGCACGGACGCGCTCGGCGACCTCCCGGTGGGCGGCGGCTACGACCCGGACCGCGGCGCGCGCGTCGTCGCCCGGGCGAAGGCCTTCCTCGACGAGGCCGTCCCGCTCGCCGACGGCTCCTGGGCCGACCTGTCCGGTCCTTCCGGCATCGCCCTGCGCGATCCGGCCCAATACGTCGGCCGCTCCGACCGCTCGCGCCTGTTCCGCCACCACGGCCTGCATATCGAAGTGGTCTTCGACCCCGACCATCCGATCGGCCGCACCGACCCCGCGGGCGTCTCCGACGTCATCCTCGAAGCCGCCCTCTCGACCATCGTCGACCTCGAGGACTCCGTCGCCGCCGTCGACGCCGCCGACAAGACCGCCGCCTATCGCAACTGGCTGGGCCTGATGAAGGGCGACCTGGCCGAGACCTTCGACAAGGGCGGCGAACGCCTGACCCGCACCCTGGCCCCCGACCGCGTCTTCACCGCCCCGGACGGTTCGACCGTGGTCCTGCCGGGCCGGTCCCTGCTGTTCGTGCGCAACGTCGGCCACCTGATGACCACCCCGGCCATCCGCCTTCCGGACGGCTCCGAAGCGCCCGAGGGCATCCTCGACGCCCTGGTCACCAGCCTCATCGCCCTGCACGACCTGAAGGGGCAGGGCCGCTTCCGCAACAGCCGCACCGGTTCCGTCTACATCGTTAAACCCAAGATGCACGGCCCCGACGACTGCGCCTTCACCGACGCCCTGTTCGACGCCGTCGAGGACGCGCTCGGCCTGCCGCGCCACACCCTCAAGGTCGGGGTCATGGACGAGGAACGCCGCACCTCGGCCAACCTGGCCGCCTGCATCCATGCGGTCCGCGACCGGATCGTCTTCATCAACACCGGCTTCCTCGACCGGACTGGCGACGAGATCCACACGGCCATGCAGGCCGGCCCGGTGGTGCGCAAGGGAGACATCAAGTCCTCCGAATGGATCGCCGCCTACGAGGCCCGCAACGTCTCCATCGGCCTGGCCTGCGGTCTCGACGGCAAGGCCCAGATCGGCAAGGGCATGTGGGCCGCCCCCGACCGGATGGCGGAAATGCTCGATCAGAAGGCGGCCCATCCGAAGACCGGCGCCAACACCGCCTGGGTGCCGTCCCCGACCGCGGCGACCCTGCATGCCCTGCACTATCACCAGACCGACGTTTTCGCCCTCCGTCCCGACATCGCCGCCCGGCCCACGCCTGGCCTCGAGCCCCTCCTGACCCCACCCCTCGCCGCCGGCCGGAACTGGTCCGAAGCCGAAATCGGCGAGGAACTCGACAACAACGCCCAGGGCCTGCTCGGCTACGTCGTACGCTGGATCGACCAGGGCGTCGGCTGTTCCAAGGTGCCCGACATCCACGACGTCGGCCTGATGGAGGACCGCGCCACCCTGCGCATCTCCTCCCAACACATGGCCAACTGGCTGCTGCACGGCGTCTGCACGCCCGAACAGGTCGACGCCGCCTTGCTGCGCATGGCCGCCAGGGTCGACGCCCAGAACGCCGCCGATCCCCTTTACCGCCCGATGGCTCCCGACCCCGAAAGCAGCCTCGCCTTCCAGGCCGCCCGCGCCCTGGTCTTCGAAGGCGCCGCCCAGCCGAACGGCTACACCGAGCCGCTGCTGCACCGCTTCAGGCGGGAAGCGAAGGAGGGAAGGAGGCAGCAGCCAACAGGCAGCAGGCAACAGGAAGAAGCTGATCGGACGGACGGATAGGCAGGCTCGCCGGCCGCACATCAGGAGCCGGTCGCCCCTGTTGCCTGCTGCCTGTTGCCTGCTGCCTCGACCGCTACTGCTCGCTCCCCGACCGCCAGAGATTGTTGGTCAGCGGCTCGAGCAGATAGCTCAGCGCCGTCCGTTTGCGCAGCAGGATGATGACCTCGACCGGCGCGCCCGGCCGCAGCGTATTCGCCGACCGGCCCAGCTTGGCCAGCTCCTCCGCCGGCACCACGATCTCGGCGCGGAAATAGCTGGCCCCCGTCTCCTCGACGGTGAAGCTGTCGGCCGAGATGCGGGTGACGCGGCCATGGATGGTCGGCGGATTGCGTTCGCGCAGGCCGGGGAAGCGGACTTCGGTGGTCTGGCCGGTGCGCAGGTTGTCGACGTCGTTGGGGCTGATCTGGGCGACGATGATCTGCGAGGCGTCGTTGGGCACGATCTCCATCAGCGTCTGCCCCGGCTGGATGACGCCGCCCTGGGTGAAGATGGTCAGGCCGACGACCTGGCCCGACGCCGGGGCCCTGACCTCGCTCCGCGCGATCTGCGAGCGCAGCTCGTTCATCCGCGGGCGCAGCTCGTTCAGCTGCACGTCGATCTGACGCAGCTGGTCGGCCACGTCCTCGTTCATCTCGGAGCTGACGCCCGACATCTGCAGCCGGGTCTCGCCGACGGCCTCCCGCGACCGGGCGATCTGGGCCCGCAGCGAGCCAAGCTCCCCGTCCAGCTGCGCCGCCGTCCGTTCCAGCGCCCGCACCCGGGTGAGCGGCGCATAGCCCTTCTCGGCCAGGCTGCGCATGCCGGCCAGCTCCTCCTGGATCAGCCGCTGCTGCTCGATATTGGCCGCGATCTGCCGCTCGTAGCCCTGGATCTGCTCGTTCAGCTGGGCGATCCTCTGGCTCAGCACCCCCGTCTCGGTCGAGCGCCCGACCCGCCGCGCCCCGAACTGGAGCTGCTGGATGCGCAGCGACTCCTGCGCCAGCGCCGCATCCTCGGGCGGCAGATTGGCGAACTCCGGCGGCGCGGGGATGCCGCGCAGCCCGTCGCGCTCGGCGATCAGCCGCGCCCGCTGGGCCAGCAGGGCGAAGACCTGGCCGGCCACGCCGCGCTCGGTCGCCCGCAGCTCGCCGCTGGACAGCGTCAGCAGGATCTGGCCGCGCGTGACCGTGTCGCCCTCCTTGACGTGCAGGGCGCTGACTACCCCGCCCTCGCGGTGCTGCACCGCCTGGCGGTTACCCGACACGGCGATCTGGCCCTGGGCGTAGGCCCCGGCGTCCAGCGGCGCGAACGCCGCCCAGCCCAGGAAGAGTCCGAAGAACAGCAGGATGATCACCCCGCCGACGATCAGCTCCCGGCGCGGCGTGTCGGACACCAGGGTCGGGCCGGCGGGCGGCGGCGGAGCCGGCGGCGTATCGGCCGCTCCCGGGGCGGCGGCGTCGGTCATTGCGCCCGCCGTTGCGGCTGGGACGGATCGGCCAGGCGGGTCACGCTGGCCGTCGGTTGCCCCGGCGTCCCCGCCTGGGCGGCGCCCTTGGGCGCGGCGGCGCGCATTCGTTCGAGCACCTCCTCGCGCGGCCCCTCCATCTGGACCACGCCCTCGCGCATCATCAGCAGGCGGTCGACGCGGGCCAGCACCCCGGCCCGGTGGGCGATGATGACCACGGATGCGCCCCGCGCGGCGGCGCCGAGGATGGCCTGCATCAGCGCGGCCTCACCCTCCTGGTCGAGATTGGAGTTCGGCTCGTCCAGCACCAGCAGCACCGGGTCTCCGTACAGCGCCCGCGCCAGCGCCACGCGCTGCGCCTGTCCCGCCGACAGCCCCTGCCCGAACGGACCCAGCTGCGTGTCGTACCCGTTCGGCAGACGCAGGATCAGCTCATGAGCCCCCGCCGCCATGGCCGCCCTGACCGCGCCCCGGTCCGCCGTCTCCTGGTCCAGGCCGGCCGAGGTGGCGAAGCGCGAGATATTGTCCTTGATCGAGCCGGCGAACAGGCTCGGGACCTGCGGCAGATAGCCGATCCAGCGGGCCAGCTCGTCGCCCTCCCGGGCCTCGTACTCGGCGCCGTCCAGCCGCACCGTGCCGGCCTGCGGCTTGAGCGCGCCGGCGATGACCCGGGCCAGGGTGGTCTTGCCCGACCCGCTCGCCCCGATGATGCCCAGCGTCTGTCCCGGCTGCAGCGTCAGGCTGACCGCGCGCAGCTGCGGATTCTCGGTGTCGGGAAACTTCACCGACACGCCTTCGACCTGCAGCTTGCCCCTTGGATCGGGCAGGGTGGTCCGCTCCCGTTCAACCGCCGCCGTGCTGGCGAACAGGTCGGTCAGGGTCTTCCAGCTGGCGCCGGCCTGGACCAGCGTCGGCCACACCCCGACCAGCAGTTCGATCGGAGCCACGGCGCGGCTCAGCAGCACCGAGGAGGCGATGATAGCGCCCGGCGAAATGTCGCCCTTGACCGCCAGCAGGGCGGCGAGGCCGAGCGCCGCCGACTGCATCACCAGCCGCAGAAACTTGATCGCCCCGGAATATTTGCCGCCGGTCAGCTGCGCGTCCGCCTGCGCCGCGGTGGCGGCGCGGCGCTGCTCGATCTGCCGCGCGATCGACGACTGGCGCATGCCCAGCGCCCGCACGACCTCGGACTGGCCGGCCACGGCTTCCTGGGCCGCATAGGCGCTGTTCTGCGACTGGATCGCCTTGCTGAGGCGCGGACGGGTGTCGCGCTCGTTCAGCCAGGCGAGGCTGAACAGGATCAGTCCGCCGACCAGCGTCAACACGCCGATCGCCGGGTGCAGCAGGAAGCAGCAGGCCAGATAGATCGGCGTCCAGGGCGCGTCGAAGAGCGCCAGCATGCCCTGGCCGCCGATGGCGCCGCGGACATTGTCGAACTCGCGCAGGGCCTGGGTGTTGGGCGACTTGGCCTGCAGGTCCATGACCCGCGCCAGCACCTTGCCGGACAACATCCGGTCGAGCCTGAGCCCGGCCCGCAGCATCAGCCGTCCGCGCAGCCAGTCCAGCCCGGCCAGCGCGCCGAGCGCGAACACCGCGACCACGGTGATCAGCACCAGCGTCGTCAGGCCGCCGGTCGGCACGACGCGGTCGTAGACCTGCATCATGTAGAGGGTCGGCGTCAGATACAGCAGATTGACCAGCGCCGAGAACACCGCCGCCCACAGGAAGTGCGTCCGGCACGCCTTCAGCGCCTCGGCCAGGGGCTCCGTGCCCGGTTTGCTGGGAAGCAGGTTCTTCAACACGGAGTGGGAGTTTCCCTGACGCTGTCGGCCGCCACTCTAACGGCTTGGCGCGGCTACAGATAGACGATGGATTCCAGACCACAATCGGGCGGCGGGGCGAGAAGGGAACGCCTGCCTGCAAGGCTCGAGCCAGCGCGGCCGGCCCCGACGCTTGACGGGCGCACACAGTATGCGCCATACACTGTGTGTCACACACTATGTGACGGCAGGTGAGCTGATGATCGTCGATCCTGAACTGTTCGAATCCATGCGGCTGGAGCTGCGGCGCGGCTCGCTGGTGCTGGCCGTGCTCGCCCGGCTTCGGGAGGAGCGCTACGGCTACACCCTGCGTCAGGCGCTGGCCTCCGACGGGCTCGAGATGGAGGAGAGCACCCTCTATCCGCTGCTCCGCCGCCTTGAGAGCCAGGGCCTGCTGACCAGCGAGTGGCGCGAGGAAGAGAAGCGCAGGAAGCGTTTCTACCGGCTGTCGCCGATGGGCGAGGCGATGCTGTCGGCGCTGGCCGACGAATGGCGGGGCATCTCGGCCTCGCTCGACAAGATTCTCTGAAGCCGGGGCTGGAGAAGACCGATGGACCTGATCGACCGCTATCTGAACGCCGTCGCCGCCCAGTTGCCGCAGGACGAGCGGGCGGACATCATCGCCGAACTGCGCGACCTGATCCTGAGCCGCTTCGAGGCCAGGGAGGAGGAACTGGGACGGGCCCTGACCGGGGACGAACAGGAGGCGATCCTGCACGAGATCGGCCATCCGCTGGTCGTCGCCGCCCGCTATCGCAAGGGACCGGACTCGCTGATCGGACCTGAACTGTTCCCCTACTGGCTGTTCGCCGTGAAGGCCGGACTGCTGCTGATGCTGGCCGTGCAGGCGATCGTTCTGTTCATCAATCTGGTGGGTGGGCCCGCCGACGCGGGGCAATCGATCAGCCAGGCCATCCACGGCTTCATCGGTTCGGGCATTACCCTGATCGGCGTCGTCACCGTGATCGGCGCGGCGATGGAGCATGTCGGCTACCGACCCCGGTGGATGGACAGGTGGCGGGTCAGCGAACTGTCGGCCTTCGGCCTGTCGGACCCCGCCGCCTGGGGCGCCGCCATGGGCGGGACCAGGACGGCGAAGGCGACCTGGGCGCCGCGGAGCCTGGGCCGCGCCCGGGGCTGGCCCGGCGGCGAATACCTGTTCTCCTTTCTCGCCACTGGTGTGTTCGTCCTCTGGTGGATCGGCGCGATCCACTTCCCCGGCCTGATCCGCCTGGGCCCTCCCGGAGCCGAGGCCTTGGTGACCGGAGCGCCGATCTGGACCACACTCTTCGGCGCCATACTGCTCTACGCCGTCGCCCAGATGGCGGTCGACCTGGCCAGCCTCGCCCGACCCTCGGCGGTCAGGATGCGGGCCGCGGCCCAGGCGGTGATCGCGGCCGCCGGCCTGTGGCTGACGTGGACGATCTTCGGGGCCGGGCACTGGTTCACCCTGACGCGCGACGGCGAGACCGCCCGCATCGCCGGCGACTGGTCCCTGCTCGACATCGACCGGCTGCGCGCGCTGGGCGATGGCACGCGCGATCTGGCTGGCATGGCCGGAACCCTGTCGCTGGTCATGAGCTGGGTGCTCGCCCTTTCGGCGATCGGGCTGGTGTTCAAGATCGTCGGCAGCCTGTGGCGGCTGGTCCAGCCGGATCCCCGCCGCACCGCCTGACTACGGCCGTGTCCGAAAACCGCGAGACTCGGACCCCGGGAACGCTCATCCTGCAGCCATGGAAAACGTCCGCGATCTCGATCAGGAGGCCTGCTACCGCGCCGTGCTGACGCGGGATGCGCGCTTCGACGGCCGCTTCTTCGGCTGCGTGAAGACGACGGGCATCTACTGTCGGCCGGTCTGCCCGGCCCGGACGCCGAAGCGGGAGAACATGTTCTTCGTCGTGTCGGCGGCGGCGGCGGAGGAGGCGGGCTTCCGCGCCTGTCTGCGCTGCCGGCCTGAAACCGCGCCGGACATGGGCGCATGGCGCGGCACCTCCAACACCGTCAGCCGCGCCCTCGCCCTGATCGAGGCGGGCGCGCTCGACGAGGGCGATGTCGACGCCCTGGCCGGCCGCCTCGGAGTCGGGGAGCGGCACCTGCGCCGCCTGTTCCGTCAGCATCTCGGCGCGGCCCCGGTCAGTGTGGCCCAAACCCGCCGTGTGCTGCTGGCCAAGGCCCTGATCCACCAGACCGACCTGTCGATGGCGCAGGTGGCGCTGGCCTCGGGCTTCGGCAGTGTGCGCCGCTTCAACGAGACCTTCCAGGCGCTGTACGACCGTCCGCCCTCCGCGTTGCGGCGTCGCGGCGAGAAGGTCCACGAGGGCGGGGTTCGCCTCAGCCTGCCCTACCGCCCGCCCTATGACTGGGACGCGATGCTGGCGGCGCTGGCGGCTCGCGGCGACACCGTCGAGGGCCGCAAGTGGTCGCGCATCCTGACGCGCGATGTCGACGGCGCGGACGGCGCGGTTTCCGTCGAGCCGGCCGAATCCGGGCGGATTTCGGTCTGCGTCGAGGCGCACGACCTCAAGGCCTTGCCCGGCGTACTGGCGCGGGTGCGGCGGGTGTTCGACCTGTCGGCCGATCCCGACGCCATCGGCCGCGACCTGTCGGCCGATCCGGCGCTGAAGCCGCTGATCGCGGCGCGTCCGGGCCTCCGCCTGCCCGGCGCCTGGGTCGACGACGGCGCCGAGCCGCCGAACGACCGGCTCCCCGAAGAGACTGACGACACCCTCGCCGCGCGCGCCGAGCCCTGGCGCCCGTGGCGGGCCTATGGCGCCCTGCACTTGGCCACGGCCGGCGTCCCGGGCGCGGACCTGATGGAGACGGACGATGCCAAACGCGCAGCCTGACACCCTGACCCTCGACCGGATCGCCACGCCCGTGGGCGAGGTGCTGCTGGTCACCGACGCCGAAGGCGCTGTGCGGGCGCTCGACTTCGCCGACTACGAGGCGCGGATGATGCGGCTGCTCGGCCGCCACTGCCCCAGGTTCGTCCTGCGTCCGGCGCGTGCGCCCGAGGCTGTGCGCCGGACCGTCGAGGCCTATTTCGCCGGCGACGTCCGGGCCCTCGACGGCGTCGCGGTGAAGACCGGCGGTACCGCGTTCCAGCGCACCGTCTGGGCGGCGCTGCGGGCGATCCCGCCGGGAGAGACGCGCAGCTATGGCCAGCTGGCCGCGGCGATCGGCTCGCCCCGGGCGGTGCGGGCCGCCGGCTTGGCCAATGGGCAGAACCCGATCGCGGTGATCGTGCCGTGCCACCGGGTGATCGGGGCGAACGGCGCCCTGACCGGCTATGCTGGCGGGCTGGAACGCAAGCGTTGGCTGCTCGCGCACGAGAGGGCGCCAGCGATGTGAGGCCTTGACTGAACCCGCGTGTCCGGCGTCAGTGGAGCCGGGGATGCTGGGGAGCAGGGCCATGAGAATTATCATTGCGGCGACGCTGTGCGTGCTGGTGGGGACGGGGCAGGCCGCGGCCACCGCGCCTCAGGACGACGACTGGGAATTCGCGGAAGATCCCGCCCGCCAGCTGACCGTGGCTGCGGCCCGCTATGACAACGGGCCCAGCATCGTTGCGCAGTGCCGCGAAGGGGCGCTCAGCCTCCTGTTGATCGGCATGCCTGCCGGCACCGAGAAGATCGAGCTGAACGCCACGCGCGCGGACGGTCGGGGCGACCTCCAGGACTGGCGGCCAGCCGGAGCTGACGGCGTCTTCCGTAGCAGCGTCCCCGCGCGCGACATCCGGTTCATGCGCGGCGGCGGCGCCTATGCGGTCCGCACGGGCGAGGGGGTCGCGCCACCCTTCGCGGCCACCTTCGATCTGCCGATGCAATCCGCCAACCTTGATCGGGTCCTCGGCGCGTGCGGCTGGGCCATGGACGACGAGCGCGACCAACTCGCCCGCGCCGCAGGAGCTTCGCTCTCGGATCCGGATGCCCGGGCGCCGCGCCGCTCGACGTCGAGATCAATCACGGAACGCCGCAACCAGCGTCAGCCGCCCCCGCCGGCGGCGCCCGCAAGCTTCATGCCCGCTGAACAGCAGATCAGCTGTGTCGTGCGGAGCGCGCGGCTGGCGGACTGTCGTCCCGATCACGCCCGCGTCGATGGCGCGCCCGACCCCGCGGCCACCCTGCGCCTCCTCAACGGGGAGCGAATCTATGCCGAAGACGTGGCCGCCGCAGAGGGCAAGATCATGTATTTCCACGCTGGCGGGTTCACGACGGTGATCGACTACATCGCGACCACTGCCGCCAGGTAGCGCGTATCCCGTGAGCTTGCATTTCCCGCTGATCATCCTAGATTGTGTCTGCTTATGCTGAAACTGAGCATAAGCCGGCGGACGGCCCCCCGGGTCACCGCCGTTCTTCGGGCCCATGATTTGCTCAAGTCGAGCAAAAGGGGAGTGAGATGGCCGACGGCGCGTTCGGACTGAGCAGGGAACTGGAGCGGGCGACAGCTCCGGTCTGGGCCAAGGTCCGTGATCATGTGACCCCGCTGGAGTGGCCCGCCCAGGCCGCTCTGATCCACGAGATCAACCAGCTGAAGCGCGAGCGCGACGCCGTCATCCTGGCCCACAACTACATGACGCCGGAGATCTTCCACGGCGTCGGCGACTATGTCGGCGACAGCCTCGGCCTGGCGAAGGAAGCGGCGAAGTCGAAGGCGAAGGTGATCGTCCAGGCGGGCGTGCATTTCATGGCCGAGACCTCGAAGATTCTCAGCCCCGAGAAGACGGTGCTGATCCCCGACCTGCGCGCCGGCTGCTCGCTGGCGGCGTCGATCACCGGCGCCGACGTACGGCTGATCAAGCAGCGCTATCCGGGCCTGCCGGTGGTCACCTATGTCAACACCACGGCCGACGTGAAGGCTGAGACCGACATCTGCTGCACCAGCGCCAACGCGGTGCAGGTGGTCGAATGGGCGGCGCGGGAATGGGGCGTCGACCGGGTCATCCTGGTTCCGGACGAATTTCTGGCGCGCAATGTGGCGGCCCAGACGACCGTCGGCATCATCGCGTGGAAGGGCCGCTGCGAGGTCCACGAACGCTTCACCGCCGCCGATATCGCCGCGATGCGCGAGGCCTACCCGCAAGCGGAAATCCTGGCCCATCCGGAATGCCCTGAAGACGTGCTGGCGGCGTCCGACTTCGCCGGATCGACGGCGGCGATGATCGACTTCGTGGAGGCACGCAAGCCGAAACAGGTGGTGCTGATCACCGAATGTTCGATGGCCTCGAACGTCGCTGGAGACGTGCCGGGGGTGCAGTTCATCGGCCCCTGCAATCTGTGCCCGCATATGAAGCGGATCACGCTCGGGAACATCCGCGATTGCCTGGTCAACATGCAGTTCGAGGTGACGGTGCCTGAGGATATGGCGGAACGCGCCCGTCTGGCGGTGCAGCGCATGATCGACCTGCCGCCCCCTGCCGTTCCGGCTCGTTATGACATGGTCAAGGCGCGGCATCATGTGGCTGTGGAGCTGATTTGAGTGGCATGGGTGGGGCGCACGCCCGTCGGTTTCGTGATCCTGATCTGGAAGGCGAGACGACGGTGGATCGGGTTTCGGTGGGGCGGCGACATTCGCCGCGTCTACGAAGTGATGCTGAGGCGCGGGGTGCCGCGCAGCGAAATCTCCGCCGCCCTGGTCAGGGCCGCGCCGGCGCAGGCCCGCGCGCACAATCTGGATTGAGGACGATGCACTACGTTCCGCCCGTCCGCGCTGTCGCCACAGTCGATCCCAGGACCCTGCGGCTTCTCGCCGTCCTGGCCTTGTGGCTCAGGTCTGAAAAGGCCACGTCACGACCATGAGCCAAACCAACACCCCCCGCCCGCCGGGCCCCTGGGATCCTCGCCCCGACGATCTCACCCCCGCTCCAGCCGTTCCCGAGCGGGTGCGCGGGGCTGAACCGCCGCTGGACAAGGGTCAGCATCCAGTCTGGGCGGTGGTCTCCACCCTGTTGCTGGGCGGTTTCATCTGGTGGGTGACCGGCAGCTGGGTCATCGCCGTAGCCGCCATCTGGGGCCTGCTGGTGCATGAATACGGCCACGTGCTGGCGATGAACCACCTCGGCATGGGTCCCGCCCGGATCTACATCATCCCCTTCCTCGGCGGCGTGGCGAAGAGTCAGCGGCTGCCGCAGAGCGAGTGGCACGGGGTCCTTGTATCGCTGGCCGGGCCCGCCTTCGGCCTGCTGGCCGCGATCCCCTTCTTCGCCGGCTTCGTGGCGACCGGCAACGGCCTGTGGCTGCAGGGGGTGTTCGCCATCGCGCTGATCAATCTGGTCAACCTGGCCCCGGCCCCGCCGCTGGATGGCTCCAAGGCGCTCGGCCCGGTGCTGGCCCGCATTCACCCGATGGTGGAGAAGGCGGCGATGGTGCTGGTCGGCGTGGTGGTCGTCCTGTGGGGCGTGACAAACGGCAGCTACATCTTCGCCGCCTTCCTCGCGCTTGCCCTGATCGGCCATCTGCGGCGCGGCGCATGGCGTCCCGACGGCCGGCCGCTGACCTGGAACGAATCGGCACGTAGCGTCGCTCTGTTCGCGCTGACCGCCGCCGCATGTGCGGGCGTGGCGCTGGCGGCGCTGATGCCGGTGACCGGTTCGCTGGCCGAGGCGCTGGCGCTGGGCGCGCGCTATTTCGAGTTTGGCCGTTGAACCGGATCGAGCACGACGGGCCGCTGATCGTCGGTGGCGGTCTGGCCGGCCTCTCGGCCGCGCTCGAAGCCGCGCCCCGAAAGGTTCTCGTGGTCACGCCGGCGCCGCTGCTGCAGGCCTGCTCCTCCGCCTGGGCGCAGGGCGGCGTGGCGGCGGCCCTTTCCGAAACGGACGCCCCGGCCCTCCACGCGGCCGATACGGAAGCGGCGGGGGCGGGTCTGGTCGAGGCTGACGCGGCGCGGCTGCTGACCCTGGACGGCCGTGCGACGGTGGAATGGCTGGCGGGGCTGGGAGCGCCGTTCGACCGCGACGTGGCCGGCGGCTTCGCCGTCAGCCTCGAGGCCGCCCACTCCAGGGCGCGGGTGGCGCGCGTCGGTGGCGACGGTGCGGGCCGGGCCATATTGTCGGCCCTGGTCGCGGCCACGCGGGCGGCCCCGCACATCGAGGTCTGGGAGGACGGCCGCCTGCGGGGCCTGGTCCAGGACGACGCGGGCAGGGTCCGCGGAGCCTTGATCGAGCGCGGCGGAAGGCTGGTCGAGGTGCTGGCGCCCGCGGTGGTGCTGGCGACCGGCGGCGCCGGGGGCCTGTACGCGCAGACGACCACGCCGGCCTCGCTGCTCGGCGAGGGCATGGCCTTGGCCTGGCGGGCAGGGGCGGAGATCCTCGATCCAGAGTTCATGCAGTTTCATCCGACGGCCATGGACGTCGGCCTCGACCCGATGCCGCTCGTCACCGAAGCGCTGCGCGGCGAGGGCGCACGGCTGATCGACGGGGAAGGTCGCTTCCTGCTCGGCGACGCCGCCGGCGCCGATCTGCAGCCCCGCGACATCGTGGCCCGGGCGGTGCATGCGGCGCGGGCCGAGGGCCGGGGCGCCTATCTTGACGCCCGCACCGCCGTCGGGGCGATGTTCCCGCACGAGTTCCCCGCCGTGTTCGCTGCCTGCATGCGGGCTGGCCTGGATCCCCGTGAGGCCCCGATTCCGATCGCCGCGGCGGCCCACTATCACATGGGCGGGATCGCCGCCGGGCCGGACGGCCGCACCACAATGGAGGGCCTGTTCGCGGTCGGGGAGTGCGCCGCCACCGGCGTGCACGGCGCCAACCGGTTGGCCTCGAACTCCCTGCTCGAGGCCGCCGCCTTTGGCCGCCGTACGGGCCGGGCCGCCGCCGAGGCGCGGACCGGCGCCGGTGCGACCCACGCCGGGGCCCCGTCAACAGACCTCTCGCCGACAGACCTCGCAACCCTGCGCCGGACCATGAGCGACGACGTCGGGGTGGTCCGCGAGGCCGCCGGCCTGACCCGCGCCCTCGGGGTGATGGATCGGCTGGACGTCCGAAGCCCGGGCGCGCCGCCGCTGATCGCGGCACGGCTGATCGCCGAGGCCGCCCTGGCGCGCCGCGAGAGCCGGGGCGGCCACTACCGCTCCGACTTCCCCGCGCCCGCCGCCAACGCCCGCCACACCCGCCTGCGGGCCGGGAAGCCAGCCCGGACTCCGGTCATGGCCGAATGAGCGGAGAGCGCATGAGCCGTCGACTTCCCGACCTGCTGATCGAGCCGGTCGTGCGCATGGCCCTGGCCGAGGATCTCGGCCGCGCCGGCGACATCACGGCCCAGGCCTGCATTCCGGCGGGCTCGCGCATGCACGCCGTGTTCGCCGCCCGCAGGCCGGGCGTGCTGGCCGGCGTCGACTGCGTGCGCCTCGCCCTGCTGGCGATGGACCCCGGCGCCACCGTCGTCGCGCGGCTGGCCGACGGCGACGCCTTCGCGGCCGGCGCGGTGCTGGTAGAGGCGGAGGCCGACGCCCGCGCCTTCCTCGCCGCTGAACGGACGGCGCTGAATCTGCTCGGCCGGCTGTGCGGGATCGCCACCCTGACCCGCACCTATGTGGAGGCGGTCGCCGGCACCGACGCGCGCATCGCCGATACGCGCAAGACCACCCCGGGTCTGCGCGCGCTGGAGAAGCATGCGGTCGCCTGCGGCGGCGGGGTCAATCACCGCTTCGGCCTGGATGACGCCATCCTGATCAAGGACAACCATGTGGCCCTCTGCGGAGGGGTGGGCGAGGCGATCCGGCGGGCGCGGGCGACCGCCGGCCACCTGGTCAAGATCGAGGTCGAGGTCGATGGCCTGGCCCAGCTGGACGAGGCGCTGGCCGAACGGCCGGACGTCATCATGCTGGACAACTTCAGTCTGGAGATGCTGCGCGAGGCGGTGGCGCGAGCGAGCGGTTCGCCGTTCGGCCGCCCTGTGCTGGAAGCGTCCGGCGGCGTCAGCCTCGAGACCGTGCGGGCCATATCGGAAACTGGCGTGGACGTGATCTCGGTCGGAGCGCTGACCCATTCGGCGGCCGCGCTCGACATCGGCCTCGACGTCGCCTGAGGTCCAGGCGAACGCCGCTACGGAACAGGCCGCCCCCGCGAAGGGTTTGATCGGGCAGGAAGGAGATTTCCATGACCCATCGACCCAAGGTTCCCAGGGAGCAGCGCAGCTTCGCCGACAAGGGCGCGCAACCGGTGCAGGACGCCATGAGCGCCGACCGTCGCGACCTGTCCACCGGCGCGCAGTCCGGCCAACCCGGCGACGCCGACGTCAATCTCGAAACCCAGGGCCGGTTCGGAAATCTGAAACAGAACCTGACCACCCAGTGGAAGGTGCAGGACCGCTGATCATGGCCAACAACCAGCACACGCCCGAACCGGCCGACAGCAAGCGCTGGGGCGGCCCCGGCTCCAGCCATCAGAACGCCGACCGCGAGCCGCCGACGTTCGAGGATCCCCGCGAGGGCGGTCCGACCAATCCGCGCAACAGCAAGGTGTCAGGCGGCGGCGGCGAACGTGATCTGAAGCACAGTCACGACGATGCGCACCGCTCCTCGAAGGGCGATCGCGACGCCTGAGCTGACGCCAGCCCTCAGGCCGTCGGCGTGGCGGCGACGGGGGCCGGAGACTCGGCCGCGGGCGCCGCGACCTGCACCGTCGGAGCGGGCGTCGGCGCCTGAGCGGAAGCGCGTTCGGCGGGGGCGGGCGCTTCACGACCCTCCTGGGCCAGAAGCAGGTTGTAGGCGATAGCTCCCGCGTCGCGGACCGTGCTGGTCGGGTCGAGGCTGGCCTGGATCAGACGAGGAGCGTCGGCGTCGGTCGAGGGGCGGGCCGCGTAGGAAAAGGCGGCGCCGGAGCCGGACCGGCCGCCAAAACGATAGAACAGGTGATCGCCGACCTGGCTGACGCGGACCAGAGAGTTGCGCCACTGCGGCGAGACGCCGGTGGTGTGGAAATGGGTGGCGTTGCCGACGCGGGCGTAGACGCCGCCGGACAGGGCGCTGGAGGCGATGTCCCTCGCGCGATTCCATGCGGCGCGGTTGACCCGTCCCCGCATCGATCCGTCGCAGGTGAAGCTGAACTGGCAGCCGGTCCGGCGCCCGGCCCCCTGGAACACCACGCTGCACACGCTCTTGGGGAAGGCCGGGTGGCGAACGCGGTTCAGGACCACCTGGGCGACGGCCTTCATGCCGTCCCGGCCCTCGCCGCGGGCCTCATAATAGACCGCCTGGGTCAGGCATTCGAGATCGCGAGAGGCGTCCAGCGCGCCGCCGAGGCGGAACGGCTGGGCCGCCTGGTTTCCGGTCAGGCTGACCTGGCGCAGACCGTTCCCGGACGGCTGACCCCTCAACTGCTCCAGCCGGGCCGTCAGCAGCTCCGCCTGCCGGTCGCGCTGGGCGGAGCCGGCGACGGTGTAGGGGTCGTGGCGCCGGGCGATGGCCAGTGCGCTTTCATCCAGTCCGCCCGCGGCGGCGGCGAGTGCCTCTTCCGTGAAGCCCGCAGCAGTCGCACTCTCGATCCGCACCGCCTGGGCCCGCACGGTGGTCGCCTTCGCCACGGCCCCGCCCAGATAGGCGCAGCCGATCGCCAGCCCAACCATCGCGCCGAACGTCGCCGCCGCCGCGCCGGGCCGGATTATGGCCTTGCGGTCGACAGGGGAGGTCGCACGCGAATGCGAGGGATGCGGCAAAGGCTCAATCCTGTTCAGCAGGGCGCAGCGCCGCCCCCGGGTAGTCTCGCGGCGGGGGCGACGCTGCGGTCGCGGCCCGGCTGCGGTAGATCGACGGTCGGCGAACCGGCCGATCATCGGGACGCGCCTTAAGCCAGCCGTTTATGGCGGCATTGTGGTTGATTCGCAAGATTTGGCGATGTGGCAGCATAGGCCAGCGTCATGCCGGTATCGGTCAGTTAACAGACTGGAAATCTCCCGCAATGACGCAAGTTACATGGCCATGTACTGTATAGGATGACGTTCCCTCCACCGTGGCCAGCTCTCCACCGGGTCGTCGACGATTAAGCCGCGCTCAATGTATTGTCTTCGAGCCCCTGCCTGCGGCAACGAGTTCTTGCGCCCCGCGTTCCGGAACACCTTGGCCGTGGCCGCGTTCTGGCTGGACAGCACAGGAGCCCCCCATGAAAAGAACCGCCCTGGTCCTCGCGTCGGCCGTCGCCGTCATCGGCATCGCCGGCTGCGGCCATACCATCGAACAGAAGGCCGCCACCGGAGCGATCGCAGGCGCCGTGGTCGCTGGCCCCGTCGGCGCGGCGGTGGGCGGCGCAGCCGGCGCGGCGGTCGGTCAGGCCGAGAAACCGAACTGACACAGGCGCCGGCCTGATTGGGGGGGCGGAGCGCCATCTCCGCCTCGCAACCTTGATTTCCGGCCCCATATAGGGTTAGCCCACCCGGCGTTGGCTGAGCGCCGCTCGCCCGCGCCGTTTGCGCATCCGACAAATAATCAAGGACATCGACGACCGCTCGCATGAGAGATCTGAAACAAACCGGCTTCACCGACCGTCTCACCGCCCAGCAGGAAGCCAAGAAGGCCCTGCTCGCCCGCTTCAAGCCCAAGCCCGCCGCTCCGGACCCTGAGTTCGAGAAGCTGCAGGAGAAGCGCGCGGCCGAGAAAGAGGCCCTGCGCCAGCAGCGCGAACTGGAAAAGGCCGAGATCCGTCGCCAGAAGGCGGAGGCTGAAGCCGCCAGGCTCGCCGCCAGCCAGGAAGCCCAGCAGGCGATCGAGGCCGAGAAGCGCGCCGCCCGCAAGGAGCGCAAGCAGCTCTCCAAGGAAGAGCAGAAGGCGGCCCGCGATGCGCGTTACGCCGCGCGCAAGGCGCGTCAGCGCTGACCTTCCGCTGATCGGTTCCCGGGATCAGCCGGGAGTCACCGCGGGAAGATCCCCCAACACCGCCGCCAGCTGCTGCCCTGAATAGGGTTTGCGGACGAAGGGCCACGGCGCGTCCGACAGGGCCGCGTCGACGTCGTCGCCCGCATAGCCGGATGTCAGCACGATCCGCATCGTCGGCCAGGTTCGGGCGCATTCGCGGGCCAGTTCGATGCCGGTCATGCCGCCGGGCATGACCACATCGGTCAGCATGATGTCGAACCGGTCTTCCTTGAGCAGTTCGAGGGCCTGCGGCCCGCTTTCTGCTGCGCGGACTTCCAGGCCCAGCCCCTCCAGCAGTTCCTGGGCGACCGCGGCCACCCCCGGATCGTCCTCGACCAGAAGGAGCCGGCGCCCGGCCGTCATCGGGGCGATCTCGACTCCCGGCCCAGCCGACTCGACCGTCTCCGCCGAGGTCAGGGGCGGCAGATACAGGCGCACCTCGGTGCCGCGGCCCACGGTCGAGATCACCCTTACGCCGCCGCCGCTCTGCCGCGCGAAGCCGTACACCTGACTCAGCCCCAGCCCTGTGCCCTTGCCGACCGGCTTGGTGGTGAAGAACGGCTCGAAGACCCGTTCCATGACCTCGGGCGACATTCCGGATCCATTGTCCGACACCGCGACGCAGACGTATTCGCCAGCGGGCAATTCGGCGATCTCGCCGGGGCTGACCGGGCAGTTCATGGTCTGGACCGTCACCCTGCCGCGATCTCCCAGGGCGTCGCGGGCATTGACCACCAGGTTCAGCAGGGCGGCCTCGAACTGGGCAGGGTCGACGCTCACCCGGGCGCCGCCGCGCCGCAGCTTCAGCCTGAACTCGATCGCTTCGCCCAAGGCCCGCCTCAGCAGCGGCTCGCTCTCCCGGATCAGCCCGTTCAGGTCGGTCGGCTCGGGCCGCAGCGCCTGGCGTCGCGAGAACGCCAGCAACTGGTGGGTGAGCCGCTCGCCGCGCCGTGCCGCCGACAGCGCCGCCTCGCCCAGCTTCTTCTGACGGGCGGCGTTGTCCGGCGACCTCAGCATCATGTCGAGGGCGCCGATCACGACGGTGAGCAGGTTGTTGAAGTCGTGGGCCACCCCGCCGGTCAGTCGTCCGACCGCCTCCATGCGCTGCGCGTGCATCAGGTCGGCCTCCGCCTTGGCCTTCTCGGCCAGCGCCTCACCAACGCGTTCCTCCAGCAGTTCGTTGATGCGCTTCAGATCGTCCTCGGCGCGCTTCGCCTCGGTCACGTCGATGTTGGCCCCGACATAGCCCTGGAACTGTCCGGCGCCGTCGAAGCGCGGCACGCCCTCGCAGCGCAGCCATCGTGTGCCCAGCATCGGATGATTCACCCGCGCCAGCGCCTCGAACCGGTCCCGGCCGGCCAGCGCCCGCCGGAAGTTGGCCACGAAGTCTTCCAGGTCCGCCGGCTCGGCCAGACGCCGCCAGCCCTCGTCGATCGCGTTCTCTGACTCGACCCCGAAGAAGGTCTTGTAGCGCCGGTTGGCGAAGACCATCCGGCCCGCGTCGTCGCTCATCCAGATCAGGGCCGGCGCGCTGTCCGCGACGGTCCGGAAGCGGGTCTCGGACTCCTGCAGGCGCGCCTGCGCCTCCCGGATGTCCGTGACGTCGAACGCCACGCCGACGAAGCCGATGATCTCGCCGCTGGCGCCGAAGCGGGGCCGGGAAAACGATTTCAGCCAACGGTACTCGCCATCGTGCCGCCGGTAGCGCGCTTCCATCGAGAACGGCTGGCCAGTGGATTCGCCGGCGAGCGACTCCTCGAGAACCCGCGCCTGGTCATCCGGATGGATGATGGCGCGCCAGTCCAGCAGGCGCGCCTCCTCGTAGGAGCCGCCATGGTAGGCGACATAGGCCTGGTTGACGAAGGCGCGTGTACGGTCCTGCTGCGTCACCCAGATCAGCACCGGCGCGGTGTCGGCAATGGCCCGGAACCGCTCCTCGCTTTCGCGGACCTCGGCCTCGGCCCGGGTGCGTTCGATCTCGGTCCAGGTGCGCGCGGCGACTTCCTGGAGCAGCTCCAATTCGTCGTCCGTCCACTCCCTGACCCTGGAGTCATGCACATAGAGGAAGGCTCGCAGCCGCCCGACCCGGAGCAGCGGCACGCGCATGAGGGAGCGGGTCTGCAGGCGGTCGAACAGTTTTCGGGCCTCCCGCGTCCGGGGATCCTTGCGCACGTCGGGGATGCGAACGGCGTGTCCGGCGGCCAGGTCCGAAATCAGGTCGGCGCCGAAGTCGTCGAGTGAGAATTCGCCATGCGCGCTGACCACATCGGCGGTCCAGTCGCGGCTCATCGAGACGGTTTGCCGCTCCTGGTCGACTTCGCCATACCCGACGCGCTGGACCCGCAACTCCGCCCCGAGCGCGCGTTCCACCTCGCTCATGATCTCATCCGGCGAGGTCAGGTCGCGCAGGGAGTCGGAGAGGGAGAGGAGGAAGGACTGGCGCCGCTCCTGGCGCGCGATCAGATCGATGGCCTCGCGCGTATCGGTGACGTCGAATGACATGCCGACGTACCCCATGAAGGATCCGTCCGGGTCGAAGCGCGGGTTGACGGCGATGCGCATCCATCGCCAGGCCCCATCGACCCGGCGGAACCGCGCCTCGAACCCGTAGGGCCTCAGCTTTGGACGATGGCGGGCCTGAACAGCATTCACCGCCGCCACATCGTCGGGATGGATCGCCTCGCGCCAGACGTGACCGAGGATGTCGTCAGCGGATCCTCCGTAGAACTTCACCAAGGCGGCGTTGACGAATTCGACCTCTCCGTCGGCGTTGGTCATCCACACCGGAGAGGGGGCTGTGTCGGCCATCAGCCGGAAACGCGCCTCGCTCTCGCGCAGCGCTGACTCGGCCGCTTTCGCCCCCGAGATGTCGACCACGACCGCGATGAAGCCTCCAACCCTGCCGTCGGGCCCGGTCAGGGCCCGGAGGCTGATGACGACCCAGACCGTCGAGCCGTCTGGCCGAAGGTAGCGCTTCTCCAACTGCGCGCCGCCCTCCCGGAGCGCCTGTTCGAGGGCGCGGCGCGTGGGCTCCACATCGTCCGGGTGGCTCACCGCCTCGGTGCTCAGACCGACGACATCGTCCGGGTGGATGCCGAGAATCTCGGCGTAGCGTGCATTGGCGCTGAGGATGGTTCCGTCGAGTGCGACGCGCGCGATGCCGGCCGATGCCTGATCGACCATAGCCTGCAACTGCGACTCTCGTTCGCGCAGGGAGGTCTCGGCGGCCCGCGCGTCGGTGACGTCGATGTTGACGCCGATCATGCCGCGGAATCGCCCCTCCTGATCGATGCGGGGGCGAGCCTCCGTGCGCAGAATACGCCATGCGCCGTCGGCGCGCCTGAAGCGGGCCTCGACCTCGAAGGGCGCCACCCGCTCCACGGCGTCGAGGGTGACGGCCGTGACTCTTGCCCGGTCGTCCTCGTGGAGGAAGTCAGCGAAGTCGACGACGCCCGCCGGCTCTGGCAGTCCCCAGAACTGCCGGAGCGCCTCGTTGAGATGCACGCAGCGCCCCGCCTCGTCGCTCATCCAGAGCATGATTGGCGCCCGCTCGCTGATCAGCTGCAGTCGGTGCTCGCTTTCGCTGATCCGGTCGGCCGACAGGCGCAGGGCGTCGATCGAGGCGTCCAGCCGCCCGAGAACCTTTCTCAGGGAAGCGGCGACGACGGTCGTGAACAGTCCGACGATGATGAAATTGGTGGTGGCGATCACGCCCAGCCGGTTGTGGACGCCGACGCCGACGGCATTCGGACCCTCCATGATGGCGACCAGACCCCAGCCGCCGAACAGGCAGGCTCCCACCGCCGTGGCCCCCGCTATCCGGCCCCCGGCGAGGGAGGCCACGATCACGGCTGGCAGAAGGATCATGAAGCCGGTGATATCGCCATAGAAGCTGGACAGGCTTGCCCGGATCAGCAGGGCGGCCGTCGCCGCGGCGGCGCCGATCAGCACCGACATCCACCATGGACGCGGCCGCACCCGCGCCAGCCGCGTGACGCCGGCGTCGATATCCATAATCCGCCGAAGCACCCCGACCGCGCTCAAATCAGCCCCCGCTCGCGCGCACGCGACTTGCCGCAACGTATTGGCGCGCTTTGCGTTCCTGCAAGCGTCGCGTTTGAGAACACCTCCGGCCCGAACTTGTGCAACCGGCCGGCGTGCCTAACTCCAGAACCACCGACAACACCAGGAGCCTGCATGACCGCGACCATCGACACCGGCCTGACGAAGACGGAGCGCACCGACGTCGCGCAGGAGCTGACCAAGGTTCTCGCCGACAGTTTTGCGGTCTATCTGAAGACCCACGGCTATCACTGGAATGTGCGTGGGCCGGAATTCTTCAGCTTCCACAATCTTCTGGAACAGCAGTACCGCGACATCTGGGGAGCGCTGGACGAGATCGCCGAGCGGATACGCGCCCTCGGGGTGCTGGCCCCGCAGAGTTTCTCGGGCTTCGGCAACCTGACCTCGATCAAGGATGGCGATCCCGAGAAGGCGGCGACGGACATGCTCAAGGAACTGATGCAGGATCACGAGACCCTGATCGCCACCGCGCGCAAGGCCTTCGCCGCCGCCGACGAGGCGGGCGACGAGGCCTCGGCCGACCTGATGACGCAGCGCCTGGCGGCCCACGAGAAATTCGCCTGGATGCTGCGCTCGACTCTCGGAGGACGTTGAGGCTTGACCGAGCGTCGGTTTTCGGCCTGAAAACCGCCTCGCTTGGAGACTATCGGACGGCGTCCGGCCTCGCCGCCGGAACAGGAGCTGGATTTGGCCAGGATTGACTGGACATCGATGCTGAAGAGGACGCGCCGGCTCGCCGCCGCCGCGCCCGCCGCCCTGGCCGCCATCGGCGTGGCCATGGCCGCCAGCTCGACGGTCCGCCCCGAGATTGACCGCCGCGCCGAGTCCGTGCGCCGGCTGACCCACGGCGATCTGACCGACAAGGGTCTGGCCGCGATCACGGCGCGCATGACGCCCTCGCAGCTCGCCATCGCCATCCGCAACGACCCGAACGGACGCCAGCCCGCCCTCTACGGCCTCACCCCGGGCTGGGAGAATATTTCGCTCGGCGGCAAGCCGTCCCTGGACTTGGGGGCCTCTGGTCTGGAGGCCCAGAAGCTGAACGCCGCCATGCCCGTTTCGGGAATGCTCCGCCCGGCCCAGCCGTTCGCCTTCAAGCCCGCCACCGCCGAAGACCGGCGCCGTGCCGTCCGCTGCCTGACCCAGGCGATCTACTACGAGGCGGCGCTGGAGCCGACCGAGGGGCAGGAGGCCGTGGCCCAGGTCGTCCTCAACCGCGTTCGCGATCCGAACTACGCCAACTCCGTCTGCGGCGTGGTGTTCGAGGGGGCCGAGCGGGTCACCGGCTGCCAGTTCAGCTTCACCTGCGATGGCTCTCTCGGCCAGGCCCCGGTCGCCTGGGCCTGGGCCCGCGCCGCCCGCGTCGCCGAGCGGGCGCTGGGGGGGCATGTCGCCGTCAAGGTGGGCACGGCCACCCACTACCACGCCAATTACGTCCACCCGTGGTGGGCCCCGACCCTGAACAAGCTCACCCAGATCGGGGCGCACATCTTCTACCGCTGGAAGGGCGTCTATGGCGAACCGGCCGCCTTCCGTCAGGCCTATTCCGGCCGCGAGCCGCGCATCGACGAAGCGCGCTTCGCCCGGCCGCGCCTCCAGATCGCCTCCGCGGCCGAGGCGGAGGCCGCCTTGACCGACGCCGCCGCCAATGGCGAAGTCGCCACCCGCACCGTCGTCGTCGACGGCCAGACGCGCACAGTCGGGGTCCTGTCCCTCGGCGGGCGGCGTCAGGCGACTGCAGAAGACATCGCAGCGATCAACCAGCGCCTCGCCGCGTTCGAGGCTCCCGCCAGGCCCGCTCCCGCGGCCCCGCCTGCCGGCGTCACGGTCATGGAAGTCGAGGAAGTGGGCCGCCCTGCGTCCTGACGCTGGCCCGTTGCAACGCTTCCGGACCTTCGCGCATTGATGCTGTCCCCGAGTGCGACGCCGCGCCGTGACTGAGGCTCCGTGACCCAAATCGATCCGAACGGCGACTCGACCGTCGAGCGTCAACTGGCCCTGACCGTTCAGGCCCTGGCCGAGAGCGAGGCCAAGTTCCGCGCCATCGCGGACTCCATGCCCCAGATGGTGTGGTCGACCCGCCCCGACGGCTTCCACGACTATTATAACGCCCGCTGGTACGAGTTCACCGGGGTGCCCGAGGGCTCGACCGACGGCGAGGGCTGGAACGGCATGTTCCACCCTGAGGACCAGGATCGGGCGTTCGCCCTCTGGCGCCGGTGCCTCGACACGGGCGAGCCCTACGAGATCGAGTATCGCCTGCGCCGTCACGACGGGGTCTATCGCTGGACCCTCGGCCGGGCCCGCCCGATCCGCAACGAGGCGGGGGAGATCACCCGCTGGTTCGGAACCTGCACGGACATCGACGACCTGAAGCGTTCGGATCAGGCCAAGGAACTGCTCAGTCAGGAGCTCAGTCACCGGATCAAGAACATCTTCGCCGTGGTTTCGGCCCTGATCGCCTTGTCGGCCCGCCAGCATCCGGAGGCCAAGGCCTTCGCCACCGCGGTGCGCACCCGTATCAACGCCTTGGCCCGCGCTCACGAGTTCGTCCGGCCGCACACCGAAAGCTCCCGCCCCACGGTCGGGACGATGACGCTGCACGCCTTTCTGACGGACCTCTTCAAGGCCTACAGTGAGTTGAGCGGGACGCCCCGGGTGATGGTCACAGGAGACGACGCGACCTTCGACGACCAGGCCGCGACCTCTGTCGCCCTGCTGTTCCATGAACTCGCCACCAACGCCGCCAAGTACGGAGCGCTTTCGGTCGAGGGAGGCAGGGTCACTCTCGAGACGCGCCGCATGGATGATCGCTTCGTCCTGACCTGGACGGAGACCGGCGGACCAAGGGTGGAAGGCGTTCCCGTCCAGACCGGCTTCGGGACCTCGCTGGCCACCCTGTCAGTCGAAGGCCAGTTGGGCGGCCGACTGGAACGGAGATGGGTGCCGCAGGGCTTGCAAGTCGTCGCCGACCTGCCCGCCACGGCCCTGTCCCGCCGTCGCGCAGCTCAAAACGTCGCATGACGGAACCTCCCGGACCCCCGCACGCTCCCCCAACGAGCCCGTATGTCGGGCGACCTACACAAGGCCACCACTGACAGTCTGCCATGACCGCGCGTATCCTGATCATTGAAGACGAGGCCCTCGTGGCCATGGAACTGCGCTTCGTCCTCGAAGACCTGGGGCATGACGTGGTGGCGACGGTGGCCGACGCGCGCTCGGCGCGCGAGGTCGCGCGGGAGACGGATGTCGACCTGGCTCTCGTGGACATTCACCTGTCCGACGGGCCGACCGGCGTGGCCCTGGGCCGGGAGTTGGGTCAGGACCTCGGCGTTTCGGTGCTGTTCATGACCGCCAACCCCGGCATGGTGCGCAACGGCGTCGCGGGTACGATCGGCGTGCTGTCCAAGCCGACTGACGAATATGCGGTGCAGAAGGCGGTCGACTACGCCCTGCGCCGCCGGTCTGGCGCGCCGGTGCTGTACGCTCCGCCGGAACTGCAGCTGTTCGGCTGAGGCCTACCAGACGCCGATCTTCTCGGCTTCCTTGTGCGAAATCGGATGGTGGGCGCGGGCATGGTCCTCCTCGGCGAGGAAGCGCACCGCCTCCAGCGCGGCCATACAGCCCATGCCCGCCGCCGTGACCGCCTGTCGGTAGATGTCGTCGGTCACGTCGCCCGCGGCCCACACGCCCTCGATGGCCGTCGCGGCCGTGCCCGGCTTGACCACCAGATAGCCGCCCTGCTTGGTCTCCAGCTGGCCGGCGAACAGTTCGGACGAAGGCGCGTGGCCGATGGCGATAAACACCCCGTCGGCCCTGATCTCGCGCGTCTCCCCGGTCTTGACGTTCTTCACCCGCGCGCCGGTGACGTTGACGCCGCCGAAGTCATTGGTCTCACCAAGAATCTCATCGATGGCGTTATCCCAGACGACCTCGACCTTGGGGTTGGCGAACAGCCGGTCTTGCAGGATGCGCTCGGCGCGGAACTCGTCGCGGCGGTGCACGACCGTCACCTTCGAGGCGAAATTGGTCAGGAACAACGCCTCCTCGACGGCGGTGTTGCCGCCGCCGACCACGATCACGTCCTTGCCGCGATAGAAGAAGCCGTCGCAGGTGGCGCACGCCGAGACGCCGAAGCCCTGGTATTTCGCCTCGCTCTCCAGCCCCAGCCACTTGGCCTGGGCCCCGGTCGAGATGATCACCGTCTCGGCCAGCAGCTCCGTCCCGCTGTCGAGCGTCAGCCGGAACGGCCGCTGCGACAGGTCGGCCTTGACCACGATGTCCTCGATCACCTCGGTCCCGACGTGCTCGGCCTGGGCGCGCATCTGCTCCATCAGCCAGGGTCCCTGGATGACGTCCTTGAAGCCGGGATAGTTCTCGACGTCGGTGGTGATGGTCAGCTGGCCGCCGGGCTGCAGACCGGCGATGACGACGGGGCTCAGCAGGGCCCGGGCGGCGTAGATGGCGGCGGTCCAGCCGGCGGGGCCGGATCCGATGATGGCGACGCGGATCTGCCGGGGGGCGGGGCTCGAGGTGCTCATGGCCTCTATTTAGGCGCTGATTCCGTCTCGCGCGATGCTAGGTTCAATCCATTCACAGCCGCGGCAGGAGGAATCCCGTGGAAGGACGCAGCCATCTCGGCATCGGCATCGCTCTGGGCGTGGCCATCGGGGCCGCCATCGGCATCGCCATGGATCAACTGGCCATCGGGATCGGCGCCGGCATCGGCATCGGCCTGGCGCTTGGCATCGCCATGGACGCGGGCGGCAAACGCCGCGACCGACGTTCAGACGGCGAAGGCTCCGGTGCGAACGACGGCCATGGCCGGGCCGCCGATGATGGCGCCTCAGACGGCGGCGGCGGAGACGGAGGCGGGGGCGACTAGCGCGCCGCCATTCGTTCCAGCACCACGCGCGCCGCCCGTTCGGTCTCGTTCAGCGGTTCGTAGCTCCAGGATCGCAGCGTTCCGTCGAACGGCCGGGCCGCGCCGCGATCGCGCAGATCCTCGTGCAGGCGGGCGAACTTGCCGCCGGTCTTGAGCGGGATCATCGGCAGCACATGCACCGGCTTGCCGGTCGAGGCCGCCTCGGCGGCCATGTTCGCGCTGTCCTCGGTGACAAGCACATGGTCGGCGAAATGCAGGAAGGCGAAGTAGGGATTCGGCCCGCTTCCGTCCCAGATCATGCCCGGCAGGTTCGTGAGCCGCGCCCTCATCACCAGTTTCGCCGCTTCGGGCGTGCGGCGGGAGAAGGTCAGCATCAGCGAACCTCCGGCCACGGCGATGGCGTCCGCGATCCGGTCGGCTAATTCCGCGGCGTGTCCTTCGGTCAGGTCGAACGCCGCCGACCGGCCGCCCACGAGCACGGCCACGCGGGGGCGGGGCAGGGGGGACAGGGCCGCCCCGAAGTCTGCTGCGCCCTCGGCCAGCCGCGCCGCCGTCACCCGATGGGGCGAGCCGGTGATCGACAGCACGTTCGCCCCGGCCGTGCCGTCGTGCGCCGGGGCCACCACGAGGTCGTAGGCGTCCATCTTCCAGCGCGGATCCTGGGTCTGGACCACGAAGGTCCGGCCGCCCGAGCGGCGTCGCACGGCGGCGGACAACGGCAGGGTGGCCCGCCCGGTGGCGATCCACAGGTCGGGCCAGACTTCGCCGGGTCCCGGGAATACGGTGTCGGACGCAGGGTCCAGCATCCACGGCGCCTTCAGCGCCGAGGGCAGCTTGTCGAAGGCCTTGCGCCAGCGGATGCGCCTGACCGCGATATCGGCTGTGGCAAGCCGCTGCACCGCCTCGGCCAGGCCCAGCGCCTGGTTCTCGATGCCGGCGCGCCCGTCCGAGACAACCAGGATGGACAGCGGAGCGGTCACGCCGGGTCGGTGCGCGCGATCCAGCACAGGGCCTCGACCTTGTTGCCGTCCGGGTCGCGCAGGAAGGCGGCGTAATAGCCGGGCGCATACTCGGGCCGCTGGCCGGGCGCGCCGTCATCGGACCCGCCGGCGGCCAATCCGGCCGCATGGAACGCCTGGACCGTCGCGGCGTCGGGCGCATTGAAGCACACGTGGGTTCCGTTACCCGTGACGGCCGGCCGTCCGTCATGTGGCAGGGTGGCCCAGAACTCGGGGAAGCGACGGCCATAGCCGATGCCGGCGCTGTGCTCCATGATCCGGCGGGCCCCCAGGGGCGCGAGAACGGCGTCATAGAAGACGCCCGCCCGGGACACGTCCGTGACGCCCACCGAAACGTGCGACACCAGAGGCGGGCGCGTTCCGGTGGCGTCGGTCATCGGACTATTTCCACTCGACCTTGAGAATTTCGTAGGCCTTGACGCCGCCGGGCGTGTTGACCTCGACCACGTCGCCGACCTCCTTGGAGATCATCGAACGCGCGATCGGCGAGGTGACGGAGATCTTGCCGGCCTTCACGTCGGCCTCGTGCTCGCCGACGATCTGGTAGCGGCCCTCTTCTTCGGTGTCCTCGTCGACCACCGTGACCGTGGCCCCGAATTTCACCTGGTTGCCGCTCAGTTTCGACACATCGATGACCTGGGCGCGGCTGATCTTGTCCTCGATCTCGGCGATCTGGCCTTCGATCCAGCCCTGGCGCTCCTTGGCGGCGTGATACTCGGCATTTTCGGACAGGTCGCCGTGTTCGCGCGCCTCCGAAATGGCCGCGATGACGCTCGGCCTCTCGACCGACTTCAATTGCTTCAACTGATCGTCGAGGGCACGGTAGCCCTCGGCCGTCATCGGCACTTTTTCCATATGTCGTGAGTTTCTTGGCTAGCCCGACTGACGAACTTACTCGGCACAGAGGTCGCTGGGCGCACGCGACCGGCCCAAGAGGGTAGGGCGCCCAGCGTCCGGGTTCAAGGCCCCCTCAGACGGAGCCCGATGCGGTCCGGTCCCGGGAACGGTCGCGGACCTGCCGTACGAGGCTCCAGGCCAGCCAGCCTATGGCGCCGAGGCCGGCGGCCATGAACAGGCTGGACAGGAGCAGGATTCCCGCCGCCATGAAGGCGAGTACGAACGCCACGGCGGCGGCCAGGGCGGCGATGACTTGAATGGTTCTCAGGCGCATGGCCCGTTAACGTTTCGCCCCTGCCGGAGTTGCTGTCCGGTTCCGGACACTGGACCCGTTTCGTACGAGTGTGTCCCCGGCGCCGACCGGGTCAGGCGTAGCTGTACGGCCCGCCCCGCTCCAGCGCCCTCTGATAGGCCGGGCGGGCATGGATCCGTTCCAGGAAGGCCTTCAGCCGCGGCTTGTCGGAGCCGTAGCCGAAGCGGCTCCCGGCCGCCTCCACCGGGAAGCTCATCATGATGTCGGCGGCCGAGAAGACGTCGCCCGCGAACCACTCCGATCGCGCCAGTTCGGCCTCCCAGTACGCGGTATGGGCCGCGATCTGCGGGTCGATCATCCGCGCGTTCATGCCGCGGCTGATGCCGTTGGCCACGGGCCGGATCAGCAGCGGAACCCGCTTCGGAACCTGGCTGAAGATCAGCTTGAGCAGCAGCGGCGTCATCGCCGAGCCCTCGGCATAGTGCAGCCAGTAGGTGAACCGTCGGCCCTCCGCAGTGGCCCGCGCCGGCCGCAGGGCCGAGCCGCCGTGCGTGTCCAGCAGGTATTCGACGATCGCTCCGGTCTCGGCCACACGCACCTCGCCGTCATCGAGGACCGGCGATTTGCCCAGGGGATGGATCGCCTTCAGTTCCGGTGGCGCGAGCATCGTCTGCGGGTCACGCTGGTACCGCTTCACCTCATAGGCGGCCCCCAGCTCTTCCAGCAGCCATAGCACCCGCTGGGAACGGGAGTCGTTCAGATGATGGACGGTGATCATGGCCGTGGCTCCGCTTGCCCGGCGCAGTTAGCGATGTTGACACCGCGTCGGTCCAGAGGAATTCAGTCGCGTGCCGGAACCCGCACAACGCGGCTCAGTGGCGACACGCCGTTGGCCGCGAAGGCCTCCACCGCGAACCAGTAGTCGACGCCGGTGTTCAGGGCCCGCACCTCCAGCCGGTCTCCCATCTCGCGCAGGTCGTCGCCATAGACCTGGTAGGTCAGGAACAGCCTGTCAGGGGCCGTGCCCCAGCGGAGGTTGTAGCCCAGCGCCCCGGACACCGGCGCGATGTGGACGGTGGCGTTCCTCTGGTCGCGGCCGCGCTCCACCCGGACTTCCGTCGGCCGTTCGGGCGGCACGCCGTCGGCGGTCCCGAACACGCGAAGGTCCGAGATGGCCAGATGCGCCGCGGCGACCTCGCCGTGCTCATAGCGGATATAGCGCGCGTCCACGGGCCGCTCGCCCTCGACATAGGCGTTGGGCCGATCCCGTTCCGAATCGGACAGGTCGGCGAACACCCGCCAATCGCTGCCGTCTCTCGACCACAGGATGCGGAACCGGGTGCGGATGTCCGGCCGCTCGGCATAGATGCCTGACCGGTAGTCGGCGTAGTTGACCTGGACGGCATGGACCCGCTTCAGCCCACCGAGGTCGAGCGTCAGCGTCTCGCCCGCCCGGTTGGCCCCGGCCACCCAGAAGGTGCGCGGGTTTTCGTCCGTGGCCCGGTCGGCGGTGAACTCCCCCTCGGTCGACGAGGCCACGGCCTCCGCCTTGTAGGACAGCGGGAACCAGCCGGTGAACAGGCTGTCCGGGTCGTCCACCTTCCCCGTCGGCATGCGCTGCGGATAGTCGCCGAACCGGCTGGAGAAATGCATCTGACCGTCGGGCGTGAAGCCGCCCGGAAACATCGCGATACGCCGTTCGAAGGTCCAGTTGTGCCCGATCCACGGCGTGCCGGTGTTCCACCAGTTGCCGTACCGGTCCTGGAAGGTCGAGCCGTGGCCGGCCCCCTCGACGAAGCCGCCGGGCTTGTAGCTCACGGGGTTGTAGGGCGCGTATTCGAACGGCCCGAGCGGGCTGGACGCCACCCAGGTCCCGTTGGCGTAGGCGTTGTATTCCGTGCCGGGCGCGCCGTACTGCAGATAGTACCGCCCGCCGTGCTTCGTCATCCACGCCCCTTCCATATAGGGCTTGATGGCCGTGCCGTCGGGCAGCGTCCCCGAATGATCCTGCCCGAACCGCTCCCAGCCGTGCTCGTCCGGATGCAGCACGTGCAGCGCCACCGGCTCGCCGACGAAGCGCACCGGCGGCGTCGGATCGATCTCCGCCCCGTAGATCGGATAGACGTTCGACGATCCCCAGTAGAGATACCATTTCCCGTCGTCGTCGATGAACAGGTCCGGGTCCCATGGCCCCGGAGGCAGCTTGCCCTCAGGCAGTCCGGCGTCGCCGTGGGCGCCTTCCTCGTTGCGGCTGACCGCGCCCGGCACGGGCGGCAGCACCCGCGTGTGCCACTCCCAACGCCCCGTTTCGGGATGCTCGCTGACCAGCAGGGGCCGCGGCTCGAACGCCGACTGCATCAGATACAGCCTCTCGCCGTCCGAGACCGCCGCCGGCGCCACGTTCGACTCGAACGGCCATTTGTCCGGCTGCACATAGGTCCAGTCGAGCAGGTTTTCGCTCGTCCAGTAGCCGTCGGCCAAGGTTTGGAACAGGAAGTAGCGGTCGCGGTGCAAGACGATGACCGGGTCGGCCCCGGTGCGGTAGCTGATCCCCCGGTGCGTCTGCTCGAAATTGTACTTGTAATCGACGTCGATTGGGTTGGCCCAGGTGCGGGGCCGGGCCTCCTGGGCGGCGGCGGGGACGGTCAGAAGGGCGACGGCGAGAGTGATCGGCAGGGTCGGGCGCATGGCGCCACGCTAGCATGCGCCTCGGCCTGTTGAGTTCACGAGCAGTTTCGCCCAGACCTGAGCCATGACCGCCCCCGAGCCCGCCGCAACCGAACCCCGCCTGACGTCACTCGCCCACGGCGGCGGCTGCGGCTGCAAGATCGCGCCTGCGGTGCTGCAGGACATCCTCAGGGGCATGCCCCAGGCGGAGCCTTTCGCCAATTTGCTGGTCGGGACGGAGACCTCGGACGACGCCGCCGTCTGGCGTCTCAACGACCAGCAGGCGCTGGTGGCCACCACCGACTTCTTCATGCCGGTGGTCGACGACCCCTTCGACTTCGGCCAGATCGCCGCTACCAACGCCCTCAGCGACGTCTACGCCATGGGCGGGACGCCGATCTTCGCCCTCGCCATCGTCGGCATGCCGGTCAACGTCCTGTCGACCAACACCATCGGCCGCATCCTGCAGGGCGGGGCCGCCGCCTGCGCCGCCGCGGGCGTCCCCGTCGCGGGCGGCCATTCGATCGACAGCGTCGAGCCGATCTACGGCCTCGTCGCCCTCGGCCTCGTCCATCCCGACCAGGTCCTGACCAACCGGGGCGCGCGGCCGGGCGACGTCCTGCTGCTGACCAAGCCGCTCGGCGTCGGCGTGCTCAGCGCCGCCCTCAAGCAGGATCGCCTCGGCAAGGACGGATACCGGACCCTCCTCGACACGACGACCCGGCTGAACACCCTTGGCGCCAGGCTGGCCGGCCGCGCCGGGGTCCACGCGGTCACCGACGTCACCGGCTTCGGCCTGCTGGGGCACGCGCTGGAGATGGCCCGCGGGGCCGGGGCCATGGTCGAGATCACCGCCCGCCCGCCGACCCTCCCGGATGTGGTCGAACTGCTGGAGGCCGGCGTCCGCACCGGCGCCTCGACCCGCAACTGGGCCAGCTACGGCGCTGAGGTCGACCTGCCGGCCGGCCTTGAAGACTGGCGCCGCGACCTGCTCACCGACCCGCAGACCTCCGGCGGCCTGCTGATCGCCGTGGCCGGGGCCGAGGCCGACGCGCTTGTGGCCCTCGCCCGGGTAGAGGGCGTCTCCGCCGTCCCCGTCGGCCGCGTCGTCGACGGCCCGCCCAGGGTTCGCGTCGTCTCATGATCCGCCGCGCCGCCGACCTGTCGCCCGCCGCCCGGGACGGTTTCGACGCCATCATCGACGTGCGCAGCCCGGCCGAATTCGCCCTCGACCATATCCCCGGCGCGATCAACCTTCCCGTGCTGGACGACGCCCAGCGCGCCGCGGTCGGAACCGAATACGTCCAGCGGTCGAAATTCCTCGCCCGCCGCCACGGCGCGGCCCTCGTGGCGCGAAACATCGCCGACCACCTCCAAGGCGCCCTGGGCGACCGCGACGGCTCCTTCCGGCCGCTGGTCTACTGCTGGCGCGGCGGCCAGCGCTCGGGGGCCATGGTCACCGTCATGGACCAGGTCGGCTGGCCTGTTACCGTGCTGGAGGGCGGCTACCAGACCTGGCGGCGTCAGGTGAAGGCGGGCCTCTACGACGCGCCCCTCGAGCACCGGCTGATCCTGCTGGACGGCCCGACCGGCGCCGGCAAGACGGCCCTGCTCGGCGCCCTGTCGCCACGCGGTGTCCAGACCCTGGACCTTGAGGCCCTCGCCGCCCATCGCGGCTCCCTGTTCGGGGCCATGCCGGGCGGCCAGCCGTCGCAGAAGGCCTTCGAGACCCGGCTGCATGACGCCCTGTCCCGCCTCGACCCCGCCCGCCCGGTGCTGGTCGAGGCCGAGAGCTCGAAGATCGGCGCCCGGGTCATTCCGCCCTCGCTCTGGGCCGCCATGTCCGCCGCGCCCGTCGTCCGGCTGGAATCACCGGTCGAGGTCCGCGCCGCGCGCACCGTCCGCGACTATGCGGAGATCGCCGCCGACCCCGCCGCTCTCGACACCGCCCTGACCCGCCTGCCGCGCCATCTGAGCAAGGAAATGGTCGCGGGGTGGCGGGCCCTTGCCGCAGCCGGGGAGATCGAGGTCCTGGCTTCCGAACTGATCGTCCACCACTACGACCCGGCCTACCGGCGGCAGGGCCAGACGTGTGCGCGACCGGAGTTGGCCGTCGTCGCCTTGGGCTCGCTCGCCGACGCCGCCCTCGCAGGGGCCGCCGAGCAGGTGGCCGCCGTCGTGGACGCCCTCACAACCCGCTGAAGACGACGGCCGTGATCGCCGCCGAGGCGACTACCCACGACAGCGCCAGCGTCTTCCACCCCAGCCCCAGCCGGCGACTGCCGACCACCAGCAGCACAGACAGTCCGAGCGTCACAGCCACGGGCAGGGCCCATGTGCCGAGCCCGAAATGCTGGCTGATCCGTGCCTCGTCGTTCGGGTTCCAAAAGCTGATCACCGTGGCCATGAAGCGCATGAATGCGGCCCAGAACAGAAACACCCAAGCCGCCGCGCTGCGCCGCGCCTGCACCAGCGCCAGGGCGACCAGCCCCTGCGCTATGGTCAGCGTCGGGCCTGCCGCGGTGATGATCAGCATGTCGGTGGCGCCAACGGCATCCCGGGCGCCGGCCTGGTTGAGGCTGAAATACCCCTCGTGCCCCAGCGTCACGGCCGCCAGCCAGTGGCCGCCCTCGTGCAGGGCGAAGGTGAGGAAGCCGGCGACGAAGACCAGGGCGTAGAAGCCCACGCCCGTGCGCATCCGTTGCATCCGCCCCTCCCGCCATGTCCAGCGGCACAGCTTGCGACACCGCCGCGGGCCGGTCGAGTTAAGGATCGTTCACGGCGAGGCACGCGACGGATGGTAAAACGCCCCGGCGGCGCCTAGCTTCGCCCGATGGCCGCCTCCCGACTCCGTTCCGCCCTGATGTCCCTCAGCCTGTGGGTGCTCGTCGCCCTGCTGGCCGGCCTTTTCGCGGGGGCCGCGGCCCAGGCCTGGGGCCTGCCAGGGGGGGCGGGGACCGCCGACCTCATCGGCGCGGTCGGAACCCTTTGGCTCAACGCCCTGAAGATGACCATCATCCCGTTGGTCTTCAGCCTGCTGGTGACCGGCATCGCCTCGATCGCCGACGCGGCGGCGACCGGGCGGCTGGCGCTGAAGGCGCTGATGGTCTTCGCCATCCTGCTGCTGGGCTCGACCGTCTACGCCATCTTCGCCTCCGAGACCCTGCATCTGCTGTGGCCGATCGATCCGGCGGGCGCCGCCGTCCTGCTGGCCGGCGCGCCCGACGCCTCGGTGGTGCTTGAGAGCGCGGCCGGGGGCGGCATGGCGACCTTCCTCGCCAACCTCGCGCCCGCCAATCCGGTCAAGGCCGCCGCCGACGACGCCATCCTGGGCATCGTGGTCTTCGCCATTGCGTTCGGTTTCGCCGTCACCCGGCTGGGGCCCAGCCGCCGCGCCCCGCTGGTGGAGTTCTTCGAGGCGGTGTCCGAAACCATGATCACCATTGTCCACTGGGTGCTGCTGGTCGCCCCGGTCGGGGTCTTCGCCCTGTCGATGGGCGTGGGACTGAACGCCGGCCTCGGCGCCCTCGGGACCCTGGGCCACTACGTCGCCATGGTGGTGCTGGCCCAGGTCGGCCTCATCGTCCTGATCTACGCCGTCGCCGTGCCCTGGGGGCGTATCGGCCTCGCCCGGTTCGCCCAGGGGATCATCCCGGCCCAGGTGGTCGCCTTCTCGACCCAGTCGTCCCTCGCCAGCCTGCCCGCCATGGTCGAGCAGGCCCGCACCGCCCTCGGCGTCTCCACCGCGACGGCGGGTCTGGTCCTGCCGCTGGCGGTGGCGGTGTTCCGCATCACCAGCCCGGTCGCCAACCTCGCCGTGGTCTTCTACGTCGCCCATCTGCACGGGGTCGATCTCGGACCTGCCGCCTGGATCGCCGGCGGACTGACCGCCATCGCCATCTCCATCGGCTCGGTCGGCCTGCCCGGGCAGGTCAGCTTCTTCGTCTCCATCGCACCCATCTGCCTGGCCATGGGCGTGCCGATCCAGGTCCTGCCCCTGCTGCTGGCGGTCGAGGTGATCCCCGATATCTTCCGCACCATCGGCAACGTCACCGCCGATCTCGCGGCGGCGCGGATCGTGGAGGGGCGGGACGCGGTGGCCGAGCAGGATCCGACTGCGGGGATCCAGGACACCGGCGCATCAGCCTGACTGTTCCGCATCCCCGCCCGCCGGACGGATCGAAATAGCCACCAGCCGGTCAGCCGTGCGCATAGTCCTGGATCGGCCGCACATCCAGGTCGCCGGCCTTTATGGCGCCGATGGCCTGCGACGCCGCCAGCGCCCCCGCAGTGGTGGTGTAGTAGGGGATCTTCATCATCAGGGCCGTCCGTCGGAGGCTGAAGCTGTCCTGCAGGGACTGCTTGCCCTCGGTCGTATTGATGACCAGCTGGACCTCACCGTTCTTCATCGCATCGACGATGTGCGGACGGCCTTCCAGCACCTTCCTGACCAGCCCGACCTCAAGGCCCTGACCCGTCAGATAGGCATGGGTCCCGGCGGTGGCGATGACCGAGAAGCCCTCGGCGATCAACGTCTTCACCGCGTCGACGATGAAGGGCTTGTCGCCCTCCTTGACCGAGACGAAGGCGCAGCCGGCCACCGGCAGGATCGTTCCACCGCCGATCTGGCTCTTGGCGAAGGCGCGGGCGAAGGCGGGGGCCATGCCGGTCTCGCCGTCGCGCTTCCAGTCCAGGCCCATGACTTCGCCGGTCGAGCGCATCTCGGGGCCCAGCACCGTATCGACGCCCGCGAAGCGGGCGAACGGGAAGACGGCTTCCTTGACCGCGATATGGTCATAGGGCTTGTCGGTCAGGCCGAAGGATTTCAGCGGCACGCCGGCCATCACCTTGGCCGCGATCGAAGCGATCGGCTGGCCGATGGTCTTGGCCACGAAGGGGGCGGTGCGGCTGGCGCGCGGATTGACCTCGAGCACGAAGATGCGCGGCTCGGCGGAGTGCGGCTCCTCGATGGCGAACTGCACGTTCATCAGGCCGCGCACCTTCAGCGCCCGGGCCATGGCCTCGGTCTGGCGTTTCAGCTCGGCGACCGTTTCGGCCGACAGCGAGTAGGGCGGCATCGAACAGGCGCTGTCGCCCGAGTGCACTCCGGCCTCCTCGATGTGCTCCAGAACGCCGGCGACGAACACGGTCTCGTCGTCGCACAGCGCGTCGACGTCGACCTCTGTGGCCCGGTTCAGATAGTGGTCGATCAGCACCGGATCGTCGCCCGACACGCGCATGGCCTCGTGGACGTAGCGGTCCAGCTGCTCGCGGTCGTGGACGATCATCATGCCACGGCCGCCCAGCACGTAGGAGGGACGCAGCACAACGGGATAGCCGACCTCTTCAGCTTTCTGCGCGGCCTCCGCGGCGCTGCGGGCCAGACCGTTCGGCGGCTGCATCAGGCCGATGTCCTGCAGCATGTGCTGGAACCGCTCGCGGTCCTCGGCCAGGTCGATGGAATCGACGCTAGTGCCCAGGATCGGCACCCCGTCCTCCTGCAGCGCATGGGCCAGCTTCAGCGGCGTCTGGCCGCCGAACTGGACCACCACCCCGATCAGATGGCCCTTCGAGCGTTCGACCTCGATCAGCTCCAGCACGTCCTCGGCGGTCAGCGGCTCGAAATACAGCCGGTCCGAGGTGTCGTAGTCGGTCGAGACCGTCTCGGGGTTGCAGTTGACCATGATCGACTCGACGCCGATGTCATCGAAGGCGAAGGCCGCGTGGCAGCAGCAGTAATCGAACTCGATGCCTTGCCCGATCCGGTTCGGCCCGCCGCCGAGGATGATCGCCTTCCTGCGGTCGCCCGGATCGGATTCGCACGCCGGAACCTGGCCCAGGGCCCCCATCTCATAGGTCGAATACATATAGGCGGTGGCCGAGGCGAACTCGGCGGCGCAGGTGTCGATCCGCTTGAACACGGGGCGGACGTCGAGGGCGCGGCGCGCCTTGCGGACGGCGGCTTCGCTCTGGCCGGTCAGCTGACCAAGACGCGCGTCCGAGAAGCCCTTGGCCTTCAGCTTGCGGAAGTCGGCGGCGGTGGTCGGCAGGCCCTGCACGACGACGTGGCCTTCAGTGCGCACGATGTCGGCGATCTGGCGAAGGAACCACGGCTCGTACGAGCAGGCGGCGTTCACCTCCTCGACTGACAGACCATGCCGGAAGGCTTGGGCGATCACCCGGATGCGATCCGGCGTAGGCTCGCCCAGCGCCCGGACGACGGCCGCGCGCACGGACGCCTCGTCGTCGACCTCCAGCACGCCGTCGATCTCGATCTCGTTGAAGCCGGTCAGACCGGTCTCCAGCCCGCGCAGGGCCTTCTGCATCGACTCCTGGAAGGTCCGGCCGATAGCCATGACCTCGCCCACCGACTTCATCGAGGTCGACAGGGTCGCCTCGGCGCCGGGGTATTTCTCGAACGCGAAGCGCGGGATCTTGGTGACGACGTAGTCGATGCTCGGCTCGAACGAGGCCGGCGTCACCTGGGTGATGTCGTTCTGCAGCTCGTCCAGGGTGTAGCCGACCGCCAGCCGGGCCGCGACCTTGGCGATCGGGAAGCCGGTGGCCTTCGACGCCAGCGCAGAGGACCGCGACACGCGCGGGTTCATCTCGATCACGACCATGCGGCCGTCGGCGGGATTGATCGCCCACTGCACGTTCGATCCGCCGGTCTCGACGCCGATCTCGCGCAGCACGTTGATCGAGCCGGTCCGCATGCGCTGATATTCCTTGTCGGTCAGCGTCAGGGCGGGGGCGACGGTGATGGAGTCGCCGGTGTGCACCCCCATCGGGTCGATATTCTCGATGGAGCAAATGATGATGCAGTTGTCCGCCTTGTCGCGGACGACCTCCATCTCGTACTCCTTCCAGCCCAGCACCGACTCCTCGATCAGCACCTCGGTGGTCGGCGACAGGTCGAGACCGCGCTCGACGATCTCCTTGAATTCCTCGACATTGTAGGCGATCCCGCCGCCGGTGCCGGCGAGGGTGAAGCTCGGCCGGATGATCGCCGGCAGGCCGACGAACTCCAGCGCGTCGTCGGCCTCGTCGATGTGGTGGATGGCCTTGGACCGCGGGCTCTCGAGGCCCAGCTTGTCCATGGCGTCGCGGAATTTCTGGCGGTCCTCGGCCTTGTCGATGACGTCGGCGCGGGCCCCGATCATCTCGACGCCCCACTTCTTCAGCGCGCCGCTCGCATCCAGCGCCAGGGCCGTGTTCAGCGCGGTCTGCCCGCCCATGGTCGGCAAGAGGGCGTCCGGCCGCTCCTTCGCGATGATGCGCTCGACGAACTCCGGTGTGATCGGCTCGATATAGGTCGCGTCGGCCACCTCCGGGTCGGTCATGATCGTCGCCGGGTTCGAGTTCACCAGGATCACCCGGTAGCCCTCGGCACGCAGCGCCTTGCAGGCCTGCGCGCCCGAGTAATCGAACTCCGCCGCCTGTCCGATCACGATCGGCCCCGCCCCGATCAGGAGGATGCTCTTGATGTCAGTTCTTTTTGGCATCTGCCATCATGGCCGCGAAGCGGTCGAACAGGTATCCGATGTCATGCGGGCCGGGGCTCGCTTCCGGCGCGAAGACGATGAAGATGAAATTCGGCCACCACGGCGCGAACCATCCGGTGAAGGACCTCGAATCCGGCAAGGTCGTGATCACGAGCCAGAACCACGGCTTCGCCGTCGATCCGTCCTCGCTCGGCACCAATTT
>NZ_DASPLR010000032.1:0-50214 GCF_035627475.1 Brevundimonas sp. | reverse complement strand
TGAACACCGCGTCGGCCGAGCGGATGGCCTCGGCGCCGTCCAGGGCGAAGGACAGCCGCCCGTCGCGCACATTGGCGGCGACCAGGTCGTCGAGACCGGGTTCGAAGATCGGGATTTCGCCCCGCTCCAGCCGCTCGATCTTGGACGGATCCTTGTCGACGCAGGTCACGTGGTGGCCGAAGTCGGCGAAACAGGCCCCTGAGACCAGGCCCACATAGCCGGTTCCGATCATCGCCACGCGCATGCGGGTTCGCCCCTCCGTCAACTTCAGCGGGGGGATTAGCGGCTTAGGGTTGCTTTGGCCAGCATGGAGAGACCCCGATCTCCCCCTTTCGGTCGGAGCCTGATCATCAGGTCCCGGCCTTCGTCAGACGCCGTAATGTTCCCTGTACCACGCCACAAAGGCAGGAACCCCGGAAGAAATCGGTGTCGAAGGCTTGTAGCCGGTCAGTCGCTGGAGCAGGTCCGATGAGGCAAAGGTTGCACGAACGTCGCCATCCTGCATTGGGAGGAAATGCTTCTTCGCCTTGCGGCCCAACGCCTTTTCCAGTTCCGCAATATAGTCCATCAGATTGTTAGGCGCACCGCCCCCCACATTGACCAGCCGGAATGGAGCGACCGGGGACAGGGTATCCCCGATGACCGGATCTGAGCCCGGGACCGAGGCCGTAAGTCGGACCACTCCCTCGATCAAGTCGTCGACGAAAGTGAAATCTCGCGACATCTCTCCTTGGCCGTACACCTCGATAGCCTCATCCGCCAAGATCGCCTTGGTGAACTTGAACAACGCCATATCGGGGCGGCCCCAAGGACCGTAAACTGTGAAGAAGCGGAAGAAGGTGGTCGGCACGCCGAACAGGTGGCTGTAGCTGTGCCCCATCAACTCAGTGGCGCTCTTGGTGGCAGCGTAGAGAGTCAGCGGGTGGACGGCCTTGTCCGCCTCGCGAAACGGCATCTCGCTGTTTGCTCCATAGGCGGAACTGGTCGAGGCTGCGAGAAGGTGCTTGGGCTGGAACCGCCGGGCGGCTTCCAGGACATTGAAAGTGCCGATCAAGTTGGACGACACATAGGCTTCCGGGTGGTTGATGCTGTACCGGACACCTGCTTGGGCGGCCAGGTGAATGACGACATCCGGCGCCGCCCTCTCCCACGCCCGGTTCAGGTCGGCCTGATCCTCCAGATTGAGACGCTCGACATTAAAGCCGTTGTGATGCGTCTCAAGAACAGCATTGCGCGCATGCTTGAGTGCAACATCGTAGTAGTCGGAGAAATTGTCGATTCCCACCACTTGGTGGCCGTCGTCGAGGAGTCTGCGGCACAGATGGAAGCCGATGAAGCCGGCGCTGCCGGTGACAAGGAATCGCATAAGGTCACCCAGAGATCGGAATTGAGCGAACGCGTAGGGGATGTGACCTCAGGGAGCAAGATGGCTTTCCGGCTCAAAGGAATCACTCGTCTCGAAGAGCTTGAGTGTCTGGGCCAGCGCCACCGCGCGGTGGCGCTGGCCCGTCGGTGTAAAGCACTCCGGCGCCAGCGGTTGATCGAGGCCGACAGGTGGGGCCAGCATGGGAACGGTGCAGCGCTTCGCTTTCGGGAGTTCGCGCCCCGCCCGCCGACCCCAACTCCAAGGCTTCTTTCATTGCAGGGCCTAGTCCCTCAGAAGGTCGTTCAGATCGGCCCAGGCGCTCTCGACGGTCGGCGCCCGGCCGGCGCCGCGTCCCCGCGCCGTGAACGTCCGCCGGTCGGCCGTGGTCGCCCGCAGCGCATTGCCCTCCTCGGCGAGGTCGGCGAACAGCGGGTCGTCCTCGACCGCCTCGAACGCCACCGCGGCCTCGCCCCGGCCGACGTCCAGCCGGGCGATCTGCCGGACCCGCCCGGCGGGCAGGACCGTGTCGGCCGACAGGGTCTGGCGCGGGATGGCTCCGACCGGCAGCCGCCGGTCCGCCGCCTCGTACGCCAGGATGGCCAGTTTGGCCGCCGCGTCCAGGCCGGTCAGGTCGGCCGACGGGTCCTCTTCTGCGAAGCCGGCCGCGCGGGCGGCGTCCAGCGCCGCGTCGAAGGCCGCCCCGGCCGCCAGCCGGTTGAGGATGAAGTTGCACGTCCCGTTCAGCACCGCCTCGATCGAAACCACCGGTCCATGCGCCCGCGCGCGGCGCACCGTCTCGATCAGCGGCGCGCCGCCCCCGACGCTGGCGGAGTAGAGCAGCCGCGCGCCTGACGCCGCCGCCAGCGCGGTCAGGGCCGCGAGATCGGCGCCGACCGCCTGCTTGTTGGCGCTGACCACGTCGACGCCGCGCGACAGCGCCGCCCGGATCAGGGCCAGGCCGGTCGAGGCGTCAGAGATCGCCTCGACCACCACATCCGGCTCGCGCGCCAGCAGGGCGCCCGGATCGGACAGCAGCAGAGCAGCCGGCACAGCGACGTCGCGCGCCCTGCCCGGATCGCGCACCAGCACCCCGACCAGCTCGAACCTGGGATCGGCCAGCAGCCGCGCGGCGACTCCGCCGCCGACCACGCCACAGCCGGCGAGGGCCACGCGCAACGGGCGGGCGGGATGCTGTTTCGGCCGCGCCGGCGCCGTCTGGGCCCCGAGGACGATGGCGACGCCGCCGCCCAGCAACCCCTCGCCCACGGCGGGCAGGGTCGCGTCCACCCCGATCGCGTCGAGGGCGCGGGCGAGTCGGTCGGGCGCCTCGGCCCCGCCGCAGGCGACGGCGACCACCCGCCGTCCGCGCCGCACCTCGCGGTAGACGGCGGAGGCGGCCGCGGCGGGGTCGGCCATGTCGAGCTGCAGCAGGGCCACCGGTTCGTCGACGACGGGGGAGGAGACGCCGTCGGCGGCCGGATGGGAAACGGGGAGGGAGAGGGCGGTCATGACGGCTTCCCCTCAGGCGGCTTCGACGGCGCGCGGGACGGGCACGGCCGCCAGCGCCGCCGACAGGTCGGCCAGCAGATCCTCGGGATGCTCCAGCCCGATCGACAGCCGCAGCAGGCCGTCGGTGATCCCGGCCGTCGCCCGCGCCTCCGGCGTCATCGCGGCGTGGGTCATCAGGGCCGGATGGGCGATCAGGCTCTCCACCCCGCCCAGAGACTCCGCCAGGGTGAAGACGTTGAGCCCGTCGACCAGTGTCCGCACCGCCGCGATGTCGGCCAGTTCGAAGCTGAGCATGGCCCCGAAGCCCCGCTGCTGACGCGCCGCCACGGCATGGTCCGGGTGGCTCTTCAGCCCCGGATAATGCACCGCCTTCACCGCCGGATGAGCCGCCAGCCATTCGGCGATCCGCCCCGCCGTCGCCTGCTGCCGCTCGATGCGGGCGAACAGGGTGCGCACCCCTCGCAGGGTCAGCCAGGCGTCGAACGGCGAGCCGGTGACACCCAGGCAGTTGGCCCACCAGCTCAGCTGCTCCAGGTCGGCGGGGGCCCTGGCCACCACGCAGCCGCCGACCACGTCGGAATGGCCGTTGATATATTTGGTGGTCGAATGGATCACCAGATCGGCGCCCAACGCGATCGGCTGCTGCAGCGCGGGCGACAGAAAGGTGTTGTCCACCGCCGCCTTGCACCCCACGGCGCGGGCGCGGGCGCAGATATCGGCGACGTCGACCACCCGCATCAGCGGGTTCGAGGGCGTCTCGATCAGGATCAGTTTCGGTCCGCGCGCAAAGGCGGCGTCCAGGGCGGCGCGGTCGTTCTGGTCGACGAAGAGGACCTCGAAATGCCCCCGCCTGGCCCGCGCGCACAGCAGCCGGTGGGTGCCGCCGTACAGGTCGTGCGGCGCGATCAGCAGATCGCCCGGCTCCAGCGAGCACAGGGCCAGATCGACCGCCGCCATGCCCGTCGCGGTCACCACCGCCCCGCAGCCGCCCTCGAGTTTCGCCAGCGCCTCGGCCAGCACGTCGCGGGTCGGGTTGCCCGAACGGGTGTAGTCGTAGCGCCGCTTCCCCTCGAGCCCGTCGAAGCTGAAGTTCGATGACAGATAGAGCGGGGGCATCACCGCGCCGTGGGCCGGGTCGCCGTTGACGCCGTGACGGGCGGCGGTCGTACAGGGGTGGACGTCGGAGGAACAGGTCATGCGGCGATCTCGCTTCTGGCGTCTTGGGGGAGGGTGTGGAGGGGGCTGAGGGCGTCGTGCAGCACGCGCCCGACCAGCTCGCGTTCCTTCAGGAAGGCGTCGTGACCGAAGATCGACGGCGCTTCGACCAGGCGTCGCAGGTTCGGCGCGCGGGCGGCCAGTTCGCGGCTGTCCTCGATCGGCACCAGCCGGTCGGAGGTGAAGCCCACGACGGTCAGCGGGCAGAGCACCGCCTCCGGCGCCACCGCGTGCCGGTCCAGCGAGTCGGACAGGGCGATCCACCGGGCGGCCGAGGTGACCTGCGCATAGGCGGCGCCCCGCGCGATCAGATACTCGCAGACGGGGTAGGGGGCGCCGGCCTCTTCGGGCGGAGTCGAGGCGAAGCGCAGCGCGAACTCGTCGGGGGTGCGATAGGTCGCCATCGCCAGCTCCCGGGCCAGCGCCACGCCCTCGGCCTCGCGGCCGCAGTGCCGGGCGAAGGCCAGCAGCCGGCGCTGGACGCCGCGCCAGGCGGTCGCGGCGGGATGGGTGCGGTGGGCCGCCGAAACGACCACCAGCTCTCCGATGCGTTGCGGGAAGGCGGCGGCGAAGGCCAGGCCCACGCAGCCGCCGTAGGAGGCGCCGACCAAGGCCTCGACGCGCGGCTCATCCAGCCCGTCGAGCAGCAGGGCCAGAAGCCGGGCCTGGTCGGTCGTGGTGATGGTGACGCCCGGCTCGCCCTGCCCGGGGACCAGGTCGAAGGCGAGAACCCGGAACCGGTTCAGGTCGACCGGGCCGCCGGGCCGCACCGCCCAGGACCACCAGCGCGCCGCGAACCGGCCGCTCGATATGCCGCCGGCGACGACCACCAGCGGACCCGCATCCGGGCCGTGCAGCCGTCCGGCCACCTCGCCGGCGGCCAGCCGCTCGCCGGACTCGAGCCGGAAATCCTCGGGGACGACGGCGCGGACATCGCGTCCGGGCGCTTCGTCGATGGGCCACTGCTGGGACGCCACGGTCCGCTCCGTTCTCGCTCAGCGAGACCGATGGGGCGAACCAATTCGTGCGGTGACAGACCCGTGGAATCGGCCGGACCCCGGACGTGGTGGGGCCGTCGCTCCACTCATCTCTCGCGGCTTCCGAAGACGCCCCGCAGGAGTTGGCACCATCTCCAGGATCGGGTGGATCCTGGAAGGTTGCCCCGGCGTCAAAGGGCCTATCCCTCAGCCGGTCTTGATGAGTGCCCTTACGGTGGCCGAGCGCGGCGCAGGCGTCAACCCTCGGATAAAACCCGCTCATCCCGGCGAAAGCCGGGACCCAGTTCTGTCCAGCTGGACGCTGGCGCCTCAGGACGCCCTACGGGGCCGGCAGGAGGAAGAAATCACCCAAGGCGCTGGGTCCCGGCTTTCGCCGGGATGAGCGGATCAGGGAAGGTGATCAGCCCTCGCTCCAGCCGCCCGCCAGCGCCTTGAACAGGGCGATCTGGTAGGTCGTGACCAAGGCGTCCGAGGCCGCCAGCTGGGCGTCGGCGGCGGCCAAGGTCCGCTCCGCGTCCAGCACCGTCAGGAAGCTGTCGGCCCCGGCGTCGAAGCGCAGCCGCGACAGGCGCGCGGCGGTGGCGGCCTGGTTGCGGGCGGCTTCCAGAGCGGCGCGGCGGTCCAATTCGTTGGCGTAGTTCGCCAGCGCCGTCTCGGTCTCCTGCAGGGCGACCAGCACCGTCTGGTCGAAGGTCGCCAGGGCCGCGTCCGACCCGGCCGAGGCCTGTTCGATGCGGGCCCGAGCGGCGAAGACATTGGGGAAGGACCAGCTGATCAGCGGCCCGACCGAGAAGCGGAAATTCTCGCTGTCGCCCAGACCGTCCGCCTCCAGCGCCGTCGCCCCCAGCGAACCGCCGAGGCTGATGCGTGGATACAGATCCGCCGTGGCCACGTTCACCCGCGCGGCGGCGGCGGCCAGATTGCGTTCGGCCCGGCGCACATCGGGGCGGCGGGCCAGCAGGGCGGCTCCGTCGCCGACCGGGATCGGCTGCGACAGCTGTGGCGGCCGCTGGCAGGCCCGCGCCGCTTCGCTGGCCTCGGCCGGGGTGCGGCCGGTCAAGGTGGCGAGACGGAACAGCGCCCCGTCCCGTTGCGCCCGCAGGGGCGGCAGGCTGGCGCGGCTGCTTTCAAGCGCCGACCGGGCGCGGGCGGTGTCCAGCCCGTTGCCCGATCCCGCGTCGAGAAGGCGCTGGGTCAGGTCGACGGTGTTCGACTGCAGTTCGATGGTCCGTTCCGCCACCGCGATCTGCGCATTGGCCGAGCAGGCGTCAGCGTAGGCGCGGGCGGTCTCGGCGGCGACCGAGACGCGGATGATGTCCAGCGCGGCGGCGGCGGCGTCGGCGTCGGCCCGGGCGGCGCGGATGGTCGATTCCACCCGGCCGAACAGGTCGATTTCATAGGCGACGTCGAGGCCGGCGTCGTAAGTGTCCGTCTCGGGCGCTTCGGTTCCGGGCGGCAGGCTGCCCGCGGGCAGGGTCGCCGCCGAGGGCCGGCCGGTGTTGAAGGCCGCGCTGGTCGTCGTGGCCGGGAACCGCCCGACCCTGGCCTCGCCCAGAGCGGCGCGCACGCGCCTCAGGTTCGCCGTTGCCGCCTCCAGCTCGTTGTTCTCCACGAGGGCCAGGCGGACCAGGGCGTCGAGCGCCGGATCCTCGTAGAGCCGCCACCAGTCGTCGCGCGGGGCCTGCGCCGCCACGGCCGGCGTGACGGCTCCGATGAAGGCGCCCGACGCGGAGGGGGGAAGGGTCGCGTCAGGCGCCTTCGGCCCGACCGCGCACGAGGCCAGCAACAGACTGGCGCCGGCGGTTGCGGTCAGGAACCGGAGAGGGGATCGGGTCGTCATCAGGCGTCTCCCAGCCGCGGCGTGGCCGGCGCGGGGTCGGCGTCATGCGGCGGCAGGCCGTGGGTGGTGGGGATGGACTGCGGCTTTTCGGGCCGCTTCGGCATCTTCGAGGCCAGCCACCGGCTGGCGACGTAGAAGACCGGCGTGAAGATCAGGCCGAACAGCGTCACCCCCAGCATGCCGGAGAAGACGGCGGTGCCCAGCGACTGGCGCATCTCGGCCCCCGGTCCGGTCGCCAGCATCAGCGGCACGACGCCGAAGATGAAGGCGAAGGAGGTCATCAGGATCGGACGCAGCCGGGTGCGGGCGGCCTGCACGGCCGCGTCCCACCGGTTCAGCCCCTGCTGTTCCTCGGCCTGTTTGGCGAACTCCACGATCAGGATGGCGTTCTTGGCCGCCAGGGCGATCAGCACCACCAGCCCGATCTGGACCAGGATGTTGTTGTCCAGTCCCCGCAGGCCGACGCCGATCATCGCCGCCAGCACGCACATCGGCACGATCAGAACGATCGCCAGCGGCAGGGTGAAGGCCTCGTACTGGGCGGCCAGCACCAGGAAGACGAACACCACGGCCATCAGGAACACCAGGGTGGTGCCGCCGGACGAGATCTTCTCCTGCAGGGCCAGTTCGGTCCATTCGTAGGAGAAGCCGGGCGGCAGGCTGGCCGCGGCCAGTTCCTCCATGGTGTCCAGCGCCTGTCCGGACGACACGCCGGGCGCCGCTTGTCCCTGCAGCTCCGAGGACGGGAACAGGTTGTAGCGGACCACGCGGGCCGGGCCGGAATCGTCCCTCAGCGTCGCCACCGAGCCGATCGGCACCATGGCGCCGGAGGCCGAGCGGGTCTTCAGATTGGCGATGTCGGCGACGTCGTCGCGATAGGCCGGCTCCGCCTGCGCCGTGACCCGGAAGGTGCGGCCCAGGAAGTTGAAGTCGTTGATGTAGGCCGAGCCCAGATAGATGCCGAGCGTGTCGAACACGTCGTCGGGCTGGACGCCCATCATCAGGGCCCGGTCACGGTCCACATCGGCCGACACGCGCGGCGAGCCGGTGTTGTAGAGCGAGAACACCTGCTGCACGCGTTCGGGCTGCTGCGCGGCCGCGCCCATCATGGCGAAGGTGGCGCCTTCGAGGGCGCGATAGCCCTGCCCGCCGCGGTCCTGCACCATCATCTTGAAGCCGTTGCCGTTGCCGAGGCCCTGCACCGACGGCGGGGCGATGACGAAGATGTTGGCGTCCTCGATGCCGAAGGTGGCCCCGGTGATGGCGCCGGCCAGGGCGGCGGCCGCCTGCTCCTTCGTCTTGCGCTCGTCGAACTCGTCGAGGCGGACGAAGATCGTCGCCGCGTTCGATCCGAACGAGAAGCTCGAGCCGTCGAGGCCGGCGAAGGCCACGGTGCCGTCCACGCCCTCGGTCTTCTCGATGATGTCGCGGGCCTGCGTCATCACCGCCTCGGTCCGTTCCAGCGAGGCGCCGGCGGGCAATTGGATGACGCCGATCAGATAGCCCTGGTCCTGGTCCGGGATGAAGCCGGTGGGCGTGTCCACGACCCGCCAGGCGGTCAGCGCCAGCAGGGCCACATAGATGGCCAGCACCAGGCCCACCGTCCGCACCAGACGCGCGGTCAGCCGGCCGTACTTGTCCGACAGCCAGTCGAAGCCCTCGTTGAACCGGCGCCCGGCCCAGCCGCCGTAATAGACGGCCGTGCCCAGCACGCCCGGCTTGCGCGCCGGTCCGTGGCTCAGGTCGTGCGGCTTCAGCAGCACCGAGGCCATGGCCGGCGACAGGGTCAGTGACACCAGCAGCGAGATCACCGAGGCCGAGGCGATGGTCACCGCGAACTGCTGGTAGAAGATGCCGGGAATGCCCGGCACGAAGGCCGTCGGCACGAACACCGCCACCAGCACCAGGCCGATGGCGATCAGGGCGCCGGAGACTTCCCTCATCGACCGGTAGGCCGCCTCCTTGGGCGTCAGGCCCATGCGGATGTAGCGCTCGACGTTCTCGACCACGACGATGGCGTCGTCGACGACGATGCCGATGGCCAGCACCAGGCCGAACAGCGACAGCGAGTTGATCGAATAGCCCAGCGCCAGCAGCACCGCGAAGGTGCCGACCAGCGATACGGGAATGGCCACGATCGGAATGATGGCCGCGCGCCAGGTCTGCAGGAAGACGATGACCACCAGCACCACCAGGATCATCGCCTCGAACACGGTGTGCTGCACCGCCTCGACGGACTCGGCGACGAACTCCGTCGGATTGTAGGGCACCGAAATGGCCATGCCCTGGGGCAGGTCGGCGCGGGCCGCCTCGATCTCGGCCATGACCAGATCGGCGGTCTCCAGCGCATTGGCGCCGGGCTGCTGCTGGATGGCCAGGGCGACGCCCGGCTGGCCGTCGAAATAGCCGCGGATGCCGTAGTCCTGCGAGCCCAGCTCGACGCGGGCGACATCCCTCACCCGGGTCGTCCGCCCTTGCGCATCGGTCTTGATGACGATGTCGCCGAACTCGTCCGGGTCGCTCAGCCGCGACTGCACCTGCACCGGCAGCTGGAAGGCTGCGGCATTGGTCGGGAAGGGCGGCTGGCCGATCGCCCCGGCGGCGGCCGAGGTGTTCTGTCCGCGCAGGGCGCCGACGATTTCCTGGGCCGTCAGATTGCGCGCGGCGGCCTTGTTCGGATCGATCCAGACCCGCATCGAATAGTTGCCGCCGCCGAACACCTGCACCGCGCCGACGCCGTCGAGGCGCAGGAAGCGGTCGCGCAGGGTCGAGTTGGCGTAGTTGCCGATATAGTCGTTGGCCAGGCTGCGGTCGGGCGAGGTCAGTCCGACGATCAGCAGGAAGTCCTGCTGCTGCTTGTTCACCGTCACGCCGATCTGGCGCACCGGCTCCGGCAGGCGGGGCTCGGCCAGCGACACCCGGTTCTGGACCAGCACCTGGGCCGCGTCGAGATCGGTGCCCGGCTCGAAGGTGACGGTGATCGTCGCCACCCCGTCCGAGGTCGAGGACGACGACAGATAGAGCATGCGCTCGACGCCGTTGACCTCCTGTTCGATCGGCGCGGCCACGGTCTCGGCCATGGTCTCGGCCGAGGCGCCCGGATAGACCGCCGTCACCGCGATCGTCGGCGGCGCGATCTCCGGATATTGCGACAGCGGCAGCAGCGGATAGGCGAACACGCCCAGCAGGGTGATGAACACCGATATCACGGCCGCGAAGATCGGCCGGTCGATGAAGAAGCGTGAGATGTTCATGGCCGGATCAGTCGCCCGAGGAGAGGCTGTTGGCGAAGGTCGCCGTCGAGGCTGGGGCGGACTGGGTCACCGGCGCCTGCGCCGGACGCGCGACGGGGCGGATCTGGCCGTTGCGGGCCTGGACCTTCATGCCCGGCTGCTGGATGCGCCCGACGCCGTTGATGATGACGCGATCGGTCGGGGCGAGGCCCGAGCGGATGACGCGCAGCCCGTCGACCAGCGGTCCCAGTTGCACCGGCTTCGGCGCGACCGAGCCGTCGGCGGCCACCACATAGACGATGCGCCGCGCCTGGTCGGTGGCGATGGCGGCGTCAGGCACCAGCATGGCGTTGTAGGTTCCGGCCCCGGCCAGACGCGCCTGGCCGAACATGCCAGGCTTCAGGAAGCCGTCGGCGTTGGGGATCAGGGCCCGCAGACGGATCACGCCCGAGGCCGTGTCCACCGCGTTGTCGGTGAAATCGAGCGTGCCCGACCGCGTAAAGGTCGCCTCATCCTGCAACCGCACCTGGATCGGCGCCGCGCCTTGCCGGGCCTGCCGCTGATATTTGAGCAGCACCGCCTCGGAGCCGTCGAAGACGAAATGGATCGGGGCGCTGGAGACCACCGTGGTCAGGACGTCGGCGGCGGACGATCCGCCGGCCACCAGGTTGCCCGCATCGACCCTGCGGTCCGACACCCGGCCCGAGATCGGGGCGGTGACGCGCGTGAATTCGAGGTCGAGCTGACGCGCCCGGACGTTGGCGTTGGCGGCCGCGATGGCCGCCTGGGCGGTCTGCAGGGCGCCGCGGCGGGTGTCGACCTCGGACTGCGAGACCGCCTGCGCTTCCAGCAGGCTCTCGGACCGCGCCAGTTCGCTCTGCGCCAGCGCCAGCTGGGCCTGCGCCTGCGCCAGCTGCGCGCGGGCCGCAGCCAGGGCGGCCTGGGCCGGGCGCGGATCAAGGGTGAACAGCACCTGGCCGCGGCGCACATAGTCGCCGTCGCGGAAGTGGACGCCCGAGATGTAGCCGCCGACGCGGGCGCGCACCTCGACCGATTGGGTCGCCTCGAAACGGCCCGTGAACTCGTCCCAGTCCTGCACCGCCTGCACCAGCGGCGTGGCCACCGTCACCGACGGCGCCGGCGGGGCCTGCGCCTCGCTCTTTGAGGAACAGCCATAGAGCGCGGCCGCCATCAAGGCGGACGCGGCCACGATCTTCACCGTGCGCATGAATACCAGTCTCCGTGAGGGAGCAATCCCTGTCTCAGTCGACTGCGGCGATCGGGGAGGAAGCCGGTAGTCAACGCCCGGTGACTTAATGGTGATCGCATCGACGCTTGTCAACGGGCGATGACAAAGCCATATACGCGGTGGGGCTTTGTTCGGGAGCTATCCTGTTGTTTTGTCATGTCGCGCCGCGGCCAAGAAATGCCGAGGCGACCCGTGCCGCCATTCTGGACGCCGCGCGCGAACGGTTCGCGCGCGAGAGTTACGATGACGTCGGCATGCGCGACATCGCCCGCGACGTCGGCGTCGACGCCGCCCTGGTGTCCCGCTATTTCGGCTCCAAGGAAGATCTGTTCACCGCCGTCCTCGACAGCTGCGAGAATGGCGCCGAGCTGATGGAAGGCGACCGCTCCACCTTCGGCCAGCGCATCGCGCACGAGGCCATCTACGAAGGCAAGAGCGAGAGCAAGCTCAAGGGCCTGCTCGTCCTGCTGCGCTCTGTCGGCTCGACCAAGGCCATGGAACTGGTCCAGCGCACGGGGAACGAGCGCTTCTTCAATCCTTTCGCCGAGTGGGTCGGCGGGCCCGACGCCGCGGTCCGCGCCCGGCTGGCGGCCGCATTCGTCATGGGCATGGCGGTCAGCCGCGAGATCACCGGCGGCTTTGGCCTGGACCCCGCCCAGTGCGAGACGATGCGCGACCGGATGGCGGCCATTCTGCAGGACATCATCGACGGCTGATCAGCCGCGCGGCTGGAATTTGCGGATCACGCCGGAGAAGGTCATCAGCACCCGCTCTCCGGCGTTGATCTGGCCGCGCACGAAGATCAGGCTCTTGCCGGCCCGGATCACCTCGCCGGTCGCCTCGACCAGTTCGCCGACATAGGCTCCGTCGATGAAGGTGGAATCCAGCGACACCGTCACCCCCGACGCCCCCTCCATCTCCTGGTAGGCGGTCTGGAACAGGGCGATGTCGGCGAAGGTCATCAGGCAGCCGCCGTGCATCCGGTTCCCGGCGTTCATGTGCTTGGGCTCGGCCCGGAAGGCGCAGCGCATCCGCCCGTCCGGGTCCGGCTTGAAGTAGAACGGCCCGACCACCTGGTCGAAGGTGCCGTGCAGGTCGTACATCTGCCAGCCGGCGAACTCGCCCTCGGAAACCGTGACTTTCGCGACCATCGAAAAACTCCGCCTTCTTTCTGATCCCGCAATGCACCATACAGGCGCGATGAGCGACCCCATCGAAACCGCCATCTTCGAAAAACTGGCCAATGCCGACCCGAAAGGCGTCGGTGGCAAGAGCATAGAGCCCGCCGATGTGGCCAAGGAACTCCAGCCGGAACAGTGGCAGCGCATGCTGCCCAAGGTCCGCGCCTGCGCCCTCGGCCTGATGCGCCAGGGCCGCCTGACCATCACCAAGAAGGGCAAGCCGGTCGACCCGAACGCCTTCAAGGGCGTCATCCGCCTGCGCCTGCCGACCGAAGCCGAGACCGCCGCCGCACTCGCGGCCCGGCCGCCGGCCGCCGAAAGCGATGAGGACTGATCCCACCGGACTGGACGCGGTTCTCGCCGACATCCGCGCCTGCCGGGCCTGCCTCGGGCAGCTGCCGCACACGCCGCGCCCGGTGGTCCGCGTCTTCCCCGAGACCCGGCTGCTGATCTGCGGCCAGGCCCCCGGCCGCCGCGTCCACGAGAGCGGCCTGCCGTTCACCGACCCGTCCGGCGACCGCCTGCGCGAATGGCTCGGCGTCGACTACCAGACCTTCTACGCCGACCGCCGCCTCGGCGTCGCCGCCCAGGCCTTCTGCTATCCCGGAACCGCTCCGAAAGGCGGCGACCATCCCCCGCCGCGGCGCTGCGCCGAGCTGTGGCGGCCGCAGCTGCTGGCCGAACTGCCGCGGGTCGAACTGACCCTGCTGGTCGGCGGCTACGCCCAGACGTGGGCGCTGGGCGACCGCGCCAAGGCCAACATGACCGACACGGTGCGCGCCTGGCGCGACTACGCCCCCGCCATCCTGCCCCTGCCGCACCCTTCGTGGCGCAACACCGCCTGGCTGAAGCGCAACCCGTGGTTCGAGGCCGAGGTCCTGCCGTATCTTCGCCAGAGGGTTCGGGGCATTCTGGGATCATGAAGGTCACGCATCAGCATTCCTTCTCCCGGTGGGAGAAGGTGGCGCGCAGCGCCGGATGAGGGTCGTCTGGTCCAGTCGGCGTGAGCCGCTGCTCGGCTCGCGGATACGGCTTCGCCGAGCGCCGGCGCCCGACCCTCACCCTTTCGCGCAAGGCCGCTCGCTGCGCTCCCGGGCGCTCAAGCCCTCTCCCATCGGGAGAGGGACCACGTTTGTCGCGATCGCGGCGACCCTCCTCCTCGCCGCCTGCGCCACCCCCGCCGTCCAGCCGCCGCTGACCCCGCCGCCCGACTTTCAGGGGCCGCAGCTCGCCGCCGACGCCCTGATCATGGACGACGGCGCCCGCCTGCCGCTGGCCCGCTGGACGCCGGACGGCCAGCCCTGGGCCGTCATCGTCGCCCTGCACGGAATCAACGACAGCCGGGCCGCCTTCCACCTCGCCGGGCCTTGGTGGGCCGAGCACGGCATCGAGACCTGGGCCTTCGACCAGCGCGGCTTCGGCCAGGCGCCGGGGCGGGGCGTCTGGCCCGGCGAGGACCGGATGGTCGCCGACCTGCGGACCGCCGTCGCCCTGGCCCGCGCCCGTTACCCCGACGCCGTCATCGCCGTGGCCGGCGAAAGCATGGGCGGCTCCGTCGCCATCGCCGCCTTCGCCTCGGACCCGCCGCCCGAGGCCGACCGGGTGATCCTGCTGGCGCCGGCGGTCTGGGGCTGGTCGGCGCAGGGGCCGCTCAACTCGGCCGCCCTGTGGCTGGCCGCCCGCACCATTCCCGACCGCGCCGTCGAGCCCCCCGACTGGGCCGTGCGCGAATACGCCGCCTCTGACAACTGGATCGAACTGTTCCGCACCGGCCGCGATCCCAACAGCCTGCTGACCACCCGTTTCGACGTCCTCTACGGCCTTGTCGATCTGATGGAGTCGGCGTCCGCCGGCCTCGGCGAGGTCCGCGCCCCGACCCTGCTGATGTACGGCGCCCACGACAACCTGGTCCCGAGGCCGTCGATGCGCCTCGCGCTGCAACGGGCCGGCGACCGCCCCGGCCTTCGCACCGCCTTCTACCCCGACGGCTGGCACATCCTGAACCGCGACCTCCAGGCGGAGACCGTCTTCCGCGACGTAGAGGCCTGGCTGCGCGACCCGGAGGGGCCGCTGCCGTCAGGGGCAGGCGAGGTGGGTCCGGCGCTGGCGGGCCGTTAGGCGGGGTCCGGAAAGCGCCGCCTTACGCGCCACCCTTCTTACCCGTCATCCTCGGGCTCGACCGAAGGATCAGACCGTCGGGCGCCGGTTCGAGCGCCCCACGGTCGCGCTCGCATGGCCGTCACCGCCGCACAGCCCGCCTCCTGTCCCTGATCTACGGATCAGCTCCGGGGATGACGACGGAGTGAGCTTGGGAGGCGCGGCCCCGGAAGCGGACACCGTGAAGGCCTGCAACGGGTGGATTGCAGACCCACGATCCGGCTGCCAGCAGTCACTCCATCCGGCAGAAGCAATACATGAATTGCTGAGGCGTGCCCCAAGGCGTCTCATGCAACTCGGCGACGCTGTCCAACAGACGGTACTTCGGCCCGAACTCCCCATGAAGGCTTTCTGCGTCATAGCGGACGACATCCAATCCGCTGCACTTCTCGGGCCCATCTAGTCCGAAGGTGGCGATAATGACGTGACCCCCAACCCGGACTGAGCGGGCGACCTGACGTACGTATGCGGCTCTTTCACCTGCGCTCGTCAGGAAGTGGAACACCGCTCGGTCGTGCCAGACGTCATAGCGAGCAGCTTCTAACTCCACGGCCGTGATGTCGCCGGTGATCCAATGCACCGAGGCGCCAGCAGGGCCCAGTCGGCCCTTGGCCACCTCAATCGCCGCCTTGGAGATATCGAGGACCGTCAGGTCGCTGTAGCCGCGCCCAACAAGGTCATCGACTAAGGTCGCTTCCCCGCCACCAACGTCGATCACCGCGCTGCCGGTGTCCGGTGTCGCGCGTTCGATGAGCGTCAGCGAAACCTCCAAATGGGGGCGATACCAGCTTACCCCGTCCACCGCCTTGGTCTGATAGACGTCTTCCCAATGGGCCTTGGTCGTCATCACCGCCACTCCCAAACTGTCCTCGGAAGTTTGGGGGTCGAGCCGTGTGAACGCCAGAGGGGCGGAACCTGACGTCCGCAATAGGTCGAAAGTTGACCTTGGGAAGGTCCGGTCCCTGGGAACCGCTTGCCCGGTTGACACAGAGCGCACAGTCCAGTGTTGGCGGGGCCGTGTCCCGGGAGGTTGGGCAGTCGCCAAGTGGTGGAAAACGCTCAGCTAGTGCTCTCCTGCCGGGGTCGCCATCGCACTGCACCGCTTCTGCATCCAGTGTGCGAGAAACCTCCTCGCCGCCCCACGCAGGCCTGAACCTCGCCGGGCGACAACGGCCGCCTCGAAGGGGAGGCGGTCATGCTCAGGAACCATCCATTCACCCGCGGCGGCTTCTGGCTCAAGTCCGGGATCGCGCTCCTGCTGGCCGCCCTGGCCGACGCCCTGTTCTTCGTCCATCAGCCCGGCGCCACCCTGGGCGCCTTCGCCCTGGCCTGGGTGGTCGGCGTCGCCTTCGCCCGGCCGGGGCTGAGGCATGACCGGCGGGCCGTCTTCGCCCTGGCGGCCGCCGTGCTGCTGGCGCTCGTGCTCATCGATCGGCCAGGCATGCTGGCATGGGGGCTGTTCGGCCTGATGCTGAGCGTCGCCGTGCTGTCGGCGCGGGTGCGGGCGGGCGATCCCGTCTGGCGCTGGATCCAGAGGCTGGTCGTGCACGCCGTCGTCTCGGCCGTCGGGCCGGTGATCGATCTCGTGCGACTGACCCGCCCGCGACGGCGCAGCCGCCGGGGCGGCCTGTCGCTGTGGAGGCTGGCGAAGATGCTGGTCCTGCCCTTGGTCGGGGGCGCGATCTTCCTCGCCCTGTTCGCCAGCGCCAATCCGTTGATCTCCAACGCCCTCGACCAGGTTCGCGCGCCGTCGCTGTCCGGCGAGACGATCCTGCGCGCCTGGTTCTGGGGCCTCGTCGTGCTGACCGTCGGCGCCAGTCTGCGTCCGCGCTGGCGGCGCAGGCTGATCGCCCTGCCGTCTCTGGGCGACGCGCGGATGCCGGGCGTGACCGGGGCCTCCATCATCCTGTCGCTGGTGGTGTTCAACGCCCTCTTCGCCCTGCAAAACGGGCTCGACATCGCCTTCCTGTGGAGCGGCGCGCCGCTGCCGGACGATATGAGTCTGGCCGACTACGCCCATCGCGGGGCGTATCCGCTGATCGCCACCGCCCTGCTCGCGGGCCTGTTCGTGCTGGTGGCGCTGCGCCCCGGTTCGGAGACGGCGAAGCAGCCGCTGGTCCGCGCGCTGGTGGTGCTCTGGGTCGGGCAGAACATGCTGCTGGTCGCCTCAAGCCTGCTGCGCACGGCCGACTATATCGAGGCCTACGCCCTGACCCGCTTCCGCATCGCGGCGATGATCTGGATGGTGCTGGTCGCCGCCGGCCTGCTGCTGATCCTGTGGCGGATGCTGCGTGGCAAGGACGGGCACTGGCTGATCGACGCGAATGTGCGCCTGACCCTGGTCGTGCTGGCGCTGGTCAGCACCGTCGACCTCGGCGCCGTCGCCGCGGCCTGGAACGTCCGCCACGCCCGCGAGATCGACGGCACGGGCGCGACGCTGGATCTCGGCTACCTCCGCTTCCTCGGCGCGCCGGCCCTGGTGTCGCTGGTCGAGCTGGAACAGACGACATCCGATCCTGAATTGCGCGACCGGGCCGCCGCCGTGCGGGCCGAACTGCACGCGCAGGTCCGCCGTCAGCAGTCCCACTGGCGCGGCTGGACATGGCGCGATGCGCGCAGGCTCGATCGGATCGAGGGGCTGACCGGGGGACATCCGCTGGCGCGGCCCAGGCCCGGCCTCCGGGAGTACGACGGCGGCCTCATCCCGCCGGCGCCCCTGCCGCCCGTGCTGTCCGCGCCGTCGCCCGGCGAGCCCGCTTCCACCCCGCCGCCCGCCTATGCGGCCGGGCCGTTGACCTGGACGCCGGGAGCCTGAACATGGCCGCCATGCAGCGCACCGTCCTGGTGGTCGACGACGACCCGCACATCCGCGACCTCTTGACCTTCGCGCTGCAGAAGGCCGGCCTCGCCACGCGCGAGGCGGCGGATGGCGAGGCGGCCCTGGCGGACATCGCCGCCCACGCGCCCGACCTGGTGGTGCTGGACATCAACATGCCGAAAATGGACGGGATCGAGGCCTGCCGCCGCATCCGGGCGCAGGGCGATCTGCCGGTGCTGTTCCTGTCGTCACGCGACGACGAGATCGACCGGGTGCTGGGCATCGAGCTCGGCGCAGACGACTATGTGGTCAAGCCGTTCAGCCCGCGCGAGGTCGTCGCCCGCGTCGCCGCCATCCTGCGCCGCACCGCCCGCACCCCGCCGGCCGAGCCTTCCGGGATGCTGACGCACGGCCGCCTGACGCTCGACGCCGACGGCTGGCGGGCGCGCTGGAACGGAACGGAGGTGCCGCTGACCGTCACCGAGTTCAGCATCGTCCGCGTCCTGGCCGACGGTCCGCGCCGGGTGTTCAGCCGCGACGCCATCATCGACCGCGTGCACGGCCCCGGCTTCGCCATGACTGACCGCACCATCGACAGCCATGTGAGGAACCTGCGCATCAAATTCGCCGCGGCGGGCGGGACGGATGTGGTCGAGACCCGGGCCGGCGTCGGCTACCAGCTCGGACCCTGCCTCGGCGGCCCGACGTGACCAGCCCGCTGCGGGCCTGGGTCAGGGCGCACTGGCCGGCGCTCAGGCTGCGCACCATCCTGCTGTCGGTGCTGCTGTTCGCAGCCATTCTGCCGGGGATCAGCGCCATCTTCCTCAGGGTCTATGAGAACACCCTGGTGCGCCAGACCGAGGCCGAACTGGTCGCCCAGGCCGCGACCCTCGCCGCCACCGCCGAAATGGTCTGGCCGGGCGCGCCGATGTTCGATCCCGACGCCGTGCGGCGGGACGTCCCCGGCTACTACCGGCCCGAGCCCGCCACCATCGATCTCGGATCGACGCCCGTGCTGCCGGCCCGCCCCTCGCCCCAGGTCCCGGGCCAGCCCGCCGATCCCGCGGCCGTAGCCGTGGCCGGGCGGCTGGCGGGGGTGATGGAGCGGACCAGCCAGACCACCCTTGCCTCGATCGTCTTCCTCGACCGCTCCGGCGTGGTGGTCGAGGGCTACGGCGAGGGGGGCAGCTGGCGCGACCTGCCGGAAATCCGCGCCGCCCTCGCCGGCCGCCCGGAGACGGTGCTGCGGCGCAACGATTCCTACCATCCGCGCTATTCGCTGGAGTGGCTCAGCCGCGCCTCGGCCCTGCGCATCCACCACGCCCGCCCGGTGGTGGTCGGCGGGGAGGTGAAGGGCGTCATCCTCGCCTCCCGCTCGCCCCGGGCCCTGTTCAGGGGCATCTACCAGGACCGCATCAAGATCGGGCTCGGCGTGGTCGGGACGCTGGGGCTGATCGCCCTGCTGGCGGTGCTGGTCTCGCGCGGCATCGCCCGGCCTATCGAGGCGCTCAGCCGCGCCGCCCGCGAGGTCACCTCCGGCGCCGGCTCCCTGCCGCCGCCCCCGGCCACGGCGGCGGTCGAGATACGCACCCTGTACGAGGATTTCGGACGCATGGCCGAAGCCGTCGAGCGGCGCTCCCGCTACCTGCGCGACTTCGCCGCCGCCGTCAGCCACGAATTCAAGACGCCGCTGGCGGGCATCCAGGGGGCGGTCGAACTGCTTCAGGACCACGGCGACGGCATGAAGCCCGACCAGCGCCGCCGTTTCCTCGACAACATCGCCGCCGACGGCCGCCGCCTCTCGGCCCTCGTCACCCGGCTGCTGGACCTGGCGCGGGCGGACATGGCCCGTCCCGAGGCCGGACTGGCGGTCGATCTCCGCCCCGCCCTGCGCAAGGCCGTCGACGCCCGTGCGCCGGATCTCGACATTGAATTGATCCTGCCCGAAGGCCTCCCGCCAGTCGCCGCCCCCGCCGCGACGATCGAGATGGTGGTCTCGACCCTGCTCGAGAACAGCCGCCAGGCCGGCGCTTCCAGGGTGCGGATCGAAGCTCGCGAAGCGGGTGAACTGGTCATTCTGACCGTGGGCGACGACGGTCCCGGGGTCGCGTCCGCCGACGCGCGCCGTGTTTTCGAGCCGTTTTTCACCACCCGTCGCGGCGAGGGCGGAGCCGGTCTGGGCCTGTCGATCGCACGAGCCCTGCTCGCCGCCAACCAGGCCACGCTTGACCTGAGGCCTTCCAGCCGCGGAGCCGTGTTCGAACTCGGCCTGCCGCTCGCCGGAGCGACACCGGCCGCCTGAGCAATTTCCTGCCGTCCGCTGATGAAATCGTACTCCTGTATCGAGAACGTCGCCGAACAGCTGGTCACCCTCGCGACCGCCTCGGCCAACCAGGTGCACGGCCGCACTCGCATCGACATGGACGAAGGCATCGAACGCACCGCCCGCTGGTATATGGAACGCGACGGCGGGACGGCCGCCTACTGACCCCGGGCGGTCAGCGCCACTTCGACCCATCGCCGTGCTTGCCGACGCTTTCGAATTCCGGCGGCGCGGCCTTGTGGACGTACTGTTCGGCCACCAGCCACCCCTTCAGGGGCCGCAGCACCGCCAGGCAACCGATGACCAGCAGGGGCATGGTCACCACCATATGCACCCAGATCGGCGGGTGGACGCCGAACTCGAACCACATGAACAGGGCCATGCCGATCACGCCCACCAGGCTCATGCCGAAGAAGGCCGGGCCATCGGCCGGCTCTGCGAAGCCGTAGTCGAGGCCGCATTCGGGGCAGGACTCGCGGATGGTCAGATAGCCCTTCAGCAGAGGTCCCTTGCCGCAGCGCGGGCAACGGCAGCGAAGGCCGGTCGAAAGGGTGTTGGGGCGGGGCTGGTCGGGCGGGGTCACGGGATGTCCTCGGCGGGAAGGAGCCGGATGTCGGCCCTTCGGACCGGCCTCGCAAGCGGCGTCATTGTCGCGGGAACACGGCGGCGAGCGCGACCGTTCCGGCTCCATGACAGAAACCCTCAGCCCGGCCTTGCCGGACGATATCGAGGCCTTGATCGAGCGGGTGCTGAAGGCCGCCGACGACCGTGGCGTCACCCTCGCCACCGCCGAGAGCTGCACCGGCGGGCTGGTCGCCTCGGTCCTGACCGACGTGGAGGGGCGGTCGCACGTCTTCGAGCGCGGCTACGTCGTCTACACCAACGAGGCCAAGGCCGACGAACTGGCGGTTCCGCTGCGCCTGATCGAGCAGAACGGGGCCGTGTCCGAACCGGTCGCGCGGGCCATGGCCGAGGGGGCGCTGCGGGCCTCCGGCGCCGGCGCGGCCATCGCCATAACGGGCTTCGCCGGGGCCGGCGGTCCCGACGACGAGCCGGGCCTGGTCCATTTCGCCCTTGCCGCCGGGGGCGTCCCGACGGTGCACGAGGAGCATCATTTCGGCGACCGCGGGCGCGGCCCGGTCAGGCTGGAGTGCCTGCGCGCGGCCCTTCGCCTGCTTGAGCGGGCGGTCACCAACCGTTAACCGCGTTGAAAGGCGGCTCGCGCGAGGGTGCGCGCGCATGTCCGTGGCATCCTCCAGGCGTATCCTGCGAACCACCGTCGCCGCCGCCGCGGCCGGCGCGGTCGCGTTCGCGCCCTTGGCCCCGCTGGCCCAGGAAGCCTCCGCCGCCCTCGACCCGGTCACCATCCGCATCGGCGCAAACGCCGAGTTCACCCGCATCGAGTTCGCCGGGGTGGTCGGATCCCGTTCGCGCGTGCGCCGCGAGGGCGACCAGGTCATCGTCCGCATCGGCTCCACCGCCGCCCCCGACGTCTCGCGCCTCAAGGTCGACCCGCCCAAGGGCGTCGCGAAGGTAGAGACCCGCGCCGTCCAGGGCGCCACCGAACTGGTCCTGACCCTCGCCGCCGGCGCCGACGCCCGGTCGGGCAGCGCCGACGGCGCCGTCTATCTGAACCTCTACGCCGAGGCCCCGCCCGCGCGGGCGGGTTCGCCCGCCAGCACCGTGCCGGTCGTCGCCCAGGCCTCGGCCGGCAAGGTCAGCCTCGCCTTCCGCTGGCCCGCGCCGGTCGGCGCCGCCGTCTTCCGCCGCGGCGAGGCGGTGTGGATCGTCTTCGACACCCCGGCCCGGCTCGACATGTCCGGCGCCCGACAGCTGGGCCCCGCCTCCGACGCCCACTGGACCGCCGGGCCCGACCACGTCGCCGTCCGCGTCGCCGCCCCCGCGAACGCGCCGGTCTCGGCGGCCGCCGACGGCTCGACCTGGACGATCACCATCGGCGGCTCGCCGGTGGCGGTCGAGGGGGTCCAGATCGACCGGGACGACACCGGCAAGCCGGCCCTCGTGGCGCGCATGGCCGGGGCCACCAGGGCGGTCTGGCTGACCGATCCGCTGGTCGGCGACCGCTTCGCCGCCGTCACCGCCCTGGCGCCCGGCAAGGGCTTCGGCGACCGCCGCCGGACGATCGACCTGGCACTGCTGCCGACCGCCCACGGCCTGGCCGTCGAAACTGCGGCGACCGACCTGACCGTCCACGCCGACGGCGACCTGGTCACCCTCAGCCGACCCGGCGGCCTGACCCTGTCGCCGCCGTCCGCCGGGCTGGCCGCCGCGCCCGCCGAGGGCGGCGCGCCGGTGCGGGCCCGCTATCCCGGCCTGATCCTCGCCGAATGGGCCGATGTGGGCCACGCCGGCTTCTCCGCCCGCTATCGCCAGCTGCAGGACGCCGCCGCCGCCGAGGCCAACGCCGCCGCCGACGATCCCCGCGCGCCCGTCGAGGCCCGGCTCGCCTTCGCCCGCTTCCTCGTCGGCTCCAGCCTCGGCTACGAGGCGATCGGCGTGCTCAACGCCATCGTGACCAAGGCCCCGAACATGGCCGGCGAGCCCGAGGTGCGCGGCCTGCGCGGCGCCGCCAGGGCCTCGATCGGCCGCTTCGAGGAGGCCCAGGGCGATTTCGCCTCCGCCGCCGTGGCCGGCGATCCGGCCTCCGCCGTCTGGCGCGGCTACATGGCCTCGGCCGCGGGCGACCACGTCGCGGCCCGCCACGCCTTCGCAGCCGGCGCCAAGGTGGTCGACGCCTTCCCCGCCGCCTGGCGGGCCCGCTTCGGCGCCGCCCACGCCCTGTCCGCCCTGGAGACCGGCGACCTCGAAGCCGCCCGGGCGCTGCTGGCCTACAGCTTCAGCCAGAACGCCCCCGCCGCCGACCAACTGGCGGCCCGCCTCGTCCAGGCCCGGCTGTTCGAGCTCGACGGCCAGTCCGACCGCGCGCTGGCGGTCTACACTGCGGTCGGGCGTGCGCCGCTCGACGCCGTCGCCGTTCCCGCCAAACTGGCCGTGGTGCGGTTGTCGCTGGCCAGGGGCGCGCTCAAGCCCGACGCCGCCGCCGCCGCCCTGGAGAGCCTGCGCTGGCGCTGGCGCGGCGACGCCACCGAACTGGCCGTGATCCGCCAGCTGGGCCAGCTCTACCTGTCGCAGGGCCTGTACCGCGAGGCCCTGACCGCCCTCAAGGGCGCCGGCCCCGGCCTGCAACGCCTCGACGAGGCGGCGGACATCCAGGCCGATCTCGGCGCCGCCTTCCGCATGCTGTTCCTCGAGGGCGGCGCCGACGGGCTGCAGCCGGTGCAGGCGCTGGGCCTGTTCTACGACTTCCGCGAACTGACCCCGATCGGCGCCGACGGCGACGAGATGGTCCGCCGCCTGGCTCGACGGCTCGTCGACGTCGATCTGCTCGACCAGGCCGCCGAACTGCTGAAATACCAGGTCGACAACCGCCTGGACGGCGTCGCCAAGGCCCAGGTCGCCACCGACCTGGCCACGGTCTATCTGATGGACCGGCAGCCCGAGGCCGCGCTGCAGGCCATCTGGGGGTCGCGCACCACCCTGTTGCCCTCCGCCCTCAACGCCGAGCGGCGCGCGCTTGAGGCCCGGGCCCTGGCCGCCCTCGGCCGCTACGATCATGCGCTGGAAGTGCTCGGGTCCGACGCCAGCCCCGAAAGCCGCGACGTCCGTGCCGAGGTGCTGTGGAAGCAGGAGAAATGGGCTGCAGCCGCCGCCCTCTACGAAGCCCGCCTCGGCGACCGCTTCAGGGATCCGACGGCCCTGACCGCCGACGAGGAGGCCCGGCTGATCCGCGCCGGCGTCGGCTATTCGCTGGGCCGGGACTCCGCGTCCCTCACGCGGCTGTCACGCAACTACCGCCCCTTCGTCGCCGGAGCCCGGGCCAAATCGGCCTTGGCGATCGCCCTGGACGCGGGGGAGGGCGACGGCCCTTCCGCCGGCGACTTCGCCGCCCTGACCGCCTCGGCCGACACCTTCGCCGGCTGGGTCGCGGCCATGAAGGCCGAGCTCAGACAGAAAACGGGCGGGAACCGACCCGCGGCCCCCGCCCGTCCCCAGTCTGCTGCGGCGGCGGCGCCTGCGAGGCCCGCCGCCTGAAGCTTACTTGTTGACCGCGTCCTTGAGCGGCTTCGACACGCGGAAGCGCACGGCCTTGGAGGCGGCGATCTTGATCGTCGCGCCGGTGGCCGGGTTGCGGCCTTCGCGGGCGGCGCGGGCGGCGGTGTCGAACACGCCCAGGTTCGAGATGCGAACGTCTCCGCCGGCGGTCAGCGATTTGTGGATGTTCTTCACCAGCGCGTCGAGGACACGGCCGGCGTCGGCTTGCGAGACGCCCGCATCCTTGGCGGCGGCGGCGATGAGTTCGGCTTGAGTGGTCATTGTGGGTCGTTTCCCGATTGAAGCTCGCCCCCCGATTCAAGGGCGATGACGGACGGATTGACGCCGCTTTTTCTTCCCTTGGCAAGCGACTTTGCCGTTCAAACGCCCACGGGCTGGGGATTTACCCTGTTCCGGACGCGCGCTGGAAGCTCTCGACGAGGCTTCCGGCGACCAGTCTCCACCCGTCGACGAGCACGAAAAAGATCAGCTTGAACGGCAGGGAAATCACTACCGGAGGCAGCATCATCATACCCATCGACATGAGCACGCTGGCGACCACAAGATCGATCACAAGGAACGGAACGAAAAGGAGAAATCCGATTTCAAAGGCGCGCTTCAACTCGCTGATCATGAAGGCGGGAGTGACCACCCTCAGGGGCAGGTCGGCGACCGGCGTGGCGGCCTCCACCTGGGACAGGCGGGTGAACAGCGAGAGGTCGTCCCGGTCCACCTGCGCCAGCATGAAAGTCTTCACAGGTTCCGACGCCGCATCGAAGGCCTGGGGCAGCTCCATCTGCTGGTCCAGCAGGGGTCGGATGCCCGAATCATAGGCGTCCTGCCACGTCGGAGCCATGACGATGGCGCTCAGAAACAGGGCCAGCGACACCAGCACGGCGTTGGGCGGAGCCTGCTGCATGCCCAGCGCCGTGCGCAGCAGCGACAGCACCACCACGATGCGGACGAAGCTGGTGGTCATGATCACGATCGACGGCGCCAGCGACAGCACCGTCATCAGCCCGACCAGCTGCACCACCCGCTCGGTCAGGCCGGCGCCGGTGCCCAGGTCGACATTGATCGCCGCGCCGGGCCCGCCCGCCGCGGCGACGTCCTGCGCCAGCGCGGCCAGCGGCCACAGCAGGCACAGGGCGGTGGTCATCAGCGACAGCAGGGCCGCCCGCTTCAGCTCGTCGCGGGTCGGCAGGACGAAGACGCCTCCGAAGGCGCTCCTGCGGCTCACGTTCCCGCTCCCGCGTCCGCTCCGGGGCCGCGCGGCTCGATCAGTTCGCGGCCTTCGCCGAGGATCAGCAGCCGCTCCTCGTCGTCGATCCTGACCAGCACCAGTCGCCGGGCCGGGTCCAGCACCAGGGTCTCGACCACCTTCATGCGCCGCTCGCCGCGCTCGGCGCTGAGTTTGGCCAGCAACTGGGGCGCATAGCGGCGCGCGGCCCATGCGGCGAGGCCGATGATGCCGAGGGTGAAGGCCAGGGCGAACACCGCCCGCAGCAGATCGAGGAAATTCATGCGACAGCCCCGCCGGCGCAGCATGTCCGGCGCGGCCAGCCTTCCGCGATCATGGTTAACGGGGCGTTGAGATAACCTCCCATTAACCATGCGGGCGGCAGTTTCTGCCCATCGAACCGTGGGCGAATCGCGCCCGCGAGGGGGAGGAGACGCCCTTGGCCATCACCGACCTGCCGCTGCTCAGCCAGATCAAGGGCCGCCTGAACTGGCTGGACGAGCGCCAGCGCGTCATCGCCGAGAACGTCGCCAACGCCGACACGCCCGGCTATGTCGGCCGCGACCTGAACCAGCCGGCCGATTTCGCCGCGGCCCTGCGCGGCGGCGCCGGCGTGCAGATGGTCCGCACCAGCGCGATGCACATCGCCCCGGCCGGCCCGACGGCCCGCTTCGAGGCGCGGTCGGCCCCGGATTCCGAAACCACGCTCGACGGCAATTCGGTCGTGGTCGAGGAACAGATGCTGAAGATGGCCGAGAGCCGCATGGCCTATGACGCCGCCATCGGCCTCTACCAGAAGTCCATGCAGATGCTGCGCCTGGCCGCCAGGGCGCCGGGCCGCTGACGTCCTGAGGAATAGCCGATGACCGATCCCGTACCGCCCCGCAACAGCGCCATGTCCGTCGCCGCCAGCGCGCTCAAGGCCCAGCAGTCGCGCATGCGCGTCATCGCCGAGAACATCGCCAACGCCCAGTCCACGGCCCAGGTGGCCGGCGGCGAGCCCTACCGTCGCCAGATCCCGGTCTTCCAGGCGCGCGAGATCGACGGCGCCACCGGCGTCAGCCTGGCCGAGGTCCGGCCGGACATGGGCGATTTCCGCTCGGAGTACGACCCGTCCCACCCGGCCGCCAACGCCGAGGGCTACGTCCTGCGCCCCAACGTCGACACCCTCGTCGAGGCCATGGACATGCGCGAGGCCCAGCGCGCCTACGAGGCCAATCTGAACGTCATCGAGACGGCGCGGTCGATGGACAGCCGCACCCTCGACCTGCTCAAGCGATAGAGGCTGAACGATGAATCCCTTGATGGCGGCCAAGGCCTATGCGTCGGTCCAGGGCGGGGCCATGCCCGCCTCGCCCGCGGCCGCTCCGGCCCAGCCCGGGTTCGCGGACCTGCTGAGCAACGTCATGGGCGACATGACCCAGACTTCCAGGGCCGCGGAGACCCAGATGACCGCCATGGTCCAGGGTCAGGGCAGCCTGATCGACGTCGTCACCGCCGTCTCCTCGGCCGAAGCCTCGCTCGAAACGGTCATGGCCGTCCGCGACCAGGTCATCTCCGCCTATCAGGAGATCATGCGGATGCCGATCTGATGGACCAACCCTCGCAAGATGATGAGGTCTGGCTCGAGGACGTAGCCCTGCGCCTGAACGAATTGGCTTGGAAGCGAGCGTCTGACGACGGCGTCGATCTGCACGTAGAGCTCGGAACGAATGCCAAGTGGGTCGACATCTATGCGGACCGGACAGCGCTCCTGATCGTCGCAGCCTCGTGCCTCAAAGGCGCTCTGTCAGAAGGCCCGCTCTGGAGTCACTCCGTTGATGAGGCCTCCTACGCAAACCCTGGTTCCCTGCCGGTGGAGTTTCACAGGGCTTCTCCAACCTAGGCCGGATTGTCTTTGTGTCGAGAGGCTCAGCCCTCCAGCGACACCACCGGCTGGCTGACCCCCGACGGCCGCCGCGAGCGTCCCTTGAGCCAGCCGCGGATGCGGTTCTGGATCGGATTGTCGATCGCGAAATGGAAGGCGAAGGCGAAGGCGAAGGCCGCGGCAACGCCGCCGATCCACAGGAGCCACTGAACCCCGACCGGCAGGCCGAAGCGGGCGATGGCGACGTTGGCGACGCCGAACCAGGCGATCCGCACCACCTCGTTGGTGATGAACATCGAGAACGACACCTGCGCGGCCTTCTCGACCCACTTCGACGGGCGGGGGGTCGGGGTCGCCCCGGCCGCCAGGATGATCACCGAGATGCAGGCCAGCGAGATCAGGGCGTGCTTGTCGAAATACTGGACGAAGGCCAGCATCAGGGCGGCGCCGATCCCGGCCCGCGCGGCCAGCCTCGGGCTGATCCAGACCTTCTGCGCGAACCAGGCCAGGGCCACGCCGAGCGCGAACAGGGGCAGGGCCCGGATGAAGCCATAGCCCATCGGCATCTGGTAGACCGGATAGCCCAGCAGGCTCCAGGTCAGCTGGTTGACCAGCAAATAACCGCCGACGCCCAGCGCCAGCACGCTCCACGGCCCCAGCCGCATCACGCCCCTGAGCAGCCACGGGAAGGCGAGATAGCAGCCGATCAGAGCCGAGATCGACCAGCTCGGGGCGTTCCAGCCATAGCCCCCGGGTACGCCATAGGCCTGGGTCAGCGTCAGCTGGGCCCACAGCTGGTCCCAGCGGAACCACTCCGGCGACCGCGGCGAAAAGCCCAGCGCCCCGCTGACGAGGACCAGGGCCACCAGCCCCAGACCCATCATGAGATGCGCCGGCAGCACGCGCAGATAGCGCTTGAGGAAGAATTCCCCCGCCGACATCCGGCCGCCGGCCACCGACGCGCCATAGACCCGCATCAGCACATAGCCGCTGTCGATCAGGAAGAAGTTGGTCAGCAGGAAGCCGCCCCGCTCGAACACCGGATGCAGGCCCTCGGCCAGCGCCACGGGCCCCGCGCCCTGGAAGTGATGCAGGATGATCAGCCCGGCCACGATGAAACGCAGCGCGTCGAGCCATCCTCCCCTGACGATGGGAAGTGTCTCATTCCGGGTCGAAATCGCTGTCCAGGCCATCGGAAATGCCTCCTCTGAGGCGAATTCCGCAAGGAACGGGCCGCGCCGGGGCTCAGTGGGACGACGCCTCCATGGCGGCGCGTGGCGGGGCCGCCGTCGGGGTCTCCGCCAGCACCCTGCGGATCTGCGTCGCCAGGGCGGCCCGCTCGTACGGCTTCTCGATCAGGGCGAACTCGTGCGACAGCCCCTGCACCGCGTCGCCGAGATAGCCGGACGTCAGCAGCACCCTCAGCCCGGGGCGCATGGCCTGGGCCCGGCGCGCCAGTTCGATGCCGTTCAGCCCTCCCGGCATGACCACGTCCGAGAACAGCAGGTCGTACGCCTGGTCGCCGCCCAGCCTGTGCAGGGCCCCGGCCGCGTCGGCCGCCACCTCGCACTGGTAGCCGAGGCCGTTGAGCATATCGAGGCAGACGCTCAGCACCGCCGGATCGTCCTCGACGATCAGCACCCGCTCCGAACCGGTCTCCGCCTCCACGGCCTCGCCCGGCGCGGCGACCTCGGCCGGCAGGTCGGCCGTCAGGGGCAGGGTCAGGGTGAAGACCGCGCCCTCGCCGGGCGTGCTGGACACCTCGACGGCGCCGCCCGACTGGGCCACGAAGCCGTAGACCTGCGACAGGCCCAGGCCCGATCCGCGCCCGATGTCCTTGGTGGTGTAGAACGGCTCGAACACCCGGTCGGCGACCTCGGCGCTCATGCCCGAGCCGGTGTCGGAGACGCGGATCGAGGCGCAGCCGGCGCCGTCGTCCCCCGCCGCGCGCCGGGCGCTGATCATCAGCACGCCGTCGCTGTCCATGGCGTCGCGGGCGTTGACCGCCAGGTTGAGCAGGGCGGTCTCCAGATGGGTCGGATCGACGAAGGCGTGCAGCGGCTCGGCGCCCAGCTCCAGCTCGATCGCCACCCCCTCGCCGACCGCCTGCTTCATCAGGGGCAGGAAGTTGCGGATCAGGGTGTTCAGGTCGACCACGCTCGGGTTCAGCTGCTGCCGGCGCGAGAAGGCCAGCAGCTGCCGGGTCAGGGTCTGGCCCTTGTCGGCCGCGGCGCGGATCGCCGCCAGGTGCTTGACCACATTGGGCTGATCCTCGATCCGCCGCAGCAGGATGTCGGCGTTGCCCAGCACCACGGTCAGCAGGTTGTTGAAGTCATGGGCCACGCCGCCGGTCAGCTGGCCGACCGCCTCCATCTTGCGGGCCTGGGTCAGCTGCTCCTCCAGGTGCCGCCGCTCGGTGACGTCCAGCAGTGTGCCGAGAATCTGGCTCTCGCCGTCCTCGTCGACGATCCAGACGCCCTGGTCGAGGAAGGTGCGGTAGTCGCCGTCGGCGCACATCCAGCGGTATTCGCACGCATAAGCCCCGGTCTCGGCCGCCTTCATCAGGCAGTTGACCACGCCCTCGACGTCGTCGGGGTGGATGCGCCCCAGCCCGATCTCGGGCTCGTCGACGAAGCGGTTCGGTTCGAACCCGGTCAGGGGCGTGATGCTGTCGCTGACGAACCGCGCCCCGAACGGGTGGGCGCTGGCGCGCGCGGTGAACACCACCGGCAGCGACTTCAGTATGGCGTCCTGCCGCTCCCGCGCCGTCCTCAGGGCCAGTTCCGCGGCCAGCTTCTCCTCGCTGATGCGGGCGTTCTCCTCCAGCAGGGCGGAGCGCTCCTCGCCCTGGCGCCGGACCTCGATCGTCTTCAGGTGCAGGTCGGCGAGGATGGCCACCTTGGAGCGCAGGATGAACGGATCGACCGGCTTGAACACCACGTCGACCGCGCCGACCGAATAGGCCTGGAAGATGTGCGCCTCGTCGCGGAACACGGCGGTGACGAAGACGATCGGCGTGTCCCGCGTGCGCGGATGCTCGCGGATCAGCCGCGCCGTCTCGTAGCCGTCCATCCCCGGCATGTGGAGGTCCAGCAGGATGACGGCGAACTCCTGCGCCAGCAGCAGCCGCAGCGCCTCCTCGCCCGAGCGCGCCACCACCAGTTCGTGGCCCAGCACCTCCAGCGCCTCGGACGCCGCGAAGGCGTTGCGCTCGTCGTCGTCGACGATCAGCACCCGCGCGGTCAGCGGCTCGGCGGTGGAAGTCCTGGTCCGGCGGGAGCTGGCCATCAGGCGTCCGCCGACTCGCGCGGGCCGGGTTCGTCGGCCAGCCGATGCGCGTCCGTCCGCTGGATGGAGACCCGCATCACCGAGATCAGATAGTCGATGTCGACCGGCTTGGAGACGTAGTCCGACGCCCCCGCCTGGATGCATTTCGACCGGTCGCCCTTCATCGCCTTGGCGGTGACGGCGATGATCGGCAGGTCGGCGAACTGGGCGATCGAGCGGATCTCCCGGATCGTCTCATAGCCGTCCATGTCCGGCATCATGATGTCGACAAGGACGATGTCGATCTCGGGGTGCTGGCGCAGCAGGTCCAGTCCGGCGCGGCCGCTCTCGGCATAGTGCAGGTCGACCCCGAACTCCTCCAGCGCACTGGCCATCGAGAAGATGTTGCGGATGTCGTCGTCGATCACCAGCGCCGTCCGCCCGGTCAGGATGGCGTCCTCCTTGCGGGTCAGGGCGAGCGTCGTGCGCGCCGCCTCGGACAGCCGCTCGGTCGGCTCGTGCAGCAGCAGCGTCGCCTGCTCCAGCAACTGCTCGGGCGTCCGCGCCATCCGCGCCTGCCCGGCGAACACCGCCAGCCGCAGCCGCCGCTCGTCGGCCGCGTTCAGCCGGTCCGCCGCATAGACCAGCAGGGTCCGGTCCGCCTTCTTCATGAAGTCGACCAGCGCCGGCACGGGCGTGCCCGAGGTGTCGACGATCAGGCTGTCCGCCGGCTTCACCTTCGCCTTCGCGAGCGCCTTCAGGCTATCGACGCGGGTCACGGACTTGAACGCCGTCTTCAGGCTCGCCGCCGCCGGTCCCGAGGGGCCGACGAAGATCAGCCGGCGGTCCGGCGCGGTGATGAAGCGCCGCACGCCGTCCAGGCTGGCCACCACGCCCTCGCGGTCGACCGGCTTGGACGTATAGCCGAAGGCTCCGATCGACAGCCCCAGCGCCGCCTGGTCGTCGGCCGAGATGACGTGCACCGGAATGTGGCGGGTCTCCGGCGTCCGCTTCAGCAGGTCCAGCAGCGCCAGCCCGTCCATGTCCGGCAGGCCCACGTCCAGCATGATGGCTTCCGGAGCGTAGCGCCGCGCCAGCGAGGCGACGGCGGCGCCCTGCTGGGTGATCACGCCCTTGAAGCCGCAGTCGTGGACCAGCGCCAGCAGGATCGAGGCGAAGCGGGGGTCGTCCTCGACGATCAGGATCACCGGCTCCCCGGCCGACAGGCTGTCGCGGTCGTCGCTGACGGTCTCGACCGTTTCCGTCTCCTCCTCGACCGGCAGGGTGCGCACGGTGACGGCCTGACCAGGATCGCGGCCGGCCGGCCCGGCGACGGCGGCCGTCGGGCTGAAGTTCAGCGGCAGGTAGAGGGTGAAGGTCGACCCCTTGTCGGGCTCGCTCTCGACCTTCAGCTCGCCGCCGAGGGTGCGGGTGATCTCGCGGCTGATCGACAGGCCCAGGCCGGTGCCGCCGTACTTACGGCTGGTGGTGCCGTCGGCCTGCTGGAAGGCTTCGAAGATGATCCGCTGCTTGTCTTCGGGGATGCCGATGCCGCTGTCGCACACCGAGAAGGCCAGCACCTGTCCGGCCGTGTTCAGGTGTTCGTTGCCCGGGCTCCAGCCGCCGTCGACCCGCTTCACGCTCAGGCGCACCTCGCCGGCGGCGGTGAATTTGAAGGCGTTGGACAGCAGGTTCTTGATGATCTGCTGCAGCCGCTTGTCGTCCGTGTACATGGCCTGCGGCAGGGCCGGGTCCAGATCGATCTTGAAGTCCAGCCGCTTGTCCTGGGCGATCTGGGCGAAGGTCCGCTCCATCTGGTCGCGCAGCGAGTCGAACCGGGTCTCGCCGATGTCGAGGGTGACCGTGCCGGACTCGATCTTGGACAGGTCGAGGATGTCGTTGATCAGGCCCAGCAGGTCCGAGCCGGCGGCGTGGATGTTCTTGGCGAACTCCACCTGCTTGCCGGTCAGGTTCCCCTGGGTGTTCTCGCTGAGCATCTTGGACAGGATCAGCAGGCTGTTCAGCGGCGTGCGCAGCTCGTGGCTCATATTGGCCAGGAATTCCGACTTGTATTTCGACGTCAGGGCCAGCTGCTCGGCCTTTTCCTCGAGCGCGAAGCGGGCCTGTTCGACCTCGATGTTCTTGGCCTCCACCTGCTTGTTCTGGGCCGAAAGGAGAACCGCCTTCTCCTCGAGCTCGGCGTTGGACTGCTGCAGCTCCTCCTGCTTGGCGCGCAGCAATTCCTCCGACTGGCGCAGGCTGGCGGCCTGCTGCTCCAGCCGGTCGTTGGTCGTCTTCAGCTCCTCCTGCTGCGCCTGGAGTTCGGCGGTCAGCAGCTGCGACTGGCTCAGCAGCCCCTCGGTCCGCATATTGGCGGCGATGGTGCTCAGCACGATGCCGACCGACTCCATCAGCTGGCTCAGGAACGACTGGTGGGTCTCCGAGAACTCGCCGAACGTGGCCAGTTCGATCACCGCCTTGACCTCGCCCTCGAACAGCGCCGGCAGGATGATGATGTTCAGCGGCGCCGCCCCGCCCAGCCCCGAACCGATCTGGACGTAGTCGCGCGGCACATTGGTCAGGAGGATGCGCTCCTTCTCCTTGGCGCACTGGCCGATCAGGCTCTGGCCCAGGCGGAAGGTCGGCGACAGCTGCTCGCGCTCGGTCGAGGCGTAGGCCGCGGCCAGCACCAGCACCGTCTCGTCGTCGTTGTCCTTGTCGGCGACGTAGAAGACGGCGTGCTGGGCGTTGATCAGCGGAGCCAGTTCGGACAGCACCATGTTCGACACGGTGGCCAGGTCGCGCTCGCCCTGCAGCATGCGGGTGAACCGGGCCAGGTTGGTCTTCAGCCAGTCCTGCTCGGTGTTCTTCAGCGTCTGATCCTTCAGATTGCGGATCATCTCGTTGATATTGTCCTTCAGCGCCGCGACCTCGCCCGAGGCCTCGACGGTGATGGAGCGGGTCAGCTCGCCCTTGGTCACCGCGGTCGACACCTCGGCGATGGCGCGCACCTGGGTGGTCAGGTTGCCGGCCAGCTGGTTGACGTTGTCGGTCAGGTCGCGCCACAGGCCGGCCGCGCCGGGCACCCGCGCCTGTCCGCCCAGCTTGCCCTCGATGCCCACCTCGCGGGCCACGTTGGTGACCTGGTCGGCGAAGGTGGCCAGGGTCTCGATCATGCCGTTGATGGTGTCGGCCAGCGAGGCGATCTCGCCCTTGGCGTCCAGCGTCAGCTTGCGCTTCAGATCGCCGTTGGCCACCGCGGTCACGATGTCGGCGATGCCACGCACCTGGCCGGTCAGGTTGGCGGCCATGGAGTTCACGTTGTCGGTCAGGTCCTTCCAGGTGCCGCCGACGCCTTCCACGCGCGCCTGACCGCCCAGCTTGCCTTCGGTGCAGACTTCCTTGGCCACCCGGGTCACTTCCGAGGCGAAGGCGTTGAGCTGGTCCACCATGGTGTTGATGGTCGATTTCAGCTCGAGGATCTCGCCCTTCACGTCGACGGTGATCTTCTTCGACAGGTCGCCCTTGGCCACGGCGGTGGTGACCTCGGCGATGTTGCGGACCTGACCCGTCAGGTTCGCGGCCATGAAGTTCACATTGTCGGTCAGGTCCTTCCAGGCGCCGGCGACGCCCTTCACATTGGCCTGGCCGCCCAGCTTGCCTTCGGTGCCGACTTCGCGCGCCACCCGGGTCACCTCCGAGGCGAACGAGCCCAGCTGGCCCACCATGGTGTTCACCACCCGGCCGATGCGCAGGAACTCGCCGCGCAGCGGCCGCTCCTCGTTCTCCAGATCCATGGTCTGGCTCAGGTCGCCCTTGGCCACGGCTCCGATCACCCGCGCCATTTCGGCGGTCGGGTGCACCATGTCGGCGATCAGGGTGTTGACGGCGTCGACGCTGGCGGCCCAGGCGCCGGTCGCCGCCGGCACGCGGGCGCGATTGTTGATCTTGCCCTGGCGGCCGACCGCCTCGCCCAGGCGGCTGAACTCGCGGCTCATCCGGTCGTTCAGCTCGACGACATCGTTGAAGGCCTCGGCCAGTTCGCCGTCGATGCCGGTCAGGTCGCCGGGCAGCCGGACCGAGAAATCCCCGCGGCGGAACGCCCTGAAGGCGGCGAGGAGTTGGCGGGTATCGAGAGCGGGTTCAGGAGCCAGGGCGGCAATCGACATTCTTCACCTTCCGGAGCGGGACGAAGCCCTTCAGCCGGAGGTGCAGGCCCCTGCGATCGCGCGAGCGCGACGGTTCGACAGGCGCCGACCGTCTCCCGTGGCTCACGTCATCGCATGGCGCTGCTTCCCCCGAACCAATTGCGAAAAACATCAAAGGCTCCGCTTGGTTCCCTCTTCCCCGGGAAATCTCTTGCGTTGCCATTTGCCGATGTGGCGCTAGGGTCCGGCGCCATGTCGAACCGGCCAAAACCCGTTCCGTCGGCGTGAGCGCGCCTTCGTCGGACCCGCTGAGCCCCGACCTGTCGGCCTTTATCGAAAGCGCCGTGCCTTCGGTGTGGGCGCTGGAGACCCTCCTGGTGCTTCGCCGCAGCCCCGGCGCGGCCTGGGCCGCCGACCGGCTGGTCGCCGAATTGCGCGCCAGCGAGCCGCTGGTGAACGACTGCCTCGCGGGTCTCCAGCGGGCCGGCCTGATCCTCGGCGAGGACGAGGGCTTCCGCTATGCGCCGGCGTCTCCGACGCTGGCGGCCCTTTGCGACGACCTCGAAGCCGCCTACCGTGAACGGCCGGTGGCCGTTGTGAACACCATTACGCGGCGCCGCTCGGATGCGCTGAGGGGCTTCGCGGATTCGTTCCGCTTTGGGGGGTGGAAGTCGTGAGCGGATGGGGACCGGAGGCCGTCTACGGCCTGTGTCTGCTGACGAGCGCCGTGTGTGCGGGATTGCTCATCCGGTCCTACAGCCGGTCGCGGCAGCCGCTCCTGCTGTGGAGCGCCGCCTGTTTCTCGCTGCTGGCGATCAACAATCTGCTGGTCGTGCTCGACATGGTGGTCCTGCATGGGACCGACCTGTCGGCGGCGCGGCAGCTGACCTCCCTGGCCGCCGTCGGGGTGCTGCTCTACGGCTTCATCTGGGAGGTGGACCGGTGAACCTCTCGCTCGTGGCCAGCGGCGCCATCATCATGGGCTATGCCCTGGCGGCCGTCTTCTTCCTCAAATTCTGGCGCCGCACCTCCGACAGCCTGTTCCTCGCCTTCGCGGCCGCCTTCCTGCTGATGGCGGCGACCCCGCTGCTCACCGCCCTGCTCGAGGTGCCGCGCGAGGAGCAAAGCCCCTTCTACCTGCTGCGGCTGCTGGCCTTCCTGATCATCATCGTCGCCATCATCGGCAAGAGCCGGCGGCGCACCTAGCCCCGGACCAGACGCAGGAACTCCTCCCGCGTCCGGGCGTCGTCGCGGATCACCCCGCTCAGATGGCTGGTGGTCAGGCTCGATCCGGCGGTGTTCACGCCGCGCAGGGTCATGCAGCTGTGCTCGGCCTCGACCACGACCCCGACGCCCTGCGGCCGCAGCACCTCCTGGATGGCGCGCGCGATCTCCGAGGTCATCTTCTCCTGGATCTGCAGCCGGCGGGCGAAGCCGTGCACCACCCGCGCCAGCTTGGAGATCCCCACCACCCGGTCGGTCGGCAGGTAGCCGACGTGCGCCCGGCCCACCACCGGCAGCATGTGGTGCTCGCAGAAGCTGACGAAGCGGATGTCCTTCAGAACCACCAGCTCGTCATAGCCGCCGACCTCCTCGAAGGTCCGCTCCAGATATTCCCGCGGGTCGGTGTCATAGCCGGCGAACAGCTCGCGATAGCTGCGCGCAACCCGCGCCGGCGTGTCCAGCACGCCCTCGCGGTCGGGGTCGTCGCCGGCCCAGCGGATCAGGGTGCGGACGGCGGCCTCGGCTTCGGCCTGGGAGACGGTCTCATCGGTCATGCCCCCGCTTTACGCCGGGGGCGGGGAATTGATCCAGCGCCGTATCGCTAACGCCCCGTTAACCACACTCCCGGCATTTTCTGCCCAGTACGGCCCCGCGCGGGCCAGCGTGGTCTCGGGGCGTGGAATGAACGGCGCGGAAGTTCTGGATGTGGGCCGCGACGCCCTGTGGCTGACCATCCAGCTCTGCGCGCCCATCCTGATCGTCGGCCTCGTCGTCGGCGTGGTCATCGGCCTGTTCCAGGCCCTGACCCAGATCCAGGAACAGACCCTGATCTACGCCCCCAAGATCATCGCCATCTTCATCTCCCTGCTGCTGTTCCTGCCGCTGATGGGCGCCCTGCTGGGCGGCTTCATGCGGACCATCGCCGCGCGCATCGCCGGCATGTAGCCCCGGTGGAACCCTGGGCCACAGCCGACCAGGTCTGGCAGGGGGCCATGATCTTCGCCCGCATCGGCTCGGTGCTGCTGATGCTGCCCGGCGTGGGCGAGAGCTATGTTCCGCCGCGCATCCGACTGTCGCTGGCCCTGGTCGTGTCGCTGGCCCTGTGGCCGGTGGTCTCGGGCAGCCTGCCCGCCTTGCCGGAGACGCTGGGCGGCATGGCCGGCTGGATCATCCGCGAGGTCATCGTCGGCCTCGCCATCGGCGCCCTGCTGCGCAGCTTCCTGACCGTGCTCGCCACGGCGGGGGAGGTGGTGGCCCTGCAGACCACCCTGGCCTTCGCCCAGACCGCCAACCCGATGCAGGCCTCGCCGGGCAGCACCATCTCGGCCTTCCTGATGCTGCTCGGCACGACCCTGATCTTCGCCACCAACACCCATCACCTTTTCATCGCCGGCCTCGTCGGCTCCTATGAGCTGATCGCCCCCGTACGGCCCCTGGTCACCGGCGACTTCGCCACCCTGGCCATCCGCACCCTGGGCGACGCCTTCATGCTGGGCATCCAGCTGTCGGCGCCGGTTCTGGTCTTCGCCATCATCTTCAACCTGGCGTCCGGCCTGGTCGGCCGGGTCATGCCCGCCTTCCAGGTCTATTTCGCCGCCGCTCCGCTCAGCATCATCCTGGGCCTGTCGATCTTCGCCCTCAGCCTCGGCGTGATGGGAACGGTCTTCATCGACCGCTACCGCGCCCTGGCCAATGTCTTCGCGGGAGGCGCCGGTGGCTGAAGGCGCCGATCCCGAGTCGAAGACAGAAGAGGCCACCCCGCGAAAACTCGCGGACGCCAGAAAAAGGGGCGACGTCGCCAAGTCGCCCGACGTCGCCGCGGCCCTGTCGCTGATGGGCGCCGCGGCCGTGATCCTGATGTCCGGCGGCTGGTTCGCCAGCTCGATCGCGGGCCAGCTGCTGCCCTTCATCGCCGAGCCCCACGCCATGATCGGCGGCCTCGAGACCGGGGCGGGGATCGAGATCGGGACCCGGGCCCTGTGGGCTGTCGCCCCCTTCCTCGGCGCCGTGATGCTGGCCACCATCTTCGGCGGAGCTGGCGGCAACATCGCCCAGTCCGGCCTGATCTTCACCGGCGAGAAGATCAAGCCCGACTGGTCAAAGGTCAGCCCCCTGAAGGGCTTCCAGCGCATCTTCGGCCCCGACGGCCTGGTCCAGTTCATCAAGACCTTTCTCAAGCTGGTCGCCGTCGGCGTGATCTGCTGGCTGGTGCTCAAGCCGCATGTGCGCGAGCTCGAGAACCTCGCCGCCATGCCGCCGGCCCTGATCCTGCCCTTCGCCCGCGACCTCGCCATCGCCCTGATGGTGTCGGCCCTGGTGTTCCTCGGCTTCACCGCCGGGGCCGACTACATCTGGCAGCGCTTCCGCTTCGCCGAGCGGATGAAGATGTCCAAGGAAGAGCTCAAGGAGGACTACAAGCAGTCCGAGGGCGATCCCCACGTGAAGGCGAAGTTGAAGCAGATCCGCGCCCAGCGCAGCCGCCAGCGGATGATGCAGAACGTGCCCAAGGCCACGGTCATCGTCACCAACCCGACCCACTATTCGGTGGCCCTGCGCTACGAGACGGGCGACGCCGCCCCCGTCTGCGTCGCCAAGGGCGTCGACGCCCTCGCCCTGCGCATCCGCGAGGTGGCGCGCGAGCATGCGGTGCCGATCGTCGAGAACGTCCCCCTGGCCCGCGCCCTCTACGCCGCCGTCGACATCGACGAGACCATCCCGCGCGAGCATTTCGAGGCGGCCGCCAAGGTCATCGGCTTCGTCATGCAGCGGCGGAAGGGGCGCTGAACCCCGGCGCATAGGGCGCAAAGGGGCTCAGGCCGAGCCAGGCCTGCATGTCCCTGGCCAGATCGTCGTCGCCGGTCAGGGTCATCCTCTGTCCTCCCAGCGCGCCCCGGACGGACTCATGGCCCATCCAGATCGCGGTCATCGTGCGCAGATCGACGCTGACGTACAGGTCGACGTCGAAGCCCGGATCGGCGGCGCACAGGTCCACGCCGGTTTCCGGATCGACCAGCAGCCAGGCGTGCCTCTGGCTGGCCGGCAGGTCAGGATAGATGAACTGGATCACCACCCGCCGCTTCGGCATCGGCGTGGTGTTCAGGTTGCGGTGCATGTCCCACATCAGCAGCTGGACATCGAGATATTCCAGCGACACCTCCGCCTTGACCCGCCGCTGGCCCCAGATGCCGAAGGCGTCGACGATGGGCTGAAGCTCCTTGCCCGCCTCGGTCAGGTGGTACTCGGCCGGGCCAGAGGTGGTGGTCACCCGCGCCACCACTCCCGCCGCCTGCAGATCCCTCAGCCGCTGCGCCAGCAGGGCCGGCGACATCCTCGGCACGCCGCGCCTCAGGTCGTTGAAGCGGGTCGAGCCGGCCAGCAGCTCGCGCAGCAGCACGATGGTCCATCGCGTGCACAGCACCTCGGCCGCCATGGCGACCGGACAGAACTGTCGATAGCTTCCCTGCGCCATCGCATCCTCCCTTGAAGAGGCGCAGGATAACGCTGATCGGGGACGCCATACAGTTCAGTATCTGTAGCGTCTGGATTCAGTTGTTGAACTGGAGGGGGCGGGGCGGTCCCGCCACACCGCTGACCACGAACGGATCACAGGAGAGTGTTCGATGTCCGCTTCCACACTGGCGGCGCCCGGGCCGGCGCAGATCGACTGGCTGACGCGCGCCGACGCCGTGTGCGGTCAGCTGGCCGACAATGCCGCCCGCCACGACGTCGACGACAGCTTCGTCGCCGAAAACTACGCCCGGCTGAAGGCCGGGGGATTCTTCAGCGCCCACGTGCCCGCCGAGCTCGGCGGAGGCGGCGCGGGCTACGCCGAACTCGCCGCGGTCATCCGCCGGCTGGGCGCCGCCTGCGGCTCGACGGCCCTGACCTACTCCATGCATTCGCACCTCGTCGCCGTCGCCCTCTGGCGGTGGAAGCATCAGAACGCCCCGACAGACGGATTGCTGAGGCGGGTCGCCGCCGAGGATCTGGTGCTGATCTCCAGCGGCGGTTCGGACTGGCTGAAGAGCGCCGGGACCGCCGTGAAGGTCGACGGGGGCTTCCGCGTCACGGCGCGCAAGATCTTCTCCAGCGGCTGCCTCGCCGGCGACCTGCTGATGACCAGCGCCGTCTACGATGATCCCGAGGCAGGCCCGACGGTGCTCCACTTCGGCGTGCCGTTCGCCGCCGAAGGCGTCGCCATTCACGAGACCTGGCGGGTCATGGGAATGCGCGGCACGGGCTCGCACGACGTCGAGCTGAACGCCGTCTTCATCCCCGACGCCGCCGTTTCCGGCCGCCGGCCGCAGGGCAAATGGCACCCGCTGTTCCACATCATCAGCCTGATCGCCTTCCCCCTGATCTACGCCGCCTATGTCGGCGTGGCGGAGTCGGCGCGGGACAAGGCGCTCGAGGTCGCCCGCCGCCGTCCGGCCGACGAGGGCCTGTTCCAGCTGGTCGGCGAGATGCAGAACGCCTTCGCCGCCGCCGTGGCGAGCCACGACCGCATGATCCGTCTGGCCGAAACCGCCATGCCGGGAGCCGAAACGACCAGCGAGGTCATGATCGGCCGCACCCTCGTCGGCGAGGCCGCAATCCGGACCACGGAACTGGCGCTCGAGGTGGCCGGCGGCGGCGCCTTCCATCGCTCGATGGGCATCGAGCGCGCCTTCCGCGACGTGCAGGGCGCCCGCTTCCATCCCCTGCAGCAGAAGGCCCAGCTCCGCTACACAGGCCGGCTGGCGCTCGGGCTCGACATCGACGGCTGAATCCGGCCGCGCCGGATTTCGCCGCCATGCCCGTTCCAGATGTGCGGCGGAGGGGCCCAATCCCCGGTGACGCCGCACCGCACCTCTCGAAAGGGGTCGCGGCCCGGCGCTGGAGATCGCCTTCCTGATCCCGGGCGCCGGGCCGAATGGTGTGCGTGTCCGCCGCTACTTCCCGCCCGCCACCGGCATGGGGATGATCTCCGCCCCGCCCTCCGGCGCGGGCGCGCGCGCCACCTGCGCCACCGGCAGGCGCACGGTCACGGCCGTGCCTTCGCCGAGGGTGCTGTCGATGCTCATCCGCCCGCCGTGCAGTTCGGCGAAGGCCCGCACCAGCGAAAGGCCCAGGCCCGTGCCCTGCCGCCGTTGCTCCATCGCCCCGGCCTGTTCGAAGGGGCGGCCCAGGCGGCGCACGTCCTCCGGCGCGATGCCCACCCCGGTGTCCGCCACCACCAGCTCCAGATAGGGGCCGATCGCCTCGACCGAGATGGTGACCGTCCCGCCGGGCGGCGTGAACTTCACCGCGTTCGACAGCAGGTTCAGCGCGATCTGCTTCAGCGCCCGCTTGTCCGCCGACACGTCGACCGGTTCGGCCGGCAGCACGCTGCTCAGGATCACGCCCTTCTCCTCGGCCGTGACCCGGACCAGGGCGACGGCCGCCGAGATCAGTTCGCGGGAGTCGAACCGCTCCAGCGTCAGCACATACCGTTCGGCCTCGATCTTCGACACGTCCAGCACGTCGTTGATCAGCTCCAGCAGGTGTTCGCCGGCCTCGTGGATGTTGTCGACATAGGCCGCGTAGCGTTCCGGCATGGGGCCGAACAGGCGCTGGCGCATGATGTCCGAAAAGCCCAGCACCGCGTTCAGCGGCGTGCGCAGTTCGTGGCTCATATTGGCCAGGAACCGGCTCTTGCCGGCCTCGCGCGCCTCGGCCTCGATCCGCGCCGTCTCCAGCCCCAGTTCGCGGGCGTACTGGCTGGTGCCGTCGAAGGCCTGGGCGATCAGGCGCGGCGCCTCGTGCCCCGGCCCGTCGAGCCGCCGCAGGATCAGCTGCACCCGCCGGTCCAGCGCCAGCCTCGGCGCGAAGGCGGTGGCGGCGTCATGGCCCTGAAGCGCCCGGTCGATGGCGGCCAGCAGCCGCGGCCGGTCGGGGGCGTGCACCGCCGCCACCAGCCCCTGTTCGAACAGCGGATCCACGGGCAGGGCGGGCGGTGGGGCCCCATAGGCCGCCAGCACCCGGCCCGAGCGCTCGAGCACCAGCGTCAGCCCCGGCTGCGCCGCCAGCAGGCGCTCGACCTTGCCGGCTTCGCTTTCGGCCATCGTCATGCGCAGTTCGTTCTGCCGCCAGGACAGCCGCACCGCCAGGGCGGCCGCCCCGGCCGTCAGCACGGCCGCGATCGCCGCCAGGGCCGGCAGGTGCGGTCCCGGCCCCACCAGCCAGGCCGACAGCAGCCCGGCCATCGCCGCGGCGCCGACCCCGAGGGCGCCGGCCTGCACCAGCCGCACGCCGCCCAGCGCCAGTCCGGCCGTCAGGGGCAGGAAGACGAACCCGGCCAGCGGCCCTGTCAGTCCGCCGGACAGGCTGGCCGCCGTCATCGCCGCCAGACCCCAGACGCCCAGCAGCGTCATCCGTTCGCGCCCGCCGTCCCGCTGCAGCAGGGCCAGGCCGGTGACGCCGGGGACCACCATGGCCAGCACGCCGTAGAACACCGGCCCTTCGATCCCGCCCAGCCAGCGCCCCCCCAGCGCCAGCAGCGCCGCCGCCACGGCCCAGCCCGCGTGCCAGGCGGCCAGCGACGGCCGGTCGCTCGCCGGCCCGCGGCCGGCCGGCGTTTCCCTGGCGGTGATGTCGTCGGACGGGGGCAAGGGCGGGTGTGAACCGGGGCTGGAGGGCGGCCCGACAGGGGACGCCCGGCCGTAGAGCCTACCGGCCCGGGCGAGTCGTCCAAAGCGCACACCCTTCTGAGGAGAGCGGCGCAGGCGGCCGGGGAGCCGATTTCTGGGGACCGTCGCCGTGGTTGTCGTTAACGCCCGGGCGGCCTATCTGGCCCCGATGAGTTCCGACGCCGCCGCCCCGCCCTCCATCGACGCCGCCCTCGCCGAACTGGTCGAGGAGTTCGACCTGCTGGGCGACTGGGAAGGCCGGATCGAATACGTGATCGAGCTCGGCAAGGATCTTGAGCCCTTGCCCGAGCCGGACCGGACCGAGGCCAACAAGGTGCCGGGCTGCGCCGCCCAGGTCTGGCTGGCCGTCCGGCGCGACGGCGATCGCCTGCGCTTCCTCGCCGACAGCGACAGCGCCCTGTCCAAGGGCAATATCGCCCTGCTGCTGCGACTCTATTCCGGCCGGACGCCCGCTGAAATCCTCGCCTTCGACGCCCGGGCCGCGCTCGACCGGCTCGGCCTGCCGTCGGCCCTCACGCGTCAGCGCGCCAACGGCCTGAACTCGATGGTCGGCCGCATCCGCGAGGCCGCGCTGGCCGCCGCCTGACCCGCTCCCGGCTCAGTAGTAGAAGCCCCGCGCCGCCAGCACCGGATTCTGCCCCGGCTCCTCGGTCACATCGATACGCAGGGCGTACTGGGTCGGGTTCTTCGTGATCCGGTCCCAGCGCCAGGGCGTGGCGGCGGGCGGGGCCCACTGTGCGTTGCCGCGCAGCATCAGCTGGACGATCTGCCCCAGTTCGCGGGCGCTGGCGTGGTTCGCCGAAAGGCCGCAGGTCACCCGGTATACGTCCTTCTCGCCCTCCATGACCGAGCCTTCCTCGATGCGCAGCCGCCAGCGGCCGTCCTGGGAAACCAGTTCGATCTCGGTCGCCCATTCATCGACGGGCGGGGCGCTCTCGGAGGGACGGCGGAAATGCATGTCGCGGGCGGCGCGGATCGCGCTCTCGAAGGTCTTGGCCCGGCTGGCGTAGGGCAGGCAGACGCGCGACACCACGAAACCCGGGAAAAGGTCCTGCGCGCGCGCCGGAGCCGGCGCCGCCGCGACCATCAGAACCACGGCCAGAATGGCCGACGCAACAGACTTCACCACTACCAAACCCCATTCCCCGGGCGGCCGGTTGACGGCTCTTCCCACGACGGAGCCGCGCCTCCGGGCGGAGACGCGGCCTGAACCAACCCTAGGGCCGAAGCCCCGGGCGACAAAGTTACGACGATGTAACGTAAGGTCGCTCGCCTTCCGTCGCTCAGCCGATGCGATAGTGCGCCGCCAGCGCTCTCAGGCCCGCTTTCAGCACCGCCTTGCCCTGCCGCCGGCGCAGGCCCAGCCCCTGCTCGGCCGCCTGCAGGGCGCTGGCCTGGATGCAGACCGCCTCGACCATCCGCCGCGCGGGGCCGCAGGCCGCCAGCGCCGCCTCGACCCGCCGCGCCGCCGCCAGGGCCCGGTCGCCCGGCTCGACCCGCGCCGCCGAGCCGCCGCCCGAGCGGGGCAGGGCGTCCCAGCGCATGGTCAGCGACGGTCCCGACAGCGCGATCTCGGCGTCCGCGGAGAGCCGCTCCGCGGCGGCGCGCTCGGCCCGCTCGATCCACGGCCGCCCCGCCGCGTCGCGCCGCCCCGACAGCCAGGCGATAGGCGAGGGGGCCAGATTGGCGCGGTGGGCGCGCATCCGGCCCTCGCTGTCCATCACCGTCCGCACGCCCTCGACGACGCCCGGCCGGCCCGGCTCCGGCGCCGTCCCGCCCGGTCCCGGGGCCTCGCGCGCCGGCCGCCTCGCCCAGCCCCCGCCCGGCCGCGCCCGCAGCCCCGGGTCGTCGACCAGCCGCCGGAATGCCGCCTCGTCGAGGGTCATCAGCACCCGCGAGCGCCGGTCCGGCCCCGCGCGCAGGGCGTAGCCGCCGTCCGCGGTCGCCTCGATCCACCCGCCCGGCCGCATCAGCAGCCGCCGGGCCCGCGCGCCCTCGCCGCTCATGCCCGCAGCTCGCACGCCGGCGCCTCCAGCACGTCCCTGACGCAGCGCTCCAGCCGCTCCAGCAGTTCGTCGACCACCGGCCGGTCGCGCCCGTCCTCGGCCCAGCGGCACGCCGCCGCCGCCGTCGCCCGGTTCAGCCCGAAGGCGTGGCCGACCCGGTCCATCGGCCAGCCGAACGTCACATAGGCCAGGTACATGGCCAGCCACCGCGCCCGGCAGGCCCGGTTGTCCAGCCGGCTGCGCAGCTCCATCATCTCCTTCGGCACGCCCGTCGAGGCGGCGACCAGCTGCAGGGCCAGCCCCGCCTTGATCCTGTCCTCCTGCCGCACCGGCACCTGATACGCGTCTTCCACCTGATCTCTCCCATCGTCGCGGCGCGCCGATCCGGCCGGCGTCCGTCGATAGGAATATATGTCTACAATCCGTCGAAATCGGACGCATCCGTCTCGCCGGGCGGGAAATCGTTAAAAAATGCCGGGGCGTTGACTCGGGACTCTCGACGCCGATTCGCAAATCAGCCTACGATTCGTTTTGGGACAGGCGTTAACCCTTCTTAAGTTTTTCGGCGGTTAACGTTCGAACAAGGTTACCCCGAAACGGGGCAGTTACATTTATAGCTAAGCTCTGCCTTGGAGGGGCATCAATGCGCGTCCTGCTAATCGAAGATGATCACGCGACCGCGCAGAGCATCGAGCTTATGCTGAAGTCGGAAGGCTTCAACGTCTACACGACCGACCTCGGCGAGGAAGGCATCGATCTCGGCAAGATCTACGACTACGATCTGATCCTGCTCGACCTCAACCTGCCCGACATGAACGGCCTCGAGGTCCTGCGCCAGCTGCGCGTCGGCAAGGTCAACACCCCGGTCATGATCCTGTCCGGCACCTCGGAGATCGAGACCAAGGTCAAGACCTTCGGCGGCGGCGCCGACGACTACATGACCAAGCCCTTCCACAAGGACGAGCTGATCGCGCGCACCCACGCCGTGGTCCGCCGCTCCAAGGGCCACGCCCAGGCCATCATCCACACCGGCGAGATCGCCGTGAACCTGGACGGCAAGACGGTCGAGGTGAACGGTCACCGCGTCCATCTGACGGGCAAGGAATACCAGATGCTGGAGCTGCTCTCGCTCCGCAAGGGCACGACCCTGACCAAGGAAATGTTCCTCAACCACCTCTACGGCGGCATGGACGAGCCCGAGCTGAAGATCATCGACGTCTTCATCTGCAAGCTGCGCAAGAAGCTGGCCACGGCCGCCGGCGGCAAACACTATATCGAGACCGTCTGGGGCCGCGGCTACGTCCTGCGCGACCCGTCGGAATCCAGCGCCCCGGTCACCGCCGCCGCCTGATCGGCTCCCCAACCGAACACCGAAACGCCCGCCGGACCGCTCCGGCGGGCGTTTTGCTGTCCACAATGGAGAACAATGATCGATGATCGATGATTGACGAACGTCTCTCCAGATGTGCTCTTGTCCACGCCGCTCCGGCGACCGGGCGAACAACGTCCGCATCATCTCGGGCAGGTCCGGAGAACGCTCGCAAGGGAGGCAAGACCGTGACCAGGATAACAGCTATATTGATCGCCGCCGCCATGACAGGCGTGGCGGGAACCGCCTCCGCCGGACCCTGCGAAGATCTCGCCGGCTACCGCTGGGCGTCCTTCATCGAGGGCGGCCATCCGGGCCGTACTGGCGCGGGCACATGGGATTTTCGCCGCGGCGTGGTGGGCGGCAAGGTCTTCGGCAACGAGGGCGCCACGCCCTTGCCCGGCGCGGCTCCGTCCGCGGCCTACGGCGCGTCCAGCCTGCAGCAGGTCAATGAATGCAGGCCCGGTCGTGGGCGGTCCGCCACTCTCGCCTTCAACTCGGGCGCGTCGCTGATCGTGACGCTCGCCGCGGACGGCAGGTCGGCGACGCTGGTAGGCGAGCAGAACCTGGCCGGCATGACCGGCTGGATCGTCCGCGACCCGACCTGAACCAGACACGACAAAGCCCGCCGGATCGCTCCGGCGGGCGTTCTGCTGTCAGATGGCCAGGATCAGATCGTAGTGCGCCGTCAGCGCTCCGCTCTCGGCGCCGGCTCCCGGCGTGAAAGCCCGGACGAGGCCCTCGCGCTCGATCGGTGTGACCTGCTGCAGCAGGATGTCGGCGTCATTCTGCGGCGCGCCCGCGACATAGAGCTGGGTCGTCAGGCGTCTGACACCGCGCGTCGAGACCGCGGCGTGAATGTGCGGTGCGCGCCAGATCTGCTCGCCGCCGATCATCGCCGTGTAAGCCACCGGTTTGATGGTGCGGAAGCGGAAGGCGCCCTGGGCATCGGTGATGGTCTTGCCATAGCCCTGGAAGCCGGCGTCCCGCGGCCTGTCCGCATTGGGGTCGTCCCTGTGGATGTACCGCCCGGTGTGGTCGCACTGCCATATCTCGATGAGGGCGCCGGCGCACGGCGCGCCGAACTGATCCCACACCGAGCCGGTCATATGGGTGACCTCGCCGATAGCCTGCGCATCGACGCCGGTGACGCGCACCAGGTCGGCGTCCTGATCAGAAGGCATGTCGTCATACGGATAGAAAGGGCCCTCCATCTGGAAAGCCGTAGCGGGCGCGGGGCGCGGCAACGCCTGCGCGCGAAGGACCGCAGGGGCCGCGATCCCCACCAGCCCCACACCCAGCCCGCCGATCAGCCCTCGCCTGTGCAGTCGTTTCATGGCTCGCCCTCCCCGGCAAACACTGTTCTGTCAGCTTGCGCTTGTCGAACGTGAGAGTCGAGCGGGCGATGTCACGAAAACACCCGCCGGATCGCTCCGGCGGGCGCCTTGCGTTTGACCGCCGAGGTCTCAGCCCTTGGCGACGTAGCCCTGTCCGCCGTTCGACGGACGCCGGCGGCGCGGGCGGCGCCTGATCTCGCCCTCAGGCTTGACGGCCACGGCCGTGCCGCCCCCGCCCTGACGCGGGTCGTTGTTCGAGTGACGCGGCCGCTCGCGCGCCAGCGGATCGAAGGCCCGTTCCGGCGTCGGCCGGGCGTCGCGCGCCCCGCCCTTGCGGACGCGGTGCGGCTGGCCGCCGCCTTCCAGCTTGACCCCGTCGCGGCGCGGGTTGCGCGGGCCGCGCTGCTGCTGGCGGTCGCCGCGTCCGTCGTCCGGCATGGAGGCCTTGGACTTGACGCCGGAGGCCATGATCGAGGCGTCCAGCTGGGCCAGCTGCTTGTCGTTGCGGCGGTCGATAGCCGGGATCTTCTGGCGCGTGACCTTCTCGATGTCGCGCAGCAGCTTCATCTCGTCGCCGGCCACGAAGCTGATCGCCGTGCCGTCGGCGCCGGCGCGGGCCGTCCGGCCGATGCGGTGGACATAGGCTTCCGGCACGAACGGCAGCTCGAAGTTCACGACGTGCGAGACGCCGTCGACGTCGATGCCGCGCGCGGCGATGTCGGTCGCCACCAGCACCCGCAGCTTGCCCTTCTTGAAGGCCTCCAGCGTGCGCTCGCGCTGCGGCTGGCTCTTGTTGCCGTGAATGGCCCCGGCCTCGACGCCGCCGGCCTCCAGATAGGCGGCCACCTTGTCGGCGCCGTGCTTGGTCTTGGTGAAGACCAGGCAGCGCGTATAGCCCGGATCGGAGAACATCTCGGTCAGCAGGGCGCGCTTGCGGCCCTGTTCGATGTGCACGACCGACTGCTGGATGCGCTGCACCGTGGTCGACTGAGGCGTCACCTGGACCTTGACCGGGTCCTTGAGCAGTTCGCCGGCCAGCTTGCCGATTTCGGTCGGCATGGTGGCCGAGAAGAACAGGTTCTGGCGCTTGGCCGGGATGCGGCTGACGATCTGGCGGATCGGCTTGATGAAGCCGAGGTCCAGCATCTGGTCGGCCTCGTCGAGGACGAAGATCTCGGTGCGGCTCAGGTCCAGCGTCTTCTGCTGCAGGTGATCCAGCAGACGGCCCGGAGCGGCCACCAGGACGTCGAGACCCTGCTGCAGGGCGCGTTCCTGCGGGCCGTATTTGACGCCGCCGAAGATGACGGCGACGCGGAAGCCGAGGTGTTTGCCATAGGTCTTGAAGCTCTCGCCGATCTGGCTGGCCAGTTCGCGGGTCGGCGACAGGATCAGCACCCGCGTGGTGCGGGGCACCGGCGGGGTGCGGTTGGCCGCCAGGCGATGCAGGATCGGCAGGGCGAAGGCAGCGGTCTTGCCGGTGCCGGTCTGGGCGATGCCCAGCAGATCCTTGCCGGCCATCACATCCGGGATGGCCTGCTGCTGGATCGGGGTCGGGGTGGTGTAGCCCTCGGACGCCAGCGCCTGCAGCAGGGCCGGATTGAGGTTCATCGATTCAAAGGTCTTGTTGCTCACGGAGCGGCTTCTTTCGCGTGCGGCGGCGCGCAACAGCCATGGCTCAACGCCGATAAGGCCGCGCACCGCCAGTCCCGGGTGAGCCTCAGCATGAGGCCGTCGGGGTGGATCGGGCGCCGCCCCGCGTGTCCGGGCAGCGAATGAAATCTTGAGGGGCCGGCCCCTGCTACAGTCAGGTCTTCATCTCGGAAGACCCACACGCGCTGGAGGCGCCGGACATCGCGATTGTGCGATGCAACCTAACTGGGCTCCCAATGCGGCCAAGTCAAGGCGTGGAGCCCGGTCGTATACGACCGGCGACGCCTCTTCAGGTTAACGCCCCCAGCAAGCCCACCGCCATGTTCACCGACAGCGCCACGATCACCGTGTTGAACAGGAAGGCCGTGACGCTGTGCACGGTCGAGATGCGCCGCATCGGCTTGCTGGCGATCTGCACGTCGGCGGTCTGCGCCGCCACGCCGATGATCAGCGAGAAATGCAGGAAGTCCCAGTAGTCCGGCGCCGCGTCGCCCGGAAAGACCAGCCCCCCGGCGTCTCCTCCGGTCGCGGGCCCATACCACGCATGGGCGTAGTGAAAGGCGAAGATGACGTGGACGAAGACCCACGACAGGCCGACCGTCGTCAGCGCCAGCGCGGCGGATGTCCGGTCGCCGGCTCCCCCGATTGCCTCGCCGATCACCACCGCCACGCTGGCCAGCGCCGCGATCAGGGCCAGGGGCAGCACGGCCCGCCCGGCCTCGTCGAGGGCCGCGGCCCGCGCCCGGATGTCCTGGGTGGACCGGGTTCGGGTCGTCTTGACCAGGCTCTCGATCAGGAACAGCGCCACCCCGACATCCCAGCCCATGGCCAGCCGCGCCGGCCACCCCCCGGAGATGGGCCAGACGAGGCTCGACGCCGCGACGGTCAGCACCAGCAGCAGCGGCCAGTGCAGACGGAGCCAGGGCAGGGGTTTCATCTGATGATGATGCGCCCCGGCCCGCGTTCCGCAAGGGGGGAAGGGCCTCACCGTCTCCTCCCTGTCGCGAAGCGATGGGGAGGGGGACCATTCCGGCGGCTCAGCCGGAATGGTGGAGGGGTGAGGATCGCATACGATCTGACGATGACCGCGCCTCTGCCCGGTCGGACCCCTCCACCGCTTGGCGGTCCGCCTCCCCATTCGCAAGCGGCGAACGGGGAGGAGACAACGCAATTGCTGCGCTGCAAGTCCCGCCTCTGTCTCCATACTTCGGGCAGCCAGATCACTGTTTTCCCTCAACATCCTCCCCGCGCCAGCGTCACGAACGCGCCCTGGTGGAAACCTCCCGCATACTGTTCCCATCCCGTCGATGGGGAGGGCGTCGGATCCACGCTCCTCGACGACGGCGGGCTGTGGTCGAGCGATGAAGCCCGGACGATGGAGAGTCCGGGGGTCCTCGAGGAGGTCGATGGATGGCCTCCGCTTGCTCGCCGCGCGC
>NZ_DASPLR010000031.1:0-21282 GCF_035627475.1 Brevundimonas sp. | reverse complement strand
TCGACAACTGCCAGGTCGTCGCCGTTCGCACCGAGGACAAGGACGGCTACACCGCCGTTCAGCTCGGCGCCGGCGCGATCAAGGTGAAGAACGTGACCAAGCCGATGCGCGGGCATTTCGCCAAGGCGCGCGTCGAGCCGAAGCGCAAGCTGGTCGAGTTCCGCGTCACCCCCGACGCGCTCATCGATGTCGGCGCCGAGCTGTCGGCCGCCCACTTCGTTCCCGGCCAGTTCGTGGACGTGCAGGGCACCTCCATCGGTAAGGGCTTCGCCGGCGCCATGAAGCGCTGGAACTTCGGCGGTCTGCGCGCCACGCACGGCGTCTCGGTCTCGCACCGTTCGCACGGCTCCACGGGTAACCGTCAGGATCCGGGCCGCACCTTCCCGGGCAAGAAGATGGCCGGCCACCTCGGCCAGGAAGTCGTCACCACCCAGAACCTGACCGTCTTCCGCGTCGACGCCGACCGCGGCCTGATCATGATCAAGGGCGCCGTCCCCGGTCACGAAGGCACGTGGGTCAAGATCCGCGACGCCGTGAAGAAGGCCCGTCCGGCTGAAGCCCCCTTCCCGGGCGGCGTGAAGTCGTCGAAGACCGCCGCGGCGGCTGCTGAACCGGCGGAAACGCCGGCTGAGGAAGCCCCGGCCGTCGAGACCACCGAAGGCGGTGAAGCGTAATGAAACTCTCGGTCATCAAACTCGACGGCAAGGCCTCGGGCGACGTTGAACTGTCGGACGCCGTCTTCGGCATCACCGACATTCGCGGCGACCTGCTGGCCCGTTACGTCAACTGGCAGCTGGCCAAGCGCCGCGCCGGCACGCACAAGGTCCAGACCCGCAACGAGAACTCTCGTACGGGCAAGAAGATGTACAAGCAGAAGGGCACCGGCGGCGCCCGTCACGGTTCGCGCCGTGCGCCGCAGTTCGTCGGCGGCTCGCGCGCCTTCGGCCCGATCGTCCGCGATCACGGCTTCTCGCTGCCGAAGAAGGTCCGCGCCCTGGCCCTGCGTCACGCGCTCTCGTCGAAGGCCAAGGCCGGCGACCTGATCGTGGTCGACAGCATCGCCCTGAAGGACTCCAAGACGGCCGCCCTGCGCACCACGCTGGGCAAGCTGGGCTGGAACAAGGCGCTGATCATCGGCGGTCCGGAAGTCGACACGAACTTCGGCCTCGCCGCCCGCAACATCCCGCACATCGACGTGCTGCCGAACGCCGGCCTGAACGTCTATGACATCCTGCGGGCCGACAAGCTGGTGCTGACCAAGGCGGCCGTCGAGGCCATCGAGGCGCGCTTCTCTGAGAAGGAGGCCGCGTAATGGCCGGCGCTCAACCCACCGCCAAGCACTACGACACCATCCTGGCTCCGGTGATCACCGAGAAGGCCACGATCCTGTCGGAGCAGAACAAGGTCGTCTTCCGCGTCGCCGGAACCTCGACCAAGGACGAGATCGCCGCGGCGGTCGAGGCCCTGTTCAAGGTCAATGTGCTGAAGGTCAACACCCTCGTCCAGAAGGGCAAGACCAAGCGTTTCCGCGGCATCATAGGCCGTCGGGTCGACATCAAAAAAGCGATCGTGACGCTGGCCGAAGGCCAGTCGATCGACGTCACCACGGGGCTCTGATCAGATGGCCTTGAAAACCTACAACCCGACGTCGCCGGGCCGCCGCGCCCTGGTGCTGATCGACCGCTCCGAGCTCCACAAGGGCCGTCCGGAGAAGTCGCTGACCGAAGGCCTGACCAAGTCGGGCGGTCGCGGCGCCGGTGGTCGTGTAGCCGTCCGCTTCCGCGGCGGCGGCGCCAAGACGCTGTACCGCAAGATCGACTTCAAGCGTCGCAAGTTCGCGACCGCGACGGTCGAACGTCTCGAGTACGACCCGAACCGGACCGCCTTCATCGCCCTCATCACCTATGAGGACGGCGAAAAGGCCTACATCATCGCGCCGCAACGCCTGAAGGCGGGCGACACGGTGGTGGCCGGCGAAAAGGTCGACGTGAAGCCGGGCAACGCCATGCCGCTGCGCTCGATGCCCGTGGGTACGATCATCCACAACATCGAGATGAAGCCGGGCAAGGGCGCCCAGCTGGCCCGTTCGGCCGGCGCCTACGCCCAGCTGGTCGGCCGCGATCAGGGCTACGCCCAGATCCGCCTCGGCTCGGGCGAGCTTCGCATGGTCCTGGACGGCTGCATGGCCACGGTGGGCGCGGTCTCGAACCCCGACCACATGAACCAGAACCTCGGCAAGGCGGGCCGCGTCCGTCACATGGGCTGGCGTCCGCACGTTCGCGGCGTGGCCATGAACCCGATCGACCACCCGCACGGTGGTGGTGAAGGCCGGACCTCTGGCGGCCGCACCCCGGTCACGCCGTGGGGCAAGGACACCAAGGGCACCCGCACCCGCAAGAACAAGGCTACGGACAAGTTCATCATCCGTACCCGCCACGTTAAGAAGGCTCGCTAAAGATGGCCCGCTCCTCCTGGAAAGGCCCGTTCGTCGACGGGTATCTGCTCAAGAAGGCCGACGCCGTTCAGACGTCGGGCCGCAAGGACGTGATCAAGACGTGGTCGCGCCGCTCCACCATCCTGCCGCAGTTCGTCGGCCTGACGTTCGGCGTCCACAACGGCCAGAAGCACGTGCCGGTGTCGGTCTCCGAAGAAATGGTCGGCATGAAGCTCGGCGAGTTCGCCCCGACCCGGAACTTCCCGGGCCACGCGGCGGACAAGAAGGCCAAGAGGAAGTAGTCCATGGCCCAGACCAAGAACCCCCGTCGGGTCGCCCCGACCGAAGCCCGCGCCAAGCTGGTGAATGTCCGGATCAGCCCCCAGAAGCTGAACCTGGTCGCCCAGTCGATCCGCGGCCTGCCGGTGCAGAAGGCGCTGAACGAGCTGGAATTCAGCCGCAAGCGCATCGCCACCGACGTCCGCAAGGTCCTGTATTCGGCCGTCTCGAACGCCGAGAACAACCACAACCTCGACATCGACAATCTCGTCGTGGCCGAGGCCTTCGTGGGCAAGAACCTGGTGATGAAGCGTTTCGCGAGCCGCGCTCGTGGCCGCTCGTCGCGCATCCTGAAACCTTTCGCGGAGATCACCATCGTGGTTCGCGAAGCCGGTGAGGCCGCCTGATGGGTCAGAAAGTAAATCCGATCGGTCTGCGCCTTGGCGTCAACCGTACGTGGGACAGCCGCTGGTTCGCCGGCGGCGCCGACTACGCCAAGCTGCTGCACCAGGACCTGAAGCTGCGCACGTGGCTGAAGGAACGCCTCAACGCCGCCGGCGTGTCGCGCATCATCATCGAGCGTCCGCACAAGAAGTGCCGCGTGACGATCTACGCCGCCCGTCCGGGCGTCGTGATCGGCAAGAAGGGCGCCGACATCGAGAAGCTGCGCAAGGACATCTCGGCCCAGACCGAGGGCGAGGTTCACCTGAACATCGTCGAGGTCCGCAAGCCCGAGACCGACGCCCAGCTGATCGCCGAGAACATCGCCCAGCAGCTGGAACGCCGTATCGCCTTCCGCCGCGCCATGAAGCGCGCGATGCAGTCCGCCATGCGCCTCGGCGCCAAGGGCGTCCGCATCAACGTTTCGGGCCGTCTCGGCGGCGCCGAGATCGCGCGGATGGAATGGTACCGCGAAGGCCGCGTGCCGCTGCACACCCTGCGCGCCGACATCGACTACGGCTTCATCCAGGCCAAGACGACCTACGGCATCATCGGTGTGAAGGTCTGGGTCTTCAAGGGCGAGGTGCTCGAGCACGACCCGATGGCGCAGGACAAGCGCTGGGCCCAGGAAGCTGCCGGCCCGTCTTCCAACGAAGGTCGTGAACGTGGACCCCGCGGCGACCGCGGCCCGCGCCGTGACCGGGGACGTGAGAACTAGGTCATGCTGCAACCCAAAAAGACCAAGTACCGCAAGGCCTTCAAGGGCCGCATCCATGGCTCCGCCAAGGGCGGCTTCTCGCTGAACTTCGGGTCCTACGGCCTGAAGACGGTCGAGCCGGAACGCATCACCGCGCGTCAGATCGAGGCGGCCCGCCGCGCGATCACCCGCCAGATGAAGCGTCAGGGCCGCGTCTGGATCCGCGTCTTCCCGGACCTGCCGGTCACGGGCAAGCCGGCCGAAGTCCGGATGGGCAAGGGCAAGGGCGCCGTGGACCACTGGGCCGCGCGCTGCCACCCGGGCCGGATCCTGTTTGAAATCGACGGCGTGCCGGACGACATCGCCCGCGAGGCCCTGCGCCTCGGCGCCGCCAAGCTGCCCGTGCGTACGAAGGTGGTCACCCGCCTCGACGCCGGCGTCGCTCACACGGAGCACGTGGCCTGATGACCAAGATCGCCGATCTCCGGGGCCAGACCCCCGACCAGCTGTCCGACGAGCTGCTGAAGCTCAAGAAGGAACAGTTCAACCTGCGCTTCCAGGCCGCCACCGGCCAGATGGAAAAGACCCATCGGGTCTCGGAAGTGCGCAAGGACATCGCCCGCATCTCGACGCTTCTGCGCGAGAAGCGTGTGAACGCGTAAGGAAACACCGATGCCGAAACGTATTCTCGAAGGCGTGGTCGTCTCCGACAAGGGCGACAAGACCGTCGTGGTGAAGGTGGAGCGCACCCTGCTGCACCCCGTCCTCAAAAAGACCGTCCGTCTGTCCAAGAAGTATCACGCTCACGACGAAGCCAACGCCCTCAAGGTCGGTGACCTGGCCCGCATCGTCGAGTGCGCCCCGAAGTCCAAGCTGAAGCGTTGGGAAGTCCTTTCCACCGCCTCGGCCTCGTAACCAGAAGGATCGGATCCCATGATCCAGATGCAAACTAACCTGGAGGTGGCCGACAATTCGGGCGCTCGCCGGGTCATGTGCATCAAGGTGTTGGGCGGCTCCAAGCGCCGCTACGCCTCGGTGGGCGACACGATCGTCGCTTCCGTGAAGGAAGCCATTCCCCGCGGCCGCGTGAAGAAGGGCGACGTCGTGCGCGCCATCGTCGTGCGCACCGCCAAGGACATCATGCGCAAGGACGGCTCTGTCATCCGCTTCGACAAGTCGGCCGCCGTCATCGTCAACAAGCAGAACGAGCCCGTCGGCACGCGGATCTTCGGCCCGGTTCCCCGTGAACTGCGCGCCAAGAACCACATGAAGATCATCTCGCTGGCTCCGGAGGTCCTGTAGTCATGGCCGCCAAGATCAAGAAGGGCGACCGCGTCGTCGTCCTCACCGGCAAGGACAAGGGCCGCACCGGCTCCGTCACCAAGGTTCTGCCGACCGAAAACCGCGTCGTCGTGCAAGGCATCAACATGGTTCAGCGCCACACGCGCCCGACCCAGGCTGATCCGCAGGGCGGCATCAAGAACAAGGAAGCGTCGCTTCACCTGTCGAACGTCGCGATCGCCGACGCCAACGGCAAGGCCACCCGCGTCGGCTTCCGCGTGGAAGGCGACAAGAAGGTCCGCTTCGCCAAGACGACGGGAGACGTCATCTGATGGCCGACACCAAGTACACGCCTCGTCTCAAGGACGAATACCAGTCGCGCATCCGTGCGGTGATGACCGAGAAGTTCGGCTACACCAACCCGATGCAGGTGCCCAAGCTGGACAAGATCGTCCTCAACATGGGCATCGGCGAAGCCGTGGCCGACTCCAAGAAGGCGACCGCCGCCCTCAAGGATCTCGCCGCCATCGCCGGCCAGAAGCCTGTGCCGACCAAGGCCCGCAACTCCATCGCCGGCTTCAAGCTGCGCGAGGGCATGGTCATCGGCGGCAAGGTCACGCTGCGCGGCGACCAGATGTATGAGTTCCTGGACCGGTTCATCACCATCGCCCTGCCGCGGGTGAAGGATTTCCGCGGCCTCAAGGGCACCAGCTTCGACGGTCGCGGCAACTACGCCACCGGTCTGAAGGAGCACATCGTGTTCCCCGAGATCAACTACGACCAGATCGACCAGATGTGGGGCATGGACATCATCGTCTGCACCACGGCCAAGACCGATGAGGAGGCCAAGGCCCTTCTCACCGAGTTCAAGTTCCCGTTCGTGAACTGAGCGGGAAGGGATAGAGCACAATGGCTAAGAAGAGCGCCGTGAACCGCAACGAGATGGTGAAAGCCCTCGTCGCGAAATACGCCGACAAGCGGGCCGCCCTCAAGGCGACCGCCAACAACGAATCCCTGCCGCTCGAGGAGCGCTTCGAAGCGCGCCTCAAGCTGGCGGAGCTGCCGCGCAACTCGGCCGCCAACCGGATTCGCAACCGCTGCGAGGTGACGGGCCGTCCGCGCGCCTATTACCGCAAGCTCAAGATGAGCCGTATCGCCCTGCGTGAACTCGGCAACCTGGGTCAGATCCCGGGCCTGACGAAGTCCAGCTGGTAAGGGGAGCGACAGATATGATGATCAACGATCCCCTGAGCGACATGATCGCCCGCATCCGGAACGCCGCCATGCGCAAGCGTTCGAAGGTGCTCACCCCGGCTTCCCGCCTGCGCCAGCGCGTCCTCGACGTGCTGCAGGACGAAGGCTACATCCGCGGCTATTCGCTGGTTCAGAACCCCGGCGAGTTCCCGCAGTTCGAGATCGAGCTGAAGTATTTCGACGGCCAGCCGGTCATCGCCGAGATCGCCCGCGTGTCCAAGCCGGGCCGCCGCGTCTACTCGGCGATCTCCGACCTGAAGCCGATCAAGAACGGCCTCGGCATCTCGATCCTCTCCACGTCCAAGGGCGTCATGTCGGACACCGCGGCTCGCGAAGCCAAGGTGGGCGGCGAAGTCCTCTGCAGGGTCTACTAAGATGTCCCGTATCGGCAAACGCATCATCGCTGTCCCGAAGGGCGTGACTGTCACGCTCGACGGCCAGACCGTGTCGGTGAAGGGTCCCAAGGGCGAACGCTCCTGGACCGTCGCCGAAGAGATCGAGGTCTCGCAGAACGACGAGGGCATCAGCCTGGGCCTGCGCGCCGACACCCAGCGTGGCCGCGCCATGTGGGGCCTGTCGCGCACCCTGGTCGACAACATGGTCACCGGCGTCACCACCGGCTTTGAAAAGAGCCTGGACCTGGTCGGCGTGGGTTACCGCGCGGCGATGAAGGGCAACGCCCTGTCGCTGCAGCTCGGCTTCTCGCACGACGTCGACATCGAACCGCCCGCCGGCGTCACCTTCGCGGTGCCGAAGCAGACGGAAATCAAGATCTCGGGCGCCGACAAGCAAGCCGTCGGCCAGATCGCCGCCGTCATCCGCAAGCTGCGTCCGCCCGAGCCTTACAAGGGCAAGGGCGTGCGCTACACGGGCGAAAAGGTCCGGCGCAAGGAAGGCAAGAAGAAGTAAGCCATGGCTACCACTCTCAAGCAAAACGCCAAGCGCCGCGCCGAGCGCACCCGCCGCCGCCTGAAGGCCGTGGCCAACGGCCGCCTGCGCCTGTCGGTCCACCGCTCGGACAAGAACATCTCGGCCCAAATCATCGACGACACCAAGGGTGTCACGGTGGCTTCGGCCTCCTCGCTGGAAGGCGAGAAGGGCAAGAAGGTCAAGGGTTCGGACGTCGCGGCGGCCGCCACCATCGGCAAGCTGATCGCCGAACGCGCCATCGAGAAGGGCGTCAAGGACGTCGTCTTCGACCGCGGCGGCTACATCTATCACGGACGGGTGAAGGCGCTGGCGGAAGCCGCGCGTGAAGCCGGCCTGAACTTCTAAGGGACGCGACAGATGGCGCAACAACCCCAACGCGGCGGCGGCGGCAACGATCGCAACCGTCGTGACAACCGCAACGCTCCCGCCGTCGACGGTCCTGACTCGGACATCGTCGAGAAGCTGGTGCACATCAACCGCGTCGCCGCGACCGTCAAAGGCGGCCGCCGGTTCTCGTTCGCGGCCCTGATGGTCGTCGGCGACGGCAAGGGCCGCGTCGGCTTCGGTCACGGCAAGGCGCGCGAAGTGCCGGAAGCCATCCGCAAGGCGACCGAAGAAGCCAAGAAGACCATGATCAAGGTTCCGCTGCGCGAGAACCGCACCCTGCACCACGACGGCGCCGGCCGTTGGGGCGCCGGCAAGATCATGATGCGCGCCGCCCCTCCCGGGACCGGCGTCATCGCGGGCGGTCCGATGCGCGCCGTGCTCGAAACCCTCGGCGTCCAGGACGTCGTCGGCAAGTCGACCGGTTCGTCGAACCCCTACAACATGATCCGCGCCACCTTCGAAGCCCTGAAGGTCCAGTCGTCGCCCCGCATGGTGGCCTCGAAGCGCGGCAAGAAGGTCGCCGACCTGATGGGCCGCCGCAACGACGGCGCCTCGGCGCCCGAAGCCGTGGAGGGCTGATAGATGGCCAAGACCGAATCCAAAGCCACCGTCACCATCCGCCAGACCGGCTCGCCGATCCGCCGCAAGTCGGACCAGCGCGCCACCCTGGCCGGCCTGGGCCTGAACCGTATGGGCCGTGAATCGACCCTGGAGGACACCCCCTCCGTCCGCGGCATGATCGCCAAGGTCGCCCACATGGTGGAAGTGGTCGAGAAGTAAGCCGTATCGCCCTCTCCCGAACCGGGAGGGGGCGTTCCGCTTCTTGCGAATACCGGACGGGCCGCCTAGAAGCGGCCCTTCAATTTTTCCAAAGCCGAGTCCGCTCCCTGAGCGGGCGCTAGCACCCGAAAGGATCAGGCACATGAAACTGAACGAAATCCGCGACAACGAAGGCGCCCACAAGAAGCGCATGCGCGTCGGCCGGGGCCCGGGCTCGGGCAAGGGCAAGACCGCCGGCCGCGGCGTCAAGGGTCAGAAGTCGCGTTCGGGCGTCGCCATCGGCGGCTTCGAAGGCGGCCAGATGCCGCTGTACATGCGGATGCCCAAGCGCGGCTTCAACAATCCGAACGCGCTGAAACTGGCCGAAGTGAACCTGTGGCGCCTGCAGGAGGCGATCGACGCCAAGAAGCTGGACGCCAAGGCCGAGATCAACGGCGAGGCGCTGGTCGCCGCCGGCGTGATCCGCCGCGTCAAGGACGGCGTCCGCCTGCTGGGCACCGGCGAGATCAAGGGCAAGCTGAACCTGGTCGTCTGGTCGGCCACCTCGGGCGCCGTCAAGGCCATCGAGGCCGCCGGCGGCTCCGTCGAGCAGCAGCGCATCGCCGCTGAAGCCAAGGCCGCCGCGCGCGTCGAAAAGCGCAACGCCGCCAAGGGCAAGGCTCCGGCCCCCAAGGCTCCGCTGGGCGACGCCAACAAGGTCTCGGCCCGCGCCAAGCGCACGGCCGCCAAATAAAGCTTGAGGGGCGCTCTCGCTAAGAGGGCGCCCTTCGCCTATCTGGACGCAAGCGCCGGATTCCTGTCCGATGCGCCGTTCTGATCAGTCGGGGTAACGACCTATGGCTTCGGCCGCCGAACAACTCGCAGCAAACATGAACATGGGCTCGTTCGCCAAGGCGACCGAGCTGCACAAGCGCCTCCTGTTCACGCTGCTGGCGCTGCTGGTCTACCGCGTCGGCACCTATGTGCCGATCCCGGGGATCAACTCCGAAGCCTTCCTGCAGTTCTTCCAGGACCCGGACGGCCAGCGCGGCATCCTCGACATGTTCAACATGTTCTCGGGCGGCGCCGTCGAGCGCATGGCCGTGTTCGCGCTGAACGTCATGCCCTACATCTCGGCCTCGATCATCGTCCAGCTGATGGGCGCGGTCTATCCGCCGTGGGAGAAGCTGCGCAAGGAAGGCGGCGAGAGCGGCCGCAAGCAGCTGAACCAGTACACCCGCTACCTGACCGTGGTGCTGGCCCTGTTCCAGTCGACCGGCATCGCCATCGGACTGAACGCCAGCCAGGGGCTGGTCGACCAGCCGGGCATCTTCTTCATCGTCTCGACGGTGACGGTCCTGACCGGCGGCACCATGTTCCTGATGTGGCTGGGCGAGCAGATCACCGCGCGCGGCATCGGCAACGGCATTTCGCTGATCATCATGGCCGGCATCGTCGCCGTCCTGCCGGGCACCATCGCCCGCATGTTCGGCATGGCCCAGCAGGGCCTGATGTCGCCCTTCACCCTGCTGCTGATCGCCGGCCTGGCCATCGGCGTGGTTGTGTTCATCGTCTTCATGGAGCGCGCCCAGCGCCGGCTGCTGATCCAGTATCCCAAGCGCCAGGAAGGCAACCGCATGGCCGGGGGCGAACGCTCGTTCCTGCCGCTGAAGGTCAACACCGCCGGCGTCATCCCGCCGATCTTCGCCTCGTCCCTGCTGATGCTGCCGACGACGGTGGCCCAGATGACCGCCACCGCCAATCTGCCGGCCTGGCTGGACTGGCTGCCGGCGTTCACGGCCCAGATGCAGCACGGCCAGCCGATCTTCATGGTCTTCTACGGCGCCCTGATCATCTTCTTCACCTTCTTCTACACCTCGATCACCTTCAATCCGGAGGACACGGCCGAGAACCTGCGCAAGTACGGCGGCTTCCTGCCGGGCATCCGCCCGGGCAAGCGGACGGCCGAGTATCTGGACTATGTGCTGACCCGCCTGACGACCATCGGCGCCGTCTACATCACCGCGGTCTGCCTGGTGCCCGAGTTCATCGGGGCCCAGCTGGGCGGCGGCCTGCTGTTCGGCGGCACGTCCATCCTGATCGTGGTGTCGGTGACCATGGACACGGTCGCCCAGATCCAGTCGCAACTGCTCGCGCACCAGTACGAAGGCCTGATCAAGAAGGCCAAGCTGCGCGGTCGGGGCGGTCAGGCCCGTGGCAAGGGCGCTGCCGCCCCAGCCCGGCGCTAACGTTGGCGGGCTATCGCGCTCCGCGCTACTTGAGCCCAAAGCCCGGGGAGGGGCGGCGATGAACCTGATCCTGTTCGGACCGCCCGCGGCCGGCAAGGGCACGCAGGCCAAGCGGCTCGTCGAGACCCGCGGCATGGTGCAGCTGTCGACCGGCGACATGTTGCGCGCCGCCATCGCCTCGGGTTCGGAGCTCGGCCTGAAGGTCAAGGACGTGCTGGCCCGCGGCGACCTCGTCACGGACGAGATCGTCATCGCCCTGATCGAGGCGCGGCTGCCCGAGGCCGAGGCGGCCGGGGGCGCGATCTTCGACGGCTTTCCTCGCACCGTGGCCCAGGCCGAGGCCCTGGACGCCATGCTGGAGCGGCGCGGCGCGAAGATCGACCGGGTCATCCGTCTGAAGGTCGACGACGCGGCCCTGACCGCCCGCATCGCCAAACGCTTCGCCGAACAGGCCCGGCCGGACGACAATCCCGACACCTTCAAGGATCGGCTGGCCGTCTACAATCGCCAGACCGCGCCCCTGCTGCCCTATTACGCCGACAAGGGCCTGCTGACGGAAGTCGACGGCATGGGCGACATCCAGATGGTCTCGTCCGCCATAGACGCCGCGCTCGACGCCTGAACCAGCCCTGCCGACGCCGGGGCGTGAACGGGAGCTGACACTTTCCCCGTCCGGCGCGTTCATGCCCCATGTGGCATAGTCGACGCGTGGAAATTGGCTCGCTCCTGAACCGTGACCGGCAGCGCAAGCTCGGCGCCTTCGTGGTCGTGCTGGCCGCCCACATCGGCGTCTTCGCCCTGGTGGCGCGGACCCGGCCTGCGCCGCTCGAGCCCCCGCCGCCGGTGTTCGAGGTGCAGCTGTTTCGCCCCACGCCGCCGCCGCCCCCGCCTCCGCCGGACGATCCCTCCGAAGACCCGGGCGGCGGGGCGCCCGCCGCGCCCTCACGGATCCATGTCCCGCCGCCTCCCCGCGAGCCCGTGCCGCCCGAGGTCCCCGCGCCGCGCGAACAGGCCCCGGAGCCGGAGATTCTCGTCGGCGTAGCCCCGACCAGCTCGCCCACGCCGGGCATGGGGCAGGGCGGGGAGGGTACGGGGAGCGGGACGGGGGTGGGCTCCGGCGACGGACCGGGACGCGGCGCGCGCACCGGGCCGCGGAACCTGCGCCAGCCGGGCCCAAGGGAGTTGCGCCGCTATCATCCGCCCGAGGCGCTCGCCAACCGGGTTTTTGGCGTCGTCGAGCTCCGTTGCCGGATCGCGCGCGACACCCGGCTGGAGCAGTGCGTGGTGCTGCGGGCCACGCCCGAGGGCTACGGGTTCGGGGAGGCGGGTCTGGCGGCCGCGCGCGACCTCTACCGGTTCCGTCCCGCGACCCTGAACGGCGCCTATGACGACTCGGTCACCGTCACCGTGGTGCTGGAGTTTGGCCGGCCCTGACGGCTGCTAAAGCGCGCGCAAACCGTTGACGGGACCTGAATCCCCTGTATAAGGCGCGCTTCCGCGAAGGGCGTCGACGCTCCTGGTCTGTTGACCGGAGCGTTTGTTGCGTCCGCACACGCGTATCTGGAGAGCTTCGTGGCCCGTATCGCTGGCGTCAACATCCCGACCAACAAGCGCGTCGAAATCGCGCTTCAGTACATCCATGGCATCGGCGCGCATGCGGCGAAGGACATCACGGCCAAGGTCGGCATCGAGCCGTCGCGCCGGGTGAACCAGCTGACCGACGCCGAAGTGCTGCAGATCCGCGAGACGATCGACCGCGATCACACCGTCGAGGGCGACCTGCGCCGCGAGACGTCGATGAACATCAAGCGCCTGATGGACCTGGCCTGCTACCGCGGCCTGCGTCACCGCAAGGGCCTGCCGGTCCGCGGTCAGCGCACGCACACCAACGCCCGCACCCGCAAGGGTCCCGCCAAGCCGATCGCCGGCAAGAAGAAGTAAGACAGACACATGGCCAAGGAACCGGGTCGCGTAAAGAAGCGCGAGCGCAAGAACATCACCTCGGGCGTCGCCCACGTGAATGCGTCCTTCAACAACACGATGGTGACCATCACCGACGCGCAGGGGAACGCCATCTCCTGGTCGTCGGCCGGACACATGGGCTTCAAGGGTTCGCGCAAGTCGACCCCGTACGCCGCCCAGATGGCCGCCGAGGACGCGGCCAAGAAGGCCGGCGAGCACGGCGTGAAGACGCTGGAAGTCAACGTTTCCGGTCCCGGCTCCGGCCGTGAGTCGGCCCTGCGCGCCCTGCAGGCGGCCGGCATGACCATCACCACCATCCGCGACGTTACGCCGATGCCGCACAACGGTTGCCGTCCGCCCAAGCGCCGCCGCGTCTAAGCGAACCGACCGACCTATATCTCCGCCGGTCCTGCCGCCCCTGACGAGGAGCGAGGGACCGGCGAACTCCGTTTTCGAGGGACATCCATGATCGAACGTAACTGGCAAGAGCTGATCCGTCCCGAGAAGCCGCAGATCGAGGCCGGCTCCGACCCGCTGCGCAAGGCGCGTCTGGTCGCCGAGCCCCTGGAACGCGGTTTCGGCGTGACGCTCGGCAACGCCCTGCGCCGCGTTCTCCTGTCGTCGCTGCAAGGCGCGGCGGTGACGGCCATCCAGATCGACGGCGTCGTCCACGAATTCTCGTCGCTGGAAGGCGTGCGGGAAGACGTCGTCGACATCGTGCTGAACATCAAGCAGCTGGCGCTGCGCATGCACGCCGAGGGCCCCAAGCGCATGACCCTGCGCGCCACCGGCCCCGGCCCGGTGACCGCCGGCCAGATCGACGTCCCCTCGGACATCGAGGTGCTGAACCCCGACCACGTGATCTGCACGCTGGACGACGGCGCCTCGGTGCGCATGGAGCTGACCGTCCAGAACGGCAAGGGCTATGTCGCGTCGGAGTTCAACCGTCCGGAAGACGCCCCGATCGGCCTGATCGCCGTCGACGCCCTGTATTCGCCGGTCAAGCGGGTCGCCTATCGCGTCGAGCCGACCCGCCAGGGCCAGTCGCTGGACTACGACAAGCTGGTGCTGGAAGTCGAAACCAACGGCGCCGTCTCGCCGGTTGACGCGGTGGCCTACGCCTCGCGCATCCTGCAGGACCAGCTGCAGATCTTCATCACCTTCGACGAGCCCAAGAAGGCGGTCGAACAGGCGGACGGCAAGCCCGACCTGCCGTTCAACCCGGCCCTGCTCAAGAAGGTCGACGAACTGGAGCTGTCGGTCCGTTCGGCCAACTGCCTGAAGAACGACAACATCGTCTACATCGGCGACCTGATCCAGAAGACCGAGGGCGAGATGCTTCGCACCCCGAACTTCGGCCGCAAGTCGCTGAACGAGATCAAGGAAGTGCTGGCGACCATGGGGCTCAGCCTCGGCATGGACGTGCCGAACTGGCCGCCGGAAAACATCGAAGACCTGGCCAAGAAGTTCGACGACCAGATCTAGTTTCAACCCTCCGCCCAAGGCCGTCAGGTCGCGGAGCGGTTAGAATGAGAGAACCCCAGGTCCGCTTTCGTGGAAACCAGGGTGAGTAGGAGAGACCCCGATGCGCCACGGCGCCGCCTATCGCAAGCTCGGCCGCACGGCCAGCCACCGGACCGCGATGTTCGCCAACATGGCGGCCTCGTTGATCAAGCACGAGCAGATCACGACCACGCTCCCCAAGGCGAAGGAACTGCGTCCCTTCGTGGAGAAGCTGGTCACGCTCGCCAAGAAGGGCGACCTGCACGCGCGCCGTCAGGCCATCAGCCACGTCCGCGACGTGCCGCAGGTGGGCAAGCTGTTCGACACGATCGGCCCGCGCTACGCCGACCGTAACGGCGGCTACATCCGCATCATGAAGGCCGGCTACCGCCACGGCGACAACGCCGCCATGGCCGTCATCGAGTTCGTCGACCGCGACGTCGACGCCAAGGGCCAGGACTCGGGTCCGGTCTACGCCATCGAGGGCGACGACGAGGCGTAAGCTTCGCTCGTTGGGGCTTCGAAGGGGCGGCTGGAGCGATCCAGCCGCCCTTTTTGCATTCCGGCGAACTGGTTCGGACGGGACACGTCCGTTGATCCGGGAGATCGACCGCCTGCAGTCGAGCGGTGATCCTCCGCAGGCTCGTCCTGGCCGGCGACTCGTCACGACCCTCGGGGCGGGGTCCGCCTCCACCCCGATGCAGGTAGATCGTCGAGCAGCACGTCCGGGAAGTGCTGCGACAGGGCAGCCGGTCCGCTACTCCTTCGACAGATCCTGCCGCTTGAACCAGGCGATGGCCAGGGCCAGCGGAACCAGGGTCCACAGCGTCAGGCCGATCAGCGAGCGCCACGCCGTTGCGATGGTCAAGGGCGCCTCGATGGTCCCCATCACGGCCGCCTTCAGCGTGTCATAGGCGAGCCCCGGCAGAAGCAGCTGAGGGGCCCACATCTGCGGCTCCCAGCCGATCAGGGGCATGAACTGGCCCAGCAGCGACTGGGCGAAGCCCAAGGCCCACGGTACGAACAGGGCCGCCAGCAGCGACCGGCTGATCACGGCGGTCAGCAGGGCGATCATCGCGAACTGGACGATCCGGGTCCACGACAACAGCCATATCAGGGCCAACGAGCCCGTCTCGCTCACATCGTAGCTGAAGGACATCGGCCGCTGGTAGACCATGGCCTGAGACACGAAGAAGATGAAGGACGCGATCAGGAAGGCGACCATGGCGGCGAGGGCGAGCAGCTTCAGCACCCCGAGCTTGCCGAGCAGCAGGGCGACGCGGCCGTTGCGGGGCGTGATCAGCCGCCACGTCTCCCAGCGGTAGTCGCCGGCGTACAGGGTCGCCGCGGCGATCAGCATGAACACCAGGATGAAGCCGTTCGCGCCCGCGCCGGCGCCCATGTTGAGGGCCTCGGCGAGATTGACCGCCTCGCCGCCGGCGGTGACGGCCAGACCGGCGGCCGCGGCCGCCTCGTCGCCCTTGGACTTGCTGATCACATGGTAGCCGACGCCGCCCAGGGCGAAGAGCAGGGGCGTGAACAGCACGCTGAGGAACATCAGGGTGCGGTTCTTCGACAGGCGGAAGCCTTCCGCGCGGATGGCGTCAACCAGCATGGATCGTCTCCGGCGCCTGAACGGCGCCCGTCTCGGTGAAGAAGATGCTCTCCAGGTCGGTGCCGACCCAGCGGGCCTCGTGGATGTCGACGCCGGCCGCGGCCAGAGAGCGGATCAGGGCAGGGCCTTCGTCCCGCTTGATGTCGGCCAGCACGGCGTCGCCCTCGGCGACGCCCCGGGCGCCGAGCACCTCGAGAACCTGCGCCGCCGGGGAGACCATCAGGCGCAGCCGCTCGCCGACCGTGGTCAGTTCCGCGACGGAGCCTTCCCGCACCAGCTTTCCCTTGTTGAGAATGGCCACGCGGTCGCAGACGCGCTGGACCTCCAGCAGCTGGTGGCTGGCCAGGACGACCGTGACGCCCTCGTGGTCCGCGAGGGCGCGGATCAGGGCCCGCATCTCCTGGATGCCGGGGGGATCCATGCCGCTGGTCGGCTCGTCGAGGATGATCAGTTCGGGATCGCTGAGCAGGGCGGCGGCGACGCCGAGGCGCTGCATCATGCCGACCGAGAAGCCGCGCACCCGGCGGTCGGCGGCCTCGGCCAGGCCGACCCGCTCCAGCCAGCGGGGAATATCGGCGGCGCCCGCGATGCCCTGGGCCCGCGCCAGCCACTCCAGCACCTGCCGGGCGTTCAGATAGGGAGGGAAGCGCGGCGTCTCGATCATCGAGCCCATGCGGCGCATCGCGGCCACGTCGCCGACGCCGCCGCCCATCACGCTGGCGGTTCCGTCCGTGGCCCGGATCAGGCCCAGCAGGATGCGGAACAGGGTCGACTTGCCGGCCCCGTTCGGCCCCAGCACGCCATAGACCCCGCCTCGCGGGATCGACAGGTCCAGCCCGTCGAGGGCGCGGACGGATCCGTAGGTCTTGGTCAGCCCACGCGTTTCGATAACAGCGGTCATGATGACAGGTTGAACGTGTGTCGCGGCTTCACGCAAGCGCCGGTCGATTAAGCTTTTGCAACGTGGACGTTCCCGTCCATCGCGCCTTCGCCCATGTGGATGTGAAGACGGCGCAGGCGACTTCGGGTAGAAGGCCCGTCCGCCGAAGGCCCCGTCATGTTCGCCCTGTCCTCTCTCCGCCACCGCCGCGCCGCGCTCGCCTTCATCTTCGTGACGGCGGTGCTCGACATCGTGGCCATGGGCATCATCATCCCGGTGCTGCCCGGTCTGATCGAGGACTTCGTCGGCTCCAACGCCCGGGCCGGCGTCATCAACGGTCTGTTCGTGGCGCTGTGGGCGGGAATGCAGTTCATCTGCTCGCCGATCATCGGCTCGCTGTCGGACCAGTACGGACGCCGGCCGGTCATCCTGATCAGCTGCGCCGGCCTGGCGATGGACTATGTGCTGATGGCGCTGGCCCCCGACCTCTGGTGGCTGGCGCTGGGGCGGATCATCGCCGGGATCACCTCGTCCAGCTTCACCACCATCTACGCCTACATGGCCGACATCACCGAGCCGGAGAAGCGCGCCCGCGCCTACGGCCTGATCGGCGCGGCCTTCTCGGGCGGATTTGTGCTGGGGCCGGTGCTGGGCGGCTTCCTGGGCGAGTTCGGGCCGCGGGTTCCGTTCTGGTTCGCCGCCGGCCTGTCTGGTGTCGCCTTTCTCTACGGCCTGATCATCCTGCCCGAGAGCCTGCCGCCGGAGAAACGGATGCAGTTCAGCTGGGCCCGGGCGAATCCGGTCGGGGCGCTGATCCTGCTGCGCCGGCACACGGAGCTGAGCGGGCTCGCGGTCGTGAACTTCCTGCTCTACTTCGCCCATCACGTCTTTTCGGCCGTGTTCGTCCTCTACGCCGCCCTGCGCTACGGCTGGGGACCCGGCGAGGTGGGCCTGTTGCTGGCCATGGTCGGCGTGCTCGACATGCTGGTGCAGGGGGTGCTGGTCGGACCGGTGGTCAAACGCTTCGGGGACAGGGCGACGATGGTGTTCGGCCTGTTCGGCGGCACTGTGGGCATCGCGGCCATGGGGTGGGCGCCGGACGGGCTGTGGTTCGTTCTCGCCATGCTGCCGAACGCCCTGTGGGGCCTGGCCATGCCGACGCTGCAGTCGCTGATGACCCGCCGCGTCGGCGAGGACGAGCAGGGCCAGCTGCAGGGCGCCAATATGAGCGTGGCCTCGATCGCCGGGGTGCTGTCGCCGCTGTTCTTCGGCTGGGTCTATTCGATTTCGGCGGGGGAGGGCGCGCCCGTACCGCATCCGGGCCTGGCCTTCTTCCTCGCCGCCGCCGTCCTTCTGCTGGCGGCGCTGATCGGCTGGTGGGTCGGGCGGCGGGCGGAACGTGAGGAAAACGTAATCGTTTGATGCGGCGAGCGCCTTGATCGCGTCGAAAAGACCGGGCGAAATCGGCGCACAGGACCTTCATTCCAACCGGACCATGATGAAGACCAGAACCCTCGCGATCGCCCTCGCCCTGTCCCTCGCCGCCTGCGGCCGGCCCGACGACACCCGCGCCCAGGACGGCGTCTTCGCCGACAACCGCGCCCTGCCCGCCGACGCGCTGTCGATGAAGGCCAGCTTCGCCCCCGTGGTGCGCGAGGCGGCGCCCGCCGTGGTCAACATCGCCGCCATCGGCGTCCAGCAGTACCGCGATCCGTTCTGGGGCATTCCGGGCCAGCGCCAGACCGGCTCGGTCGGCTCCGGCGTGATCGTCCGCCCGGATGGGGTGGTGGTGACCAACAACCACGTCATCGAAGGCATGCAGCAGATCCGCGTTACCCTGAACGACCGGCGCGAGTTCTCCGCACGCGTGGTGCTGGCCGATGCGCGCTCCGACATCGCCGTACTGCAGCTCGAGGGGGTCGACGAGCGGCTGCCCGTCCTGAACATCGACGACCGCGAGGAACAGCAGGTCGGCGATCTGGTGCTGGCCATCGGCAATCCGTTCGGAGTCGGCCAGACGGTGACCAACGGCATCATCTCGGCCCTGAACCGCACCGACACCGGCATCTCCGACAGCGGCTCCTTCATCCAGACCGACGCGGCCATCAATCCGGGCAATTCGGGCGGGGCGCTGGTCGACATGGATGGCGACCTGATCGGCATCAACACCGCCATCTTCTCCCGCTCCGGCTCGTCGTCAGGCGTGGGCTTCGCGGTGCCGGCCACCACGGTCCGGCAGGTGGTCGACTCAGCCGTCGGCGGCGCCACGGCCGTGGTCCGCCCGTGGCTGGGCGTGAAGGGCGAGACCGTCAGCGCCGACATCGCCCGCAGCCTCGGGCTCGAGCGTCCGCAGGGGCTGGTCGTCACCGAGGTCTATCCCGGCGGTCCGGCCGCCCGCGCCGGCCTGCGCGAAGGCGACGTCATCACCGCCATCGACGGGGCCGAGGTCAACGACCAGAGCGGCCTCAACTTCCGCGTCGGCACGCGCGAGCCCAACGCCCGCGTCGAGGTGACCCTGCTGCGCGATGGCCGGCCCACGACGCTGAACGCCCGGGTGCAGACGTTGCCGGGCGATGCCGACATCAAGGACGCCACGCTCATCCGGCAGGGGGGGCTTTCGGGCGCCGAGGTCCTGACCCTCAATCCGGCGCTGGCCGACAGCCTCGGTGGCGATCCGTTCGCGTCGGGGGTGATCGTCAGCCGCGTCGACAGCCGCGGCTATGCCCGGCGCGGCGTCGGCATCCAGGCCGGGGACGTGATCCTGGCGGTGGATGGCCGGCCGGTCGCCTCGGTCGGTCAGCTGGCCAACCTGCCGCGCGGCGCCCAGCTGACGGTCGAGCGGCGCGGCCAGCGCGGCATCCTGCTGGTCCGCTAACCCGCGTCCCGCCTCGGCCCCGTCAGCGACCAGACGTGGCCGAACGGGTCGCGCAGCCTGGCGTGGCGGCCGTAGAACTCGTCGACGGGTTCGCGGATCGTGCAGGCGCCCTCGGCCCGCGCCCGCTCCAGCCAGGCGTCGACATCGTCCACGGCCAGCGCCACCGTGACGGTGGTGCCGCCCAGACTGTCCGGCGCCAAGGTTCCGACCGTGTCGATCATCTCGGGAAACTCGTCGGCGATGTAGATCGCGCCGCCGTTGGCCAATTCGACCATGGCGTGGGCCAGCCGCCCGTCCTCGGCGTCGAAGCGGTTGCACTGCCGTCCTGCGAACGCCCGGATGTACCAGTCCACGGCGCGGTGGCCGTTGCCCACCATCAGATAGGGAGTGATCGGCGGATCGGGTGGTTCGCAGGCCATGCTATCTGGCCCTGATCGGGCTGCCGATCGACCAGCTGTGGCCGAAGGGATCCTTCAGCTGACCGTAGCGGTCGCCCCAGAACTGGTCGGCCAGCGGGTAGACCGGCACGCCGCCCGCGAGAATGGCGCGGTTCCACCATTCGTCGGCGTCGTCGACCTGCAGGTGCAGCACCACGCCCTTGGGCACGATGTCCTGCTCGCCGTTCATCTCGGGGAACTCGTCGTGCATCATGACGCTGCCGCCGTTGATGCGGAGGTGGGCGTGCATGAGGCGTTCGCCGTCCTCGGCCGGCATGGTGCGCAGCACCTCCGCCCCGAAGGCGCGCTGGTAGAATTCGATCGCCGCCTGTCCGCCGCGCGATGGAATGGTCAGATGGGGGGCGACGCCCCCGGTCGGTCCTTGCTGGGTGCGCTCTTCGGCCATGGCATTCCTCCCTCGGCCCATACTAACGCGTGAAAAGGCCGCCGCGAACGCCTATCTCTGATCCCGCATGACCGACCTGTTCGAAGCCTCCGGCATCCATCCCCCCGACGCGCCCCTGGCCGACCGTCTGCGCCCCCGCACCCTCGACGAGGTGGTCGGGCAGGACCACCTGCTGGGCGAGGGCGGGCCGATCCGGCGGATGGTCGAGGCGGGGCGTCTCGGCTCGATGATCCTGTGGGGGCCGCCGGGCACCGGCAAGACCACCATCGCCCGCCTGTTGGCCCAGGCCGCGGGCTATCAGTTCCAGCAGATCAGCGCCGTCTTCTCGGGTGTCGCCGACCTGAAGAAGGCGTTCGAGGCGGCCCGGATGCGCCGCGCCGCCGGTCAGTCGACCCTGCTGTTCGTCGACGAGATCCACCGCTTCAACCGCGCCCAGCAGGACAGCTTCCTCCCCGTGATGGAGGACGGCACGATCACCCTGGTCGGCGCCACCACCGAGAATCCGTCCTTCGAGCTCAACGCCGCGCTCCTGTCCCGCGCCCACGTGCTGGTCTTCAAGCCGCACGACGAAGCCTCGATCGCCGCGCTGCTCGCGCGCGCCGAGGCGGTCATGGGGCGACCGCTGCCGCTGGACGAGGAGGCGAGGGCGGTGCTCGTCCGTATGGCGGACGGCGACGGCCGCTCGGCCCTGACGCTGGCGGAGGACGTCTGGCGCGCGGCGGGGGAGGGCGAGGTCTTCGACGCCAAGGTGCTGCAGGAGGTCGTCCAGCGCCGCGCGCCGGTCTACGACAAGGCCCAGGACGGCCACTACAACCTGATCTCCGCGCTGCACAAGTCGGTCCGCGGCTCCGACCCGGACGCCGCCCTCTACTACTTCGCCCGCATGCTGGATG
>NZ_DASPLR010000030.1:0-155358 GCF_035627475.1 Brevundimonas sp. | reverse complement strand
GCCGCCGCCCTCGGCTTCTCCCGCCGCGCCTTCGACGAGGCCGCCGCCCGCGCCACCAGCCGCAACCTGTTCGGCGCCCCGATGAGCGACCTGCAGCTGGTGCAGGCCTCGCTGGCCGAGATGGCCCTGAAGATCGACGCCTCGGCCCTGCTGATCTACCGCGCCGCCTGGCTCAAGGATCGGGGAGCGCCGCGCGTCACCCGCGAGGCCGCCATGGCCAAACTCTACGCCACCGACGAGGCCCAGGCGGTGATCGACGCCGCCGTGCAGATCTTCGGCGGCCTTGGCGTCGTCTCCGGCAATCCGGTCGAGCGGCTCTACCGCGAAATCCGCGCCCTGCGCATCTACGAGGGCGCGTCCGAGGTGCAGAAGATCGTCATCGCCCGCCAGGCGCTGGGCGCGATGCAGGGAGGCCGCTGATGGGAGAGACGGCCCACATTGATCGCTTCGTCCTCGACAACCTGCCGCCGCCGGAGGAGCAGCCGGAATTCCTCTTCAACCGGGCCGAACTCAACTACCCCGACCGTCTCAACGCCGCCGCCGAACTGCTGCGCCGCGCCATCGCCGCCGCCGGCCCCGACGGCCGCGCCCTGATCGACCACGACCTCGAGCTCGGCTGGAGCCGCGTCGACCTCATCTCCAGCCGCATGGCCAAGGTGCTGGTCGAACAGATGGGTCTCGTCCCCGGCAACCGCGTCCTGCTGCACGGCCCCAACAGTTCGTGGACGGTGCTGGCGTGGTTCGCCATCCTCAAGGCCGGCGGCGTGGTCGTCGCCACCATGCCGATGCTCCGCGCCGCCGAACTCGCCACGGTGATCGACAAGGCCCGGATCAGCCACGCCCTCGTCTACGCCTCCCTCGCCGGGGCCGTGGCCGAGGCCCGGACGGCAACCCCGTTCCTGAAGACCGTCATGGATTCCGCGACCCTTCAGGCCAAAGCCCGCTCGCTGCCGCCGGGGGCCGGCTTCGAGCCTGTCGACACGGCCGCCGAGGATCCCGCCCTGATCGCCTTCACCTCGGGCACCACGGGCAAGCCAAAGGGCTGCGTCCACGGTCATCGCGACATCCTCGCCATGGCCGATACCTTCGCCCGGCACACGCTCGACCTGACGCCGCAGGACATCGTGGTCGGCACCCCGCCGGTCGCCTTCACCTTCGGCCTCGGCGGCCTGGTGGTCTTCCCCGCCAGCGCCGGCGCCGCCACCGCCTTCGCGCCCAGGCCCGGCTTCGACGCCCTCGCCGAGACTATCGAGCGCCACAAGGCGACCGCCATCTTCACCGCCCCGACCGGCTACCGCGCCCTGCTCAAGCTGGCGGACCAGCACGACCTGTCGTCCCTGCGCACCTGCGTCTCGGCCGGCGAGGCCCTGCCCGCCGCCACCTCCGACGCCTGGCACGAGGCGACGGGCGTGCGCATCGTCGACGGGATCGGCTCGACCGAGATGATCCACATCTTCATCTCCGCCTCCGGTCCGGACATCCGCCCCGGCTCCACCGGCAAGGTCGTGCCGGGCTATGAGGCGCGCATCATCGACGCCGACGGCAAGCCCCTGCCGCCCGGCGAGACCGGCCGCCTCGCCGTGCGTGGTCCCACCGGCTGTCGCTACCTCGACGACCCGCGCCAGGCCGCCTACGTCCAGGACGGCTGGAACCTGACCGGCGACGTCTACCGACTCGACGAGGACGGCTGGTTCTGGTTCGTCGCCCGGGCCGACGACATGATCATTTCGTCCGGCTACAACATCGGCGCGCCCGAGGTGGAGAACGCCCTGCTGCGCCATCCCGCCGTGGCCGAGGCCGCGGTCATCGGCGCGCCGGACGAGGAGCGCGGCCAGATCGTCAAGGCCTTCGTCGTCCTGAACGCCGGCCACGCAGCGTCCGACGCCCTGCGCTGCGAACTGCAGTCCCATGTGAAGGGCGTCATAGCCCCCTACAAATACCCCCGCGCCCTCGATTTCGTGGACGCCCTGCCCAAGACCCAGACCGGCAAGCTGCAGCGCTTCCGCCTCAAGGCCGGCGCATGAGCCAGGTCTTCACCACCGCCCGCAAGGTCCGCTTCGCCGACTGCGACGCCGCCGGCATCGTCTTCTTCCCGCGCTATTTCGAGATGCTGAACGGTGTCGTCGAGGACTGGTTCGCGGGCCCCCTCGCCGCCTCCTTCCGCGAACTGCACATCGAGCGCGGCGTCAGTGTCCCGACCGCCGCCGTCGAGGCCAGATTCATCGCCCCGTCCCGGCTCGAAGACGACCTGACCTTCTCCCTGACCGTGACCCGGCTCGGCGGCGCCTCCTGCCGCCTGCGCCATGTCATCGACTGCGCCGGCCAGCGCCGCTTCGAGGCGACCCAGACCATCGTCTACGTCGGCCGCTCGCTGAAGCCCGAGCCATGGCCCGACGCCCTGCGCGCCCGCATCGCCCCCTTCGTGGAGACGCAGCCATGAACCGCGTCCTGCTGCCCCAAGGCTGGCCCCGGCCAAAGGGCTATTCCAACGGCGTCGAGGCGACCGGCCGGATGGTCTTCGTCGCCGGCCAGATCGGCTGGGATGTCGAGGGCCGCTTCCCCGACGGATTCGCCGCCCAGTTCCGCCAGACGATCGACAACACTCTCGCCGTCCTCGCCGAAGCCGGCGCGGGGCCGGAGCACATCGTCCGCATGACCTGGTACGTCGTCGACAAGGCCGAATACCTCGGCTGCCTGCGCGACATCGGCGCGGTCTGGCGCGAGCGGATCGGCGCCCACTATCCGGCCATGGCCGTGGTCGAGGTCAGGGGCCTGATCGAGGACGCCGCCCGCCTCGAGATCGAGACCACCGCCGTCGTCGGCTGAGCCTCAGCGGTCGCGGAATTTCCACTTCATCGCCAGCACCCCGCCCGACATCGCCAGGGCGCAGGCATTGGCCACGATGATCGGCCAGGCGTCCGTCATCACCCCATAGCCCGTCCACAGCACGAAACAGGTCACCGTCAGCGAATAGGTCTTCAGCGACACGGCCGAGGCGTCGCGCGTCGTCCAGATCTTGATCATCTGCGGCGCGAAGCTGGTGATCGAGCACAGGGCCGCGGCCGAGCCCACGAGATTGGCGGCCAGATCGCTCAAGCCTTGGCCTTTCCGCGCCGCGTGACCGGGGCCGCGGCCTTCGGGCCTCGGCGGCGCTCTCTCTCGAGATCCTCCTCGCGCGTGGCCACCAGCGGACCACCCCGCTTGCGGATGCGCTCGGCGCGCGCCTCGACCTGGGCGAGGATCAGGTCCAGTTCCTTCTCGCTCAACCGCTCGATGCCGACGAACCGCTCGTCCGCCTTGCTCACCGCGTGCAGCAGTTCGTCCAGCTTGGCCTGGATCGCCGCGCCGTCCCGGTTCTGGGTGTTCTGGATCAGGAACACCATCAGGAAGGTGACGATGGTGGTGCCGGTATTGATCACCAGCTGCCAGTCCCCGCTGAACCGGAAGATCGGTCCGGTCACGGCCCAGACGATCACCACCAGCAGGCAGAGGAGGAAGGTCCAGGGCTTGCCCGCCAGCCGGGCCGTATGGTTGGCGAACCGCAGAAAGAGCTTTTCCATCAGCGACCTAATCCCCACTCCTGCTGAAGGTTGCCGCTAGCGAAGCGGGGCCAGCAGAGGCGCCACCGTCTCGGCGCCGTCGACCGTGGGCGCGAACGCCGGCGGCCGTATCGCATGGGTCAGCTGCTCGAAGGCATAACCCAGCGACAGCACCCTGGCGTCGTCCCACTTGCCGGCGATGAAGCTCATCCCGACCGGCAGGCCTTTGACGAAGCCCATCGGCACGGTCAGGTGGGGATAGCCGGCGATGGCGGGCATGGTCGACACCGCGCCGCCGTAGTGGTCGCCATTGACCACGTCGGTCGTCCAGGCCGGGCCGGTCGTCGGCCCCACGAGCGCGTCGAGATCGTGCTCCCCCATCAGCTTGTCGATGCCCTCGGCCCCGGCCAGCCGCAGCGAGGTGGCCCGCGCTTCGATATACTCGGCCTCGTCCAGCCCGCCCTTGGCCTGCGCCTGCAGGAACAGTTCCTGCCCGAACAGGGCCAGTTCGCGCGGTTCGGCCGCGTTGAAGGCGATCACGTCGGCCAGCGTCCGGGTCCGCACCTGATCCGGCCGCGTCGAGGCCAGATAGGCGTTCAGGTCGTGCTTCAGCTCGTACAGCAGCACGGTCAGCTCGGCCGAGCCCATCACGTCCTCGTCCGGCGCCTCGGTGAGGTCGACCAGCACCGCGCCGGCGTCGCGCAGCACCTGCAGGTTCTGTTCGAACACCGCCAGGGTCTCCGCCGTATAGCCGCCGGCGAAGCGCATCACCCCGATGCGCGCGCCGTTCAGCGAGCGGGCATCCAGCGCCGAGCGATAGTCGACCTTGCGCGCGTCCGCCTCGGCCGTGGCCGGGTCCAGCGGGTCGCTTCCGGCGATGACCGACAGCACGATGGCCGCGTCCTCGACCGTCCGGGTCATCGGCCCGGCCGTGTCCTGCGAATGGCTGATCGGCACGATGTGGGTCCGGCTGACCAGCCCCACGGTCGGCTTGAAGCCGACGATGCCGTTGATCGCCGCCGGGCAGGTGATCGAGCCGTCGGTCTCGGTGCCGATCGCCGCAGGCGCGATGCCCGCCGCCACCGCCGCCCCGCTGCCCGAGGACGAACCGCAGGCGTTGCGGTCCAGCGCGTGCGGATTGCGCGTCAGCCCGCCGACCGCGCTCCAGCCGCTGGTCGAATTCGACGAGCGGATATTGGCCCACTCCGACAGATTGGTCTTGCCGAGGATCACCGCCCCCGCCTCCCGCAGCCTGGCGACCAGCGGCGCGTCCCGCCCCGGCGCGTTGTCGATCAGCGCCATCGACCCGGCAGTCGTCGGCATGTCCTCCGTCTCGATATTGTCCTTGAGCAGGATGGGCATGCCGGCGATGCCGGAGCCCTCTTCCCAGCGCACCACCTGCTGGGGATCGGTCCAGACCAGCACGCTGTTGGTGGACGCCTCCTGCGGTGTCACGTGGCGTGCGCCATAGACCTCCTGGGCGGAGGCTGCTCCGGCGAGCAGCAGCGCGGCCGCCGTCGCGGCGATGATCATCTTGCCCATGTCATTGCTCCCCGTTCGTTGATTACAGATCCGGCGCCCGTCGCGCCCGCGTCCGCTGCTCGAAGGCATAGCCCAGAGACAGCACCTTCGCGTCGTCCCACTTGCCGGCGATGAAGCTGATCCCGACCGGCATGCCGCGGTCGAAGCCCATCGGCACGGTCAGGTGCGGATAGCCCGCCACCGCCGCCAGCCGGCTGGCCGAGCCCTGCGACCGGTCGTCGTCGTCCGGGTCGTTGGTCCAGGCCCGCGAGGTCGTCGGCGCCGTCAGCGCCACCACCCCGTGCTCCGCCATCATCCGGTCGATCCCCTCCGGCCCCGCCGCGCGGAACGAGCGCTCCCGCGCCTCGACATAGGCCGGGTCGGTCAGGCCGCCGGTCGCCTCGGCCCGTTCGAACAGGTCCTGTCCGAACAGCGCCATCTCGCGCGGCTCTGCGGCGTTGAAGGCGATGACGTCGGCCAGCGTCCGGGTCTTCACCTGCGCCGGATCGGTCGAGGCCAGGTACAGGTTCAGATCGTGCTTCAGCTCGGTCAGCAGCACGGTCAGTTCCCACGCGCCGATCGAGCGGAAGTCCGCCGGCGCCTCGGTGATCTCGACCAGCTCCGCCCCGGCGTCGCGCATCGCCCGCAGGTTCGCTTCGAACACCGCCTGGGTCTCGGCCGAATAGTTGGCCACGAGGAAGCGCAGCACCCCGATCCGCGCGCCGTTCAGGCTGTCAGCGTCCAGCTGTTGGGCGAAGTCGATGCGATCCAGGTCGTCGCTCGTCAGATGCTCGTCCGCCTCGGCGGTGGCCGGGTCCAGCGGATCGGTCCCGGCGATCACCGACAACACCTCGGCCGCCGTCCTCACGTCCCTCGTGATCGGCCCGGCCGTATCCTGCGAGTGGCTGATCGGCACGATATGGGTCCGGCTCACCAATCCGACGGTCGGCTTGAACCCCACCACCCCATTGACCGACGCCGGGCAGGTGATCGAGCCGTCGGTTTCGGTGCCGATCGCCACCTCGGCCAGGCCGACCGCGACCGCGACCGCGCTGCCCGCCGAGGAACCGCACGGGGTCCGCTCCGGATCGTACGGATTGCGGGTCTGCCCCCCGACCGCGCTCCAGCCGCTGATCGAGGCCGATGAACGGATGTTGGCCCATTCGGAGAGGTTGGCTTTCCCAAGCAGGATCGCCTGCGTGGCGCGCAAGCGGGCCACCAGGGGCGCATCGCGCCCGGGCGCGTTGTCGGCCAGCGCCAGTGAGCCGGCCGTAGTCGGCATGTCCGCCGTCTCGATATTGTCCTTCAGCAGGACCGTCACGCCGCTGACCTCGGACAGCGGCGCCTCTGGCGTCGCGACCAGCATGCCGCCGGGCATCATTGGCGCCAGAACCTCGGGCCGGTTCCAGCGGATCACGCTCCGCGTAGCCTCGTCGAAGGCTGCATACTGACGCATCACGTTCTCGACCGTGATGGGCGGCCGCAGCGGAATGGTGACCAGTTCCTCCCGGGTGACCTCGACCAGGGACTGCTCCGGTCTGTCGCCCGCGTCCTGGGCCGAGGTCGGGCCGGCCGCGAAAACGGCGAGCGCCGCCCCCGCGATCAGTCCTGCGCGGCGGGCGATCGCGACCCGATGGTCCGGTCGAAGAAGTCGAGATACGTCCGCCATTGCTGGAGTTGCCTTTCATTGCCGCGCACGCCGTGGCGCTGGCCGGGATAGAGCATCATCTCGAACGGCTGGCTGTTCTCCTGCAGCGCGTTGATGACCCGCGTCGAGTTCTCGAAGATCACGTTGTCGTCGGCCATGCCGTGCATCAGCAGCATCCGCCCCGTCATGTTCGGCAGGCGCGGAATGGCGTCCGAGGCGGCGTAGCCTTCCGGGTTCAGCTCCGGCGTCGACATGAACCGCTCGGTGTAGTGGGTGTCGTACAGGCTCCACTCCGTCGGCGGGGCGCCCACGGCCGCGGCGGCCAGGCCCATCTTCGGCTCGGTGATGGCCATCAGGCTCATGAAGCCGCCATAGGACCAGCCCATCATGGCGATGCGGTCGTCGTCGACAAAGGGCAATGATCTCAGATAGTCGGCCGCCAGAACCTGATCCTCGATCTCAGGTTGGCCCATCTTCAGATAGAGGGCCTGCTTGAACGCCGCCGAGCGGTCGCCCTCGCCCCGGTTGTCCAGCCGGAAGACGATGTAGCCCGCTTCAGTCAACAGTTGATTGCTGGGCGATTGCCAGCCCTTCTTGACCCCGCCGCCCGACGGTCCGCCATAGACCTGCATGATCACCGGATAGGTCTTCGAGGGGTCGAAGCCCGGCGGCGTGGTCATCTGCCAGACCAGCATCTCGCCGTGGCTTTCCAGGGTGCCGAAGGTCACCTCGCCGCGCCGCGACGCGTACGGCCAGTAGGGATGATCCTCGTCGAGCCGGTTCTCCTCGATCCAGCGGATGAAGGTCCCGTCGGCCCGGTACAGGCCCGACTGCGGCGGCGTGTTCAGGTCGGAATAGTTGCCGACGAAGGCCGTGCCCGTCCGGTTCATCGACGCCGACCACCAGCCGCCGTCCGGGGTCACCGGCGTGAACTGGCCCCGCTGCCCGTCCAGCGAGGCGCGCCACAGTCGCTGGGTCGTCGGGGTCTCGCCCTGAACGTCGCACATGGCGACCTGGCCGCCCGGCATCGGGCAGGCGCTGTGTCCGCCGGTGACCCCTTCGGGACGCTCGGCATAGGCGAAGGAGGCGGTGAAGAAGACCTCGCCGGTCTGCTGGTTGACCCCGTTCAGCGACTTCACCGCCCACGGGCCCCAGGTGATCGGCCGGATCATCCGGCCGTCGCGGTCGTAGAGGTAGAGGTGTTTCCAGCCGGTCTCTTCCGAGGCCCAGATGAAGCGGCCGTCCTCCAGCGCCTTGAAGTCGCTGTTCAGCGGCACCCAGGCGTCGGAGCGCTGGGTGACGATCACCCGCGACGCCCCCGTGGCGGGGTCGACGCTCAGCAGGTCCAGCGTCTTCTGGTCGCGCGACTGGCGCTGGACGTACAGCGTCTCGCCGTCCGCCGACCAGTTCACCCGCGCCAGATAGATGTCCTTGTTCTCACCCAGATCGACCTTGGTCCGCCGCCCGGTCTGGCGGTCGTGGACGTACAGCTCGACCACCGCATTGGGCCGCCCGGCGCGCGGATAGCGCTGCTCGATCACGGTCGCCCCGCCACCCGTGATGTCCAGCCGCGGGATGACGTCGACGGTCGACTCGTCGGTCCGCTGCAGCGCGATGTAGCGCTCGTTCGGGCTCCACCAGTAGCCGGTGTCGCGGTCCATCTCCTCCTGGGCGATGAACTCCGCCGTCGCCCAGGTGATCAGGCCCTCGCCGTCCGTGGTCACCGGCGTCTCGCGCCCGTTGGCCAGATCATGGACGACCAGGTCCTGGTCGCGCACCCACGAGACGAAATTGCCCTCCGGCGACACCTTGGCGTCGATCTCGTCGGCCTCGGTCTCGGTCAGGCGGCGCACCGACCCGCCCTCGCGTTCCGCCAGGAACACGTCGCCCTCCAGCGGCGCGAGGATGTAGCGGCCCTGTTCGTCCCAGGAATATTCGACCACGCCGCGCTGGCTGATGCGCATCCGCTCGCGCCGGGCCTTCTCCGCCTCCGACAGCTCGCCGGCGTCGGGGACCAGCGCCCGCGCGTCGATCAGTTTGAACGGCTCGCCCTCGCCCGTCGGCGCGGCCCACAGGTCCAGCACGTCGACGTCGTCCTCGCGCGAGCGCAGGAAGGCGACCAGCTCGCCGTCCGGAGACAGGCTGACGCCGCGGGCCACGGGCCCGGACAGGGATGGATTGGCGAACACCCGCTCGGGCGTCAGCACCGCCGGGTCCGGGGCTTGCGCCATCGCTGCGGTGAACGGCGCCTGGGCGGCGAAGAACAGGGTGGAGGCGAGAAGAATGTTGCGCATGGTCGGGACGCTAGAGGCGAATTCCGCCTTCGTCATCCCTCTTTGCTCGACCCGGTCCTCCCGGACCCTGCCAACCCGGCCAAACCCGGTCGAACCCTGTCATCCCGAACCCCTTTTCATCTTGTGCGCGACGTGATCCGCAAAGGGCCCCCGGCGCGTGGACGACGACCGCGCCGACCCGCCGTTTCATGGGCGGCTTGGCCCCCGGCCTGTGCTCCGGGCCGCTTCAGGCCCGCCATACCGTGGGATCGGGGCCTGCGACCGCTTTCGACGCCCCCATGCCCTACAGTATCTCCACGATGGTCTTTGACAGGCTGAACCGCCCGCCGTTCCGCACAGGATCCGCTGCCCCGGGGGTGTCGGGAGTGTCGGGATGACAGGGTTTCGCACATTTCCGGATGGCAGGGTTCCAGCGTCCGCCGCCCGCGCGACACCGCATCCCTTCCCCCTCCGCCCTCCGCCCCCTAATAAGCCCCCGATGACCGACGTCGCCGTCTCCGCCCCGCCCGCCAAAGCCTCGCCCTTCCACGAGCTGGAAGTGCTGTGGGTGCATCACTGGACCGACCAGCTGTTCAGCTTCCGCATCCGCCGCCCCGAGGATTTCCGCTTCCGCTCCGGCGAGTTCGTCATGCTCGGCCTGCCCGGCGAGGACGGCGGCAAGCCCATCCTGCGCGCCTATTCCATCGCCAGCCCCAGCTGGGACGAGGCGCTGGAGTTCCTGTCGATCAAGGTGCCCGATGGCCCCCTGACCTCGCGCCTGCAGAAGATCCGGCCCGGCGACACCGTCCTCATGGGCAAGAAGCCGACCGGCACCCTCGTGCTCGACGCCCTCACCGGCGGCGACCGCCTGTGGCTGATCGGCACCGGCACCGGCCTGGCGCCCTGGCTCAGCGTCGCGCGCGATCCGGAAACCTACAGCCGCTTCGGCCGCGTCATCGTCTGCCACACGGTGCGCAACGTCGCCGACCTCAGCTACCGCGACTTCTTCACCTCCGGCATCCATGACGACCCGCTGATCGGCGACGAGGCCCGGGCCCAGCTGACCTACTATCCGACCGTGACCCGCGAGCCGTTCGAAACGCCCGGCCGCATCACCGACCGCATCCGCTCCGGCGCCCTGTTCGCCGACCTCGGCCTGCCCCCCGGCTTCTCGCCTGAGACCGACCGGGTCATGCTGTGCGGCTCCATGGCCATGATCAAGGAAACGGCCGAACTGCTCGAAAGCTACGGCCTCAAGGAAGGCTCGAACGCCGAACCGGGCGACTATGTGCTGGAGCGCGCCTTTGTCGGTTGATGTGAAGGACGCCCCGACCGTGGTCGCCGTCGACGCCCGCGTCGCCCCCGAAGCCTGCCTGTCGATGGCCGAGGTCCGCCACGGCGTCGACGCCCTCGACCGCGCCCTCGTCGCCCTGCTGGCCGAGCGCCAGCGCTACATGGACGCCGCCGCCCGCATCAAGCCGGATCGCTCCGTGGTCCACGACGACGCCCGCATTGAGGACGTGGTGCGCAAGGTGCTCGCCGCCGCCGCTCCCGCCGGCCTCTCGCCCGCCATCGCCGAGCCGGTCTGGCGCACCCTGATCGACCGCTGCATCGCCCACGAGTTCGAGGCCTGGGACCGCACGCGGGGCTAACCCGATCGGCAGGAATTTATTCCTCGCCAGCCCTTGCGGCGCCCCTTGTCTACGGCCACCTCGGGGGGTGGTCTTTGACATCGTCAGCGCAGCAGGTGCGAGCCCCGCGACAGCCGTTTGGCGCGCTCGAGAACCGGGCCGTCGAAATTGCGCGTGAAATCAATCCCCGTGGCACTGTTGGCGCCCCGAATCGGGGAAACAGCGCCAAACCCGCTCAGCGAAGCGATCGCAGCATCAGCTCGTGGCGGTAGGCCGCCACATCGGCCAGCGCCGCGTCCAGTGCATCCCGCACCCGATCCAGCAGCGGCGGCGCCTCGGCCTTGTCCGCCGCCTCGGCCGCCGCGCAGGCCTCGGCGAGGATCCCGGCGCCGATCCCCGCCGCCGCGCCCCGGATGGTGTGCACCCCGTCGCGCCAGCCGTCCTCGCGCACGTCCAGCAGCGGCGACCACAGCGCCGCCTGCTGCGCGAACAGCCCCAGCACCTCCTCGCTGACGCCGTCGTCCCCGCCGGTCATCCGTTCCAGCACGGCGAAATCGACCACGCCCGACAGGTCCCGGCGGGCCATCAGCCCTCGGCCTCCTCGCCCTTGGCCAGCCGCGAATTCCACGCCGACCAGGCGAAATAGACCACCAGGCCGACGCCGTTCCAGATCAGGAACCACTGCTGGGTCGAGCCCCTCAGGCTGAAGAAGAAGACCACGCAGCCGATGATGGTGATCGCCCCCACCAGCGGCCACAGCGGCGCCTTGAACAGCCGCTTGCGGTTCGGCTCGCGGATGCGCAGCACGATCAGGCAGACCCCGACGGCCCCGAACGCCGCCAGCGTCCCGGCATTGGCCAGCGACGCCAGCTCGTCCAGCCGCATGACGCCGGCCAGGGCCGCCACCACGATGGCGGTGAAGATGGTCACCACCGCCGGCACCCCCCGCACCGAGACCTTGGCCAGCCTGCGCGGCAGAAGGCCGTCCCGGGCCATGCCGAGGAAGATCCGGCTCTGGCCGAACAGGAAGGCCAGCAGCACGGTCGGCAGGGCGACCACGGCCGACACCGCGATCCACTGCGCCGCCGTTCCCTGCCCCATTTCGCGCAGGATAAGGGCCAGCGGCTCCGGGCTCTCGGCGAAGCTGGCCACCGGCCGGGCTCCGATCGCGGCGGCGGCCACGATCAGATACAGGACCGTGCACACCACCATCGAGCCGACGATGCCGATGGCGAGGTCGCGCTCGGGCTTCTTGGTCTCCTCGGCCGCCGTCGAGATGGCGTCGAAGCCGTAGAAGGCGAAGAAGATGATCGCCGCCGCCGCCATCACCCCGGTCTGGACCACGGGCTGGCCGGTGATCTGCTCCATGAACGGCAGGCTCGGCGCGCCGAAGCCGTTGGGCATGAACGGCGTGAAGTTCGCCGCGTCGAAGGCCGGCAGGGCGATGGCCACGAAGGCGATCAGCGCCGCCACCTTGATGACCACCAGTATGGCGTTCAGCGTGGCGCTCTCGCGCGTGCCCAGCAGCAGCAGGCCGGTCACCACGGCGATGATGAACACCGCCGGCAGGTTGATCAGCCCGCCCTCGACATGCGGCCCCGCGGCCAGCATGGCCGGCAGTTCGACGCCCATGCCGGCGAGGAAGCCCGTCGCATAGCCGGCCCACCCCACCGCCACGGCCGACACGACCAGCGAATATTCGAGGATCAGACTCCAGCCGACGATCCAGGCGATCAGCTCGCCGAGCACGGCGTAGGAATAGGTGTAGGCGCTGCCCGCCGTCGGCATCATCGTCGCCAGTTCGGCGTAGGCCAGGGCCGCGCAGGCGCAGACCAGTCCGGCGAGGGCGAAGCTGATCATCACGGCCGGCCCGGCCAGGCCGGCGCCAACACCGATCAGCGTCAGGATGCCGGTGCCGACGATGGCGCCGACACCCAGGGCGACCAGATGCGGCCAGCTCAGCGTCTTCTTCAGGGCCGGCCCGCTGTGCGGCGCCACGAGCGCGTCGATCGAGCGCCGTCGATTCCAGAAGGCCATGAATCTCTCCCCCTCGCCGCGCTTCGGCGGCCGATTCCGGCGCTCAGCCTACGTCGTTCCGCGGCAAACCGGAATGCGCCTGAAATCCCTTGCGCGCCGGGGCAACAGTCTCTATGTCCGCCCCCTCTCGCCGGGGCCGGTCGCCAGACCGCCCGTCGGGACCGGCGCCGGCCCTCTCGGACCGCCGCCCGACGCATGGTCCGGGTGATTAGCTCAGTTGGTAGAGCAGCTGACTCTTAATCAGCGGGTCGTAGGTTCGAACCCTACATCACCCACCATCGTCTCCTCTGGGTTCAGGACCCGTCTCGCCACCCGCGCAGGAAACGCATCAGCGAAGGCGCCGGGCGGCTGGGGAACGCCCACGGGTTGGGGCCGCAGCCCCGCGCCAGGCCGGCGGCGAACATCTCGCGCATATTGGCCGTCTCGAAGCTGACGAGGTTGGCCGGGTCGGCGTCGCCGGGCATCGCGGCTATTCCCAGCGGCAGGTCCGCCCCCGCGCAGAAGGCCGCTGTCGTGCTGACCGCCTGCAGGTAGGAATACCGCAGCATGGTCTCGAAGCTCCGGATCAGGATGGCGGGGATGTTTCCCGGCGTGGCCCGCGGGGCGGCGTCCAGCACCGTGTTCACCAGCAGATGCACGCGCGCGCCGCGCAGCCGCTCTCCGATCCCTGACCAGCGCAACAGCACCTCCGGCAGCACGAACAGCGGCGCCGCCATGCCGCCATCGGCGTGCATCTCCTTGTAGGTCTCCCCATCGGACTCGCAGGTGATCAGCCGCGGCGGGACCATGCCGGGAAGGCTGGCGGAGGCCGCGAGCACGTCGCGGAACAGCGCAAGCGCCCGATCCGGGCGCCCGTTTGAGCCGAGGAGCGCGATCCGCCCCATGTCCCAGATGCACGCCCTCTGCCGGTCAAGGTCGGTGCTCGCCACAAACAGCCGCCGTCCCTGGACGTGCGCGGCGGCGACCGCCTCGAGGAGCTCGGCGTCGATGAAAGGGGTGATCAGTTCGTCCATGGCGCGGGCCCGGAACAGCCCGGCCTCCACGCCCGGCAAGGCCTTGCGGACGTCGAACAGGGCCGCGGCCCGCCCTCCGGTGTAGGCTTCGACGAGGCGATCGTCCCACGCGGATCCGAGGAAGGCGAACGGCGCGATCAGGGCCCCGGTGCTGACTCCGGTGACGAGTTGAAAGCCCGGGCGTCGACCCGTCCGGGTCAGACCCGCCAGGAGGCCTGCGCCGAACGCCCCGCCCGCCGCCCCGCCGGAGATGGCGAGGATGTCGAGTGGATTGCGGGCGTCTCGCGCCCGCAGCGGGCAGATGCGATCCGCCGCGGCGGGCCCCGTCAGGTCGGGCCGGGCGTCCAGCCTCACGCCCGCGAACCCGCAGGGGTCTCCGCTCTCGGCGGGAATCCACCGGCGGCGGGCAGTCCGGTCCCGCGCGCTTCGCTGGCCGGGCCCTGCGCCGCCCGAAGGCGTCGGCGTGGCGGGCTCCCGCTGTGAGCTCACCGCGCTTGCGGGCGTACGGTCTGACCGGCCAGGCGGACATGGCCGGGGATGGAGACGCCTCGAACGGGGATCAGGAACGTCAGAAGGAAGGCGACAACCGTCAGGGCGGCTTCGAGAGTCTCGTCGGACATGGGCGGCTCCTTGCACGCCCAGTATCCTGTCCCCGGCGGGACGGGGCATTGATCGAGGTCAAGCGACCCGCGGCGTCTCCCTCCGCGCGGCCGCGCCGCCCGCCGTTCTCGTGCCGGAGGCCGCGATGCCGGCGGCGGCGCCCCGGAGGGCCCACATCCGCTCCGCCTTGCGCTCGATCAATGTCAGGGGTCGCCGCATATCCCAGACTGGCAGCAGCCGGAGGTCGCCATGGTCAGTCCCATCCGCCAGATCGTCGTCTGTCTCGACGGCTCGCTCCAGGGCCGGGCGCTCGGCCGCCAGGCCGCCGCCCTCGCCCGCCGGCTCGACGCGGGGCTTATCGGCCTTTGGGGTCTGCATCGCCCTTCCCCGTCCGCGCCCGAGACCTTCGCCCGCGGCGCCGGAGCGATCCATGATGTCCTGGAGCATCAGGCGCTGCAGGAGCAGGATCTGCTCTCGGTCGCCCGCAGGGACTTCGACGCGATCGCCGGCCCCTTCGGCCTCAAGGCCGAGTTCCATCCCGCATGGGACGATGATCCCGACGCGGCGGCCTTGGCGGCGGTCGGCGATCTCGTCGTCATCGGCCATCCCCGCCTCCGGAGCCTGCCCGGAGGGCTGACGGCGGAGCGGCTCCTGCTGACGGGTTCCCGACCGGTGCTGCTCCTCCCGGCCGCCTGGACCGGGAACCTGGCCGGCCCGGTCCTGATCGGATGGAACGGCAGCCCCGCGGCGCGCCGGGCGGCGGAGGAGGCTCTGCCGTTGATGGCTGCCGAAGGGCTGGCGACCGTCGTCGTCGTCGATCGGGCGGCGTCGGACGAGGCCACCACCCAATTGACGCAGGCCCTCCGGGCCAGGGGCCTCCGCACCACGGTGAAGGCGGTGGATTCAGGCGGGGCCGGCGTGGCCGAGGCGATCCTCCGGACGGCGGACGAGGTCGGGGCCGGCCTCGTCGTTCTCGGCGGCTACAGCCGCTCGCCCACGGTGGAAAGGTGGTTCGGCGGCGTCACGCGATCCCTGCTGGCCACTGCGCCCCGTCCGCTCCTGCTGTCCCACCTCCCTGAAGAGGCCCGTCGCGCCGCCGCTGGTGACCGCGCGGCGGTCGGGACCGCCGCCCTTCCGGGCGCCTCGTTCAGGTGAGGTAGACCTACCGCCGTACGGCGGGCTCAGCGGTCACCCGGTCGAGGTCGAACGCGCGCGCCATCGGAGATCGTCTGGTTCGGGTGGAGCACCACCTGCTCGCCCGGTTCGAGGCCGGCACGGACCTCGGCCAGGTCGCCGTTGTTCTGTCCGATCTCCACCGGCTGCAGACGAGCCCGGCCTTCCACGACCTTGAACACCGCCCAGTGGCCCTGATCCCGGAAGAGGGCCGCCACCGGTACTCGAACGACGTCCTCCGCGCGCCACACCGTGACGGCGACCTCGACCCGGTAGCCATGCCCCACCGCCCACCATGCGGCGGGCGGGTCCACCGGATCGATGATCACATTGACCCGCTGCTCCTCCACGCCCAGGGCCGAGATCTTCAGGAAGCCGTAGGGTTCGACCTGCCTGACCCGGCCGCGGAGCGCCGGCTCCCCGCCCCAGGCGTCGATCACCGCCGGCGCGCCCACCTGAATCCGGGCGGCGTCGCTCGACAGCAGTTCGGCCACGACCTCGAGATCACTGGCGTCGCCGATCTCCATCACCGGCGCCCCTTGGGCGACGACGCTCTCGCTCTCCTGCAGGACCCGCAGGATACGACCCGCCACCGGAGCCCGGATCACCACCGCGCGGGCCGTCGCGCTCGTGCCCGACGGATCGGTCAGCCGCACCCGGGCGGCCTCGAGAGCCGCCTGCCGGACGTCAACTCCGGCGCGGGCGTTGCTGACGGCGGCGGCGGCGGTGCGGACATCGAGACGGGCCTGGTCCAGAGCGCTCCGCGACGCGATCGACGCGGCGAACAGGGTTTCGGTTCTGCCGGCCGTGGTACGCGCATGGGCGAGGCGGGCTTCCGCCCCATCGAGTTCGGCGCGCGCCAGGGCCAGGGCGGCTTCGGCCGAGCGAACCCCGGCCTGCAGCTCCTGGCGGGATCGTTCGTCCACCAGGGCCGGCGGGCCCGGCTGGATGGTGGCGATCACCGCCCCGGCCTCGACCCGTTCACCGGCCCGGTTGCCGACGCGCAGCAGCCGGCCGGAAACCGGCGCGGAGACCACATAGACGTCTCGCGCCCGCGTACGCGCCTCGTCGCGAACCGCCACCGTGAGCGGTCCGCGGCTGGTCTCGCCATAGTCCGCAAGGATCGGCCGCGGCCGGAAGGCAAAGATCAACAGCGCCGCCAGGGCCACGGCGGCGAAGGTCCAGAACACCGTCCGGAAGTTGAGGCCCAATCTCGTTTTCATGACGCTACTCACCGGTCTTCAAGGCTTCGGCCAGGTCAAGCCGGTCGATCTGCGCACGAACGAGCAGGCTGGCCGCCACCGTGATGGCGAGCACCAGCGCGCCGGCCGTGCCGAAGGTCGAGGGCGAAACGGCGAAGGGCAGCCGGAACAGGTCCGAACTCACGGCGCGCGCGAGATACCAGGCGAGACCGGCGCCGGCCGCCGCGCCCAGCGGGAGCGCGAGGAGGGTCAGCACGGCCACTTCGCCGAGCAGGATGTACGACACCTCGGCGCGCGAAAAGCCGAGCACCCGCAGCGATGCCAATTCGCGCTGCCGCTCGGCGAACGAAATGCGCACCGTATTGTAGACGACGCCGGAGGCGATCAGGCCGGCGAAGAGGAAGAAGGTGAGGATCGACCGGCCCAGGTTTTCGTCGAGCATGGCGGCCAGACGTTTGACCGCCTCGGCCTGCAGGCCGACTCCGGCGACCGACGGCGTCTCCTTGAGACGCGCATAGAGGCCTTCGGTGCGGTCGGAGTCGACTGTCATCCAGGCGCCGGACACCTGCCCCCCCTCGCCCAACGCCCGGTTCAGATCCTCGATCCGCATCCGCGCGCCCGACCCGACGTGGCTGGGGGCCACGGCCGAAACCGGCAGCGCCAGCGTGGGACGGCGCCCTTCCGTAACCAGGGCCTCCACGGTGTCCCCGGCCTCGACCCCGAGCTTGGCGGCCAGATCGCTGGACAGGACCAGGCCGCCCGGATGCGGGAAGACCGGCCGGTTGTTCGTGTCGACCATCCTCGAGAGGGTTCCGTCCAGCGGGGCCCCGGTGATCACCGCCCGCTCCTCGCGCGGTCCGTGGCGCAGCCGGACCGGGACGACGCGGAAAGGCTCGGCCGCCAACACTCCGTCCGCGCGGGCGAGGCTGAACAGCGCAGCCCGCGGACGGGCTTCGACCAGGCTCACCGACACATCGTGCGGATTCGACACGTTGAAGCTGGAGTCAATCATCACCTCGATCCCGTCCATCATCGAAAGGGTTCCGATCAGGAGGGCCCCTGAGGCCGCAATTCCGGCCACCGTCAGGCCCGCCCGTCAGGGCCAGCGGATGATCTGGCGCAGGATCATGCGGGACTGCTGGTCGACAAACCTGAGCCGCGTGATCCACGCGCCCGCGGCGCGAGAATAGTCGGGCGGGGGCGCAGGGGTCATCGCCTCCGCCGGACTCAGGACGGCGGCCCGCCGCACGGCCAGGGCGGCTCCGCCCATCACGGTCGTCATCGCGGCCCCGACGACGATGGCGTAGTCGGATGGATTGGCCTGGAACAGCAGGAAGGGGAAGCGATAGTATTCCATGTAGAGCTGGGCCATCGCCTGGCCGAGCCAGACTCCGGCCGCTCCTCCGATCAGCACGCCCGTCGCCGCGATGGCCGCCACGAGCTTGAGGTAGTGTCCGATGACGTCGCGGTCGCGGTAGCCGAAGGCCTTCAACAGCCCTATGCTGGCGCGCTGGACGGCGATCAGCCTTGAAACCACGACATTGACCAGGAAGGCCGCCACCAGCAGGAAGACCGGCGGCAACACCCGTCCCATGGTCGCCAGCTGGTCGATCTCGCTGGACACGAAGGCGTCCGAAATCTGGTCCGCGCGGCCGTAGGCGCCCGGCGCCCCGTAGGGTTCCAGAAGGCGATCAAGCGCCGCGATCACGGCCGGCTCCGAGGCGTCGCGCGAGAGGCGCACCACGGCCTCGTTGAAGGCGTCTTCCTGGTTGACTGCCTGGGCCAGGGCGCTGCGCCGCATCCAGAGAACGCCGAACAGCCGGTCGTCCGGAACAAACTGCCCTGGACCGATGGCGTAGACATGCTCCGGCGACAGGGCGACGCCGACGAGCTCCAGTCGGCGACGCCCGCCGCGGAGGGTGGCCGGGATCGAATCGCCGATCTGGAGCCTGTGGGCGTCGGCGAAGGCCTGCAGCACCACCGCCTCGTCCCGCCGTCCCGGAGCGGGCAGACGGCCCCGGACGAGGTGGAGCCGGTTGACCGCGGGCTCTCCCACGTCCGGCAACGACAGTATCTCGCCGGTGGCGGGCGCGCTCATCCCCTCCATGGCGAACAGCACCGGAACCCGGATGCGCGTCGCCGCGGCCTGGACTCCATCGATCGCCCGGATGTCGTCGACGAGGCGGGAGGGCGCACGCACCGTGGGCGCCCAGAGGTCCGCGAACAGGTAGCGCTCGTAATAGGCGCGGCGGGTTTCCTGCAGCGAACTCAGCATCCCTGCAGCAAGGAGGTGAACCGCGACGCCCCCCGCGACGACGAAGGCGATGGCGAGGGCCTGGGCCTTCATGCGCCAGAGATCCCGCACGAGCTTGCGGTCCAGCGCGCCCATCCAGGAAGGCATCCGGCTCACCAGGAGATTTCCCGAGGTTGCCGCCTGTCCACGTTCTCGCGCACTTCGCGCACCCGACGGTCGGCGAACAGCACGACGCGGTCGGCGATGGCGGCGATGGCCGCGTTATGGGTGATCAACAAGGTGGTGGCGCCCAGTGTGTCGTTGACGGTCTTCAGCGCCTCGAGCACGCGCACTCCGGTGGCTGAATCCAGGGCGCCGGTCGGCTCGTCGCAGAGCAGGACCGAGGGTTGCTTGGCCACGGCCCGCGCGATCGCCACCCGCTGCTGCTCGCCGCCGGACAGCTGGGCCGGAAAGTGATCCATGCGGTTCTCCAGGCCAACCATGGCGAGCGCCTCTTCCGGACTGAGCGGCGCCTGTGCGATCTCCGTGACGAGCGCCACGTTCTCGCGCGCGGTCAGGCTGGGCATCAGATTGTAGAACTGGAAGACGAAGCCGACGTGGCGGCGGCGGTATTCGGTCAACTGCCTCTGATCCGCCCGGCTGATGTCCTCTCCCCGGAACAGGACCTCGCCGCTTGTCGGCGTATCCAGCCCGCCAAGGATGTTGAGAAACGTCGACTTTCCGCTGCCGGAGGCGCCCAGCACGACCACCATCTCGCCCTCGGGCAGGTCGAGGTCCACGCCGCGCAGAGCCTGCACAGCCGCAGGACCGGACCCGTAGGCCTTGGTCACGGCCCGGGCGCGAAAGCACAAGCTGGTCGGCGCGGCCGACGGGCGCCCTGCAGCGGTCGTCAGGCCCGCCGCGCGACTTTGGCGTTTTTCGTCCCGCAAGGGCATGGGTCGGCGGTGATCCATCTGGGCCAGATCACACGGTGGCAGATCACGGAGCGCCGCCCCGTGATCTGGATCAAGGATGAGACGCCGCTGGTCTCAGACCTCGTCGACAGCCCCCCGCAGATGCTCGCCTACAGCGTGGGCGTGGCGCAGCAATTCCGGATTGTCGATGGCCGACATCGAGGCGGCCGGGTCTATCGCGAAGACCTCAACGCCGTCCTCCGTCTGCTGGACCACGACATTGCAGGGCAGCATGACGCCGACGTGCGGCTCCATCTGCAGGGCTTGGTGAGCCATGACCGGATTGCAGGCTCCAAGGATCCGGTAAGGACGGAAGTCGACATCGATCTTGGCCTTCAGCGTGGCCTTGACGTCGATCTCGGTGAGAACGCCAAAGCCGTGCTTCTGCAAGGCGGCGCGGGTGCGGTCGACGACGGCTTCGAAGTCGCCCTGGACGGTGCGGGCGTGGAAATAGGTCATGGGTTCGGCTCCCTGGGCTTGCCGCAGTAGATGTCGCAGAGCAGGGCGATGACCCGGGCGGCGGCCGGATCGGCGATGCCGTAATAGATGGTCTGGGCCTCGCGGCGCGGTGCGATGACCCCGGCGTCGCGCAGGCGCGCCAGATGCTGGGAGCAGGCCGATTGCGACAGGCCGACATAGCCGGCGAGTTCCCCCACCGCGCAGTCGCCTTCGCTGAGCCGGCACATCAGCATCAGCCGTTGCTCGTTGGCGAACAGCTGCATCAGCCGGGCGGCGGGCGCGGCGCTGGCCTCGAGTTCGGCCAGGGCGGCGGCGTTCGGCCTGGGGAGGGCTTCGGTCATGGCGTCTCTTGCACGGGCCCGGCCGCGGCCAGGGGACGGCCGTCGTCCTTCAACGCGATATAGATAGCCGGGATCACCAGCACCGTCAGAATTGTCGAGGAGATCAGCCCGAACAGCAGCGAGATCGCCAGGCCCTGGAAGATCGGGTCGAACAGGATCACCGCCGCCCCGATCATGGCCGCCAGCGCCGTCAGCAGGATCGGCTTGAAGCGGATCGCGCCAGCCTCCAGCAGAACCTCCCGCAGGGGCCGTCCCGGGGTTCGCGCATGTCGGATGAAGTCGACCAGCAGGATCGAATTCCGGACGATGATCCCCGCCAGGGCGATGAAGCCGATCATCGAGGTGGCGGTGAACGGGGCGCGGAACAGCATGTGGCCGATGACGATGCCGATCAGGGTCAGGGGGATGGGCGTCAGGATCACCAGCGGGATGCGGAAGTCCCTGAACTGGGCGACGACCAGCACATAGATGCCGAGCAAGGCCACGCCGAAGGCGGCGCCCATGTCGCGGAACGTCACCCAGGTGATCTCCCACTCGCCGTCCCACAGCACCGTGGGAACGGTCTCGTCCGTCGGTTGGCCGTTGAGGCGAATCTCGGGGCGCGGCAGGCGTTTCCAGTCGTGTTCCTTGGTAGCCGCGTCGATCGCGAGGATGCCATAGATCGGCGCCTCGAACTGGCCGGCCAGTTCGGCGGTGACCATCTCGGCGGCGCGGCCGTCGCGGCGATAGACGGGCCAGCCCGCCAACTCGCGGCGGGGCTCGACGACCTCGCCCAGCTCGACCAGCCGGCGACCGCCATCGATGGTCGTCACCGCCACCGGCATGACCGCCATCTGTTCGGTCCAGGTGCGGGCCGATTGAGGCAGGCGCACGGCGATCTCTATCGGGGTTCTCTCGTCGTCCCGGGCGGCGTAGCCGAGGACCTGCCCGCCCATGACGGCGGCGATGGAGTCCTGCACCTCGCGCTCGGACAGGCCGAACCGCTCGATCTTCTCGCGATCGGGGATCAGCCGCAGCACCGGGCGGCGGACGCCATAGCTGTTGTCCACGTCCACCACCGAGGGCTCGGCCCGGAACAGGGTCTCCAGCTCCGCGGCGACGGCGCGGCGGGTGGTGGCGTCGGGGCCGTAGACCTCGGCCAGCAGGGTGGCCAGCACCGGCGGCCCGGGCGGCGCCTCGACCACCTTGAGCGAGGCGCCCGCCGGCAGCGGCAGGTCGCCGAGTCGGCGGCGCAGATCGAGCGCGATGTCGTGGCTGCTGCGGTCCCGATGCGCCTTGTGCGCCAGTCTGACCGCCAGGTCGCCCTGCTCGGCGCCCGCACGGAGGAAGTAGTGGCGCACCAGGCCGTTGAAGTTGAACGGGGTCGCGGTCCCGGCGTAGCTCTCCAGCGACTCCACCTCGGCCAGGGATCCGGCCACCGCGGCCGCGCCGGCCAGGGTGCGTTCGGTGGTTTCGAGGCTGGTTCCCTCGGGCATGTCCAGCACCACCTGCAGCTCGGACTTGTTGTCGAAGGGCAGCAGCTTCACCGGCACGGCCCTGAAGCCGAACATCGACATGGCCAGCAGGGTGGCGAGGCCGACCGCGATCAGGAAGGTCCAGGCGCTGCGCCGCGAGCGGATCACCGGCGTCGCGAACCTGCGGTAGAGGCGGCCCAGCCAGACCTCGCCGTGCTCGTGACCGTGTCCGGCGGCCAGCGTTCTCCGGGCGAAGCGGATCATCAACCACGGCGCGATGACCACGGCGACGAAGAAGGAGAACACCATGGCCGCCGAAGCGTTGACCGGGATCGGCGCCATATAGGGGCCCATCAGACCCGAGACGAACAACATGGGCAGCAGGGCGGCGACCACGGTCAGGGTGGCGACAACGGTCGGATTGCCGACCTCGGCCACCGCCTCGACGGTGGCCTGGGCTCTGCTGCGGCCGTCGTCCATGGCCCAGTGCCGCGCGATGTTCTCGATCATCACGATGGCGTCGTCGACGAGGATGCCGATCGAGAAGATCAAGGCGAAAAGGCTCACCCGGTTGATCGTGTAGCCCATGAGGTTGGAGGCGAAGAGGGTCAGCAGGATCGTCGTCGGAATGACCACGGCCGTCACGCCCGCCTCGCGCCAGCCGATGGCGAAGCCGATCAGGATGACGATGGAGAGGGTGGCCAGGCCGAGGTGCATGAGCAGTTCGTTGGCCTTTTCGTTGGCCGTCTCGCCATAGTCACGGGTGACCACGACCTCGAGCCCTTCAGGGATCAGCGTGCCTTTCAGCGCCTCCACCCGCTGCATCACGGCATGAGAGACGACCACGGCGTTCGCGCCCTGGCGCTTGGCCACGGCCAGGCTGACGGCCGGCGTGCGGCTCCAGCCGTCCTCGGCGCGGGCGTAGTGGGCGACCCGGGCCTGGTCCTCGCGCGGTCCCTGGACGACGTTGGCCACGTCGCGAAGGTAGACCGGCTCGCCGGCGATCGAACGGACCGTCAGCAGGGAGGCGTCGTCCGGCGTCGCCAGCCGTTCGCCGGAGCGCAGGGTCAGGGCCCCGCCCTGCTCGCGAACGGACCCTGCCGGAAAGCTGCGGTTGGCCTGCGCGACGGTCTCGAGGATGGACGACAGGGCCACGCCCCGCCCGGCCATGCGGGCCGGATCGGGTTCGACCCGGATCTCGGAGGGGCGGCCGCCGACGATGAAGGTCAGGCCGACATCCTCGACCTTGCCGATCTCGGTTCTGAGGCGGGCGGCGACGTCGTAGAGGGCCTGGTCGTTCCAGCGCGCGGCCGCGCCGGCGCGAGGCGTCAGGGTCAGGACCACGGCGGGCACGTCATTGATGCCCCGGGTGACGATCTGCGGCTCTGACACCCCGGTGGGAATGGAGGCGTAGTTGGCGCGGACCTTCTCGTGGACCCGCACGGCGGCGTCGTCAGGGTCGGAGCCGACTTCAAACCGGGCGGTGACCATCACCTGGTCGTCCTGCACCTGGGTGTAGACGTGCTCGACGCCGTCGATGCTGCGCACGATGGCCTCCAGCGGCTTGGCCGCGAGTTCGGTGGCGTCGGCGGCGCTCAGGCCGGGCGCGGCGACCATGATGTCGACCATGGGCACGCTGATCTGCGGCTCCTCCTCACGGGGGATCGACAGCACGGCCATCAGGCCGACGGCGATCGCCGCCAGCAGCATCAGGGGGGTCAGGGGCGAGTTGAGGGTGGCGCGGGTCAGCCGCCCGGAAAGGCCAAGGTTCATCGGGCGCCCTCCGGCGCGCGGGCGCTGGCAGGGGCGAGGACGACGTCACCCGCCTTCAGGCCCGACAGCACCTCCACCCGGTCGCCCGCCACGGGCCCGCCCAGCTGGACCGGCGCCTCGCTGACCCTGCCGGCGCGGTCGACGGTGCGCACGAAGTCTATGCCGAACCGGGTGACGACGAAGCGGCGCGGCAAGACCAGGGCGCGACGTTGGCCGACGGGAACCTGAACGACCACGCGCTGCCCGACACGGTCGCTGGCCAGACCGTCGACGGCGACGTCGGCGGTGGTCCGCCCGGCGGTGGAGGCCGGATAGACCTGGGCGATCGCACCCCCGGTCACGCCGGGCAGGTCCTCGCCGGACAGGACGACGGTCTGGCCGACCCTCAGGTTCCGACCCTGGGCCTCGGGCAGTTCGAGCCGCAGGACCAGCGGTCCGGCGGTGATGGTGGCGACGGATTGTCCGGCGCTGACCACCGAGCCCGCCGGCACGTCCGCGGTGAGCACCCGGCCGGAGGTCGGGGCGAGTATCCGGCCCTGGGCCCCCGTCTCGGCGCTGGCCGAGCGCTGGGCGCGGGCGGCCCGGACCTGGGCGTCGGCGGCCCGGGACGCGGCGAGGGCCTGGTCGAGCCGGGCCTGGGCGTAGATGCCCTTGTCGAACAGGGTCCGGATTCGTGAGAGGTCGGCCCGGGCGCGCGCGGCCTCGGCTTCTGCGGCCGCGACCTGGGCGCCGTAGGCTGCGGTCTCGAGACCCACCCGGTTGTCAGTGACGACGCCGATGACCTGACCCTGCCGGACCATGTCCCCCTCGCGCACGTTCAACTGCGTCAGGGTGCCCGGAATGCGGGCCCGCGCCTCGCCGACGTCGCGGGAGGCGACGACGGCCGACGCCGGCTTGACGGCGTCGATGACGACCTCGGTCACGACCATACGCTCGCCCGTCGCGGGCGCTGTCGCGACGACCTCGGGCTCGCCGCCGCAGGCCGACAGGCCGCCGGCCAGCAGTGCGGCGGCGAAGACGGCGAACAGGGCCGTGGATTTCGTCATCGGACAGTCCTTATATGAGCTTGCGCTAATATTAGGCGATGCTAATATGTTTGCAAGCCTTGGAACTGTCCGCCGGACGGCGATCGCAAACCTTGACGCGGATCAAGGCGCGGCCAGTCGGACGGTGCACGATCAGGCGTCAAAGACCGGCTCGAGAAGGAGAGCGCGCATGGACCGGCCCACCATCGTCATACTCGGCGCAGGCCTCGGCGGCGCCATCGCCGCCTACGAAATTCGCGATACCGTAGGCGACCGTGCCCGGATCGTCGTGGTGTCGAAGGGCGACACCTTCCACTTCACCCCCTCCAACCCCTGGGTGGCGGTTCACTGGCGCAAGCGCGAGGCCATCGAGGTCAGCCTGCCCGAGGTCATGAAGCGCAAGGGCGTCGAGTTCATCAATGTCGGGGCCAGCCGCATCCGGCCCGCCGAAAAGGGGATCGACCTCGCCGATGGTCGGGCCCTGCACTACGACTATCTGGTCATCGCCACCGGCCCGGAACTGGCCTTCGACGAGATTCCCGGCCTCGGTCCGGACGGCCACACGGTCTCGGTCTGCCACGTGGATCACGCCGTGCATGCGGCCGACGCCTTCGACGCCTTCGTGAAGAACCCGGGTCCGATCGTGGTCGGCGCGGTGCAGGGCGCGTCCTGCTTCGGTCCCGCCTACGAATTCGCCATGATCCTCGACACCGAGCTCCGCCGCCGCAGGCTGCGTGACAAGGTGCCGATGACCTTCGTCACCTCCGAGCCCTACATCGGCCACCTCGGCCTCGACGGCGTCGGCGACACCAAGGGACTGCTGGAGAGCGAGATGCGCCAGCGCCACATCAAATGGATCACCAATGCGAAGGTGAAGAGCGTCGACGCCGGGATGATGCACATCGAGGAGGTCGGCGAGGACGGCGCGGTCAAGGCGAACCACGACCTGCCCTTCGCCTACTCCATGATGCTGCCGGCCTTCCGCGGGGTCGAGGCCGTGCGCGGGATCGAGGGACTGACCAATCCGCGCGGCTTTATCCTGGTCGACAAGCACCAGCGCAACCCGACCTGGCCCGACATCTTCGCGCTCGGCGTCTGCATCGCCATCCCGCCGACCGGTCCCACGCCCGTGCCCGTGGGCGTGCCCAAGACCGGCTTCATGATCGAGAGCATGGTCTCGGCCATCGCGGCCAATCTGAAGCAGATCCTCGACGGCAAGGAGCCGACTTTCGAGGCCAGCTGGAACGCCATCTGCCTGGCCGATTTCGGCGACGGCGGCGTGGCCTTCATGGCCCAGCCGCAGATCCCGCCGCGCAACATCAACTGGTCGGCCAGCGGCCGCTGGGTCCACACGGCCAAGGTCGCCTTCGAGGGCTATTTCCTGCACAAGGTCCGCAAGGGTCAGGCCGAGCCCCTCTACGAAAAGCTGGCCCTCGATCTGATCGGCGCCCACAAGCTGCGCCGCACCGCCCAGTCCGCCCCTGTCCAGGAGACCACGCCGTGAGCCTCGACCGCGCCGTCATGATGTTCGCCGGATTCATGGTCCTGGTCAGCCTTGCGCTGACCCATTGGGTTCATCCGGCCTGGGTCTGGCTGACGGTGTTCGTCGGCCTGAATCTGCTGCAGGCGTCGATCACCGGCTTCTGCCCCGCCGCCATGCTGTTCCGCCGGCTGGGCGTGCGTCCCGGGACCGCCTTCCGGTAGGTGAGCCGCCCCACGTTCATCAGGAGGGTGTTGCCGCACCCTCCGCCCGGGCCACCGCCTCGACTGTCCGGGGATAGCTCCCGGCATTGACGCTGATCGAGTCTATTCCCGCGTGCACGAGGGCGGCCGCGACCTCCGGATAGGTGGCCGGCGCCTCTCCGCAGATGCCGACGGGTCGGCCATTGCGTCTGGCCCCCGTCACCGCCTGCCGAAGCATCTCGAGAACCCCCGGATCGCGTTCGTCGAAGTCGAAGGCCACCTCCGCCGAATCCCGGTCGACGCCCAGGATGAGCTGGGTGAGGTCGTTGGAGCCGATGGAGAAACCATCGAACAGCCGCGCGAAGGCGTCGATCTGGATCACATTGTTGGGGATCTCACACATCATATAGACCTCGACGCCGACCGGGCCCTGACGCAGGCCGTGCGCCGCCAGCGCCTCCAGGACCCGACGCCCCTCCTCCACCCGTCGGCAGAACGGCGCCATCAGCCGGACATTCGTCAGACCCATGACGTCGCGCACCCGGGCCAACGCCTCGCACTCCAGCGCGAAGCCGTCTGCGTAGAGCGGATGGGCGTAGCGGGCGGCGCCCCTGAACCCCAGCATGGGATTCTCCTCGACCGGTTCGAAATCCGAACCGCCGATGAGCGAGGCGTACTCATTGGTCTTGAAATCGGAGAGTCGCACGATGACCGGTCGCGGATAGAAGGCGGCGGCGATGGAGCCGACGCCTTCCGCCAGTTGACGGACGAAGCGGCCCCTTGGCTCCTCGCCCTGGGCCCATCGGGCGATGGCGCGGCGTGCCCGCGCGGATCCGACCCGATCCGGATGGGCCGCGGCCATGGGATGGATCCCGATCAGCTCGCCGATGATGAACTCCATGCGCGCGAGACCGACGCCCGCCGCCGGCAAGGCCGCGGCCTGGAAGGCCATATCCGGCTGCGCCAGATTGAGCATGATCGCCGTCCGGGTGGCCGGCAGATCGGCAAGCCGCAACCGCTGCACGGCGTAGGGCAGCCGACCGGCGTAGACCGCGCCCTCCTCTCCCTTGGCGCAACTCACGGTGACCGCCTGCCCGGCCGGCAGACGGGTGGTCGCATCGCCGGCGCCGACCACGGCGGGAATGCCCAGCTCCCGGGCGACGATGGCGGCATGACAGGTCCGTCCCCCCTGGTCCGTGACGATGGCGGCGGCCGTTCTCATCGCGGGCAGCCAATCCGGACTGGTGGTTGCGGCGACGAGCACCTCGCCCGGTCGAAAGGCGGCCAGATCGGCCGCCGTGGCGACGGTTCTCACGGCTCCGGACGCCACACCCTGGCCGACGGCCTTGCCGGAGGCGAGGATCTGCGCGTCGCCCGGATCGAGCGTCCTGACCTCGTAGACCCCCGCTTCGCGGCGCGAGGCAACCGTCTCGGGCCGCGCCTGCAGGACATACAGGCGGCCGTCGGCGCCGTCCCGCGCCCATTCGATGTCCATCGGCGTCCATTGGCCCGCCCGGGTCGAATAGTGATCCTCGATGGCGATGGCGGCCCCGGCCAGCTCCAGCACCTCCGCGTCGCTGATACAGAACCGCTCCCGGTCCCGCCTCGGGACAGAGCGTTCCTGAAGATCGCCCGGGCCGGATGCGGTCGCGGGCCGGATCAGGCGTGTTTCCTTGCTGCCGAGCGATCTTTTCAGCACCGCCCTGTAACCGGCGCGCCAGGTCGGCTTGTGGACATAGAATTCGTCCGGCCCGACGCGTCCCTGGACGATGCCTTCGCCCAGCCCGTAGGCGCCGGTGATGAACACCACGTCCGGAAAGGCGGTCTCGGTGTCTATGGTGAAGGCGACCCCGCTGGCGCCCCGGTCGGCGTCGACCATCTCCATGACCGCCACCGACAGCGCCACCTTCAGGTGGTCGAATCCGTTCCGGGCGCGATAGACGATGGCCCGGTCAGTGAACAGCGAAGCGAAGCACCGCCGGCACGCCTCCACCACCGCGGCCTCTCCGGAGACATGCAGGAAGCTGTCGTGCTGTCCGGCGAAGCTGGCCTGAGGCAGGTCCTCGGCCGTGGCGGAGCTGCGCACGGCGACCCTCTGACGGGCCGTTCCAGCGCCCAGACGGCGGTAGGCCTTTCCGATCGCGCTCGCCAGCCGGGGATCGTCTGTCGCCTGATAGACGATGGCCCGCGCCTCGGCGCCCTTGGCCGCGACCTGGCTCACGTCGTCGATGTCGAGATCCGCGAACAGGCGCGCCAGTCTGCTCCAGGCCCCCGCCGAGGTCAGGGCGTCCCGGTACGCCGCCGCCGTCACCGCGAAGCCGTCCGGGGTGGTTACAGCCCCGCCCCGCAACAAGCGTCTCAGCTCGCCCAGGGAGGCAGTCTTGCCGCCGACAGCGGCGATGTCGCCCAGACCGACCGCGTCGAGCCCGAGCACATAGTCATCGCCGGCGTGCGTCCGGGCGGGGTTTTCAGGAAGGCCCGGCGGGGTCATGTCGCCTCCGTTGATCATCCATCGACGATGGTTCGGGGCGGAGGGCGCCGCCTTGACCCCGGTCAAGGCTCGCCGGAATCGCCCCGGCTCCGGTCAGGCGCGGGAGGCGTCGAGGCAGGCGATCACCTCGGCGTCGTCCACCTGATGGAAATCCCCATAGGCGTCGCCGACGGACCGGAAGGGCTCCGGCTCCAGCAGGCAGACCATGTCGTCCACCTCGTGACGGAGAGTCGCCGCGAGCGCCCGGGGCGCCACAGGGACCGCCAGCACGATGCGGCGTGCGCCCTGGGCGCGAAGTCCCCCGATGGCGGCCCGCGCCGTGGCGCCCGTAGCCAGACCGTCGTCCACCAGCACCGCGACGCGCCCCTCCGGATCGAGGCGCTCGTGATCCCTGAAATACAGGCGCCGGCGCCGCTCGATTTCAGCAAGCGCCGAGACGCGTTCGCCCTCGAGATAGCTCGCCGTCGCCCCCGTCATCCTCGCGACGTCCTCGTTGATGATCGTCCGCGGATGACGCCCGTCGATCACGGCCGCGAGCGCGACCTCCGGGTTTCGGGGTGCGCCAATCCTGCGCACCAGCGCCAGGTCCAGCGGGGCGCCCAGGGCGCGCGCCACCTCGAGGGCGACGGGCGCCCCGCCCCGGGGGATGGCATAGACGACGAGGTCGCCGTGGACGCGCTCCGCCAGGGCCTCGCCGAGGCGACGCCCCGCTTCGGCGCGATCGGAAAATCTTGTGAGAACGGCCAGCATGATCACCTCCTGGCTCAGTGGGACACGAGCATCGGGACGGGCGGATCGCCAACCAGGCTGCGGCTGACGCCGCCCAGCACCGTCTCTCGAAGGCGCGAGTGGCCGAACAGTCCCATCACCACGAGATCCGCCCGCAAGGTCTCCACCTGGGTGCGGAGGACATCCGCGGCGCTCGCATCCGCCTCCCGAACGACCACGACCTGGGCGGTGCAGCCATGCTCCTCGAAGTAGCGCTGAAGCTGGCTTTCGGGCCCGTCCGTTCCGGCAGGCGAGACGATGACCACGAAGACGGCCTCCGCCCCCTGCAGGAACGGCCATGCGTCCCGCACGGCGCGCGCCGCCTCCCGGCTTCCATTCCAGGCGACGACGATCCGGCGTCCGGGGACCGGGTCACGGGCGCTCTCCGGCAGAATGAGGGCCGGGCCGCCGGTCGCCAGCGCGAGGTCGGCCGCGGCGGAGCCGGTGGGCCCCACGGTCGGCAGGCGGCCGGACGGCAATACGGCCAGATCCGACCGGCGAGCGAGTTCCAGGACTCCCGCTCCGTCGTCGGAGGGGAGGACCAGCCAATTCGATCGGCAACCGGCCAAAGCTGCCGCCGCCTCGAACGCCAGTCGCGCCTCTTCACCCTGCTCATCCGTCCGGCGCTCATGGGCGGCGATTACTTCTGGCGGTATGGCCGGCGGAATGACCGGAGGCATGCCCCAGTAGACGGGCTCGTCCCAGGCCGAGACGGGGAGCGGCGGTCGAGGAAACACCCCGGTGAGGCAGGCGTCGAACCGCTCCGCCAGCGCCGCCCCGATCCGGGCGCGCTGGATGGCGGCGGGGCTCCCGTCAACCAGGGTCATGATGCTGCTATAGGTCATGGGTGGGCGTCCTTCTTCCAGGCCGTGCCGGGGATCGGAGGCGCGCCTGCAACGGTTCGCTGTCGCGATGCCTTTCGGGCGCGGGCTCAAGGGCGGCGACGGGGTCGCTGGCTGGGAAGGATGCCGCCAGTGCTGAATCGAGCGCCCGTTCGGTCTCGCCGGCGGCAGGTGTGGTCTCTGGAGACTGGCGCGGCATGGCGTCCTCCTTCGCAAGGCCATGAAGAACCCGGCCGCGGCGGCCCGCCTTGATCCGGATCAAGGCGAGGGCGTTGCAGAACGGCAGGTTCGAATAACGTCGAGGAGGTCGAACAATGCGGTGCATGGCGCTTCGGGACTCGCGCGGACTTCTCGTGGCCGAAACGCGTCCGGATCCGGAACCCGGCCCCGGCCAGGTTCGTCTGAGAGTTTCGGCCTGCGGCGTCTGCCGCACCGATCTGCATGTGGTGGACGGCGACCTCGCCGGTCATCGGCCGGCGATCGTCCCGGGCCACGAGATCGTGGGCGTGGTCGAGGCGATCGGCCCCGGCGTGAGCGGACGCCGGATCGGCGAACGTCTCGGCGCCGCCTGGCTGGCCTGGACCTGCGGCGAGTGCCGCTATTGCCGGGAAGGCCGGGAGAACCTGTGCGATCGCGCCGAATTCCACGGCTGGACGCGCGACGGCGGCTACGCCGACGTGGTTGTGGCGGACGATCGCTATTGCTTCTCCCTCCCGGCCACCCTCCCCGACGCGGAATGCGCGCCCTTGCTCTGCGCCGGCCTGATAGGCTTTCGAGCCTGGCGGATGGCCTGCGCGGGCCGCACGGTTGAAACGCTTGGCCTGTACGGTTTCGGCGCGGCCGCCCATCTGCTCGCCCAACTGGCCGTGTGGCATGGTCAGCAGGTCTATGCCTTCGTGCGGCAAGGGGGCGACGACGCCGCGGCGCTCGCCCTGGAGCTGGGTTGCGCCTGGGCCGGACCGTCGGGTCAGGCTCCGCCGGCCCCCCTCGACGCCGCCATCCTGTTCGCTCCGGTGGGCGAACTCGTCCCCGAAGCGCTCCGGGCCGTGCGCAAGGGCGGGGCCGTGATCTGTGGCGGCATCCACATGAGCGACATCCCCGCCATGCCCTACGAATGGCTGTGGGGCGAACGGGTCCTGGCGTCGGTGGCGAACCTGACCCGGCAGGACGCCTTGGACTATTTTCCGCTCGCCGAACGGGCCGGGGTGCGGCCCCGCGTGACCCTCTATCCGCAGGACCGCGCCAATGAGGCGCTCGACGATCTGCGGGCCGGGCGCTTCACCGGCGCGGCCGTGCTGCTGCCCGACACGCCCCGCGGCTGACGGGCCTCCGCATGGAGAGCGACGGCGGCCCCGATGCCTTGGGACCGCCCCCTGCCTCGGCGCTCGCTCCCGGACGCGAAGATTATCTCCGCCGACCATCGGAGCATGAGCCGCCGGCTCCCTGGGGCCATGACCACGACCAGAGGCGCCCGGACTCCTAGGCGCGCAGGCGGAGTTCGCGCAGGCTTGTGCGAAGCGACTCCGGATCCTGGGACACCCGGTCATGCGCCTCGGCGTGCGTCACCGTCACGCCCGCGTGCGCCATTGCCCGCCTCAGTTGGCCGAGGGCGCGCGGCGCCGCCATCAGAACCAGATCCCGATAGTCGCCCCGGCGCATCACCTGGGCCGCGCGGACGCCCACGAGATCGACGAAGTCAGCCTCGCGACGATCCTTCGGCGCCTCGCCGGTGGTGTGGGAGGCGGGACCGAGGCGGTCGTGAACCCGCCCGCTGAAGCCGGACGCGGTCGGTCGATGAAGCGACAGGTCGCCTAGCTGGGCCGTGATGTCGATCAAGGCTCCCCCGCGACGCCGCTCCTCGAACAACCGGGCCCGCCGCCCATCGGCGACCACGACCAGACTCGATCCCGTGAGGTCCATGGCGATCTCCTTCAGGCGCTCTTGACGGGAATGGCCCGCTTGCGGGCTGCGGCGCCGGCGTCCAGCGGCGCCGTAATGGTCAGCACGCCCTGCTTGAGCGACGCCTTGATCGCGTCGCTCTTCACGCCTGCCGGGAGGCGCACCGACCGCGAGAAGGCCCCATAGCGGCGCTCGACCATCCGGAACCCCTTGTCCTGGCTCTCGGCGGAAGATTTCTTTTCCCCGCTGACGGTCAGGACATCGTCCTCCAGGTCGATGTGCACGTCGCTTTCGGTCAGGCCGGGCAGTTCGACTGTCAATTCGACGCCTGCCTCTGTCTCTCTCATGTCCATGCGAGGCGAGAGACCGAACCTGTCGGACAGGTCGAAGCCGCTGAAGTCGGCGAGTACGCGGTCGAACTCGCGCTGTAGCGGGGCGAAGAAGGGAGCGACCCCGCGGGCCGGCGACGAGGCGGCTGGGGCGGATTGAGCGCTCATGGAAAGCTCCTGCGAATGGTGCGCGCCCGATTGGCGCCGGGCCAGAAATGCAGGGCGGCGCGATCCCCGCCTTGATCGACGTCAAGGCGGGCGTTCCGAAGGAGACGATGGTCGGGCGTCAGGAGGCGACGATGACGACGCACGCTTTGCCGCGGTGGTCCGACGGGATGTTGCGGGAGCTTGGCGGCCGGCCCCGGCCCCTCGTTCTGGCGGCGCTGGCCTTTGTGCTGGTAGGCGCGGTCGTGCTTGCGGCGCCGGATCCGGCCGGGGTCGTGCTCGGTGGAACGTCGGGGTGGATCCTGTGGTTCGCCGGCATGACCGTCCTGGCCTTCTGGCTGCTCCTGTTGCTGGGCGGCCAGCCACTCAAGGGCCTGCTGGTGGCCGGATCGGTCGCCGCGGCCTCGGGCGCCTTCCTCTTCTACAATCCCCGGACCGGAGCGGCGGCGGTAGGCATTCTGCTGATTTCGACGCTGGTGCTGGACGGCGGTCTGCAGCTGGCGCTGGCCCTGAAGCTCCGGCCGGCGGGCGTCTGGCGCTGGCTGTTCGCCCCGGCCCTGGCTTCGGGGATCGCGGCGATGCTCATGTCAGGCGGAATGCTCTCCGGGTCCGCCGCGGCCCTGGGTCCGCTGGTGGGGGCCGCCATGATCAGCAGCGGCCTCGCGCTGGCGCTCCTCGGCGGGAAAGATCTGTCGCAGGCCGCCGGCCGCTCCCGATGACGGGCCCGGAACCCGGCACGGACCGGCTTGCCCGGAATCAAATCCCGTCGCCCTCTATCGGCTCACACAGGGGGCATCGATGCCGATCGCGAGCGCAGGTCTTCTCGTCTATCGAGATGGGGCGGCAGGCGCCGAGGTCCTGCTGGCGCACCCCGGCGGACCGTGGTGGCGCGGCCGGGACACGGCGGCCTGGTCGATCCCGAAGGGTCTGCCCGACGCCGGGGAAACGCTCGAGGCTGCGGCGCTTCGAGAGTTTCGCGAGGAGACCGGACTGGAGCCCCCGCGCCCGCAGCTGGCCCTTCGGCCCGTCCGCACCCGCTCCGGCAAGGTCATCCACTGCTGGCTGGGCGAGGCGGATCTCGACCTGAGGGGCTTTCGCAGCTCTCCCTTCGAAATGGAGTGGCCACCCCGCTCAGGGCGGCGCATCCTCATGCCGGAAATCGACGCCCTGGGTTACTTTGGCGAGGCGGAGGCCCTGACGCGCATTCACCTCGGTCAGAGGCCCGTCCTGCGGGAGGCCTTCGATCGACTGTCCTCCCGGTCCGTCCCGCCGGCCGCCGGGTCGCCTTGACCCGCATCAAGGCGGAGACCGGGCGATCGGCGGACTGAAGACGATCGCCGCCCCAGGCGCGGTGCAGGCGGAGCGGCCATGAGTCCGGACACATCCTTCCACGGTCTCCAGGCGGCCGAGGCGGCGCGCCGGCTCGAGGAGGACGGACCCAATCTGCTGTCGGCGGACCGGACCCGGCCGATGGCCGCCATCGTCCTGTCGGCCCTGCGCGAACCCATGTTCCTGCTGCTCGCCGCGGCCTCCGCGCTCTATCTGGCGCTGGGCGACCGGGCGGAGGGCGTGCTCCTGGCCGCCGCCGGGCTTGTCACCATCGCCCTCGTGGCGGCGCAGGAAGTGCGGAGCGAAACCGCGCTCAGGGCTCTGCGGCGTCTCTCGGATCCCACGGTTCGCGTGGTCCGCGACGGTCGTGCCCAGGCGATCCCGGCCCGCGACCTGGTGCGCGGGGACGTGGTCCTTCTCGCCGAGGGTCAGCGGGTCCCTGCCGACGGCGTCCTGATCGGGCCGGAGATCCTGCAGATCGACGAGTCGGCCCTGACCGGAGAATCCGTTCCCGTGATCCGGAGCGGCGCGCGGGCCCGGTCGGACGACGCCCTGTCCGACCAGATCTTCGCCGGAACCCTCACGGTCGCGGGCCAGGGGGTCTTTCGCGTCAGCGCGACGGGAGCCGCCACCGCGCTGGGGCGGATCGGGGCCTCCCTGTCGGCGATCGGCCGGGACCGCACGCCGCTGCAGAAGTCGACCGGCCGCATCGTCGTCTGGATCGGCGCCCTGGCGCTGGTATTCGCTGTCGTCGTCGCCCTGGCCTACGGCGCGCTGCGGGGCCTGTGGATCGAAGGCGCCCTCGCCGGCATCACCATCGCCATCGCCCTGATTCCGGAAGAGTTCCCGGTGGTCCTCTCGGTGTTCCTCGCCCTCGGCGCCTGGCGGCTGGCGAGGCGACGGGTGCTGGTTCGGCGCGCCGCCGCCATCGAGGCGCTGGGCGGGGCCACCCTGCTCTGCGTCGACAAGACCGGCACCCTGACCGAAAACCGGATGGCTGTGGTCGCCCTCTGGTCGCCGGAGGCGGAGGGTCGGCCCGACGAGGACGATCTGGCCCCGGCCCTGCGGAGAGTGCTGGAGGTGGCGGTTCGCGCCAGCAGCCCCCAGCCGACCGACCCCATGGACGCGGCCCTGGTCGCGCTCGCGCCGCCCGCGACGGATCGGCCCGAGCAGGTGTGGCCGCTGGCGCCGCACCGGCTGGCCGTGGTCCAGACCTGGCGGATGGACGGCGCGAGGCTCACGGCCGCCAAGGGCTCGCCCGAAGCGGTGTTCGCCCTGTGCCGGATGAGCCCGGCCGGGATCGCCGCCGCCCGGCAGGCGCTGGAACGCCTCGCTTCAGACGGCCTGAGGGTGCTGGCGGTCGCCGAGGCGATCCACGACGCGCCGTCGCCCTCCCCGGAGGCGCTCGCCTTCAGCTTCACGGGACTCGTGGGATTTCTCGATCCTGTCGCCGCCGACGTGCCCGCGGCGCTGCAGACGGCCCGGACCGCGGGCATCGCCGTGGCCATGATCACCGGCGACTATCCGGCGACGGCGCTGAAGATCGCGGCCGATGCGGGCATCGACGTGGCGGACGGAATGATGACCGGGGCGGAGATCGCGGCCCTGGACGACCGCGCCCTCGCCGCCCGGGTGCGCACGGTGCGGGTCTTCGCCCGCGTTCAGCCGGGCCAGAAGCTCGCCCTGGTGCGCGCGTTCCAGGCCAATGGGGCGGTCGTCGCCATGACGGGGGACGGGGTAAACGACGCGCCGGCGCTGGAGGCCGCCGACATCGGCGTGGCAATGGGCGGGCGCGGTACGGACGTCGCCCGCGAGGCGGCCGACCTCGTGCTGCTCGACGACCGGTTCGGCTCCATCCTCGGCGCGGTGAGGCTGGGCCGGCGCATCTTCACCAACCTGCGCCGGGCGCTGGTGTATGTCACCGCCATCCATGTGCCGATCGCCGGCCTGGCCCTGCTGCCGATCCTTCTCGGCGCGCCGCCCTTTCTCTTCCCGATCCATGTCGTCCTGCTCGAGCTGGTTATCGACCCGGTCTGCTCCCTCGTCTTCGAGGCCGAGCCGAGCGAGCGGGACGCCATGCGACGGCCGCCCCGGCCGCGACACTCCGGGCTGTTCGGCCCACGTGAAATGCTGGCCGGCCTGGCGCAGGGGACGGTCATCCTCGCAGCCGTCCTCGCCCTCTACCTCGTTCTCCTGCCCGTGGCGGGAGAGGCCGCCGCGCGCGCCTCCGGCTATGTCGCCCTCGCTGTCGGCAACCTGGCCCTGGCAATGGCGATCGGCGCCTCCGCGGGGGTCGGGCTGTTCGATCCGCGGCGGCGCCTGTTCTGGACCATCGCCGCGGGGCTGGGCGTGGTTCTCCTCACAAGCCTCTACGTTCCACAGGCGGCCGCGGTGTTCCGCTTCGGCGCGCCGGACCTGCCGCTGCTGGCGCTGGCCATGGCGACCGGCCTCCTCGCAGGGGGGTGGAGCGGTGCGGTTCGAGCCCTGGTGCGAGGGTTCGGCCGGGGCGCCCGCGACCTACGTATCGACCCTTAGGGGCAGACGCTTACGGACCGCTCCCGAATAACCAGCATCCATCCGGTCGCCTATCCCTTCTCGTCACCAGACGAGGAGTTCCCGACATGACGCACACCCTGCTCAATGAGACCTTGGCCAGCGCCCATGCCGGCGCGGACGAGTGGGCTGGCGCCGCGCGCCTGACGTTCCGCCAGGGCGAAGAGATCTACGCCCAGGACGAGGATGCTGACCTGATCTACCGCCTCGTGCGCGGGGCCGTCCGCACCAGCCATCTGCTTTCGGACGGGCGCCGCCAGATCGGCGATTTCTACTATGAGGGCGACGTACTCGGCGTCGAGATCGGCGACACTCACCGGTTCTCGGCCGAAGCCCTTTCCGACTGCGAAGTTCTGGCCGTCCGCCGCTCCGGCTCCGCCGCCTACGACGCCGGCCGCCTCGACCGCATGATCTGGCAGGCCACCGCGGTCGAACTCGCCCGCGCCCAGTCCCACATGCTGCTGCTCGGGCGGGCCACCGCCTGCGAGAAGGTAGCGCGCTTCCTCCTCGACATCGCCGACCGCTTCCGGAGTGAACTCGTCGCCCTGCCGATGAGCCGCCAGGACATGGCCGACTATCTGGGGCTCACCATCGAGACGATCTCCCGCATGCTGGGTAGACTCCAGGCGGAGGGTCTCGTGGAATTCGTCGGCGCGCGGAAGTACCGCATCCGGCGCTTCGGCGCCCTCTCGGAGATGGCCGCCGCCTGATCCCGCGCGGGACGCGCTCGATCATGATAGGCTGGGTCGATGGCCGTCGCGATTCACGGTCGCCTTCCGAGGAGCCGGTGCAGGTTCGGTCCGCAATCATGCCCTCTCCGGATCGCCGGGCCGGCTATCTTGCCGCCGTCGGCGGTGCGGTTGTCGCGGCCGGAATCCGGATCGGTCTGAGTTCCAGCTTCGGCGACCGGACCTTCCTCATCCTCTATGTGCCGGTCGTTCTCGTCGCCGCCGCGCTCGGCGGGCTGGGCCCGGCCCTGGCGGCCACCGTATTCTGTCTTGGAGCCGCCGCGGCCATTCTCCAGAGCGCCCTCTGGACAAACCCCGCCAATCTCATCGATGCGTTCGGGTTCGCCCTCCTGGGACCCGCCATCGCCGTGACCGGCGAGCGCCTCTGGCGCCGGAGCCAGGAAGTCGCGAGTCGCCAGGCCCATCTGCAGTCGATTCTGGATACGGTTCCGGAGGCCATGATCGTCATCGATGCCGCGGGCATCATGCAGTCGTTCAGCGTCGCCGCCGAGCGGCTGTTCGGCTGGACGCCGCAAGAGGCGATCGGACGCAACGTCAGCATACTGATGCCCGAGCCCTACAGATCGGCGCACGACGGCTACATGGAACGCTATCTCGAGACCGGTGAACGGCGGATCATCGGCATCGGGCGCATCGTGGTTGGTCAGCGCAAGGATGGCTCGACATTTCCGATGGAACTGGCCGTCGGCGAGGCGGGCTCCGGCGCAAGCCGATACTTCACCGGCTTCGTCCGCGACCTGACCGAGCGCCGCGCCCAGGAGCGGCGGATGCAAGAGCTTCAGTCGGAACTCGTGCATGTCTCACGTCTGACCGCGATGGGAGAGATGGCCTCCTCGCTCGCCCATGAACTGAACCAGCCGCTTTCGGCGATCGCCAGTTACATGAAGGGATCGGTGACCCTGCTGGAGGCCGAGCGGCCCGACCTGTCCAGATTGAAGTCCGCTCTCGGCCAGGCCGGCGACCAGGCCATGAGGGCGGGCGACATCATCAAGCGCCTCAGGGAGTTCATCGCCCAGGGCGAGACCGAACATACCCTCGAGGATCCGGCGAGGCTGCTGGAAGAGGCCTGCGCCCTCGCACTGGTGGGGGTCAAGGACCAGGACATGAGGGTGGACCTGCGCCTGGACAGGGATATCGGCCGGGTGATCGTGGACAAGGTCCAGATTCAGCAGGTGGCCCTGAACCTGATCCGCAACGCCGTTGACGCCATGTCCGACGCGCCCCGCCGCCAGCTGGAAATTCGGCTTCGGGCCGATGACGCCGGATCCATCCGGGTCAGCGTCGCCGACACCGGACCCGGCGTGGGCCCGGCGGTTCGCGAGCGTCTCTTCCAGCCGTTCTTCACGACCAAGACGGCGGGCATGGGTGTCGGTCTGTCAATCTGTCGCACCATCATAGAGGCCCATGGTGGACGCATCTGGGCCGAGGATAATATAGGCGGCGGCGCGGTATTCACCTTCACCCTGCCCCGCGCCGAGGAGGACGGACGTGTCTGACCGGGTCCATGTCATCGACGACGACGAGGGTCTGCGCGACGCACTCGCCTTTCTGCTCGACGTGAACGGCGTGGAGGCCTGCTTCTATCCGTCCGCGAACGAATTTCTCGACGCACTGCCGGTCGCCGACGGCTGTATCCTGACCGACATTCGCATGCCGGGGCTGACCGGGCTGGAGCTGGTGCGCGAGCTCAAGCACCGCGGCGCGACATTCCCCGTCATCGTGATGACCGGCCATGGCGACGTTCCGCTGGCGGTGGAAGCCATGAAGGCGGGCGTCGTGGACTTCATCGAAAAGCCTTTCGACGATGCGCATCTGATCAGTGCGATCCGCACCGCCCTGACGAACCTTCGGAGCGTCGAGGAGCCCGACGTGGCCCGCAGGGCCGCAGAGGAGCGCCTCTCGCAGTTATCGCCGCGCGAACGGGATGTCCTCGTCGGCGTCGTCGAGGGCAAGCTCAACAAGCAGATCGCATTCGAACTGGAGATCAGTCCAAGGACGGTCGAAATCTATCGGGCGAACCTGATGAGCAAGACCAGGGCCCGCAACGTCGCCGAACTGATGCGGATCGCCCTCGCCGCCGGCCTCTGACTTGCCCCAGATCAAGGCGACGAACTCCTCGGGCGCCATGGTTAGGCGTCGGCTGTCTGCCGATCTCTTGAGCGGAGCCCCTCGTGTTGCCCCCCAATCCTGCAGGCTCGCCGGCGCTGCTGGTGGTCGATGACGACCCTGACGTACTGAAGGCCCTGTCCTTCATGATCGAGGCCCGCGGTTTTCTCGTCGAACGTTGCACGACCGCGCGGGAGGCCATTGTGCTCGCCGACGCGGGGCGCACCTTCGCCTGTCTGGTCATCGACCAGAAGCTGCCTGATCTCAACGGCGTCGATCTGCTTGCCGAACTGCGGAGTCGCGGGCTCGACGCTCCGGCCATCCTCATCACGACCGCGCCGTCGGCCGTGCTCAGACGTCGGGCCGCCGCGGCGGGCGCCCCGATCGTGGAAAAGCCGCTGCTCGATGAAACATTGTTCAACCAGATTCATTGCCTGCTGCACGGGGCCGATTGACATCGGTCAAGGCGGCGCAGGCGGGGCCGGCCGATACGGAGGGCCGAACCGGAGAACACCTTCATGTCCGCCACCGTCCGAACCGCTCCCTTCCTCGCCAGCCTGATGGCGGTCGCCATCCTCGGCGGCTGCGCCACGCCCACGCCCTATCATGCGGCGTCCCTGACGGACCCCGCCCACGCGGACGGCTATCGCGAACTGCAGGTCGAGCCGGAGCGCTGGCGCGTCGTGTTCGCGGGCAACAGCCTGACCTCCCGCGAGACGGTCGAGACCTACCTGCTGTACCGCGCCGCCGAACTCACCCTGCAGAACGGCTACGACTGGTTCCAGGCGGTGGAGCGCGACACCGAGGAACACGTCACCCTGGTGGTGCGCGAGCCGATCGGCGCCTGGGGTCCCGGCTGGGAGCCCCACTGGCGCTACGCCTATGGCGTCCGGGCGGGGTGGCAGTCGTGGGATCGCCACGGCCGCGGACCGGCCTTCGACGTCTCGCGCGTCACCGCCTACGAGGCCGTCGCCGAGGTCGTGATGCACCGCGGCGCCAAGCCGGCCGACGACGCCCGCGCCTTCGACGCCAGGGCGGTCAAGGCGTCGCTTGAGAATCGGATCATCCGTCCGGAGGACTGAAGCCATGAACCGTCTGTCCAACAAGGTCGCCGTGATCACCGGCGCCGCCGTCGGCCTCGGTCGCGCCACCGCCATCCGCATGGCCGAGGAAGGCGCATCCGTCGCGCTGCTGGACGTGCGCGACGCCGAGGGGCTCGAGCTCATCGAAATGCTCAGGGAACGGAACCTGCCCGTCGCCTACTGGCGCTGCGACGTTTCCAGCGAACGGGAGGTGCAGGCGGTGATCGCCGAGGTCATCGAGCATTTCGGGCGCATCGACATCCTGGTGAACAACGCCGGGGTGGCCGGGGTCAGCAAGCCCACCCACGAGATCACCGAGGCCGAGTGGGACCGGGTGCAGGGGATCAACGTCAAGGGCGTCTTCTTCTGCACCAAACACGTCATCCCGCACCTGAAGCGCGCCGGCGGCGGGTCGATCATCAACCTGTCGTCGATCTATGGACTGGTCGGCGGCCCCGATGTGCCCCCCTATCATGCCTCAAAGGGCGCGGTTCGCCTGATGACCAAGACCGACTCCCTGCTCTACGCGGCTGACAGGATCCGCGTGAATTCGATCCACCCCGGCTTCATCTGGACGCCCATGGTGGAGGGCCATCTGTCGGCGCAGGGCGATCTGGAGGAAGGCCGCAAGGCGACGGCCGCGCTGCACCCGCTGGGCCACATGGGCGAGGCCGACGATATCGCCTGGGGCGCCGTCTACCTGGCGTCGGACGAGGCGAAATTCGTCACCGGCTCCGAGCTCGTCATCGACGGCGGCTACACCGCCCGCTGATCAGGCTCGGGGCGGTAGGCGGCGACGATCCGGCGGGCGCGCTCGGCGACCTCCCGCTGGTGACGCTCGACCACATCCTTGCGCATCCCGCCGACGACGCCGCCGACGTTGTGGTGGCCGATGATCTCCAGCCCCGTCATCGCCGCGAAATGGGCGTCGAAATGCTGCTGCATGGACTCCCAGGCGCCGGAGCGCTCGACCCAGTCCTGGGGCGCGCCCGACGAGGTGAAGGTGATCATCTTGCGGCCGCCCAGCATCGGCTGGTTGCCGCCTTGCCGCCGGGCCGTGTAGCCGAAGTCCATCCCGAAGACCCGGTCGACGTAGCCCTTCATCATCGCCGGCGTGGCGTTGAACCACAGCGGATAGAAGAAGGCGAAGATGTCGGCGCCGGCGATCGCCTCGCGTTCCCGGGCCACGTCCGGCCCGACCGCCGCGCCCAGGTGATCCGGCATCTCGCCGGCCCGCAGCCTCGGATCGAACCGGAGCCGGTAAAGGTCGCGCTCCACGACGTCGGCGCCGGCGGCCCGCGCCGCCCCGGCGAAGGCGGTGGCCATGGCGACGGTGAAACTGCGCCGCCGCGGGTGGGCGACGAGAACGGCGATGCGGGGGGCTGAAGACTGCATGGTTCAATCGTCCCGGGTCACACCGCCCTATACCTTGATCTGGCTCAAGGCTCCCGGAATTTTCCCGGCCTAGCCTTGCCGGACTTCAGGAGAAGGCCATGACGCAAAATGACCTCAGCCCTCCACGCGCCGACGCCGCAGATGTGGTGCGCGCCGCGCATCACCAGATCGGCAACAGCCTGCAGTCCGTCGCGAGTCTCCTGAGGCTGGAGAGCCGGACCGCTCCGCCCGACGCGGCGACGGTGCTCAGCGAGGCCGGCCGCAGGGTCAGGGCGATCATGCACCTTCACCAGCGGCTGCAGGAGGGCGGCGGCGACCTTGTCAGGCTCGACGACCTGCTCGGCGACATTTGCCGCGATGTGGCCGAGCTGGACGCCGTCGACCGCAACGCCGAGATCCGGGTCGACATCGAGCCGCTCTACGCCGCCCCCGGCGCCGCCTCCGCCCTGGCGATGATCACCGCGGAGTGGGTCGGCAATGCGCTCGAGCATGGCCTGGCGAAGCGAGCGGGCGTGATTGAGGTGAAACTGGAACTGGCAGACGGCGGCGCCCGACTGACGGTCGCGGACACGGGCGTGGGAAGCTCGGGCGGCGATTGGCTTCCGGGTTTCGGCACGTCGCTCGTATCCCGCCTCGCCCAGCAACTCGGAGGCCGCATATCCCGATCGATCGATCAGGGGGGCTCACGCTTCGAGCTCACATTCCCCGGCGCCGGGAGCGCCCCCGCCTGAGCCTTGGGCTGCCTGTATCCCCTGCCCGGCCTGATCGCTCATCGGTCCATCCGCAGCGCCTCGCCGAGCCTTTCGATCAACCGGACCCGTTCCGCATCGCTGGACAGCGCCTGCAGTCTCTCGTTCAGGGCGACCAGCAGGGCGGCGCGGTCATTGTGCCAGTCGGGCCGGGTCGCCTGCCCCGGCGCCAGCCGCGCGCCGGCCCTGGGGAGCGGCTCCGCCGCCGTCCGGGTGAGGCGGTAGGTCTGGTCCAGCGTCGCCGTGAGCGGTCGATAGCCGGCGGCGGCCAGCCGGCCCGACAGGGTTGCGAGCGCCGTCGGTTCACCGTGATCGAGCAGCACGCTGCCGCCGACGGGGCTGCGCGCCGACAGCCAATCGACCAGGTCCGTCGCGTCGCCATGCCCCGAGTAGCAGTCCAGATTGCGGATGCGCGCCCCGACCCGGATATCCTCGCCCTGGATGCGGACGGCCGAACGCCCCTCCACCAGCAGGCGGCCGAGCGTGCCGGCCGCCTGGAACCCGGTCATCAGCACCGTCACCTCCTTGCGCCACAGCAGGCGCTTTAGGTGACGGCGGATGCGTCCGGCGTCGCACATGCCGCTGCCGGCCAGGATGACGTGCCATCCGCTCAGGCGCTCGAGCCGATCGCTCTCCTGGGGACGCATCAGGTGGTGGAGGCGGGTGGCGTGGCGCAGCGGTTCGAACGGATTCTCCCCGGAATCCGGGTTCCAGCCGCGCCGCAGAAAGACATCGGTGGCTTCGATGGCGAGCGGAGAGTCGAGGAAGATGTCGGCGGCCAGATCCGGCTCGGCGTCCATCACCGCCAGAAGGTCGAGGATCAGCTCCTGGGCGCGGCCCACGGCGAAGGTCGGCAGCAGCAGCGGTCCGCCCGCCGCGCGCGCCTGGCGGAGTTCATCGGCCAGCGCGCGACGCCGGGCCGAGAGCTCCAGATCGATGCGTTCGCGATCGCCATAGGTGCTCTCGAGAATGACATGGTCGACCCCGGCGGGGCCGTCCGGACGCGGCAGGAAGGGCTGCCGCCCCGATCCGATGTCGCCCGAGAACAGCAGGTTCAGGCCTTCACCCGCCCCATCCACCTGCACTTGGATCGAGGCGGCGCCCAGCAGGTGACCGGCGGGCCAGAAGGTCGCCTGAACGCCTCCCACGACCGCCGTCGGTTCCCCGAATTTGACCCGCTCGAACAGCCGAAGCGTCGGATCGACGTCCTGGGTCGTATAGATCGGCTCGACCGACTTCAGGCCTCGCTGGGCGTTGCGCCGGTTGAGGTGCCGCACCTCGCTTTCCTGGATGCCGGCGGCGTCCGCCAACATCACCTCGCACAGATCGCGCGTTCCCCGCGTCGAGAAGATCGGCCCCCGGTAGCCAGCCCTGACCAGCTTCGGGAGCAAGCCCGAATGGTCGATGTGGGCGTGGGTCAGCAACACCGCGTCGAGCGACTCGACCGCAAACGGAAAGGGCTCGTAGTTCAGCGCCTTGAGCGTCTTCGGCCCCTGGAACATGCCGCAGTCGATGAGAATTCGCCGGCCAGCCGACTCGAGCAGCATGCAGGAGCCGGTGACGCACTCGGCGGCCCCGTAAAAGGTCAGGTCAGCGGTCAAGTTGCGGTTTCCGGGGACAGTGGAGGGACAGCGGCTGGAGAGACGTCAGTGCGCCAGCAGAAGGCTGGGTCCTTCCTTGCGCCCGAGGAAGCTTCGCGTCGCGCCGCCGAAGACCGTCTCGCGAACCCGGGAGTGTCCCCAGGCGCCCGCCACAAGCAGCCCCGCCTGCAGGGCCTCGGCCCCCGCGATCAGCGCCGCGCCCTCCTCGGGGCCCTCCACCAGGGTCGCTACCCCGGCGCCGACACCGTGAAGCCGGAGGTAGGCGTTGAGGTGCTCCACGTCGGGATCGGCGGTCTGCGGGTCGAGAGTCGTCACGCACTGAAGCACATGGATGGCGCTGGCCATCGCCAGCAGCGGCAGGGCGGCGCGGACGGCCCGGCCCGCTTGCGGGCTTCCGTCCCAAGCGATAGCGGCCGGACCGGCCAGGCGCTCCGGTTCACCGCGCGCGATCAGCACCGGCGCGCGGTCCGCGAGCAGGGTCTGGCCCAGCAATTCCCTTCCCGGCCCGGTCTGGAGCGCCTCCTGGGCGACCACTACCAGGTCCGCCAGGGCTGCATGGCGTGACACGGCCAGCGACGGCCGAAGTCCCCGCGTGAGGACGGACAGCCGCGGCGCGCCCTCCCCGGCGCCGAACACCACGTCCGCCTCGTTCGCCGCCTGGCGCGCCGCCTCGGTGATGCGGTCGTGCAGCTCCCGCTCCGCCGCCGTCACCTCCTCGATGGCCTCCTGCGACAGCGTCGCGCCCAGGGTCATGCCGAGGGCGATCATGTCTATGGCGGAGTCGGCATAGGTCGGGATCACCTCGACGACGGCGTCGTGCTGACCCGCAAGCCAGGCGGCGAAGGCCAGGGCGGAGGCGTCCCCGGCGCCGCCTGACGCGAGGGCGAGAATGCGTTTGAAGCTCATGCCGGGTCTCCCTTTTCTATCAGCCTGGATCAGGCGGGCCGCCTTGGCCTTGATCGGAGTCAAACACCTCAGAACAGCCGGGAAACGCTCTCGTCCCCGCTCTCGCCGACCGTGAATGTCTCCGCTTCGCTGCGCCCCCGCGTCACCCCGACGGCGGAGATGATGGTCGGCCTGAAGTGAAGCACGGCCACGGAGTCGCCCGACGGGGAGTAGATGTGCACCTCGGGGTAGCGCTCGCCGATGCGGCGATTGAGCCGTCCGACGGCTTCCGGATCGACCACCTCCGCCACCCGTCCCGCCATGGAGACGCCGACGCCGCCGCCATGGCCGCCGCTCTCGGACCGGATCGCCACCGAGGCGCGCGGATCAGCCGAAAGGTTGGCGTATTTCTGGCTCGTGCGGGCGACGATGAAATACAGGTTCAGGCCTTCGTTCAGATAGCCCACGGTGGTCGCCTGCGGCCAGCCGTCGGGGCGGTTGCAGGCGATCGTCATCAGCCGCTCGCGCTCCAGCAGCTCGACGATGGCGTCGACCGCACGGCCGTGGATTGGAGCCGGAGCGCTCATTGCTCCGCCTTCACGGTCTCGAGATAGGCGATCAGATCGTCGATCTCGCTGGCGCGGAACACAAAGGCCGGCATGGCCGGATGGCTGGTCACCAGCCCCTCGGCGAAGGCCTCCTCCAGTTGATCGAGAGGGTAGCGGTGCGCGATCTCGCGGAACGGAGTGGCCTCCGCCATCGGGCTGGCGCCGACGGGTCCGACCGAATGGCAGTTGGCGCAGGTCCTGGCCGCGATACGCTGGCCGCGCGCCGCGGCGTCCATCGCCGCATCCGGGCTTGCCGACGCGGGCGAGGCCGACGCGGGCGAGGACGGCGGCTGGCCCGCGCAGGCGGCGGCGCCCAGGGTGAGGGCGGCGAGGGCGCCGGGGCCGAAACGGTGCATGAACATGCTGCATCTCCAGGGTGGCGCACGATCACCCGACGGTGAACACACGGCGTTGATCCTGATCAAAGCGCGCGACACCGGCGTGCGGTTCTCTCGGGCCAGACCTGGAGACCACCATGACCTACGCCAGCCTGCTCGTCGCCGTCGACGACGGCCCGGAAAGCGACAGCCGCCTCGAACTGGCCTGCGACCTCGCAAACGCCTTCAACGCCCACCTGACCGGTCTCTGCGTCGGCTCCATCGCACCGCCCCTGTATGATCCGCTTGCCGGCGGAGCCATGGCCGGAGAGCTGTTCACCCTCTACCGCGACATGGCGGAGGCTGAGGTGGAAAGCGCCCGCACGCGCTTCTTCCAGATCATCCGCGACCGGGACGTGGAGGCTGACTGGCGGGGCAAGGTCGGCTTCCCCGGCGAGGCCTGCACGCGCGCCGCCCGGGCGGCGGATCTGGTCATACTCGGCGGCCGCAACACGCGCGCGCCCTATCACGCGCCGGACGTCGCCGACGTGCTGATGGGATGCGGCCGGCCTGTGCTGGTCTCCCCGCCGACGCGCCTGCGCAATCCCGTGGGGGAACATGCCCTCGTCGCATGGAAGGACTGCCGCGAAGCCCGTCTGGCCCTGGCCGCGGCGATTCCGCTGCTGCAGCGGGCGAAGGGCGTTACCCTCTATGCGATCCGGCCGGGCGACGAGCACGAAGTCGCCGACGCCGAACTCGCCGACGTCGTCCGATACCTGACGCGCCACGGGATCGCCGCCGAGCCGGTGGTCGCCCATCCAGGCGACACCGCGGCCGGTCGTCAGATTCTGGACGAAGCACTCGCCCGCAGCGCGGGCCTGATCGTGGCCGGGGGCTACGGCCACGCCCGCATGCGCGAATGGGCGCTCGGCGGCGTGACGCGCGACCTGCTCGACGACAGCACGATCTGCGTCTGCCTCGCCCACTAGGAGGGTCCTGATGACCGCACACATCCGCCACATCCGCCTGGAACTCGCGCGCGAGCCCGCCCATCCGAATGGCGACGCCAGTACTGGCTACGACATCGTCGCCTTCCTCGACGACGAGGGCCGGCTGGATACCGCCGCCTGCCGCGACCAGTCCGACCGTTGCCGGGTGCGGCGCTTCGAACACGACGCCACCGCGGCGACCGGCCAGCTCCGCCATACGACCGGCGACCGCTGGCTGCTGGATTTTCCAGGCGGCGACCGCGAGGACGCGACCGGCTTCCGCCTCGGCGAGGAGCGCTTCGTGCCGGGTGAATATGTCTCGATCATCGCCGGCGACGGCGCCACCCATACCTATCTCGTCGAGCGCGTGGCGGAGCTCTGAGCCATGGCCCGCCGGATCCTCGTGCTGGACGGCCATCCGGATCCCGATCCCGGCCGCTACTGTCACGCCCTCGCCGCCGCCTACGCCCAGGGCGGGGCCGGCGCGGGGCACCTGGTCCACCGCGTGAACCTGTCAGGGATGGACTTTCCGATGCTGACCACCCGACAGGACTGGGACGCCGGAACGCCCTGCCCTGCGGTGCTCGCCTTGCAGGAAGAGCTGCTGTGGGCCGAGCACGTGGTGATCATCTATCCCCTCTGGCTGGGAGCCATGCCGGCCCGGCTCAAGGCGCTGTTCGAGCAGGTCCTGCGGCCGGCCTTCGCCTTCGGCGGAAGGGCGGTGGCGCCGGGGAGCGGCCGGCTGAAGGGACGCTCGGTGCGGATCATCGTCACCATGGGCATGCCGGCGCTGATCTATCGGACGGTCTTCTTCAGCCACTCCCTCAAGGCCCTCAAGACCGGCATCCTCGCCCTGGTCGGCTTCGGCCCGACCCGGGAGACGGTTCTGGGCGGGATCGAGTCGCGCCGCGATCGCGATCGCCTGCTGAAGCGCATCCGCGAAATGGGCGCACGCGCGGCCTAGGGCGGATCGGCTTTCGAGTCGGCGCTCCCGGGCCGCGGGCCGTGCCGGGTCGCGCGGCTCAACGCGGGGCGCGTTCGGCCGCGTAAGGCGGGGCCGACGGTGGTGAAACCGCCAGGGCCGCCTCGATCCGCTGCAGTTGCTGCTCATTCAGTTGCAGCCGGTCGTGCAGACGCATGATCTCGAGTTCGGCCCTCAGGTTGACGCGATAGTCATGCTCGGCGGCCTGGCGGTCCCGGGCCGCCTGCCGGTTCTGGCTCATCAGGATGATCGGAGCCTGGACGGCCGCGAGGGTGGACAGCACAAGGTTCAGGAAGATGAAGGGGTAGGGATCGAACGCCCAGCGCGCCAGCGCCAGATTGGCCGCGATCCAGACCAGCATGGCCAGCGCAAAGCCGCCCAGGAAGCTCCAGGAGCCGCCGATCCGGGCGACCCGGTCGGCGGTCCGGTCCCAGAAGTCGCGATCATCGGCCATCGAGGGCCCGACGCCCGTTGGAGCTTCGGCCGCCATCAGGTCGACGACGCTGCGCTGGACCGGCGTGAGCTCGGCGTAGCCGGCGCCGAGGAGGCCGAGCGCGAGTTCTTCCTGCCGTTCCGTCGCGGTCATGGCCGGCTCAGTTCCGGTTGCGAGGCGGGAGGCGGGCCCAGATCGACACGCCCTCGACCACAAGGATGGCGAGCGAGACGGCCGCGCAGACGGCGACGATGACTGGGACGGCCATTTCCGGCACGGCTGACTCCTTTCGGAGCCAAACAGTCGCCCGACCCGGCGGGCGCCGCCTTGATCCGGATCAAGGCGGGCCCTGGGCAGGCCGGAGGATCACTCCGGCTTCATGGTGCCGGTGCGGACGAAACGGTCGTGCCAGGAGAGAGCCTCCTGCAGCAGCATCGGCGACTGCTGACCGAAGGACTCCCGCCTGGCCCGCGCATAATAGTCCGCCAGGGCCGGGCGGTAATCCGGATGGGCGCAGTTCTCGATCACCAGCGTCGCCCGCTGCTTGGGCGACAGGCCCCTGAGGTCGGCCAGACCCTGTTCGGTGACGATCACCTGCACGTCCTGCGGAATATGGTCGACGTGCGAGGCGTGGGGGACGATCGTCGAGATGCGTCCGCCCTTGGCCGTCGAGGCCGACATGAAGACCGAAATGTAGGCGTTGCGGGCGAAGTCGCCCGAGCCGCCTATGCCGTTCTGGATCCGCGACCCCATGACATGGGTGGAGTTCACGCTGCCGAAGATGTCCGCCTCGATCATGCCGTTCATGGCGATGCAGCCGAGCCGGCGGATCAGTTCCGGGTGATTGCTGATCTCCTGCGGCCTCAGCACGATCCTGTCGTGGAACTCGGCCATCCGGGCGTTGAGGTCGTGCGCCGCCTCCGGGCTCAGCGAGAACGCCGTCGCCGAGGCGGAGAGCAGCCGGCCGGATTCGAGCAGATGCAGCATGCCGTCCTGGATGACCTCGGTGAAGGCGGTCATCCCGTGGAAGGGCCCTTCCCCCAGCCCGCTCAGGACCGCGTTGGCCGTGTTGCCCACGCCCGACTGCAGCGGCAGCAGCGACGGCGGCAACCGGCCCCTGGCGACTTCGTGGGAGAGAAATTCCAGTAGGTGCCCGGCGATGGCGAGGTCGGTGGAATCGGCCGGCGCGAACGGTGCATTGCGGTCCGGCGCATCGGTCTCGACGATGGCGACGATCCGGTCCGGGTCGCAGCGAAATCCCGACTCCCCGATGCGGTCGCCGGCGCGCACCAGCGGGATCGGCCGCCGGTCCGGCGGCAAGGCCGTGCCATAGTAGATGTCGTGCATCCCCTCCAGGGCCGGGTTCTGCCAGCGGTTGACCTCGAGGATGACCTGCGAGGCGCGGTCCAGCCAGGTCTTGTTGTTCCCGACCGAGGACGAGGGGATCAGGGAGCCGTCCTCACGGATGCCGGAAATCTCGACCACGGCGGTGTCCAGCGGGCCGAGAATACCCTGCCAGGCGGCCGGAGCCACCTGGCTGAGGTGCATGTCGAAATACTCCATCTCCCCGCGATTGATCTTCTCGCGGGCGACCGGGTCGGAGTTGTACGGCAGCCGGAACTCGATCCCGTCGGCCTTGGCCAGGGCGCCGTCGAGCTCCGGGCCGGTGGAGGCGCCGGTCCAGACCTTTACGCGGAACGGGCGGCCCTGCTCGTGCTCGCGCTCGATCCGGCCCCCCAGCGCCAGGGGAACCGCCTTCGGATAGCCGGATCCCGTGAAGCCGCTCAGCCCGATGGTGCTGCCGGGCGCAATCAACGCCGCCGCCGCCTCGGCGTCCATCACCTTGCGCCGATGCGCGGCCGAATTGATCCGGCTCATGATCCCTGCTCCTATTGTCTCCGCCGCACGCATTGGCCTCGCGCGCGCCGCCCGGCCTTGATGCGGATCAAGGATGACCTCCGCCGGCCAGGCCTGCCCGCCGGGGGCCGAACGGATTTCCGACCACCGGCACGATCACCGGCCTGCTGATCGGGTCGTGGGACGGCCTGCTGCTGTATCAGGGAACGGAGTCGCCGGACAGTCGCCCGGTGCATGGCTGACGGCCGCTGGCATCCTGCCGGCGGCCTGCTAGGGTCCGGTCATGAGCGGCGGAGGATGCGGATGCGGCGGCTGGCGACTATGGCGACGGTTGTGGCCTTGAGCCTGGCGGGCACGGCGGCGGCGCAGGAGGCCCCCTCCCCCTTCGACGCCGTCGATCCCTTCATCGGAACGGCCGGCAAGGGGCACACCTTCCCGGGCGCGGTCGCGCCGTTCGGCATGGTCCAGCTCAGCCCGGACACCGACTACAAGCTGCTGCGCGAGGGCTACGACTGGGCCTCGGGCTATCGCTACGACGATCCGACCATCCTCGGCTTCTCGCACACCCATTTCTCCGGCACCGGCCACTCCGACCTCGGCGACCTTCTGGTCGTCCCCCAGTCCGGCGAGCTCCGGTGGGACGCCGGCGCCGTCGGCGAGCCCGGCTCGGGCTATCGCTCGCGCTACGACAAGGCATCGGAGGTCGCCGAGCCGGGCTATTACGCCGTCGACCTGACCGACTCGGGCGTACGCGCAGAGCTGACCACCGGCGTCCGCGTCGGCCTGCACCGCTACGCCTTCCCCACCGGCGCCCCGGCCCGGTTGCTGATCGACTTCCGCCCCTCGATCTACGACTACCCGGGCAAGGTTCTGTGGTCGCGCATCCGGGTTCATCCCGACGGCACGGTCACCGGCTTCCGCGAGACCCGCGGCTGGGCTCCGGGGCGCCAGTTCTGGTTCGCCATGCGCTTTTCGAAGCCGGTGGCCGGCTACGAACTGCGTGACCGCGAGGAAAACGTCCCTTACCGCGGCTTCCGCCAGCCGGGCCGCTCCCCCGCCGACCGCCAGCAGGTCGAGGGTCGCCAGCTGGAGGCCGCCTTCGACTTCGGCCCGATCGACGGGCCGCTGCTGGTCCAGGTGGCCATCTCCTCGGTCGACGAGGCCGGGGCCATAGCCAATCTGGAGTCCGAGGGCGGATCCTTCGACTTCGACGGCGTCCGCGCCAGCACCCGCGCCCGATGGGAAGAGGCCCTGAACGTCGTCCAGATCGAGGCCGCGCCCGAGATGCGGACCAGCCTCTATACCGCCCTGTATCACGCCCTCATCGCGCCCTCGGTGCACAGCGACGCCGATGGGCGCTGGCGGGGACCGGACAACGGCGTGCACAGGTCCGACTTCACCGTCCATTCGACCTTCAGCCTGTGGGACACGTTCCGCGCCGAGCATCCGCTGCTGACCCTCGTGGCCCCGCCCGAGCGCAACGCCGACATGGTCAACTCCCTGATCGCCGCCCAGCAGGTCAGCCCGTATGGCATCCTGCCGGTCTGGGCCTTCGCGGGTCAGGAGACCTGGACCATGATCGGCTACCACGCCGTCCCCGTCATCGCCGACGCGTATCTGAAGGGCGTGCCCGGCGTCGACGGCGAGGCCGCCCTGAACGCCATGATCGCCAGCGCCACATACCGGCCCTACGGCGGCCTCGGCGACTATATGGACCTCGGCTGGGTGCCCATCGACCGCGAGCCCGAAGCCGCGTCCAAGACCGTCGAATACGCCTATGACGACTGGACCATCGCCCGCATGGCCGAGCGGCTCGGCAAGCCCGACGTCGCCGCCGAATTCGACCGCCGGGCCGGCTTCTGGCGCAACACCTTCGACCCCGCCACCGGCTTCGTCCGCGCCCGCCTCGCCGACGGCGCCTTCCGCGAGCCCTTCGACCCGACCGCCATCAACTACGGCTCGGACTACACCGAGGGCAATGCCTGGCAATATTCCTGGTTCGTGCCCCAGGACATGGCGGGGCTGGTCACGGCCATGGGCGGCGACGCGGCGACGGTGGCGAAGCTGGACGCCATGTTCGACTTCGACAACTCCGGGCTCGACTATTCCCACGCCGAGGACATCGCCGGCCTGATCGGCCAGTACATCCACGGCAACGAGCCCAGCCACCACTCGGCCTACGCCTACGTCTTCGCCGGCGCCCCGTGGCGCACCCAGGCGCGGCTGAAGCAGATCATCGACAGCCAGTACCACTCACGCCCCGACGGCCTCGCCGGCAACGACGACGTTGGTCAGATGTCGGCCTGGCTGATGTTCAGCGCCATGGGCTTCTATCCGGTCACGCCGGGCTCCGGCCAGTACGTCATCGGCCGTCCCTTCACCGACCGCACGGTGCTCAACCTCGCCAACGGCCGCCGCTTCACCATCGCCGCCGAGGGCCTGTCCGACGACCACCCCTGGATCCAGTCGGTCACCCTCAACGGCCATCCGCTGGACCGCGCCTGGATCGGCCACGACGAGATCATGGCCGGCGGCGAACTGCGCTTCGTGATGGGGACGGAACCGAATACGGCGTGGGGCGCCGGGGCGGAGGCGCGGCCGTATTCGATGAGCGGGTACGGCGGGAACTGAGGTTCACCTTCCATTCGCCTCCGCGAACGGAGAGGTGAACTCACGCGCGCACGAACCCCCTCAGCACATTCGCCTCCGTGCTCAGCACCAGCCGGTCCAGATCGACCCGCTTCGGCTCGGCGAACATCAGGAAGTAGTATTTCATCTGCTCTGACCACCAGTAGCCGGGGCAGTTGTCGCCCTGGGTCATCGGCCGCGTGGTGATGTCGACCAGCGCGGTGTAGCCATAGGCCGCCTTCGAGGTGGCCTTCATGTTGCGGTAGTGGATCGCCGTCAGGGCCCGGTAGCGCTCGTCGCGGTCGCCCTGCCACAGGTTCAGACAGGCGTCGGCGAACTCCGGCCGCAGCCCGGTGCGCTTGCCGCGCGGCGTCGCCGTGGTCACCTCGATCGACTCGGGGATGATGGTGTAGCGCGCCTGCATGTCCTCGTAGCTGCGCAGGAAGTCGTTCCCCTCGGCCCGGAACCCCGCCTGTCCCAGCAGCCCGGCCAGATAGCCGCCCAACACCGTCTGCGACGTCCCCGTGACCTCGCCGGTCTCGTAGTCCACCATCGGGAACCACAGCCGCCCGTCGTAGCGGCGGCCCTGATGCGCGATCATCGCCGCCAGGCACTCCTCGGCCCAGCCCTTCATCTCGACGTCGCCGAACAGCTCCCAGCTGTCCCACAGGTATTCGTAGAAGCTGTCGGCATAGACGTCGATCGAGGCGTTGCGGCTGGTGAACCGGCCCGTCTCCGCATGGATGTTCGCCGCCATCAGCCCCTTGTCGGATCGCATGTCCAGCGCGTGCTTCATCGCCCGCCTGGCCGCCGCATAATAGCGGTCGTCGCCCGTCAGCTGCCCCAGCACCCCGAACTCGGTCGCATAGGTGCCGATCTCGGCGAGGTTGGTCTCCGGGTCGCGCACCGCCCCCGTCCGCAGGTTCACATAGCGGTACGGCAGCCCGTGCGGCGACGCCTCGAACGCCTTCATCAGCCGGTCCGCCAGATCCTTCGCCTTGCTCAGCAGCACCGGGTCGCCGCACGCCAGATGCGCCGACAGCAGGCCGCCGACCAGCCGGATATTGGTCTCGAACACCTGCGAATAGCCGTCGATGTCGAAGTCGAGGTTCGACTTCACCCAGTCCACGCCCTGCTGGAACTCGGCGTCCAGCTCCATGATCCACAGCGTGTCCAGCGCCTCGACCAGCGACAGGCCGAGATCATGCCCCTCGATGAAGAAGGACTGCGCCGCGCCCGAGACCGGATTGATCTCGTCCCTGCCCCAGGCCCGGTCGACATAGTGGTCCCACGCCCATTTGAACTCGGCCTTCACATCCGCGCCGAGCGCGGCCCAGTCCTCGCTCTGACTGGCTTGCGACTGCGCGGCGGCGGGCAGTCCGGACATCCCGGCGAGAACGGAACCGCCCATCAGGGCGAGGGCGGAGCGGCGGTGCAGGCGGGGCTGGGTCATGCGTCACCGTATCCCGCTGACGCCGGTCTGCAACCGTCCCGCTAGCGGCTGGCCGCCAGCCTCGGTCCGCCCGTCATCCACGGCGGCTCCGGCATCGCCCGCCGCGCCGCCGACTGCGCCCGCGTCCACTGGTCGTGCAGATCGTTGAAATAGGCGTCGTCCTCCTCGATGCGGCGCACGTCGCCGCTCAGGAAGCCGCGCCGCAGCGTCAGCATGTCGAAGGGCGCCCCGACCGCCACGTTCGAGCGCATGGTGGTCGAGAACGAGATCAGCCCCAGCTTGACCGCCTCGGCCAGCGGCGTGTCCCAGGCCAGCCCGCTCTCGAGGATCGGCTTGCCGTATTTCAGCTCACCGATCTGCAGATAGGGCGTATCGCGCCCGCACTCGATGAAATTGCCCTGGCTGTAGATCAGGTACAGCCCCATCTCGCCGCCGGCGATCTGGCCGCCCAGCAGCATCGAGGCCGAGGTGTTCAGGCTGTCCGCCTCCAGCGCCGGCGCGATCGACTGGCGCACGCTGCGCAGGGCGTGGCCCAGCAGCTGGGCGCAGCGGTACAGGCTGGGCGCCGTCTCCAGCGTCTCGGACGGCTCTCCGACATTCAGGTGCACGCCCTCGCGGATCATCGCCATGGCCGTCTGGGTCACCGACAGGTTGCCGGCGGTGCAGACGCCCAGCACCCGGTCGCCGGGCCGGTCGACGACATGCAGCTTGCGGTAGGACGAGATATTGTCGACGCCCGCGTTGGTCCGGGTGTCGGCGATCATCGCCAACCCCTCCTCGACCAGCATGCCCACGCAATAGGTCATGCGACGCCTCGACTCAGGCCTGCATCCGTCATCTGGCGACGGTAACAGATTCCCCCGCCCGTCGATCCCGCGACTACGCCTGTTGCTGGCTCTGTTGCATGTCGGCATCACGCACGGTCAGCCGCACCGCCAGCCGCTCCCCGCCGCCGCCGTAGCTGGCCCCGCGCACCGGCGCCGCGCCCAGATAGTCCAGTCCCGTCGCCACCCTGACGTAGCGGTCCGTCGGGCAGATCCCGTTGGCCGGGTCGAAACCGACCCAGCCGAGGTCGTCGAGCCAGGCCTCGGCCCAGGCGTGCGCCGCCTCCTGGTCCTGGGTGTCCCGGCGCAGCAGATGGCCCGAGACATAGCGCGCCGGCACCCCCATCTGCCGTGCGCAGGCGATGAAGACGTGGGCGTGGTCCTGGCAGACGCCGCGTCCCAGCGCGAGCACTTCGGCGGCGGTGTGCGTCGGCGTCGTCACCCCCACCTCGAAGGCCACCGAGCCGTGGATCGCCGTCATCAGCCGGTGCATCCGGTCCAGCGGCGGATGGGCCGAGAACTCCGAGGCGAACACCGAGATCAGCTTGTCCCGCCGCGTCAGGGCCGTATCGCGCAGGAACACCAGCGGCGACAGCGTCTCCTGGTCCGGCGGCACGACCCCGCCCGTGTCGCTGGTGATGACCTCGCCCGACACCCGCACCGTCAGGCTCTGCGTCGGCTGCTCGGTGTAGAGGGTGTGCACGACGTTGCCGAACGCGTCCTCCGAACGGTGCAGCCGGGCGTCGACGTCGGTCTCCACCGCCCAGTGGCGCACCTGCTGCGCCTCGCTGGAGCGCGGCGTCAGGCGCAGGCTCTGGATGATGAAGCGCGCGGCCCGGTCGTAGGCGTAGGTGGTGGCGTGATCGATCTGGATGCGCATGCGGTCAGGCCAGGTACTGGTCGTGGATGGCCTGGGCCAGCCGCCCGTTCTCGGCGAGGAAGGCCTGGATGTATTCGTGCAGGCCCGACTGGAAGATGGCCTCGATGCGCGAATTGTCGAACGATCGCATTCGGTCCGCCGCCAGCCGCTGCGCCGGACCGCGCCGCCCGTAGTCGTTGGCCAGCCGCTCCAGATAGCGCACCATCGAGGCCTGGCAGCTCGCCAGCGAGCGCGGCATCTGCCGGTTCAGCACCAGCAGGTCGGCCACCAGCCACGGCTTGACCGAGTCGCGATAGACCCAGCGATAGGCCGTCAGCGCCGACACCTCGCGCAGCAGCGTCGTCCACTGGAAATAGTCCAGCTGCCCGCCGACCCGCTCTCCCTCGGGCAGCAGCAAATGGTATTTCACGTCCAGCAGCCGCGCCGTGTTGTCGGCCCGCTCGATCGCCGCGCCCAGCCTCAGGAAATAGTAGCCGTCGTTCCTCAACATGGTCCGCGAGGTCGCGCCCTCGACGGACAGGGTGACCGTCTTCACCCACTCCAGGAAGCGCGTGAAGTCGTCTCGCCGGGTCGGCTGGCCCTGCTCCTCCAGCCCGTTCCACGCCCCGTTGATGGCCTCCCACAGCTCGATGGTCAGGGCGGTGCGCACCGAGCGGGCGTTGGTCCGCGCCCGGGTGATGCAGGCGGTGATCGACGACGGATTCTCCGGCGAGAAGGCCAGGTATTCGCGCACCGACTTCTCGGTCGGCGACCGTCCCAGCGCCCTGGGCACGCTGGCGCACGCCAGGGCGCTGGCCCACACCGTCTCCGCATCGCCGTCGCCGCGCGTCGGAATCGCCGCCAGCCGGATCGTCGCCTCCAGGATGCGCGCGAGAAAATCCGCCCGCTCGATATAGCGGCCGGTCCAGTACAGGCTGTCTGCGGTGCGGGAGAGCATATTAAAGCCCGCTCATCCCGGCGAATGCCGGGACCCAGATGGAAAGACGCCGTCCGCCCTTGGGTTGAAGAGAGCCCGTCGTCCCATCGACTGCTCTTGTGATCTGGGTCCCGGCATTCGCCGGGATGAGCGAACGTTGAAAGATCTCAAACATCCAGCACCCAGGTGTCCTTGGTGCCGCCGCCCTGGCTGGAGTTGACCACCAGCGAGCCCGGCTTCAGCGCCACCCGCGTCAGCCCGCCGGGCGCCACCCTCACCCCCTCGGGGCTCGACAGCACGAAGGGCCGCAGGTCGATGTGGCGCGGCGCCAGTTCCCCGTTCCTGTCCAGCGTCGGGGCGGTCGACAGCTCCAGCGTCGGCTGGGCGATGAAGTCGTCGGGGTCGTTGATCAGCCGCTTGCGGAACGCCTCGATCTCCGTCTTCGACGCCGCCGGCCCGACCAGCATGCCATAGCCGCCAGAGCCGCCGACCTCCTTCACCACCAGATCCCCCAGATTGGCCAGCACGTGCTTCAGCGCCTCTGGCTCGCGGCAGCGCCACGTCGGCACGTTCTTCAGGATCGGCTCCTCGCCGGTGAAGAAGCGGATGATCTCCGGCATGTAGGTATAGACCGCCTTGTCGTCGGCCACCCCGGTGCCGACGGCGTTGGCCAGGGTCACCGCCCCCTCCTGATAGGCGGTCATCAGCCCCGGCACGCCCAGCGCCGAGTCCGGCCGGAAGGTCAGGGGATCGAGGAAGTCGTCGTCTATGCGCCGGTAGATCACATCCACCTGCTGCCGCCCCTGGGTGGTGCGCATGAACACCTTGCCGTCGTCGACGAACAGGTCGCGCCCCTCGACCAGCTCCACCCCCAGCTTGTCGGCCAGGAAGCTGTGTTCGTAATAGGCCGAGTTGTACGGTCCCGGCGTCAGCACGACGATCGTCGGATCGCTCCCCGCCGCCTCGGGCGCGCAGGCTCTCAGCGACGCCAGCAGCATGTCGGCATAGGTCTCGACCGGCCGCACCGGATAGTCGGCAAACAGATCGGGGAACAGCCGCATCATCATCTCGCGGTTCTCCAGCATGTAGGAGACCCCGGACGGCGTGCGGCAATTGTCCTCCAGCACATAGAAGCCGTCCTCGCCGGTCCGCACCAGATCCACGCCGGCGATCTGCACCCACACCCCGCGTGGCGGCCGCCGGCCCTGCATCTCCGGCGCATAATGGGGATTGGTCAGCACCAGCTCGGCTGGCAGCACGCCGGCCTTCAGACACTCCTGGGGGCCGTAGACGTCGGCGAGGAACAGGTTGATGGCATTGACCCGCTGGATCAGCCCGGCCTCCAGCCCGGCCCACTCCGCCGCCCCGATGATGCGCGGCACCACGTCGAAGGGGATCAGCCGCTCGCTCGACTCGGCGTCGCCATAGACGGCGAAGGTGATGCCCATGCGGCGGAAGAACAGTTCGGCCTGGCGCGAGCGCGATTGCAGCAGGCCGTCGGGCGCGTCGGCGAGCCAGCGCGCCAGCCCCCGATAGCTCTCCCGGACGTCCGCCCCATAGGCGGCCGCGTCTCCTGACATCTCGTCGAAGGCCATGCCGCTCCCGCTGCAGGTGAACCACAAGCGTGGCCCTATAAGTTACGCGCACGCAACAGGATTGTTGCACCGCCACGTCCGCGCCTGACACCTTCGTGAGCGCGTCGGTTTGCCGGAACATCCCCGGTCAGGTCCTGTTTTCCGGTCCTCAGCAACGGAGTGCAGGACCATGCAGAATCCCTTCCGTCACGAAGACCAGCGGGGGCGACCCGATCACGACGACCGCCTGTCGCAGGGCGGCGACGGGCGCGGTCAGCGGCCCGAGGAATATCGCACCTGGGGCGGCGGCGACGGCGGCCGCACCGCCGAGGCCTTCCGCCATCAGGGCCACGACCAGGGCTATGGCCAGGGCCCCGAGCAGTCCGGCGCCTCGGGCTGGGGTTACGGCCAGAACCAGCAGAGCCAGTACGGCCAGGGCATGTCGACGCCCTACACCGGTGAACGCGGCTCCAGCGGCCCATACGGCCCCGGCGGGTATCAGTCTGGTTCGCAATCGTACGGCGGACAGCAGTACGGACAGGACTATGGCTCGCAGGGCTACGGCCAGGGATCCATGGGCCAGGGCTCAATGAGCCAGGGCGGCGGCATGGGCCAGGGCTCCATGTCCGGAGGCATGGGCGCCCGGTCGTTCGACCAGCGCGGCTACGGCCAGTCCGGTGGCCAGACCGGCGGCCAGACCGGCGGCTATGGCTCGCAGATGAGCCAGGGCTACGGCGGCCCCGGCTACGGAGCCCAGGGTCATGGCGGCCAGGGCTACGCGGGCCAGTCCTATGGAGGCCAGGGTTATGGCGAGCAGGGCGGGATGAGTCAGGGCTACGCCAGCCACGGCTACGCCCCGGGCTCGCAGATCTGGGAGGGCTCCGGTCGTGGAATGGGCGGCCAGACCCACGAACACCACGATTTCGAGCCCGACTACCTGCACTGGCGCCAGCAGCAGCTGTCCGCCTTCGACCAGGACTACAGGTCCTGGCGCGACGAACGCCGCCAGAAATTCTCGTCGGATTTCGCCAGCTGGCGCCAGAACCGCCCGCGAAGCGAGGCCTCGGGTGAACACCACACCCCGGCCGAAAATCCCATCGTCGGCGATGTCTCCGACGGCGGCACGGGCAACGCCGCTGACGCGAAGAAGCGCTAGGGACAGCCATTCCTGTCCGACGAGGGCCCGGCGGCGACGCCGGGCCCTTTTCATTGTGGATCCGGAGTCCTTGTCATCCCGGACGCCGCAAGGCGGCGATCCGGGACGCGCCGACTCCAAACGTCATCCTCCCGGAAGCTGCGCCAGCAGCTATCCGGGAGACAGGTCCGGCACGCTGCGGCGGTTACCCGTCTCCCGGACAATCGCGGGCGATTTCCGGGAGGGACGCTCTTTGCACGGCCCCCGTCCCGGCTCTCCGCTTCGCTTCGGCCGGGATGACAACTACCGCGCCGGCGCGTTCTTTACATACTGATCCAGCCAGCGGGTCATCTCCCACAGGGTGTGGCCGACCGACTCCCGCGCGCGATAGCCGTGCGCCTCCAGCGGCAGGACGACATAACGCACCGTCGCGCCATGCCCCTTCAGCGCCGCATAGAAGCGCTCGGACTGCACCGGGAAGGTGCCCGAATTGTCGTCGGCCTCGCCATGGATCAGCAGGATCGGCTCATTGACCCGGTTGGCGTAGGTGAAGGGCGACATCTCCGTATAGGTGTCGGTCGCCTCCCAGTAGGTGCGCTGCTCGGCCTGGAAGCCGAACGGCGTCAGGGTCCGGTTGTAGGCCCCCGACCGGGCGATGCCGGTGCGGAACAGGTCGGTGTGGGCCAGCAGGTTGGCGGTCATGAAGGCGCCGTAGCTGTGCCCGCCGACGGCGATCCGGTCGCGGTCGGCCACGCCCATCTCGACCACCGCATTGACCGCCGCCTCGGCCGAGGCGCGCAGTTGCTCGATATAGGTGTCGTTGGGCTCGGCCCCGTCAGCGCCCACGATCGGCATCGAGGGATCGTCCAGCACGGCATAGCCCTGGGTCAGCAGGAACAGGTGGCTGGAGCCGCCCGGGCGCACGAAGCGGTTGGCGTTGTCGACCACCTGCCCCGCCACGGCGGCGTCGGTGAACTCGGCCGGATAGGCCCACATCACCAGCGGCAGCGGCCCGTCGCGGTCCTTGTCGTAGCCGGCCGGCAGATACAGGGTGCCCGACAACTGCACCCCGTCGGCGCGGGTGTAGGTGATCAGCTGCCGCGTCACGCCGGCCAGCTGCGGGGCCGGATCGGGGAACTGGGTCAGGGCGTCCGGCGCCTGAGCATCGAGGTTCCGCACATACAGGTTCGGCGGATCGTTGCGGGTCTCGCGTCGCGTCACCAGCCGCCGCGCCTCGTCGTCCAGCACTCCGACGATGCTCTCGTAATCGCCGCTGGCCGAGGTCCACAGCCGCTCGCTGGCGCCGCTGGTCAGGTCCATGGCCGCGAGGAAGGGATACTCGCCCTCGCGGGTCGCCCCGGCCCCGGTCATCAGCACCCGCCCGTCCGACGTGAACCGCGCCACCGGGAAGCCGGCCGCGTTCGGCTCGGTCAGCGGCGAGCCGGGGTCGTTGTAGCGGTCCTGATAGTTGCGCTCGAGCAGCACCCGCCCGGCGCCCGGGTTCGACGGATCGACCACGTAACGGGTCTCATGCCGGGTGTTGAACCAGCGGCTGGTGACCAGCGCCGTGTCCGCGTCGCCCCACGTCACCCCGGCGTAGCGCTCCTTCAGATCGACCAGCGGCGTCGGCTCGGCGCTGAACGGCGCGGCCAGCATGAACACCCGGTCGCGCACCTCGGCGGGCGTGCGGGGATCGCCGCCGTCCTGGGCCTCGGTCCAGACCAGGGTCGCCGGCGCGTCGGCCCGCCAGTTGACCGAGCGCGGCCCCGGCGCCGTGGCGTCGAACGGCGTCGGGATATTGTCGCGCAGCGGCAGGTCCGCGACGCGGTGCACCTCCCGCCCCTGCAGGTCGATGACCGAGATCTCGGCCGGGAACAGGGCCGCCGGCACGACATAGCTATAGGGCTTCTTCACCTGCGTCCGCAGCACGTAGCGCCCGTCCGGCGACACGCCGGCGCCCAGATGCACGCCCGGCTCGCCCAGCGGCCGCGCCGCGCCCTGCAGCGGGACCAGCGTCAGCTGCGAGGTGAAATAGTGCTCGAACAGCGCCTCGTCGCCGCTGTTCGACAGCAGGTCCTGATAGGTCCGCGCCGGCGCCGTGCGCCCCATGCTCTCCTCGACGATCGGCCCAGACGGCGGCCGGGTCACGTCCGGCGCCGGTCCGCGGCCCTCGGGGACCATCCGCACCACCAGACCGGCGCTGTCCGGCGTCCAGTCGAACGCCCCGCCCGCCGCCGCATTGACCCGGGCGTCGGTCAGCTTGCGCGCCTCGCCGCTCGCCACGTCGGCGACCCACAGCTCCAGCCCGGTGGGCGCATCCATCAGGAAGGCCACCGACCGGCCGTCCGGCGACCACCCCGGCGAGGTGAAGCGCGCATTGGCCGGCAGCGGCACCGCGCGCGCCGGCCCGCCCGCCACCGGCTGGAAGCTCAGCCCGGTCAGCCAGCTGACCCGGCTGTTGGCCGGCCCGTTGTTGCGCGGATTGATCCGGTAGCCGGCCAACCGCAGCATCGGCTCGGCCAGTTCGGCGATCGGCGGCAGGTTGGCCCGGTCGTACAGCGCCAGCGTCGTCCGGTCGGGGCTCAGGCTCGGCGTCGGCGTCGGCTTGGTGTCCAGAATGTCGGCGATCGGCGCCGGCGGCTGCTGATAGGTCAGGGCGTCCTGCGCCAGCACGGGCCCGCTGAAGGCGGCGATGAGCACGAGGGCGGGCAGGGCCCGGGCGAGAAGACGATGACGCATGTTCAGACCCCACAGCCGCCGGTCCGTCCGGCGGGCCGGGCACGCTAGGGTTCGTCGTCGCCGCCGGTCAAGGCCGCCGCGGCGCCGCTCCGGTCATGGCGTAGCAGCTGGCCCGGCTCGGCCGCCGGCCCTCGCGGTCTCCGTACGCCGCCCGGATCGAGCAGATGTCCGCCGGGCTCAGCTCGCCCTTCCACCGGTCGGCGTTGCAGTAGTTCATGATCGAGGCCGCGTCGTAATAGGTCTCGTCGGCGTCCTCCGGCTCCGGCGTGCCCATCCGCGCCACGCAGTCCGGCGCGCGCGGGCTGACGTGGTCGTGGCTGAACCCCAGCGCATGCCCCAGCTCGTGCAGGGCGTCGGCGTAGAAGCAGCCCTCCCGCCCCACGCTGCCGCGCCGCCCGCAGATGCGGTTGGTGACGAGGTATTCGGCGTTCAACGTGATCGTCCCGCCGCGCACCAGATTGACCCCCAGATGGCTGGCCGAGGCGAACAACTCGGGGTCGTGCACGATGCGGATCGGGATCCGCCGCTCCGGCCCCGAGGTCGGGCCGGCGGCGCAATCGGCGCGGATGTCGAAATCCACCTTCGCCACCGCCTCCCAGGCGGCCGCCGCCTCCATCACCTTGTCCCGCGCCCAGCCGTCCCCGGCCGCCGGGGCCTGGAAGCACAGCGGCACGATCCCGCCCGGCCACATGTCCGCCTCGACCGGCGGCGGCGCCATCGGAGGCGGCGGCGGCGGCGGCGGGGGCGGAGGCGGAGGCGGCGGTGGCGGGGGCGGGGGCGCCATCACCGGCGGCGGCTCCTGCTGGAACAGCGCACAACCCGTCGTCGGCGCGGCGATCAGCCCCGCCAGAGCCAGCAACAGAACGACCCTCAACCGCGTCCAGTTCACGTCCCCGCCCCTCATGCCCAGCGCGTCTCCGTCAGCGTCAGCTTCAGCTCGATCCACGCCGCCCGCGCCTCCGGCCGCGCCAGCTCCGGCGCCAGGTCCTCCGCGAACACCGTGACCGCCGCCGGCCCGTCCCCGGCCGCCAGCAGATTCAGCACCTCCTCCCCGAACCGGAACGGCAGGACATAGGGCCCGCGATGGCCCGCATGGCCCTCCCCCGGCTCCGGCAGGTGCACGAAGGTCGGCGACGAGCCCAGCGAGCGCTCCCGCCCGCCCGCCGTCAGCCGGATTTCGATCGACCGGTCCTCCAGCCCCGCCTCCCGCGCATAGGCCGCCATCCCCTCGCCCGCGATCATCAGCGCATCATCGGCTTCGCGCATCCGCGCCACCGCCTCGTCGGGCAGCGCCAGCCTCATCCGGCCGGACCCGTCCGCCGCCTCCGCCCGCACCGTCCAGCTCCGCCCGCCGAGCGGGACCCGCCGCGTCGCCCCCGGCGGACCCGCCTCGGCCACATTGAACACCGGGAAGGGATACAGCCGGTCGTAGTCGTACCCCAGCGGCCGCGTCTCCAGCGCCCCACCCACCGGCAGTTCACCCACCGGCCTCCCCTCCGCGTCGACGAAGCCGGTCACCGTCAGGGCCGTCCAGTCCGCCGGATACAGCCCCCGCCCCCGGGCGCCATGCCAGGTCGCCCAGACCCGGTCGACATTGCTGTGGTGCAGCCAGAACATCGGGTCCTGGGCCGAGGTCCGCGGATGCTTCATCGCCCCGCCGATCAGCTGATGGATGTGGTTGTGCCCGTATCCCTCGACCATCCCCGCCCCCTCCGGCAGCTTGCCGCAGAAGGTGGCGAAATCGTCCGACGCCAGCCGGGCCGTATAGGACGACTCCGCCCAGCGCGCCGCGGCGAAGTCCAGCGTCTCCACGCCCCGCGCCCGGTTCCGCTCGTACAGCGGCGAGTCGGGGTCGCAGACCCACTCCGGCAGGAACCGGTGCTCCTGCCAGTCCCAGTAGGGCATGGCGAAGGTCCCGTGCCCGGTCAGCCGGGCCACGATCCGCTCCATATGCACCAGCTGCTGCCGGTGCCACGGCAGGAACAGGCCGTTGTTGTGCTGCGAGCTGCGGTGATGGATCTGCGTCTGGCGCGTCCACGACAGGCCGTCGCTGCGCCGCTTCATGATCCGCACCGCCTCGCCGAAGGCGGCGACGTCTTCGCTGGCCGCCGTCAGCCCGCCCGCGCCCTTGCGGAGGCGGAGCGGCGTCTGCGCCCGCGCCGCGCCGGCGCCCACCGTCGCGGCGGCGACGCCTCCGGCCAGCGCCGCGCGCCGGTTCATCTTCATCGCAACGCCCCCCGCTTCCCCGCGACCGACGCGCGGCGTCAGCCCCGCCGCTGAGCTTTCACGACTCCGCCGCCGGTGTCGAGCCGTCCGGCTCCCGCGCCTGGCCGATGAACCGCGCGCCGCGCGCCGCGTCCCAGGCCTCGCGCACCCCCTGCCGCGGCTGGTCCACGCCGAACACCGCCAGCTGGGCCACCCACACCTCCGACAGCTGACGCACCGTCTCGGGAACCCAGCCCGGCGGCTGCTGGCGCGACCAGTTCAGCGGCGAGACGGCGTTGAAGACCAGCAGGAAGGCCGCGGCGACCATCACCGTCCGGCTGGTCCAGCGCCGGTCGCGCGCCGCCACGCCCTCGTCGTCCAGCGGCGCCGCCGGCGGAAAGGCGAACCGGCCCAGCGCCACCAGGGCGTTCTCCCGCGTCGGCAGGTCGTGGGCGTCCGCCGCCTCGATCCAGTCGCTCGGCGGATCCGGCTCGGCCGGCGCCGCCACGCTCTCGGCCAGCGGCGGAAACGGCGACTCCGGCCGGTGGACCGGGAACGGCTCCAGCGGGATCGGCGGGTCGTCGCGTTCGTTCGTCATGCCGCCTCCAACGCTCTAGAACTGGAAATAGATGAAGGGCGCCACGCCCTCGGGCCGCACCGCCTCGACCAGCAGTATGGCCGTCCCGATCAGCAGGCCCAGGGTGATCGACGGCGCCGTCTTCAGCCGCTCGGCCATGCCCTCGACGGCGCGCGGCGGCAGCCAGTGCATGGCCAGGCCGCCGACGATCAGGGTCAGCAGCAGCGGCGTCAGCACGACCACCGGCCCGATCCGCCCCAGGCCCTGCAGAACCTGCACCGCCAGATCGAAGCTCTCGGCCCGGAACAGGATCCAGCCCAGGCAGACGATGTGGAAGGTGACCAGCACCCCCACGACCGTCGGCAGCACGGACTTGCGCTCTTCCGCCCCCTCGGGCCGTTTGAACATCGCCCGCCCCAGCCGCTCGATCACCTGCACCCCCCCGTGCAGCGCGCCCCACGCCAGGAAGGTCAGCGCCGCCCCGTGCCACAGCCCGCCCAGCACCATGGTGATGAAGACGTTGATGCAGCTGGCGAACAGCCCCTTCCGTCCGCCCCCCAGCGGCACATACAGATAGTCCCTCAGCCAGCTCGACAGGCTGATGTGCCAGCGCCGCCAGAAGCTCTGCAGCGACGCCGCCCGGTACGGCTGGTCGAAATTCCTCGGGAAGGAATAGCCCAGCAGCGCCGCCAGCCCGATGGCCATGTCCGAATAGGCCGAGAAGTCGCAGTAGATCTGGACCGCATAGCCATAGACCGCCGCCGCGATGTCCACCGCCCCGTAGGCGGTCGGATCGAAGAACACCGGATCGACCAGGTTGGTCGACAGCTCCGAGGCGATCACCGTCTTCTTGAACAGCCCCCAGACGATCAGCAGCAGCCCGTGCGTGGCCATCACCCGCGTCAGCCGCGGCGTCCGCTCGAACTGCGGCAGCAGGTCCGAGGCCCGCACGATGGGCCCCGCCACCAGATGCGGGAAGAAGCTCATCAGCAGCATGACGTCCAGCAGGCTCTTGGCCGGCGGCGTCTTCCCGCGATGCACGTCGACGACGTAGCTGATGCCCTGGAAGGTGAAGAAGGAAATCCCCACCGGCAGCACGATCTGCAGCAGCGGCAGGTCCCGCTCCCAGCCGAACCGCATCAGCAGCTCGCCCGCCTGTTCGACGAAGAAGCCGTAGTATTTGAAGAAGCCGAGGATCAGCAGGTTGACCGCGACGCCCAGCCCGACCAGCCAGCCATTGCCTTTTCCGTCGCCGCGCCGCTCCCGGTCGCGCGCGATCAGCGCCGCCACGCCCCAGTTCAGGATCGCCGAGGCGATCAGCAGCCCGACGAAACGCCAGTCCCACTGGGCATAGAAGAACCAGCTGGCCAGCAGCAGGAACAGCTTGCGCCGCCCGTTCTCGCGATCCAGCGACCAGGCGGTGAAATAGACGACCAGAAAGAAGACGCCGAACGCCAGCGTGGGGAACAGCATCTAGTCCGCGCTCCCCGTCACGGACCGCGAATCCTTCCACGCGTCGTACGCGGCCAGCAGGTCGTCGGCCAGAACGCCGCCGATCCAGTCGGCCCCGGCGCCGGTGAAATGCACCCGGTCGCCGCGCATATAGGGCTCGGCCATCAACGCCAGCCGGTCCGCGGAACAGTCGCCGCCCATCCGTCCATGCCAGTCCCAGAACGCCACACCCATGTCGGCGGCGACCCGCCTCTGCACGTCCCGGACCATGGCCAGCGTCGGCGGAGGCGCGCGCAGGCCGTCGGCGCTGCAGCCGTCCACGACGCCGTTTCTCAGCGCGTCCGGAGCCCCGAGGATCAGGATCGAGGCCTGCCACGGCGCGAACCGCCGCATCTTCTCGACCTCCGCCCGCAGCAGCCGCTCGTAGGCCGCCGGATCGAGGGCGGGATCGAACCCCTCGTTGGTGCCGTAGGCGAGCACGACCAGGGATGGCGCGAGAAAGCCGATGACCATGCCCATCGTCGTCTCGTCCCGCGACGCCAGGTCCGCCAGCGTCGCCCCGGTCAGCCCGAGGCTGGACACCACCACCCCGGGGCCGGGGCGCTCGGTCCAGACGGTGTCGAGGATCACGCCCCGCCCGGTCCCGCGAAACGTCACCACCGGCGCGGGCCGGAACAGGTCCATCCGCTGGCACGACGGCCCGTTGTCGTCCGATCCGTTCAGGTCGACCGGCCACGGCGCCTCGTCGCCGACGTCGATGGACAGCCCCTCGCCCGGCCCTCGCGGCCAGCCGCAGACCCCGACCCGGCCGGCCTCCGCCCCCGGCTCCAGCCTCAGCGTCAACTCCGCCCCCGGAACCGCCCGCGCCCGCACCGCCCCCGGCCCGAACGCCGTCGTCTCCTCGCCCGCGACGGGGCGCAAGGGGGCCCGTTCCACCGTCCAGCCGCGCGCCTCCATCTGCACCTGATAGGGGGCATAGCCGTCATGCGGCGCACCCGCCGGCAGGACGCCCCGCCCTCCGGATCCGAAGCGCTGCTGCAGGACCGTCCTCAGCTTGCCGGTGATGCGGTCGCCAGCCGTATGGCTGTCGCCGAGCTGAAGGATGCGGACCGGCTCGCCCCGCGTCCCGTCCTCGGTCGCGGCCAAGGCCTCGAACAGGCCGGTCAGCGCTTCCGGCTGGCACAGACCGCCGGAGCAGACCGAAAATCCGGCCGCCGGCGTGGGCATGGGAACATAGGGAGTCGCCTGCCCGGCCGCGGCGAAGGCCGGCGCCGCCAACAGCCCCCATGCCAGGACCGCCCCGATCCCCCGCATGCTCAGCCGGCGGGTGTGGAATCGGACGCCGCCGGCCGGTCCAGCCCCGCGTCCCGCTTCAGCCGCTCGGCGACCGGCCCGCTCATGCGCAGGTACCCGGCCATCGACATGTGGATCCCGTCGTTGGCCCGCATCAGCACCTTGCGGCCGCTGGCGTTCGGCAGATAGGCCTCGTAGCGGCCCTCCTCGTTCGAGGTCAGGGCGGTCGTCTCCACGTAGGGCACGCCCAGCGCCCGCATCCGCGCCTCGACCACATCGTTGATCAGCGCCATCCGCCCGTCGAAGCGGCTGCTCTTCATTCGCGGCAACCCGACCCAGTAGACCGCCACATCACGGCTGCGCAGCATGGCCACCAGGTTGTCGATCCGCGTCGCATAGGCGGCTTTCCAGCCCTCGGTGCCGAAGTCGTGGATCACGCCGTCCAGGCTGATGCCCTGGGCGTCATTGGTGCCGAACAGGATCACCGCCACGTCGATCGGCGTCTCGTTGATCTGGCGCTCGGTCTTGGCCTGGATGTCCACGTAGTCGTAGCGGGACAGGCCGGTGGACACCTCCGAGAACTTGGTCACCGTCACCTTCGGCTGGTCCCTCAGGTCCCGGTAGAGGCCGGCGTAGAGGCCGTCGGCCATCGAGTCGCCGAACACCCCGATCCGCAACGGTCCCTGCGCGAGCCGCGCGGAGAGGGGCGTCACGGCGGGAACCGCGGGCGGGGCGGCGACCACGGCCGCCGGCGGGGCGGCGGGCGGGCTCTCCGCCGGCGCCGAGGCGTTGGCGCGGTCGCCCAGCATCACCGTGGGATTGCGCAGCCACTGACGGCCGTCGGGCGTCAGCAGCAGCCCGGCCGCGACCCCGACCAGAAAGGTCACCGTCAGTGTGTTGACGCCAGCCCGCACCTCGTCCCCCGAACGTGTATCCGCCAAGCTTGGTCTTTTACCCTATCGTCGCTGCCTGACCATCTCACGCCCGCCTCACGCGAAGAAAAAGGTTAACGCCACCACCGTCTCCTCCCCGTCGCGTAGCGATGGGGAGGGGGACCGCGAAGCGGTGGAGGGGCGAAACGGCGCAACGGTCGTGCGTCGGAAAGAGCCCCTCCGTCACGGCGCGCATTAGCGCCGCGCCACCTCCCCATCGCTGCGCGACAGGGAGGAGACGCAACAGTCCATGACGCTGTGCTGGCAATCCGCGAAAACATGGTCTGGTTCAGCGGAAAACATCCGCCCTTTTCAGCTACTTCGCCGTTTCTAGAAGCTATCTTCCATCCGGATAAGCCGGCGGGCGCATAATGCCGCCCTTCGACCGCGGTCTTTGACAATCGAATCCCCGCCCCGCCGCCGCAGGCGCGTCCCCTCAAACCCAATGTAGACTCTGCCGACTCTGCCACACCGAATTTCGCCGCCCACCCTGCCGACTCTGCCGACTCTGCCATCCCTTTTTTTTCGGTTTCACCCGGCAGAGCCCTTCACCGCCGCCCGGCGCGCTCCCGAGACTTGCCCCGCCCGCCCCGCCGCCGTAGAGACCGGAACAGGCCGTCGATATTCATCAGGCGGTGAAAATATGAGGAAGCGATGCGGAAGATCTTCCCCGACGCCAGATCCGCGCTGGAAGGCCTGACCTTCGACGGCATGACCGTCATGTCCGGCGGCTTCGGCCTGTGCGGCATCCCCGAGCACCTGATCGCCGCCCTGCGCGACAGCGGCGTCAAGGGCCTGACCGTCATCTCGAACAACGCCGGCGTCGACGGCTTCGGCCTCGGCCAGCTGCTCGAGACGAAGCAGATCGCGAAGATGATCTCCTCCTACGTCGGCGAGAACAAGGAGTTCGAGCGCCAGTATCTGGCCGGCGAGCTCCAGCTCGAGTTCAACCCCCAGGGCACGCTGGCCGAGCGCATCCGCGCCGGCGGCGCCGGCATCCCCGCCTTCTTCACCGCCACCGGCGTCGGCACCCTCGTCGCCGAGGGCAAGGAAGTCCGCGAGTTCGACGGCCGTCAGTACGTCATGGAGACCGGCCTCGTCGCCGACCTGTCCATCGTCAAGGCCTGGAAGGCGGACGAGCGCGGCAACCTCGTCTTCCGCAAGACCGCCCGCAACTTCAATCCAATGATGGCTACGGCCGGCAAGGTCACCGTCGTCGAGGTCGAGCAGATCGTCCCCACCGGCTCGCTCGACCCCGACCACATCCACACCCCGGGCATCTACGTCGACCGCATCGTCCAGACCGTGCCCGAGAAGCGCATCGAACAACGCACCGTCCGCCAGAGGGAGGCTTCGTAATGGCCCGGACCCGCGAACAGCTCGCCGAACGCGCCGCAAAGGAGCTGCAGGACGGCTTCTACGTCAATCTCGGCATCGGCATCCCGACCCTGGTCGCCAACTACATCCCCGAGGGGATGGAGGTGACCCTGCAGTCCGAGAACGGCATGCTCGGCATGGGCCCCTTCCCGTACGAGAACGAGGTCGATCCCGACCTGATCAACGCCGGCAAGCAGACGATCACCGAGATCCCCGAGACCAGCTATTTCAGCTCCTCGGACAGCTTCGCCATGATCCGCGGCGGCCACATCAACCTGTCCATCCTCGGGGCCATGGAAGTGGCCGAGAACGGCGACATCGCCAACTGGATGATCCCGGGCAAGCTGGTGAAGGGCATGGGCGGCGCCATGGACCTCGTCGCCGGCGTCAAGCGCGTGGTCGTGGTCATGGACCACGCCAACAAGCACGGCCAGTCGAAGGTGCTGAAATCCTGCACCCTCCCCCTGACCGGCACGGGCGTCGTCAGCCGCATCATCACCGACCTGTGCGTCTTCGACGTCAAGCCGGACGGCGCCGGCCTCGAGCTGATCGAACTGGCCGACGGCGTCACCCTCGACGAGGTCGCCGCGAAGACCGAGGCCAGCTACACCGTTGCCGAAGGCCTCAAGGCGTAGTCAAAGTTAACCCTTCGGGGCCGCGAGGCCGCTGGGGGGGACGGGCCAATGGCTGACGGAGGCTACCGCTGGCAGGGACACGCGCCGGCGCCCGACGCCGCCCGCGTCGAGGCGATCCACGCCGGCTACGATGAAGCCGGCGCCGCCACCTTCGCCGAGCCCGCCCGCGCCGCCGCCGTCGAACGCATCGACGCCGCCCTCGCCGCCGCCCGCGCCGGCGACCTGACCACGGCCGCGGACCAGCTGACCCGGGCGCGCTCGGTGCTGGCCGGCCTCGACCCCGCCGCCCTCGAGCCCCGCCGCGGCCTCGCCGGCCTGTTCGACAGCCGCCGCAAGCGCCTCAAGGCCTTCCGCGAAGCCTTCCGCCGCGCCGCCGCGTCCCTCACCGCGGCCGCCTCCGACCTGGCCGGACATGTCGAGGCCGCCGCCCGGCGCTCCGCCGCGCTGGACGGCGTCTGGACCGGGATCCGCGACGCCATGGTCGAGCTCGACGCCCACCTGTTCGCCGCCGCCCGCCGCCTCGCCGGCCATCGGCCCGCCGAAGACGCCCCGCCCCATCCGCTGGAAGCCCGCAAGGCCGCGCTCGACGCCTGCCGCGCCGCCGCCCTCGGCGCCCTGCCCCTGATCCGCGGCGCCCAGAACGCCGACGCCCGCGCCGCCGAGGCGCTCAAGGCCTGCAGCGACGGCATGGCCGCCTGGAGCCGGGACTGGAGCGAGGCCCTCGGTCTCGCCGGCAAGCGGCCCAGAAAGGTCCGCCCGGATCGCGAGCGCCTGCTCCGCCTGCGCGACGGGATGGTGGCCCGCATCGACCGGGCGCTCGCCGAACTGACCGCCTCCAGCGCCCGCCGCGCCGCCGTCGGGACGCGCCTGTCGGATCTGCGCGCGCCGCTCTGATCAGCCCGCGTTGGCGTCGGTCCAGGCCACGATCTGCGTATTCAGGTCGCGCGTGGCGATATCGAAGGCGTCGACGATGGCCGAGACCCGGTTCGCCGAGGCCGGCTGCTGGACCGTGAACGTCCGCTCCGCCGCCACCGTCCGGTCCGGCAGGGCCAGCAGCCGCGCCCGCGCCGTCACCACCACCGTCGGAACCGCGCCCGGCGCGTCATAGCGGGCCTCGAACGCGCGCACGTCGACGTCCAGCGACCGCTCGCCGCGGATCAGCTCGCGCGGCCCGATCAGCCGCACCCGCGTGGCCTGTCCGGCGAACGCGTTCTCGAGGCTCTCCATGTACAGGTCGCTGGCCGGCGACACCCACCGGGCTCCGGCGATGTAGGCGGTCTCGGTGCCGGTGACGCCCAGGATCTTGTCGCCCTCGACCGCCTCCGGGAACTGGACCCGCCGCAGGTTGACCTGGCGCAGACCCGCCTGCCCCTCGACCGCGGCGCTCGCCGCCGCCGGACCGCCGAAGCGATAGGTCTGCACCGGATCGGGCGTGGACAGCAGCGCGCAGCCGGCCACGGCCATGACGCCGGCCGCCGCGGTCGCGAGCTTGATCGAAGAGCGGATCACGGCTGGACCTCCATTTCCTTGCTCGGCGCGCGGCCGATGAACTCGCGCGGGCTGGACCGCACCTCGTCGATCAGCCCCTCCAGCGAGCGGGTCGCGTCCTCCAGCCCCTGGATCGCCTGCTGCATTTGCGGCAGGCCGGTGGTGACGAACTCGTTGACCGGGCCCTCGGCGCCCGTCGCGATCCGGTTGATCGACGCCACGGCCGTGCGGGCCTCCTGGGCGGCGGCGTTGATGTTGGCTACAGCCTCCCGGCCGTCGCCCTCGACGATGCCGCGGGTGCTGACCGCCAGCGCCTCGTATTCGGCGACCGCCGAGTTGGCTCTGGTCAGCGCCTGCTCGAGCTGCTGCAGCATCCCCTTGCGGGCTTCCAGCTCCGTGCTCAACGACTCGATGTTCTTCAGGCTGGTCGAGAACGAGCGGACATTGTCGTCAGACAGCACCCGATTGATCCGGTTCAGCGCATCCACGGTCTGCGCCAGCACCGTGCCCGATCCCGACAGCAGCTCCGCGATCGGCGACGGCTGGCTCTGGATCACCGGCACGACATTGTCGGGATATTGCGACTTCAGGATCGCGCTGTTCGGATTGCCCGCGGTGATCTGGATGTAGTTCAGGCCGGTGATGCCCTGCGGCTCCAGCTGGGCGCGCGAGGTCACCCTGACCGGCGTGGTGCCGTCGATGCGGATGCGCGCGATGACCTGGTCGCCCTTCTTCGGATCCAGGTTCAGGTCCGTGACCTCGCCGACCCGGATGCCGTTGAAATGCACCTCGCCTCCCTCCGACAGGCCCCGCACGGGACCGTAGAAGACGATGTCGTAGACGTCGTAGTCGCTGTTGAACTGCAGCCGGGCCAGCCAGATGGCGAACACCGCCAGCGCCGCCAGAAGGGCGATGGTGGCGATGCCGACGGCGGCATAGTGGGCGTCTCTTTCCATCTCTCCGCTCTCCTCAGGCGGCCTTCTTGCCGGCGCGACCGCGCGGGCCGAGGAAGTATTCCCTGATCCAGGGGTGGTCCGACTGTTCCAGTTCCTGAACGGTCGCCTTGGCCACGATCCGCTTGTCCGCCACCACCGCCACCTTGTCGGTGATGGCGTAGAGGCTGTCGAGGTCGTGGGTGATCATGAAGACCGTCAGCCCCAGATCGTCCGACAGCTGACGGATCAGATGATCGAAGGCGGCGGCTCCGATCGGATCCAGCCCGGCCGTCGGTTCATCCAGAAACAGCAACTCGGGGTCCAGCGCCAGCGCCCGCGCCAGACCGACGCGCTTGCGCATGCCGCCCGACAGTTCCGCCGGCTTCTGGTGATGCGCCTCCGGCTTCAGCCCGACCATGGCGATCTTCATCTCCGCCAGTTCGCGGATGACGTCCTTGGGCAGTCTGGTGTGCTCGACCAGCGGCGACGCCACGTTGTCGAGGACGCTCAGCGACGAGAACAGGGCGCCCTGCTGGAAGAGGACTCCTGTCCGGCGCTCGATATCGGCCGCCTGTTCCTTGCTGAGATCGGACATGTCGTGCCCGAACACCCGTACCGAACCGCCGTCCGGCTCCTTCAGGCCGATGATGGAATTGAGCAGCACCGTCTTGCCCGAGCCGGACCCGCCAACCACGCCGAGGATCTCACCACGCTCCACGTCGAGGTCCAGGTTCTCGTGGATGACGCGCTCGCCGAACTGGCTGAGCAGCCCCCGCACCTCGATCAGGGCTTCCGGCTTCGCGGCCGTTTTCTCCGTCGCGCCGGTCACCAGTTCAGCTCCAGGAAGATCATGGCGAAGACGGCGTCGAGAAAGATGATGGCGAAGATGGCCTGGACCACGGCCGCGGTGACCCGTCGGCCAAGGCTCTCGACATCGCCCGCCACGGCCATGCCCTGCCGGCAGCCGATGGCCGCGACCACGACGGCGAACACCGGCGCCTTGATCAGACCCACGCCCAGGTGAGTGGCCATCTTCGGATCTTCGATCATCCTCTGGATGAAGAAGGATGGCCCGTACGACAGCTCGCTCCACGTCACCAGCAAGCCGCCGAACAGACCGGCGATCATCCCCACGAAAGTCAGCAGGGGCAGCATGGCCAGCATGGCCGCCAGCCGGGGGATGACCAGCGCCTGGAAGGGATTCACCCCCATCACCTGCATGGCGTCGACTTCCTGGTTCATCCGCATGGAGCCGATTTCTGCGGCGAACGAGGAGGACGAGCGGCCGGCCAGCAGCACGGAGGTGATCACCACGGCGAACTCCCTCAGGACCGACACGGCCACCAGTTGGACGGTGAACACCGCCGCCCCGAACTGGGTCAGCATGTTCGCGCCCAGATAGGCGATCACCGCGCCGATGAAGAAGTTGGTTACGAGGATGATCGGTATCGCGTCGAGCCCCGCCCTTTCGCCCTGACTGAACCATGCCGCCCAGCGGATGCGGCCCGGGTGGCGCAACGCCGCCCCCACCGCCACGATCAGCCGACCGAGGAAGGCCAGCGACAGGGTCGCCTCCGCGACGATGTCCTGTATGCCGCGTCCGACCTTGGCGAAGGCGCGCACCCAGCCGGGGGACCGTCGCGGCGGGCCCGCACTCTCCCGCTCCAGCCGCTCGACCAGCGCATAGGTGCGCCCCGCCTCCGGCCGCTGCCGCCAGGCCGTCTCCGGCAGGACGCAGTTGCTGGCCTGGACAATGGCCAAGGCGCCCGCCGTGTCGAATCGCCCAAGTTCACTGAGGTCGACAGCATCGACGCAGCGCTCCGCGAGCGTTTCGTCCAGCCGGCGCGAGATCCGGCCAAGGTTGGTTGCGGTCCAGTCGCCGATCAGGCGCAGGGTCAGACGCCCCTCGCCGTCATCAATCTGAAAGTCCGCTGCAGCCATGCCCCTACCTAGATTGCGCCGTTCGCTTTGCCTACGGTTGGACCACGGCAAAGCTGGGCAGAGCGGAAGAACGCCGCCGGGGCGTAATCGTTCAGACACGTTGATTCACTGCTAGAGCAGTGATCTGGCCTGCTTCAGGTCGGCCACGAACCGGCTCCGCTCCCCGGCCCGGGCGGCGGCGTCCGGAATGCGCAGCAGATAGGACGGATGCACCGTCAGCAGGGCCTTGGCCCCGTCGGGGAGGTCTATGCCCCGGCCTCGTTCCCTGGTCACGGCGACCTTGCGCGACAGCACACCGAGGGCCGCCGTCGCCCCCAGCGTCACGATAACCCTCGGCTTGACCAGCCGTCGCTCGGCGTCCAGCCACCATCGACAGGCGCTGACCTCGCCCGTGGAGGGCGTCTTGTGCAGTCGCCGCTTGCCGCGGGGTTCATGCTTGAAATGTTTGACGGCGTTGGTGACGAAGACGTCATCCCGGTCAATGCCGGCCTCGTCGAGGGCGAGATCCAGCACCCGTCCGGCAGGTCCGACGAAGGGATGGCCGGCGAGGTCTTCCTGATCGCCCGGCTGCTCGCCGACGATCATCAGCTTCGCCTTCTTCGGCCCCTCGCCGCAGACTCCCTGGGTCGCATCCCGCCACAGCGGGCACCGGCGGCAGGCCTGCACCGCCTGATCAAGTTCGGCGAGGGTCGATGGCACGAAGCCTTCCTCGAAGGACCGATCCGGGTTCATTCGCGACAGGGTCTTCGCAAGACGGGCGTTCGGTTCGGGGGCGGGGGCGGAGACCATGGCTTCCGTCCGAACCTCCGACCGCGCCACCAGTTCCGGGATCAGCGCCGCCTCGGGCAGGTTCTTCCAGTAGCGCCGGGGCATTTCGCCCTGCATCGCCCTGGTCTTCAGCCGCGCGGGGTTGAACGTCGAGGCGTAGTAGGTCTTCCAGAACTCCTCCATCTCGTCTTCGGCGGGGGCCATATCGCGGGTGGCCGGAGGACCGAGGGCGAGGACCTGTCCGTCCCAGTACGCCGCTCCGTCCGGAGTCAGAATCGACCAGCGCATCGCCGTGAACCGGCGGGCGAAGAACGGCGCCGTCTTTTCAAGAACCCGGTGAGCCGGCTCGAACCATGCGATCCAGTGTTCGCCCGCCTCGTCCTCCACCTGTCGGAAGCGAACGAAGGCCTTCATCTTGTGGCTGGCCCGGCTGACGTTCTTCGCGCGCCCGAGCGCATCGGCCACGTCGGGATCGGTGACGATCTTCATCAGGTCGGGTTCGTCGCCCAGCCGCCACAGCAGGCGGTACAGCAGGTCGAACCGGTCGCCGGAGCGATGCAGGATCACCTCCTGCGCCAGCCCGACGAAGCTCTGGGGCACGCTGAACGCCGCAGCGCCGGAGGCGGGCGGAGGCAGGCTTTCGTCGAACAGACCGTCCGCACCGGGCCCGATCCGGAATCCCGCCCGCTCCGGCCTTACGCCAGCCAACCGGAAGGCTCGCGCCGCCTTGCGCCAACCGTCGAAATCGGTCTCGCCGTCCAGACCCGCGACGTGCATCAGAACAGGCTCATCTGCACCGGGGCCGGATCCGGCGCGATGCGCGCGCGCAGGTCGGCGGCGTCGGTCAGCCCACCAGGCGTCCAGTCCAGCGCCGTGATGAACGGGCGGACCTTGTTGACGCCGCGACAGAGCCGGCCGACATCCTCGAGCCGAAGCGTACGCCAGCGCCGCACCGACACGATGCGGTCGACGGACTTGACGCCCAGCCCGGGCACCCGAAGCAGCATCTCTCGCGGGGCGGTGTTCACATCGACCGGAAACTGCTCGCGCCGGTTCAGGGCCCAGGCCAATTTGGGATCGATGGCGAGGTCCAGCATGCCGTCCGTCGCCGCCTCGCCGATTTCCGGCGCGGAGAAGCCGTAGAACCGCATCAGCCAGTCCGCCTGATACAGTCTGTGCTCTCGCATCAGCGGCGGCTTCGCCAGCGGCAGGGCGCTCGAGGAATCCGGGATCGGGCTGAAGGCCGAATAGTAGACGCGGCGCAGGCCATAGCCTCCATAGAGCGAGGCGCTGCGGGCCATGATCTCGGTGTCAGCGGCCCCGTCCGCACCGACAATCAGTTGCGTGGATTGGCCGGCGGGTGCGAACCTGGGCGGCTTGATCCGGTCCCGCTTGCCCGGCCTCGCGGCTTCGGCCGCCATCCTGACCTGGCCCATCGCCTTCTTGATGACCCCGATGTCCTTCTGGGGCGCGAGCCGCTTCAGCGCCTCGTCGCGGGGCAACTCGATATTGGCGGACAGGCGGTCGGCGTAGAGTCCAGCCTCCTCGACCAACCGCGGGTCTGCCTCCGGGATCAGCTTCAGATGGATGTAGCCGCGGAAGTCGTGCTCGGTGCGCAGCTTCTTCGCCACCAGCACCAGTTGCTCCATCGTGTAGTCGCCCGAGCGGATGATGCCTGACGACAGGAACAGTCCCTCGATATAGTTCCGCTTGTAGAAACTCAGCGTCAGATCGACCACCTCATCCGCGGTGAACCGGGCCCGGGGAACGTTGGAGCTCGCCCGGTTGATGCAGTAGGCGCAGTCGTAGACGCAGAAATTGGTCAGCAGGATCTTCAGCAGCGAGACGCAGCGGCCGTCCGGCGTATAGGCGTGGCAGATGCCCATTCCCTCGGTCGAGCCGACCCCCTTGCCGCCGACGGAGTCCCGGCTCGATGTGCCGGACGAAGCGCAACTTGCGTCGTACTTGGCGGCGTCCGCGAGGATGGAGAGCTTTCGCCGGAGATCGATCTGGGCCATTTGTTCACACTATGTTCCACCGGGAACATTGCGTCCAGCTTGGCCGGAGGGGCGATTTGCCGCGTCAGGTCAAATAGTTGAGCAGCGACACCTGTCTCAGCTGGGATATCACCTGCGCAGACGCCTGGATCGCCACCTGCGACAGCTGCAGATCGGTGATCGCGACGGCCATGTCGGCGTCGGTCCGGTTCGACACCAGTTCGTCGAGTGAGCCCAGCTGGGCCTCGTGACCCTTGGTCACGCTCTCGACCTGGTTAGCCATGGATCCGGTCTTGGCGATCTTGTCGATCACCGCCGTCGCCGCCTGTTCCAGCCGGCCGAACTGGGTGGTGAGGAAGGTCTTCTGGGCTTCCGTCACCTTGCCGGTCAGCGGCCCGTTGACGCCCGTGTGATAGGCCTGGATGTCGCGAAGTATCTCGAGCACCTCGCTGCCCAGTTCGTCGGCGAGAAAGCCGGTCTCGAGGGTTGTGCCCTCCGCCACCCGGCTTGCCGTCTTGAGCGTGTCGTTGACGAATACCGAGGCGACGGTTGGCGCGGCCGCCAGTTCGTCGAGGCTGGCGACGGTGACCGGCGATGTCGCCGTCGAGGCCCCCGAGAACAGATATCCGCCGTGGTGCCGCATGGTGAGCCCGCCGCGGATGGCCTGGAATTGCCCCTCCAGTTCCAGCATCAGCGAGCCCGCGGAATCCGTGGCCAGAACGCTGCCGACCGCGTCCCGCAGGCCGGCGATGCCGTCGCTGATCTGGGTCATGGCGAGGTCTTGCGTCGTCAGCCGCGCGGTGACCGCTTTCGAGGTGTCGATGAAGCCCTGGATCCGGCTCTGCGCTCCCTTGAGCGCCGTCAGCGTCTCGGCCTGCCGGCCAAATCCTGTCAGGTCGGTTGCGTTCTTCTGGGTCGACACCCGCTCCTGCGCATCGGCCGCGCGAGTCTGGGCCTTCATCAGGTCGAGAAGGGCCGACTGGTAGTTTCCGAAGGTGGCGACGCGGGTCATCAGATCATCCCCAGAAGCGTGTCGTACATGTCCTTGGCCGCCTGGATCAGTCGCGCCGAGGCGTTGAAGGCCTGCTGGTAGGTGGTCATCAGGACCAGTTCCTCGTCCAGATTGACCCCCTCATAGGCAGTCTGGCGGGCCGAGGCCTCGGTCGCCAAGGCCGCCGCCGTCTCACTTCGGTTCTTGGCCGCCGCCGCCTTGCCGCCGATCTCGCCCGACAGTTCGGAGGCGTATCGCGAAACCGAGATGAGGCCGCCTGACGAGTCCCCGGCCGCGGCGAAGTTCGCCGCCCGCTCGCCTGCGTCGGCCAGCAGCAGCGCACCCCGGCCGTCACCCGGGCTTAAGGCCGAAGCGCCGACCGCGGCGGACAGGTTGAACTGGGCCAGCGCCAGCTTCCCGGGACTTTGGCGAATGTCGGTGCGCAGCGAGAAGCCGTCCGCGCGGGAAGCCCGGACGCCGCCGCCGATGCCGAACAGTTCCGTGACCGAAACGCCCGACGGAACCTGGATGGTCGTGTCCTCGAGCACGCTCATCGCCGGCGCGGGAGCGCCATAGCCGGTGAAGCTGAGCGAGCCGTCGGCGGCCAGGGCGAACGAGCCGAAACGGCCCACCCCAGTCGCCGGATCGTTCAGGGCGGTGATCAGGTCGCCGACCGTGCCGCCGGGCGGCACGGCTACCTGGATATCGCGCAGCTTGGATCCGCTCTCGCCCGTGAAGCGGAAGGTCAGGGCCTCGCCCGCCGTGAAACCGTGGAGAGAGGCCGCGGTCATGCCCGTCTCGTAAAAGGCCGGGCGGTCGGTCGAGATCAGATCATTGAGCCCGAAATAGTGCGAGAAGCCCCGACCGGCCTTGCTCGAAGGACTGGTCGGGTCGTCAGCCACGGCCACGCCGTTGGCGCCGCTCGCCGCAATGGTCAGCTTGCCGTCGACGAAGCTGGCGGTCGCCGCCCCGCCCAACTGGGCATTGAGAACCGTCAGGAAGCTCGCCGGCGTCGCGGCGACGCCGTTCACCGTCATGGTGGCGCCGCTGAAGACGATGTCGGCGCGGCTCTGCACGACTCCGGCGGCGTTGGTGACAGCGACCGTAGTCTGACCGCTGAAGCCGGCGATCGCGCTTTCGAACGTCTGGCCGACATTGCGGCCAGTCAGACTGTTCGGGGCCGGGACGGCGCTGTTGGCGTTATGGGCCCGGTTCAGTTCGTCGGCGACGTGGGCCACCAGTTCGGCGAGCCGCTCGGCGGTCGCGGGCGCCTCGACGTCGCGCAACTCGACCAGACCCTTGATCTCGCCGGACACGACGTTGTCCAGCAAGGAGCGCTTCTGGCCGCCGGGCTCGGTGACCCAGATCTCGTTGAAGGCCGTCTCGCCCGTGACGGTGCCGGCTCGGGTGTAGCTGAGCGTCGCCGCCCCCTCCCCCGCCAGCAGGGTCCCGGCGCCCGTGCGGATCGAAACTCCGCCAACCGGCCGAACCGAAACCCGGATGTCCATGAGCTCGGCCAGTTGACCGATAAGGGCCGACTGGGCGGTTTCCGCGCCCGAGGCGTCGCCGTTGACCACCGTCGCGCGGGCGATCTCGAGGTTCAGTCCCTCGATCTGCTGCAGCAGGTTGTTGGCCTTCTCGATCGCGCTCTGGATGCGGCCGTCCGCGTCCTCCCGCACGGCCTGGATCTGTTCGCCAATGCGCCCCGCCTCATCGAACAGGGCCTGGGTACGGAACAGCGCATCCTGACGGCGCGGCGACGAGGTCGGATCCTCGGCGCTCGCGGCGAAGGCGGCGAACACCCCGTCGACCTGCGAGAAGAAGCCGCTGTCGCCGCCCGGATCGCCGAACAGCGACTGAATGCGGTCGTACAGTTCATGGCGCACGCCCTGCCGCGCCGCCTCTGCGCCCGCGTTCAGGCTGGCGGCCTGCAGGAAGCGGTCGGTCGCCAGGCGGATCCGCGCCACCTCGACTCCGGCGCCCATGCCCTCGCTGGTCAGGGTGACCTGGTCGGCGATCTTGCGGACATAGCCGGGTGTGTTGACGTTGGAGACGTTGTCGGAAACGACCCGAAGCTGGGTCTGGGCCGTGGCCAGGCCCGTAGTCGCCGTGTTCATTATGGCGTTCAGCGACATGCGAAGGCCTCCCACGCTGTGGCGCCCGGCAAGCCCTGCCAGCCGACGCGCGCTTTTTGCCCGGCGTCCTTCGCAGACGCTGCGCCCAAGTTACTGAAATTCCGCGAGATCGCGTTTCGCGCCTGTGACATGACCGGTCAGGGGCGCAAATCGCGGGCCAGAACTCCGGCGCCGCCGTGACGCTGGCGGCGCCGGGCAAGAATCGTCGCCACACGGCAAGATTGGACTGGGCTGCGACGGCGGCTCAGCGCGGCATTCGAAGAATATCGCGTGTTTTTTCCGCTGGTTAGACGGACGGCTTGAACTGGCCCGCGACTTGCGCCGCGGCGTCCGAATGTCCGGCGCAGCAAGCGCCCCTGTCACCATCGCTCCGGCGACGCCCCTCGGGACCATGTCCGCGCAAGCCGTACTCTCCATAATGACGCCCGTCCGTCCGGCGACCCCGCGAGGGTCGTCGGACGCTGACGCGTCCGGTTTCGGGGATCTGCTCGCCACCGCGCTCGCAGAGGACGATGGGGCCCCTCGCACCACGGCGGGCCGGGCGACCTCTCGCGCCGAAGAGGCGACGCAAGGCGACCAGGCGCTGGTCCGCGAGGACGAAGCCGTGACGCCTGAAGTCCTGATCACGGCGCCGCCTGCCGCCCCCACGGTCCTCGTTCCAAAGGGCGACACGGAATCCGGCCCCCAGGTCCTGCCCGGGGAGTTCGCTCCCAAGGGGGCCGAGCCCCTTGTCCTGCCGGGTGAAGCCGCGGCGAAGGCCGACGAGCCGCTTTTGCAGCCGGGCACGCCGGTCGCGAAAGGCGGGGAGCCGCAGGTTCTGCCCGGGACGGCCACCGCGAAGGGCTCCGATCCCCTCGTCCTGCCGGGCGCCGCGACCGCCAAGGGATCCGGGCCTCAGATCCTGCCGGGCTCCGGCGTCGGCAAGGGCCCCCAGCCGCAGGTCCTGCCGGGCGAGGAGCCCCTCGATGCCGCCCTGCCGGCGGGCAATGGAGACACGATGCAGGAGGCGCCGTCCGCCGACCTGACGTCGCCGTCCCTGCAGGCAAGGCCCGGCGCAGCTCCGGTCCCCCAGCCCCTGCCGCCTCTGCGCCCCTTGGCCGAACGCACCTCGAAACCCCTCGACGACGCCGCGAAGGCCCTCGAGGCCACGCCGCCCGCGGAGGGCAAGGCGGGCGCCCCGTCCACGACGCCGGCCATGACGCAGCCTGAGCCGCCGGCGAAGACGGCCGCCGCAAGCCCCGCCCCGCTTCCGGCTCCGGCGACCGACGCCCTGTCGGCGCCTGCGGAATCCGGACCGGCCGGAGAGCCGCCGCCGGCCCAGGCCGAAGCGGCCGCCCCCGTTCGGGATCACACCCTGTCGACCCTCTCCCGCGCGACCATCGACGCCACCGCGCAGATCGCGGCCCAGATCCTGCGCAAGCTTGAAGGCCGCTCGACCCGGTTCGAGATCGCGCTGAAGCCGGCGGAACTCGGCCGGGTGGACGTGAAGCTGGACATCGACGCCGAGGGTCGGCTGGCCGCCCGCCTCGCCTTCGACAACCCGGCCGCCGCCACGGACCTTCGCGGCCGCGCCGACGAACTGCGCCGCCAGCTCGAGGCAGCCGGCTTCCAGCTCGCCGACGACGCCTTCGAGTTCGCCGAGCGCGACAGCGGCTCCAGCGCCTTCGACCGCGGGCAGGACGCCCGGCATGGCCAGAACCGCGCCTTCGCCGCCGCCGCGCGCCTCAAGTCTGAAATCGACGTGGCCCAGCCGCCGCAATGGCTGGCGCTCTCCCTCTCGCCCTCGGGCGTGGACATGAAGGTCTGACGATGGTCGACGCCGTCACCACCACCAATAACGCGACCAGCCGGATCAACGCCGGCGCGGGCATGCTGGCCTCGAATTTCGAGACCTTCCTGACGCTGTTGACCTCGCAGCTGAAGAACCAGGATCCCCTGTCTCCGGTCGACTCCAACCAGTTCACCGCCCAGCTGACCCAGATGGCGGGGGTGGAGCAGCAACTCCTGACCAACGAGCTGCTGAAGAGCCTGGTCTCGGCCCAGGGCGGCGGCGGACTGGCCGGCGCGGCCAACTACATCGGCAAGGAGGCCACCGCGGCCTGGTCGGCGACGAAGTTCACCGACGGCGAGGCCGAGTGGAGTTACGAGATCGCCTCGAACGCGGCTTCGGTGAAGCTGGAGGTGCTGGACGGCTCCGGCAATGTGGTCTGGTCGGGAGACGCGCCGGACAAGACCCTCGGCGTCCACGAATTCTCCTGGGACGGCGAGGCCACCACCGGCAACGATGGCCAGGAAGGCCAGGTCTATTCACTCAGGATCACGGCCAAGGACGCCGCCGGCGGCGCCATCGACGCCCAGGTCCTGACCAAGGGCAGGATCACCGGCGTCGAGATGTACGACGGCGAGGCCTACCTGACCGTCGGCAACTCGATCCTGCCGCTGTCCAGCGTCATCGCGCTGGAGGAAGCGCGAACCGCCGCCACGCCCCCTCCCGCCGACGAAGAGGACGAGAGCCTGCTGGCCTCGATCGCCTCGTCGCTCAACCCCCTGAAACTGTTCTCGTAAGGAGCCCCGCGCCATGAGCATCAACAGCGCACTACTGGCCGGCGTGTCCGGCCTGACCGCCAACTCCGCGGCCCTCGCGGCCATCTCCCAGAACATCGCGAACGTGAACACGGTCGGCTACAAGCGGTCGGCTGCCGAATTCCAGACCGTGATCAACAGTCAGGTCACCGGCGCGGGCTATTCCGCGGGCGGCGTCCTCGCGAGCGCCCGCCACTACACCAGCCAGGCGGGGCAATTGCAGCGGACGACCTCGAACACCGACCTGGGCATCGCCGGTCAGGGCTTCTTCGTCGTCACCGAGAAGGCCGAGAACCTCCAGGTCACGGATGGCCGCCTGTTCACGCGCGCCGGCGCCTTCCGCGTCGACAATCTGGGCTATCTGAAGAACACCGCAGGCCTCTACCTGCAGGGCTGGCCCGTCGACGCAGACGGCAACATCAATGCCGATCCGTCGGACCTGAACCGCCTGCGCACCATCAACGTCGGCTCGGTGGGCGGCACGGCCCAGCCCACCACCCGGGTGCAGCTGAACGCCAACATCAAGTCCAGCCAGGCCGTCTCGGCCGAGGCGACCGATGCCGCGGCCGTGCCCCCGGGGGCCAACGCCTACGATCCGGTGACCAATTCCATGGCCATGTGGGACCCGGAAACCGGCGATGGCGTCAAACCCGACTTCGAGCTGACCATCCCCGTGTCGGACTCCAAGGGCGGTCAGCGCACCATCGCCCTGTCCTTCCTCAAGAGCACGGTGCCGAACCAGTGGTACGCCGAGATCCGGGCCATTCCCGAGTCTGACGTGGTCACCGGGGCAGGTCTGACCAACGGACAGCTGAAGACAGGACTGGTCGCCTTCACCCAGGACGGTCGCCTGGACGTCTCCGCCATGGGAGCGCTGGGCGCCGCGGCCCTGTTCCCGGATCCCACCGCCGCCACCCTGAACTTCGGTTCGTCGGACAGCGCCGCCCCCGGAGCCGGCGAGTTCAACTGGGCGGCCGGCCTCGGTATCGATGACCAGGTCCTCGCCTTCGACCTCAGCGCCGCGGCCGGCGGCCTGACCCAGTACGACAGCGCCTCGGTCGTGCAGGCCGTGCTGACCAACGGCACCGCCTTCGGCAATCTGTCCGAGGTCAAGATCGACGACACCGGCTTCGTCACCGCCATCTTCGACAACGGCGTCACCCGTCGGATCGCCCAGATCGCGCTGGCGACCTTCCCCAGCCCCGACGCCCTGCTGGAGTCGACCGGCAACGCCTTCCGGGTCAGTCAGGGCTCCGGCACCTACAATCTGAAAGCCGCCGGAACCGGGGGCGCGGGCACGATCGGGTCTTCGCAGCTCGAGGCCTCTACAGTCGACCTGTCAGCCGAGTTCACGGGCCTGATCACCACCCAGCGCGCCTACTCGGCCTCATCCAAGATCATCACCACGGCAGACGAGATGCTGGCTGAACTTATCAGCATCAAACGCTGATCTCTGGGTAAGGGGTCGTAAACTTCAATGAAGTCTTTGTTGAACACTGACCGGATGGAGGCGGGCCATTTTAGGTTTTCCTTCACCACGACGCTTAAACGGCCCTTAGCCGCCGAACGCTACGGTTCGAACCTTAGTGATGGTGGTCAATGAGGCATAAGCCCATGTTGCAAGAGCGACGCCTTAACAATCAAGGCGAACAGTACGTGGTCGGCCCGACGGGCACGCCCCTGACCCTGCACGATCTCCCGCCGGCCAATACGGACCGCTGGGTGATCCGCCGCAAGGCCGAGGTCGTGGCTGCGGTGCGCGGCGGCCTGATCAGCCTGGACGATGCGCTGGCGCGCTACCGCCTGACCGCCGAGGAGTTCCTCGCCTGGCAGAAGGCGATCGACAAATGGGGCATGCAGGGCCTGCGCACCACCCGCATCCAGCACTACGGCCGCGGCAGCTAGAATACTCTCCCCGAAGATACGGCGGCCGCTTCCGGCGAGGGAGCGGCCGTTGTCGTTTCCGGCGCGGATTCGCCGGCGGCCTCGAAATCGCGCGGCTTTCGCACTAGATAGCGCGCCATGACGCTCGCGGACGACATCTGCCCGGTTCCGACCATCGCCCCAATGTCCGGCAAGGCCGACATGGACGCGGCGATCGAGGCCGCGCGCGCGGCGGTCGGACTGCCGGCCGGATCGCGCGTCGTGGCGGCGATGTCCGGCGGCGTCGACTCCACCGTGGTCGCCGCCCTGCTCCACAAGGCGGGCTACGACGTGGTCGGCGTGACGCTGCAGCTGTACGACCACGGCGCGGCGCTCAAGAAGAAGGGCGCCTGCTGCGCCGGCCAGGACATTCACGACGCACGGCTGGCGGCCGAGATGCTCGGCATCCCGCACTATGTGCTGGACTATGAAAGCCGCTTCCGCGACGCGGTGATCGACCAGTTCGCGGACAGCTACCTGGCCGGCCAGACGCCGGTCCCCTGCATTCGCTGCAACCAGACGGTCAAATTCCGCGACCTGCTCGACGTCGCCCGCGATCTCGGCGCGGAGGCCATGGCGACGGGCCACTATGTGCGCCGTGCGGTCGTTGGGGGCCGCCCCCAGATGCGCAAGGCGGTCGATCACTCGCGCGACCAGTCCTACTTCCTGTTCGCCACGACGGCGGAGCAACTGGGCTATCTGCGCTTTCCGCTCGCTGACCTCGAGAAGCCGCAGGTGCGGGGCGTCGCCGCCGAACTGGGTCTGCGCATCGCGGCCAAGCCCGACAGCCAGGACATCTGCTTCGTCCCCAACGGCGATTACCGGACGCTGATCGACAAGCTGCGGCCGCAGGGCCGCGAGGCGGGCGAGATCGTGCATATGGATGGCCGCGTGCTCGGCTCCCATTCGGGGATCACCGACTACACCATCGGTCAGCGGCGCGGCCTCAACGTCGCCGTGGGCGAACCGCTGTTCGTGACGAAGCTCGATCCGGCGAAGCGGCATGTGATCGTCGGTCCGCGCGAGGCGCTGCTGACCGCGGCCCTGACGCTGGACGAGACCAACTGGCTGGGCGACGAGCCCTCGATGGAGGCGGCCGCGCACGCGGGTGCGCCGGTGCTCGCCCGCGTCCGCTCGACCCGGCCACCCTCGTCTGCCCGGCTGTCGATGACCGATGGCGCGGTATCCGTCGCCTTCGAGACCGGCGAAGAAGGCGTGGCCCCGGGCCAGGCCTGCGCCCTCTATGACCCCGCGGATCCGGACCGGCTGCTCGGCGGCGGCTTCATCACGACGACCACGGCCGTTGTCTGACACGCACGACGATCCGCTGGCGTTGGCGTCCCGCACCGGACTGCCGCCCGAATTCCTGTACCTTCGCGACGCCCTGCCCAGGGAGCGCTGGAGTACGGGCGGCCTGCATCCCACCGCGCGGCGGTGGCTGCACATGCACGGCGGCTTCAGGGCGCACCAGGCGGAGATGGGCGCGATGGTCGACGCCTGGCGCCGCGACCAGGTCGACATCAGAAGCCTGCACCGCTCGCTGATCCCGGCGCTGCAGCAGTACCTGCAGCACCTCGACGGGCACCACCGGATCGAGAGCGGTCATTATTTCCCGGCCCTGCAGCAATTGGAGCCCCGGATCGCGGGGGGGATCGACCTCCTGGACCGGGACCACGAGGCCATCCACGCCCATATCGAGGCGATGGTGCGGACCGGTCGCGCCCTGCACGAGGCGGTGGCGGTCGGGGCGGCGGACGCGGGCGACCGGGTCGAGCGGCTGGCCGACGTCCTCGATCTGGCCGGACCGCAACTGACCCGCCACCTCGACGACGAGGAGGATATCGTCATCCCCCTGATCGCCCTGCGCGGCGACCCGCTGGGCTAGAGGCCCCGCGACGGCATCAGCTTGCGGCGCTGGCGGACGAGGGCGATCGGGCGGCCGTCGGGGGCGTGGGCGACGCCGTCCTCTACGGCCCAGCCGCCGCCGACGTCGCGGCTGGTGAAGTGGAAATAGGCCCAGCCGTCGGGCGAGGTGTCGGGGGTGATCGCGGTCAGCAGATCGGCGCGGAGATCGACGCTGGCGGAGATGATGGGCGGGGCGGGGAAGGCCGTGAAATAGGTCGGGTACAGGCCGTCGAGCAGGAAGAGCAGGCGGGCCTCGTCCAGCGGCGCGGCGTCGATGGTGCGCATCCAGCAGCCGAGTTCGGGGGCGCGGCCGGCGTTCTCGCCGAACAGTTTCGGGCCGGCGACAAAGCGGTGGTCGATGAGCTGGGTGAACCAGGGACCGAAGGCGGGGTCCATGGGCGTCCGGTCGAGGTCACGGACTGGCGTCGGCGCGGCGGCGAGCGGCGTCAGCACCGGTCCATGGACGTCGCGGCCGTAGGTGCCGAGCGCCTGGATCGCGGGCCGGTCGGGCTGGCCGCCCGAGACGGAGGCGTAGACGACGTTGCGGCCGCCGCGGTCAAGGACGGGTCGGAAGCCGATCTCCTCGAACCGGGCCGCGGCGAGGTACTGGATGGTCAGGCTCTGGAGCGGAGGTTCGATGCCCAGGCCCTGCCGCATGGCTCCCGCCGCCAGCGCCGCCATCAGTCCGCCGAAGGGCGCGCCCCTCTCCTGCGGCGCCGAACGGGGAGCGTTGGAAAAGTCGCCGGACAGGCGGGCGGTCAGACCGCCTTCGCCGGCGGCGGTCAGGGTCAGGGCCTCGGCGAGGGTCTGTTGGGTCATGGGCTCGGACTAACGCGGGCGAAAGGCGGGCGGAAGGCCGAAACCTTCCGCCCCAGGTCGAGGGATCCGGAAACGCCGCGAGCGGGTTTGCCGCGAGTCCGTAGCCAAACAAGACTTACCCAGTCCGTTTAGATTGGCAACCCTCTTGCCAAAAGCCTGACGCGGGGTCACCTTTGCCACATGGGACGCACCGCAGACTATTCTCGCCAGAGCTGTTCGATCGCCGCCACGCTGGAGGTGATCGGCGATCCCTGGACCCTGCTGGTCATTCGCGACGCCTTCAACGGGGTCAGCCGGTTCGAGCAGTGGCAGGAGCGGCTGGGCGTGGCGCGCAACGTCCTGGCGGCGCGGCTGAAATCGCTGGTGCAGCACGGCGTGCTGGAGCCGCACCTGTATTCCGAACGGCCGCCGCGCAACGAGTACCGGCTGACGGCCAAGGGCAAGGACCTGTACGGCGTGCTGGTCACCCTGCACGGCTGGGGCGCCAAGCACGTCTACGGCGGGGCCGACGCCGGCATCTCGATGACCCACAAGACCTGCGGCCAGGAACTGACGCCGCGCATCGCCTGCGGCTGTTGCGGCGAACTGGTCAAGCCGCGCGACATCCAGCTGAACCTCGCCGAGAACCGGCCCACGGTCGGCGAGATGATGCCCCGCACCGACGAAGAAGCGGCCTGAGCCGCCCACGCTTGCACGGCGGGTCCAAAGAGCCGATCTAGCCCCCGATTTTTCACTACCCTCCCAAGGTTTCGCCATGTCCGACCCGATCGTCATCTGTTCCTTCGCCCGCACGCCGATGGGCGGCTTCCAGGGCGCGCTGGCGGGTGTGAAGGCCACCGAGCTGGGCTCCACGGCGGTGAAGGCGGCGGTCGAGCGGGCCGGGGTCGATCCGGAGAAGATCGAGCAGATCTACATGGGCTGCGTCCTGCCGGCGGGTCTGGGCCAGGCCCCGGCGCGGCAGGCCGCGCTGGGCGCCGGTCTGGGCCGCCATGTCGAGGCGACCACGGTCAACAAGATGTGCGGTTCGGGCCTGCAGGCGGTGATGATGGCCTCGGACGCCCTGACCGCCGGCAGCGCCGACGTCATCGTGGCCGGCGGCATGGAGAGCATGACCGGCGCGCCGTATCTGATGAACAAGCACCGCGGCGGGGCCCGCATCGGCCACGACGTCATCGTCGACTCGATGATGATGGACGGTCTGGAGGACGCCTATGCGCCCGGCAAGCCGATGGGCTCGTTCGCCGAGGACACGGCGGGGACCTACCAGTTTTCGCGCGAGGCCCAGGACGCCTATGCGATCGAAAGCCTGACCCGGGCCCGCAACGCCATTGCCTCGGGCGCCTTCAAGGCCGAGATCGCGCCGGTCGAGGTGACCACCCGCAAGGGCGTGGAGACGGTCAGTGAGGACGAGCAGCCCGGCAAGGCCATGCCGGAGAAGATCCCCAATCTGAAGCCGGCGTTCGCCAAGGACGGCACCATCACGGCGGCCTCCTCGGCCTCGATCTCGGACGGGGCGGCGGCCGTGGTCATGACCCGCGAGAGCGTGGCGAAGGCCCTGGGCCTGCCGATCGTGGCGCGGATCGTCAGCCACTCGGCCCACGCCCATGAGCCGGGCCTGTTCACCACCGCCCCGGTGCCGGCGATGCAGAAGGCGCTGAAGAGGGCCGGCTGGTCGGTCGAGGACGTCGACCTGTGGGAGATCAACGAAGCCTTCGCCGTGGTGCCGATGATCGCCATGCAGGAGCTGGGCATCGAGCACGCGAAGCTGAACGTGAACGGCGGGGCCACGGCGCTTGGCCACCCGATCGGAGCCTCGGGCGCCCGGGTGCTGGCCACGCTGCTGGCGGCGTTGCAGGCGCGCGGCGGCAAGAAGGGCGTGGCCAGCCTGTGCATCGGCGGCGGCGAGGCCGTGGCCATGGCGGTGGAACTGGCCTGAGGCTGGTTCTACCCGGGTAAAACTCCGAAAACGGAGGGTGCGAAGACGGCAAGGTCGCACCCGGTCCGGCCGGGCCCCTGAAATTCGGGGGGCAGAGTCGGCAGAGTCGGCGCCGGGGCAGCTGTGGCGTTGACGCGCCTTGGCGGCGCGTGCGGCGATTCGATTGTCAAAGACCGGCGGCGGTTCCCCGGGAGGACCGCGGCAAGGAGTATGCGCCCGCCCGCTACTGAGGCGGGAAGACAGCGTCGAGAAAATCGGATGTGGTTGATGCGGCGGGATGTTTTCCTCTGAACCCGACTATAGTTCCGCGGATTGTCAGCACAGCGCCATCGCTTCGGACGCGGAAACGATCGCGGGGGTGGAGGGGGAACAGCGGGGGCCGGCGCCCGGTTGGACAGGTCTCTCAACGGAGGAAGACCATGTCCATCAGACTCATGACCGTCATCGCCGGCGCCGCCGCCGCCACCCTGCTGGCGGCCTGCACGCCAGCGGAAGAGCCCGCCCCGGAAGCCGCCGGCGCCGCCGAAGCGGCCGACGCCGCACGACGGGCCGACGGCATGGACAGCCCGGCCATGGCGGGTCCGCAGACGCCCTATTCGCAGGCCGAGCAGCAGATGCAGCAGGCGATGATGCAGGCCACCGGCGCAGACGCTTCGGAGACCTTCGCCCGCAAGATGATCGAACACCATCGCGGCGGCATCGCCATGTCCGAAGTGCTGATGCGGCAGAACCCCGACGCCAAACTGCGCGAGATGGCCGAAAAGACCATGGCGATGCAGCGCCGCGAGATCGGCGAACTGGAGCGCTGGATCGCCGAACACCAGTCGGGCGGCGCCGAGGCTTCGGCCGCCCCGGCGAAGGAAGGCTGAGCACCCGGTCGCTCCTCCGCCGCGCGGCAGGGCTGAGAGGGCGGGCCGGCCCTGCGCCGCCGCCCTTGCCGACGGTGCGCGCGCCGTCCTAGCCTCTGCGGAGGAGCCGACCCCATGATGCTGAACCGCAGAGACGCGCTGGGCCTCGCCGCCCTGGCCGCGACACCGCTTCCCGGGTCGGGAGTGACACCGGTGTCGCAGACTGACGCCCCGCCGGATCCGGCGGAGACGATCCGGCTGTGGCCAGGCCGGGCGCCGGGTGGGGAGCGGGTGGCCGTGACCCCGCGGGTGGTGGAGCGTTCGACCGATCCGGCCTTCCACGACCGGTTCGCGCAATACACCACCGAGCCCCTGCTGACGGTGCTGCGGCCGGCGCGGCCGAATGGGGCCTCGCTGCTGCTGATCCCGGGCGGCGGCTACAAATGGGCGGTGGTGGACAAGGAGGGGATGGACTGCGCGCGGGTGTTCGCGGCGGCGGGCGTGACCTGTTTCGTGCTGCGCTACCGCCTGCCGGGGGATGGCTGGGCGGCCGGGCCGGACGCGCCGCTGCAGGACGCGCAGCGGGCGCTGCGGCTGGCAAGGGCGCGGGCCGCGGCGGACGGGCTGGACCCGGCGCGCGTGCCGGTGCTCGGCGCGTCGGCAGGCGGGCATCTGGCCGGGATGCTGACGGCGCGGACGGACGCGACCTATGCTCCCGTGGACGCGGCGGACGCGGGGTCGTTCCGGCCGGATCTGTCGATCCTGCTGTATCCGGTGGCGACCATGGCCGATCCGTTCGTCCACGCCGGATCGCGGCGCGAATTGCTGGGCGAGGCGCCGACTGCGGAGGCGATCGAGCGGTATTCGCTGGAGCGGATGGACTGGCGTGGCGCCCCGCCGGCTTTCCTGCTGCACGCCATGGACGACCCGGCCGTGCCCGTGGAGAACAGCCTGCAGCTGCTGACGGCGCTGAGGGCGGCGGGCGTCCCGGCCGAGACCCACCTGTTCGAGGAGGGCGGGCACGGCTTCGGCATCCGGCTGATCGAGGGCCGGCCAGCCGCGGCCTGGCCCGGTCTGGCGCTGGCGTGGGGCATGCGGCGGGGCTGGATTACACAGGTGTAATCTTCTCCGCCTTGCGGGCACGTCGTCGACCGTTAAGGTCGCCGCGGCTCTTCAGGAACGGATGGTTTCGAATGCGTATCGGACTGTTGCTTGCGTCGGTCGCCGGCGTTTCCCTGATGGCGCAGGCGGCGCTGGCGCAGCAGAGCGCCCCCCAGAGCATTGGGCCGGTCGACCAGTCCAAAGGCAGTTTCGAGGACAAGTTCCGCCAGTTCGAGGGCGAGGACTGGCCAACGCCGACCGACTATCGCAACGCCTCGGGCGCGCCGGGCCACCGCTACTGGCAGCAGCAGGTGGACTACGACATAGACGTGTCGCTGGACGAGGGACGGCGGACCCTGACCGGCCGCGAGGCGGTGACCTACACCAACAATTCGCCGGACGCCCTGGGGTATCTGTGGCTGCTGCTGGACCAGCAGAATTATCGCCGCGACTCCCTCGCCGAGCGCACCCGGACCTACAGCAATTCCGAGACCGTCAGCGTCAACGAGATCAGCCGCATCCGGCGCTTCCAGGATTGGGAAGGCGGCTTCAACGACCTGCGCATCGCCGGTCCGGACGGCCAGGCCCTGCCCTTCACCATCGTCGACTCGATGCTGCGGATCGAACTGCCGCGGCCGCTGGCGACGGGACAGAGCTTCGCCTTCACCATCGACTTCACCCTGCCCCTGCCCGAGACCAACGTGGTCGGTGGACGCAGCGGCTACGAGTGCTTCACCAAGGCCCACGAGGACGGCAACTGCCTGTTTCTGGCGGCGCAGTGGTTCCCGCGGCTGGCGGTCTATTCCGACTACGAGGGCTGGCACAATGCCCAGTTCCTCGGCTCGGGCGAGTTCACCCTGGAGTTCGGGGACTACGACGTCTCGATCACCGCCCCGGCCGATCACGTGGTGGCGGCGACGGGAGAACTGCAGAACCCCGAGATCCTGAGCGCCGAGCAGCGGGCGCGGCTGGACCGGGCCCGGACCGCGGACGAGCCGGTCTATATCGTCACGCCCCAGGAGGCCGCGGCGGCCGAGGCGCGGCCGGCGCGATCCGGCACCCGGACGTGGAATTTCAGCGCCGACAACGTGCGCGACTTCGGCTGGGCCTCGAGCCGCAAATTCATCTGGGACGCCATGGGCGTCGAGCAGGAGAGCGCCGAGCATCCCGTGGTCATGGCCATGTCCTTCTATCCGAAGGAGGCCCGGCCGCTGTGGGACGCCTATTCGACGAAGTCGATCGCCCACACCCTGGACGTCTACAACCAGTTCGCCTTCACCTATCCCTATCCCACGGCGCAGTCGGTCAACGGGCCGGTCGGCGGGATGGAATATCCGATGATCACCTTCAACGGGCCGCGGCCCGTGCGGGCGGACGACGGCAGCCTGACCTATACCGAGCGGGCCAAGAACGGGCTGATCGGGGTCGTCATCCACGAGGTCGGCCACACCTATTTCCCGATGATCGTCAACTCGGACGAACGCCAGTGGACGTGGATGGACGAGGGACTGAACAGCTTCCTGCAGTTCCAGGCCGAAAAGCTGTGGGACGCCGACTTCCCGGCCCGGGGCGAGCCGCGCGACATCGTCGAATACATGGTCAGCCAGGACCAGGTGCCGGTGATGACCCAGTCGGACAGCCTGCTGCAGTTCGGCAACAACGCCTACGCCAAGCCGGCCACGGCGCTGGTCATCCTGCGCGAGACGGTGCTGGGCCGCGAACTGTTCGACCGGGCGTTCCGGGAATACGCGCAGCGCTGGGCCTTCAAGCGACCGACGCCGTACGACTTCTTCCGCACCATGGAGGAGAGCTCGGGCGTCGACCTCGACTGGTTCTGGCGGGGCTGGTTCTATTCGACCGACCATGTCGACATCGCGCTGGAAGGCGTGACCGCGGCGCGGCTGGAAAGCACCGATCCGGAGGTGCGCGCCCGCGCCGCCCGCGAGCGCTTCGAGGCCGAGCCGGGGTCGCTGACCGCGGACCGGAACGAGGGCATCGAGACGGTGGTCGAGCGGGATCCCGCCACGCGGGACTTCTACAACCAGACCGACCGGTTCACGGTCACCGCCCAGCAGCGCCGCGACGCCGAAAGCGCGGCCCGCAAGGCCGACGAGGACCGTCGCGCGGCCCAGGGCTTCGACGACAACATCTACCGCTTCACCTTCCGCAACGTCGGCGGGCTGGTCATGCCGGTGATCCTGAAGCTGACCTATTCGGACGGATCGGACGAGACGATCCGCATCCCGGCCGAGGTGTGGCGGCGCAACAGCCGGCAGGTGGTGTGGCAGCACGTGTCGTCCAAGACCCTGACCAGCGCCGAGATCGACCCGCTGTGGGAGACGGCGGACGCCGACCGGGGCAACAACTTCTATCCGCAGCGCATCGACGCGCGGTCGCTGCGGCTGTCGCCCGCGCCGCCTCCGGGGGAGAACCGGATGCGCGACTCCGACGTCGAGGTCAGCCCCGACTCCACCGCCGCGCGCGTGCGCCGCAGGGACTAGCACGATGCTGAAACGCACCCTCCTGACCGCCGCGCTGATCGCGGGCCTGGCCTCGCCGGCCCTGGCCCATCGCGGCCATGCGGGGCTGACGGTGATCGAGATCGACGAGGGCTCCGGCGCGGTCAGCGTGACGCACCGGTTCGCAGCGCACGACGTCGAGCCGGCCCTGCCCAGCATCGCGCCGGAGGCCCAGCCGAGTCTCGACGATCCGCGCGCCGTGGCTGATCTGGAGGCGCATCTGGGGGCGCGGTTCCGGCTGGCGGTCGACGGGGCGGCGGTTCCGGTCAGCCACGTCGGCACCTCGCTGGCGGGCGACAACATCCGGGTGGTGTTCGGCGGCGAGACCGCCGACCGCGACGTGCATGCGGTGACCGTCGACCTCGACTTCTTCCCCGGCGTGCACGACGACCAGGAGCAGCAGGTCAATGTGCGGGTCGGCGGGGTGACGCGGACGGTGGTGTTCCGGCCCGGCGCGGAAGCGCAGACGGTGACCTTCTAGTCCTCTTCCGCCGCCTCGAGGTCGGCGGGATCGAAGTCGTAGTCGAGCAGGTCCCCGGGCCTGCAGTCGAGGGCGGCGCACAGTTTGGCGAGGGTGCGGAAGCGGATGCCCTTGACCTTGCCGGAGCGGAACAGGGACAGCTGGGTCTCCGACAGGCCGACCTCCTGGGCGAGGTCGCGGGCCTTGAGGCCCTTCTTCACGATCAGCTGGTCGAGGGTGACGCGGATCGGCATCAGATCATCTCGTCCAGCTCGGCCTGGACCTTGCCGGCCTGCTCGACCACGCCGCCGAGCAGGAACAGGGCCCCGCCGATCATGCCGAGGGTCATGCCGGGCACGTCGAAATGCAGATAGCCGCCGCGCGCCTCGCCGAGCACCCGCAACAGATTGCTCATCACGAAGACGCTGAACACGCCACCGACGCCGAGGGCCAGGCCGACCCGGCGCAGGGCGTCCGAGACCGTCGGCTGGAACAGGCGGCCCTTGCCAAGGTCGCCCATGGCCCGCCCGATCGACCAGACGCCGAACAGATAGCAGGCGGCGGGGATCGCCCAGATCACGGACACGACCAGCCGGGAGCCGAAGTCCGGAGACCCGCGCGACCAGATCGTGATCGGGGCGACCAGATGGATCAGCGCCAGCAAGGCGCCGACGCTGATCACCATGAACACCGCCAGCCAGCGGAACTGGGCGCAGCGGCGGCGGAAGCGGGCGAGGTCCGTCTGGCTCACGGGGGGATCTCCGATCGGAAAGCTGTCTTATCTTTAATCTTGACTTAAAGACCGCGCGTTTGCAACTTTATGTCTGACTTAAACGAACGAGAGCGCCGACGATGACCGCCGCCATCGAGACCCGCGACCTGACCCGCCGCTTCGGACGCCAGCTGGCCGCCGACGCCGTGTCGATGAGCGTGCCGGACAGGGCCGTCTACGGCTTTCTGGGACGCAACGGCGCGGGCAAGACGACGACGCTGAAGATGCTGCTGGGGCTGATCCGGCCGAGCGGCGGGACGGCGCTGGTCGGCGGGGTCGACGTGGCCCGCGACCGGATCGGGGCGGCGCGCAAGGTCGGGGCGCTGCTGGAGGCGCACGGCTTCTACGGCAATCTGTCCGGGCGCGAGAACCTGGACCTGACGCGCGGCCTGCTGGGCCTGCCGAAGCGCGAGATCGACCGGGTGCTGGAGGTGGTCGAGATGACGGAGCACGCGCGGCGCCGGGTCTGCGACTATTCGCTGGGCATGCGGCAGAGGCTGGGGCTGGCCCGGGCCATGCTGGGCGCGCCGCCGGTGCTGGTGCTGGACGAGCCGACCAACGGGCTGGACCCGGACGGCATCGCCGACATGCGCCGGTTCCTGAGGGCCCTGCCGGAGCGGACCGGGGCCACGGTGCTGCTGTCCAGCCACCTGCTGGGCGAGATCGAGCAGACGGCGACCCATGTGGGCATCCTCAGCCACGGGCGGCTGGTGCTGGAGGGGGAGCTGGCGAGGCTGAAGGCCGATCTGGCGCCGGAGATAGCGCTGCAGACCGACGACGCCGGGCGCGCCACGGCGCTGGCCCGGGCGCGGGGGTTCGACGTCGCGCCGACGGAGGACGGGCTGGTCGCACGGCTGAAGCCGGGGGAGGACGCGCGCACCGCCTCCGCCTCGCTGAACCGGGCCCTGGTCGAGGCCGACATCGCCGTCTTCGCCATCGGCGCCCGGTCGCGCTCGCTGGAGGGCATCTACCGCGAGGTCTCGCCGCCCTCACCCGCCGCCACCTCTGTCAAAGCCCGGCCGGAGTTCGCCTGATGACCGCCTCGCCCCTGTTCGCGCCCCTGTTCGTCGAGATCCGCAAGCTGAACCGGTCGCTGGCCGCGGTGCTGGCCGTGGCGGCGCCGTCGCTGATCGCCATCTTCGTCTTCTTCAACATGATGCGGGGCAAGGCGCCGCAGCCGTGGGACATGTGGATGGTCAGCGCCTCGGGCATCTGGGCCTTCTTCATGCTGCCGATGAGCGTGACGGCCCTGACGGCGCTGGTCGCGCACATGGAGCACGGGCCGAGGTCGTGGGACCATCTGCGCGCCCTGCCCCTGCCCCGCTGGCGGCTGTATGCGGCCAAGGCGGTCTGCGTGCTGGCCGTCGTGGCGCTGATGAGCGCGGCGGTGCTGGCGCTGACCTGGGGCGCGGTGATGCTGGCGGCGGCGATCATGCCGCACCTGCAGCCGACGGGGCCGTTCGATCTGGCCGCCTGCGCCTCGATGATGGGCAGGATGTTCGGCGCCGCCCTGCTGATGATCGCCATCCAGCTGTGGGTCGCCCTGCGCTACGCCAGCTTCGTGCCGGCGCTGGCGGTGGGCATCGGCGGGACCTTCTTCTCGGTCGTGGCGACCTCAGCGAAACAGGGGGTCTTCTTCCCGTGGCAGATGCCCGTCAACATGCTGGCCGGCGAGGCGTGGCGCGTCCAGACGGCCCTGGGGCTGGGGCTTGGCCTCGGCGTGGCGGCGATGGTCGCCGCCCTGGTCCATCTGAGCCGGCGCGAGGTGCTGTGAGGCCGGACGGTCCCCGCGCATGAGGCGCGCCAGGGCGGCGCTTCCGGTCAGCTGCACGATCATCCCCGCCTCATCTATTTGCGACTCATTCGCAGATTGCGTGACGCCGGACGGCGTGGCAAGCCCGAAGGGTCGGTGGCGACTGACGGAGCATCCCCATGCGTGAAGACGGAAAGCTGGACTATCTCGAACTGCCGGGCGGCGACCTGGCCGCTTCCAAGGCCTTCTACGGCGCGGCCTTCGGCTGGAAATTCACAGACTACGGACCGGAGTACGCCGCGTTCGACGAGGGGCTGGACGGCGGTTTCGACGCCCAGGAGGACGCCACGCGCGCGCCCCTGCCCGTCCTGTTCGCGCACGATCTGGAGGCCATGCTGGCCAGGGTGGAGGCCGCGGGCGGGACCATCGTCAAGCCGATCTTCGCCTTCCCCGGCGGACGGCGGTTCCATTTCCGCGACCCGGCGGGCAACGAGCTGGCGGTGTGGTCGGAGACCTGAACCCGCCCGCGAAGAGCTGCGGCGACTGCGGCCTGTGCTGCAAGCTGATGGGGGTTACGGCGCTCGACAAGCCCGCGGGCAAATGGTGCCGTCACTTCAGCAAGGCGGGCGGCTGCGCGGTCTATGAGACGCGGCCCGGCGACTGCCGCGCATTCAACTGCCTGTGGCTGCTGACGGAGGCGCTGGACGAGGCGTGGAAGCCTTCGACGGCGGGGTTCGTGCTGCACAGCGAACGGGGCGGGGCGCGGCTGATCGTGGAGTCCGATCCAGCGCGGCCGCACGACTGGCGGCGCGAGCCCTACCAGTCGACGCTGCGGCGCTGGGCCGCCGCGCCGGGCATGGAGGTGCTGGTGTTCGCGGGCCGGCGCGGCGTGCGCCTGGGCACGGCGGATGAGGCAGTGCGGCGGGCCGGGGCGAACCCGGCCTGATCCGGCCCCGGTTGCGCGCCGGCGGCCGCCGCCCATATCGAGGAAACGCCGTTCGGGGGTCGTGATGCTGGCTTGCGTGATGCTTGTGGTGCTGTGGCTTGTCGCCTTCCCGACCAACCCGCTGGGCCGCGCCCTTCGCAGACTGCTCGTCGATCTGCCGGCCGAACGCCTCGGCGGGGTCACGCCGGGAAAGGCGGCCTTCTACTGCGCCCTGGGGACAGCCGGCGCGATCCTGTTCTGGCTGTTCGAGAGCGAAGGCCTCCGGCTGTTCAGCCTGATGGCGCCCGATCTCATCGTCTGGTTCACGATGTTCGACGTCTCGGTCTTCCTCGACGTGTTTCTGCTGACCGTCGCTGTCGCGGCGAGGGCGCGCGTCCGGATCGTCGCCGTGGCGCTCGTCGGCCAGGTTCAGCAGGTTTCGTCCCGGATCGTCGCGAAGGTCGCCGGCCGCGACCGCCGCCCCCCAAGGAGCAGGACCACCCGCACGAACAGCCCCCCGTCGGATGACGGCGAGCCCGCCGGCTACGGGTTTGCGATGGCCTGATCAGGCCGGGCCGGTTCGCGCGATCTGACGCATGGCCCCCGCCCCGCCTGATGGGGATCTGGGGACGAAATAGTTCAGTTCAAGAATTGGCAGGCGGCGAAATATGCGCAGTTTGTCGAGCCCTCGAAAACCGGACGGGAGGGTTCCATGCGCGTGCTGTTGTCGACCTATGGATCGCGCGGCGATGTCGAGCCCATGGCGGGGCTGGCGGCGGCCCTGCAGGCGATAGGGGCCGAAGCGGTCGTCTCCGCGCCGGCGGATCCGGAATTCTGCAGGCTGCTGGACCGGGCCGGCGTCCGCCTGGCCCCCGCCTTCATGCCGGTGCGCGCCTGGATCGACCTGGCCAGGCGGTCGGGATGGAAGCTGCCCCGGGCCGCGGCCGAGATGGTCGCCGCCCAGCACGAGGCCCTCGCCGCCGCGGCCGAGGGCTGCGACGCCGTCGTGGCCACCGGCCTGTTCCCGTCGACGGCGGCGGCGCAGGCGGTGGCCGAGACGCGGGGCATCCCCTACGTCCACACCAGCTACTGTCCGATCATCCTGCCGTCGCCGCACCATCCGCCGCTGGAGTATCCCGGCCACCCCCACCCGCCGGGCGTGACCGACCATGTGGCGCTGTGGGACGCGAACGACCGGGCGATGGACGCCCTGTTCGGCGAGGCGGTGAACAACCATCGGGCCGCCGTCGGCCTGGCGGTGGCGGACCACGTGCGGGACTACGTCTTCACGGACCGGCCGTGGCTGGCCTGCGACCCGGTGCTGGGTCCGTGGCGGCCGACGGGGATGACCGACGCCGTGCAGACGGGCGCATGGATCCTGCCGGACGACCGGCCGCTTCCGGCCGGGCTGGAGGCCTTTCTCGCGGCCGGCGAGCCACCGGTCTATGTCGGCTTCGGCAGCATGGCCATGGCGGGGGCGAAGGACGCCGCCTCCGTCGCCATCGAGGCGGTTCGCGCACAGGGACGGCGCATCGTCCTGGCGAGGGGCTGGGCCGACCTCGCCCTGATCGACGAGGGGACCGACGCCTTCGCCGTGGGTGACGTCAACCAGCAGGCGCTGTTCCCGCGCGTCGCCGCCGTCGTGCACCACGGCGGCGCAGGCACAACCACGACCGCCGCGCGGGCGGGGGCGCCCCAGGTGATCGTCCCGCAGATCGCGGACCAGCCCTACTGGGCCGGGCGGGTGGCCGACCTCGGCGTCGGCGTGGCGCACGCGGGACCGGTCCCGACAGTCGAGTCCCTGTCCGCCGGACTGGAGACAGTCTTGCGGGCCGAGACGCGCGTCCGCTCGGCCGCCGTCGCGGGCCTGATCCGCGGCGACGGAGCCGCAAGGGCCGCGCGGGAGCTTGTGGAGACGATCGGCCGGGCCTGCGGCCGCTAGCGGACGTCCACCGACTGGGCGATGCGTTCGGCGAGAGCGCGATCGGCGCCCTCGAGGCTCATGGTCCAGACGTGGATTTCGCGGGGGTCGGCGCCCTCGCGCTGGAACAGGTGTTCGCGGGCGTAGCGGACGCCGTCCTCGGTCGAGACCACCGAGGCCCGTCCTGCGGCCTCGAGCACCTCGCCGCTGTAGATGGGAAACTGCGAGGCGGGGCCCGTGTAGATCATGGCGAAGGAGCGGTCGCCCCGGCGGATGGTGTAGATCCTGAAGTCCGGGCCGGGCCGGCCGGTGACGAGTTCGAACCCGGCCGGCAGGTCGACCGTGAACGGCAGGGCGGCGCGGGCGGCGGCGTCGAGGACGGTGACGGCCGGAACGGCTGGCGGCGGCGGCGGCTCAGCCGGGGCAGGCGCCGTCGCGGGAACAGTCGCCGGAGCCGGGCGGGCTGGGGCGGGCGCGGGCCGGACCGGAGCCGGGGCCGCCGCCGTACTTGCGGGCGGGGTGGCGACCGGACGCGCCGGGACGGACCGGGCCGACGCCGGGGCCGGGGCCGGAGCCGGAGCCGACGTCGCCGCGGGCGGCCTTTCGGCAGGGCGGGCTGGAGCCGCGGCCGTGGGAGCGGTGACAGCCACGCCGCTCGCGGGCGCGGGCGTCACCGCCGGGCGTACGGGCGCGGGGGCGGAAGCGGTCGCCGGCCGGGTGGCGGCCGGAGGCGCGACGGCGGGCGCCGGCGTGGATGTCGCGACCGGAGCCGGCGTCACGGGCTCGGGCGCCAGATAGGTGGCGGGGCGGGGCGGGCCGCTGTTGAGGCTGCTGGTGATGTCGGCGCCGGGCGGCGGACTCTGGGGCGCGCTCTGGGGGGCTGCGCTCGGGGGCGCGGCCTGCTGCGGCGCGGCGAGCAGGAGGGCGACGGCGGCGGATGCGGCGGTGATCATGGGGCGGACTGTCGCGCCTCAGCCCATGAACGGCAAGGCCCTGAGCGCATAGGCGACCGCGGCGGTGACGGCCGAGGCCGCGACGGCGAGGCCGGCGAACCAGCCGAGCCGCTTCCACAGCGGGCCGGACGCTTCGCCCGGTTCCGGCGGCGGCTCGATCCTAATGATAGCCCGCCTCCGGCGTCACCTTGCCCCGGAACACCCAGTAGACCCAGCCGGTGTAGGCGAGGATCAGCGGCAGGATGACCACGGCGCCGACCAGCATCAGGCCCAGCGCATTGTCGGGCGCCGCCCCCTGACGGAAGTCGACGGCATAGGGCACGACATAGGGGAAGAAGCCCGCGGCGAGGCCGGAGTAGCCCGACAGGAAGACGAGGGCGGCGCCGACGAAGGGCAGGCCATGCGAGGCCCGGCGCACGCCTGCGCCCACCAGCACAAGGCCGACAAGGCCCAGCAACGGGATCCACGACAGGGTGAGGAAACGGCCCATGTCGAGGCCGCCGCCGGTCCAGCCCCAGCGCCCGGCCACGATGGGGTGGACCACCAGGGTCGACAGGCTGACCCCGACCAGGAACAGGGCCGTCAGCACACCCGAGATCAGCGCCCAGCGCCGGGCGTCGCCATGCAGGTCGTCCGTCGTCTTCCACATCAGCCAGGTCGCGCCGAGCAGGGCGTAGCCGCAGACCAGACCCGCCGCCACCAGCAGGGTATAGGGGGTGAACCAGTCGAAGGTCCCGCCCGCGAAGCGGCCGTCGACGACCTCGACCCCCTGGATGAAGCCGCCAAGGATCAAACCCTGGGCGAAGGCGGCGAGGATGGAGCCGAAGGCGAACATGGCGGTCCAGAACGGCCGCCCCCTCGCCCGCCCCCGGAAGCGGAACTCGAACGCCACCCCGCGCAGGATCAACCCCGCCAGCATCAGGATCACCGGCAGGTAGAAGGCCGGCATGACGATCGAATAGGCCAGGGGAAAGGCCGCCAGCAGGCCGCCGCCGCCCAGCACCAGCCAGGTCTCGTTGCCGTCCCATACGGGCGCGACGGTGTTCATCATCACGTCCCGGTCCTCGCGGCTGCGCGAGAACGGGAACAGTATGCCGACGCCGAGGTCGAAGCCGTCCAGCAGGACGTAGAGCAGCACGCCGGTGGCGATCAGCCCGGCCCAGATGAGCGGAAGGTCGAGGCTCATTGCGGATCTCCCGGAGTTTCCTCGGGCGCGGCGGCGAGCGGGGTTCCCGGCGCGCGCTGGCCGTCCGGCCGGGGTTCGGCCGCGCCGGCGACCGGGCCCTCGGCCAGCAGGCGCAGGATGTAGATGGCCCCCGCCACGAAGACGATGGCGTAGACGGTGACGTAGATCAGCAGGGAGGTGGCGACCGAGCCCGCGGTCACGGGCGAGACCGCGTCGGCCGTCCGCACCAGCCCCTGGACCACCCAAGGCTGGCGGCCGACCTCGGTGACGACCCAGCCGGCGATCACCGCCACGAAGCCGGCCGGCCCCATGGCCACGGCGAAGCGCATGAAGGCGCGGCTGCCGACGAGGCGCCTGCGCCAGACGAGCCAGGCTCCCCAGAGGCCGAGCGCCAGCATCAGGACGCCCAGCCCGACCATGATCCGGAAACTCCAGAACACCAGGAAGACCGGCGGCTGGTCCTCGGGGGCGAAGGCGTCGAGCCCGGTGACCACCTCGTCGGCGGGCGCGACCAGCACGCCGCCGCCGGGCAGGGCGAGCTCGAAATGGTTCGACTGGGAGGCGCGGTCGGGGATGGCGAACAGGATCAGCGGGTGGTTGGCCCGGGTCTCCCAGTAGGCCTCGATGGCGGCCAGCTTCTGGGGCTGGTGGTCCTTGGCCACGAGGCCGGACTCGTGGCCGACCAGCACCTGGATCGGGGCGAGGACGGCGATCAGCCCGACGGCCATGGTCAGGGCCAGGCGGCTCTCCGCCTGGTCGCGGTTGCGCAGCAGCTGGTAGGCCGAGGCGCCGCCGACCACCAGGGCGGTGGTCAGGAAGGCGGCGATCAGCATGTGGGCCATGCGCGACGGGAAGCTGGGGTTGAAGATCGCCTCCATGAAGCTGGTGGCGACGATGCGGCCGTCGGCGAGCACCTCGTAGCCGGCCGGGGTCTGCATCCAGCTGTTGGCGGACAGGATCCAGAAGGCGGAGATGGTGGTGCCGACGGCGACCAGGACGGTAGCGAGGAAATGCAGCCGCGGGCCGACCTTCTTCCAGCCGAACAGCATGACGCCGAGGAAGGAGGCCTCGAGGAAGAAGGCGGTCAGGACTTCATAGGCCAGCAGCGGCCCGATGACGCCGCCGGTCAGGCGGATGAACTCCGACCAGTTGGTGCCGAACTGGTAGCTGAGCACGATGCCGGAGACGACGCCCATGCCGAAGCTTATGGCGAAGATCTTCACCCAGAACAGGTAGAGGGTCTTGAAGGCCTCGCGCTTCGTGGCCAGCCACAATCCCTCCAGCACGGCGAGGAAGGCCGCCAGGCCTATGGTGAAGGCCGGGAAGAGGATGTGGAAGGCGATGGTGAAGGCGAACTGCAGGCGCGACAGCAGCAGCGGATCATATTCCACGGCGGACATCCTCGGTGAGTGTCCTCCCAAGAATGCGCCGATGGGTCGGTGAGGTCCACAGGGGCCGGATTCGCGCGGCGGAAAGCCGCAACGGCCAAGCTCAGGCGGCCGGGAGCTCGACCCAGAAGGCCGCGCCTTCGCCGGGGGTGGAGACCACGCCGATGGCCCCGCCCTGGAGCTCGACCAGCCGCTTGGCCAGGGCCAGGCCGATGCCGTGCCCCTCGACCGTCGAGCGTTCGAGGCCGAGGCGGTTGAAGGGCTCGAACAGCTGGGCCTGTTTCTCGGTCGACAGGCCGGGGCCGCGGTCGATGACCTCGATGCGGACGCCGTCGTAGATCTTGCTGGCGCGGAAGACGACTACGCCGCCGGCGCCGCCGTATTTGACGGCGTTGGAGGCGAGGTTGGCGATCACCTGGGTCAGGCGCTGGGAGTCGGCCAGGGCGATCAGGCCGTCGCCCTCGCTGACGACGTGCAGGCGGATGTCCTTCGCCTCGGGGCGCAGGGCCGTGGCGCGGCGCACGTCCTCGAGAACGCCGGGCACGTCGGTGGGGCGCAGCTCGACCTTGACCGCCCCGGACTCCGCCCGGGCGACGTCGAGCAGGTCGTGGGCGAGGGCCTCGACCTGGCGGGCGGTCTTGACCAGCATGTCGGCCATTTCGCCCTGGGTCGGGGTGATCGCGCCGAGCTGGCCGGTCTTCCACAGCTCGCCGATGCCGATGACGCCGCCGACGGGGCTCTTGATCTCGTGCGCGACGTTGGCGAGCAGGCGGGACTTGGCTTCGGAAGCGCGCTCGGCGCGCATCTGGCCGGCCTTGGCGCGGTCGGACAGGCGGTCGCGCTCCTCGAGCAGGGAGGCCACCAGCAGGATCGGCATGCAGCCGAGCAGCACCATCAGCTGGGCCAGCAGGGCCTGGTCGGCCAGATCGGGGCCCGCCGAGATGAACGGGCCGCGGCCCATCATGGAGCCGCCGACGGCGGTGATCGCCACCAGCACCAGGGCCGTGGAGACTCCCAGCACGCGGAAGCGGGCGGCGAACAGGATCAGCACGGGAACGACAACGAAGCCGACCTGCACCTGGGACTGGAAGAAGACACCGACGCAGACCGCGACGAGCAGGGCCAGAAGGACGGCCGCCTCGGCCGCGCGGACAGGATTGCGCAGCATGACGAGATGGCGCCGGGTCAGCGACAGGCCGAAGGAGCCGAGGACGGCGATGCCAAGGGCGTGGCCGAACCACCAGGTCTGGAAGGTGTAGAAGGGGTCGTCGCCCTGGATCATGTACAGCGCGGCCGCGGCGGCGGCGGCGGCGGGTACCGGGGCGATGACGGCGGCGCTGAGCAGGAAGCGGCAGGCGCCGTCGACGGTCGCCAGGTTGAGCGTCGGCGCGAACCGCCGGGCCAGCAGGACCGCCCCCACGATCTCGATCATGTTGAGGACCGTGAACAGGGCGCTGAGGAGGTAGGAGTTGCCGGCCAGCAGTTCGCCGGCGACGATGCCGGTGGCCAGCAGGCCTGCGAAGCAGACGTCGTACGACGGTCCGCGGGCGTTCCGGAGCCAGACGGCGACGGCGAGGCCTCCGGCGCCCCAGAGGGCGGCGACGAGGCCGGCGGTGCGGGCGAAATGGATGCACAGAACGACCAGCACCATCACCGCCATGGCGGTGAAGATCGGGGCCAGCGGCTCACGGAAGAAGGCGACCGCGCTGTTGACCGCCATGGGCGCATCGGCGCGCGGCTTCGCGCTGGCCCCGGGGGCCGCAACCGGTTCGGACGGATCGAGCGCACGGCTCATGAGCATTGGGGTTCCGGGGGAGCGGCTTGTCTTCCGGTTTCCTTAGCCCGGCGCTTCCTAATATCCCCTGAAGGTCAGCCGCTTGCGTTCAGCACCTGATTGAAGGCCCGGACCGCCGCCGCGGGTCCTTCGGGATGGTTCCAGACGGCCGCGCTGACGGCGACGAAATCCGCCCCCGCCCGCGCCAGATCGCCGGCGTTGGCGGGCGTGATCCCGCCGATGGCGACGCAGGGGATCTCGACGGTCTCCTGCCAGATGGACAGGATTTCGGGATCGGGACGGTGGGCCGTCTCCTTCGTCGTGGTCGGGAAGAAGGCGCCGAAGGCGACGTAGTCGGCCCCGGCCTCGGCCGCGTCCATGGCCAGTTCGCGGCTGTCGTGGCAGGTCACGCCGATCATCGCGTCGGGGCCCATCAGCCGCCGAGCCTCGGCCAGGCTCGCGTCCGACTGTCCGACGTGGACGCCGTCGCAGCCTGAGCGGGCGGCGAGGTCCGGGCGGTCGTTGAGGATCACCGCCACGCCGTGGGCGCGGGCGACGGGGGCGAGCGCCTCGACGGCGGCGAGTATCGCGGCGTCGTCGGCGGGCTTGAGCCGGATCTGCAGGGCGGCCACGTCGCCGGCGGCGAGCGCGCCATCCAGGGCGACCGCGAATGCGGCGAGGTCGGCGATCTCCTGCGGGGTGATCAGGTACAGCCGGCAGGGCGGACGCGGCGGGACGAGGGGTTCTCTGGCCATGCCGGGGAAGTGCGGCGGACGGCGGCCGCGGTCAAGCGCGCTACGTACAAGACCGGAGTGCGAACGACTTGCATTCGCCGCAATCCGCCTGCTAATAGCGAACCGTTCGCAATCTCTCGCGGGTTCGCATCTTGTACGTCTGCAACTGCAACGGCCTTCGCCAGCGTGACGTCGCCCGGGCCATCGAGGCGGGCGCGACGCGTCCAAAGGACGTGTTCGACCGCCACCAGTGCCGCCCCCAGTGCGCCCGCTGCGTCTGCGAAATGCGCGAGATGATCGACGAGACCCGCCAGTCCTTCGCCCTCGCCGCCGAATAGGCCGCCCTTTCCGGGCGGGAGATTCATTCGCATTTTCAATGTCGTGAGAAGTGTTCGCAGGTGAGCACAGCGGCCGTTTCCGTGTTAATTGCGGCGCACAGGCGCGGGTGATTCAGACCGTCAGGCCGACGGGCGCCCCGCGGAAGAAAGAACGACGATGAAGGGCGATCCCGCGATCATCCGCACCCTCAACGCGGTGCTGACCAACGAGCTGACGGCGGTCAACCAGTACTTTCTGCACGCCCGGATGTTCGAGAGCTGGGGGCTGAAGCACCTCGGAAACGTCATCTACGAAGAGTCGATCGGCGAGATGAAACACGCCGACAAGCTGATCAAGCGGGTGCTGTTCCTCGACGGCCTGCCCAATCTGCAGGACCTGCACAAGCTGAAGATCGGCGAGAGCGCCATCGAATGCCTCGGCTCCGACCTGCAGCTGGAGCTGGGCGGGCGCGACACCCTGCTGGCCGGCATCGCCCAGTGCGAAGCGGCCTCGGACTTCATCAGCCGCCAGATCCTGACCGAGATCCTCGCCGACACCGAGGAGCACATCGACTTCCTCGAGGCCCAGCACAAGCTGATCGAACAGCTGGGCGAGCAGAACTATCTGCAGTCGGCCATGACCGAGATCGCGCCGGACCGGAGCGCGACGGGGAACTGAGCCCCCTCCCCGCCCATTCCGCTCCCGACCGAGAGGGAGCCCGGCAATGAGCATCGACAACGCCCTGGACGACGCGCGCGACGCGGCGACGGACTTCCTCAACGCCGAGGGCCGGCATCCGCGCCATGTGGCGCTCGGCGTCGCCCTGACCGTCGGGTTCGCGCTGGCGGCGACCGTGTTCGCGACCCGCGCCCTGGGGCCCGTGCGGGACCGGCCGCACGACGACCATGCGCCGGTCACCGAGCGGCCCCGCGGGCCGCTGAGCCTGATCCTGCCGGCGGTGTTCTCGGTCACCACCCTGTCCGCCGTCCGGGTCTGGAACGCTCCGCCGGCGCGCGAGCGTACGGTGGCGATGACGCTGTGGGCGGCGGCGCAGGCGCTGAACGCCGTGTGGATCGCCCTGCGCCCGGCCGGCCGCGCCATGCAGATCGCGGCGGCCATGTCGTCGGCGGGACTGGCGGCGGCCTTCGCCCACGAGGCGCGCAAGATCGACGCCCGGGCCGGCAAGCTGGCCTCGCCGATGGGGCGCAAGGTGCATATGGCGAACCGGGTCGAGGAACAGGCGACGGTGCACTGACCGGCGCGGCGGAAAGCGCCCCCTCCACCAGGCTGCGCGCGGTCCCCGCCCCCACGCTTCGCCCGGGGGAGGATTGCCGGGAGACGCGGCTTCCTCTAGGGAGCCCCGTCGCGCGCGCCGTCAGGGCTGCGCTCCCATCCTTCCGAGACACCGATGAAGATCAACGGCAACACCATCAAGCCCGGCATGGTCCTGCAAGTGAACGGCGGCCTGTGGGTCGTCACCAAGGCCAGCCACGTCAAGCCGGGCAAGGGCGGCGCCTTCGCCAACGTCGAGGCCAAGAACCTCGAGACCGGCAACAAGCTGAACGAGCGCTTCCGGTCGGAAGACAAGGTCGAACGCGTCACCCTCGAGCAGAAGGACTACAGCTACCTGTACGACGGCGGCGACACCCTGGTGTTCATGAACGACGAGAACTACGAGCAGATCGAACTGCAGAAGGAGTGGGTCGGCGAGGACCGCATCCCCTACCTGCAGGAGGGTATGAAGGTGGTCATCGAGAGCCACGAGGACCGTCCGATCGGCCTGTCGCTACCCGACCAGGTGACGCTGGAAGTGGTCGAGACCGAGCCGACGGTGAAGGGCCAGACCGCCTCGTCGTCCTACAAGCCGGCGATCGCCAACAACGGCGTCCGCATCATGATCCCGCCGTACATGGGCGTCGGCGAGAAGATCGTCGTCGACACCACCACCGGCGAATACGTTCGTCGGGCTGACTGATTTAGGGAGGCATCAGGCAACAGGCAGCAGGCAACAGTGAGATCGAGCACTCGGACACTGCGTAGCCCTCTTCCTGCTGCCTGTTGCCTGCTGCCTGTTGCCTTCTTCCTGGACTGACCCATGGCCCTCGCCTCCGCCCTGCTGCAAGTGATGATGGACGCGGTCCGCAAGACCGCCCGGCCGATGCTGCGCGACTTCGGCGAGGTCGCCCAGCTGCAGGTGTCGCGCAAGGGGCCGGGCGACTTCGTCACGGCGGCCGACATCAAGGCCGAGGACACCCTGTACGAACTGCTGATGAAGGCGCGGCCGGGCTATGGCTTCCTCGGCGAGGAGCGCGGGCTGATCGAGGGCACCGACAAGTCGCACATGTGGATCGTCGACCCGATCGACGGCACCACCAACTTCATGCACGCCATGCCGCATTTCGCCATCACGGTGGGGCTGCAGCGCACCGCCCCGGACGGCCATTCCGAGATCGTCGCGGGGGTGACCTACAACCCGGTCATGAACGAGCTGTTCTGGGCCGAAAAGGGCAAGGGCTGCTATCTGAACGACCAGCGCATCCGGGTGGCCGGGCGGCGTGACCTGTCGGAGAGCCTGATCGCCACGGGGCTGCCGTTCATCGGCAAGACCGGCCACGCCCAGGCCATCAAGGACATCCACGCGGTCGGCCAGCGAGTCGCCGGCATCCGCCGTCTGGGCTCGGCGGCGCTGGACTTCGCCTGGGTCGCGGCGGGGCGGTATGACGCCTATTACGAGCGCAATCTGAAGCCGTGGGACGTGGCGGCGGGCATCCTGTTCGTCACCGAGGCGGGCGGTATCGTCACCACCATCGACGAGGACGGCGACCCCATGACCGGCGGCCAGATCCTCGCGGCGAACACGGAGCTGCATCCGCAGCTGCGGAAGGTGCTGCGGGGGTAAAGCCCTTCTCCCCTTGCGGGAGAAGGTGGCCGAGCGGAGCGAGGTCGGATGAGGGGTCGCACAGGCGATCGCCAGATCCAGGCCCCGCCAAACCGCGCCGCCATCCCGCCAACCCCTCATCCGTCAGCCTTCGGCTGCCACCTTCTCCCGCAAGGGGAGAAGGATCAGGATTCAGCCCGCGATCATCCCGAAATCCGCGACGCGGCCCATGACCGCGCGGACCTGACCCAACAGTTTCAGGCGGTTGTCTCGTTCCGCGGCCACGTCGGAATTGACCAGCACCTCGTCGAAGAAGGCGTCGACCGGGGCGCGCAAGGCGGCCAGCGCGCGCATGGCGGCGGCGAAATCCTCGGTCTGCAGGGCGGCCTCGACGGCGGTGGAGGCGGAGGCGGCGGCGGCGATCAGGGCGGCCTCCCCGGCCGGGGCGCCGGTCAGGGCGACGGGCTCTCCGGCGGGCAGCGGGCCCTTTTTCTCCTCGGCGCGTAGGATGTTGGACGCGCGCTTGTAGCCGGCCAGCAGATTGGCGCCGTCGTCGGTGGCGAGGAACCCGTCGAGCGCCTCGACCCGCCGCACGATGCGGACGAGGTCGTCGTCGCCCAGCGCAAAGACGGCGTCGACGAGGTCGTGGCGCTTGCCCTGGTCGCGGAGGAGGACCTTCAGGCGGTCGGCGAAGAAGGCGAGGAGGTCGTTGGAGAACTGGGTCTCACTGCTTAGCCTCGCGCCTCTAACAATCATCACGCCGGCGGGCGTCATCATCTGACGCAGAGGTGCTCTCGCACCGTTCTCCAGCACCAGCCGGATCACCCCCAGCGCGGCGCGACGCAGGGCGAACGGGTCCTTGGAGCCGGTCGGCTTCTCGTCGATGGCGAAGAAGCCGACGAGGGTGTCGAGCTTGTCGGCGAGAGCGACGGCGACCGTCAGCGGCGCGGTGGGGACCGTGTCAGCGGGCCCCTGCGGCTTGTAATGGTCGCGGACGGCGTCGGCGATGGCGTCCCCGTGGGCGGCGCGGGCGTAGTAGCCGCCCATGACGCCCTGCAGCTCCGGGAACTCCCCGACCATGCCCGAGGCGAGGTCGGCCTTGGCGAGGCGGGCGGCCTGTTCGGCGGCGTCCGGATCCGCGCCGACCAGCGGGGCGATCTCGCGGGCCAACGCCGCAATGCGCTCGACGCGCTCGGCCAGGGTGCCGAGCTTGGCGTGGAAGGTGACGCCCTTGAGCTTGTCGTTCCAGACGTCGAAGCCGGTCTTGAGGTCCTCGTCCCAGAAGAAGCGGGCGTCGTTCAGGCGGGCGGAGAGCACGCGGCTGTTGCCGGCGGCGAGGGCCTTGCCGCCGTCGGAGGCCTCGACATTGGCGACGACGACGAAATGGGGCGCGAGGCCGTGCTTCGCCGGATTCCGGACGGCGAAATACTTCTGGTGCACCTTCATCGACAGGCGGACCACCTCGGGCGGGAGGTCGAGGAACTGCGGGTCCATGTCGCCGAGGATGGGAGTGGGCCATTCGGCGAGGCCGGCGACCTCGTCCAGCAGGCCGTCGTCGTCGACGAGGGCGAGGCCGCGGTCGCGGCAGACCGTCTGCACCGCCTCGAGGATGCGCAGCTTGCGGTCGGCGACGTCGAGCAGGACGTAGTTCTTCTCCAGCTGGGCTCGGTAGTCCGCGAAATCCTTGACCCGCAGAGACTGGCCTGAGCCGAGGAAGCGATGGCCTTCGGTGACGTCGCCGGTCTGCACCCCGTCGATGTCGAAGGGCACCACGGCCCCGTCGAACAGGGCGACGATGCGCTTCAGCGGGCGCACCCAGCGCAGGTTACCGGATCCCCAGCGCATCGACTTGGGCCAGGGGAAGCCGCGGACGATCTGGTCGACCATGTCGGGGATCAGGCCGGCGGTGGGCTGGCCCTTGCTGCTGATCACGGCGAACAGGACGCCGTCGCGCTCGACCAGCTGGTCTCGGGTCAGGCCGGTCTTGCGCAGAAAGCCGTCCAGCGCCTGTTCCGGGGCGTTGGCGCGCGGGCCCTTGAGCTCCTCCTCGCGGTCCGGCGTGGCGGCGGGCAGGCCCTCGACCACGAGGGTCAGGCGGCGCGGGCCGGCGAAGGTGGTCAGGGCGTCGTACGTCAGGCCGGCCGCCTTGAGCCGGTCGGCGGCCATGCGTTCGAGATCGCGCGCGGCGCCGGGCTGCATCCGCGCGGGAATTTCTTCGGAGAACAGTTCGAGGAGGAGTTGGGGCATCAGAAGTCGCTAAAGCCCTTCCCCTCGAGGGGGAAGGGTTGGGATGGGGTGGAGGCAGGCTGTGTGAGATTGGGCAGGGAGGCGCGGATCGCGGCTTCGATCTCGCTGACCACCGCGTGGAGGTCTTGTTCGACACGCGCATTCGGAACGCGCAGGACACGGAATCCCTGACTGTTCAGCCAGCCGTCGCGCTCGAGGTCACGCAGGGCCACGTCTGTTCGCTCATGAACGCCCCCGTCAACCTCGATGACCAGTTTGGCGCGCAGGCAGGCGAAGTCCACGACATATGCCCCGATCGGCGCCTGACGGCGAATGCGGGTTTCAAGCTTCCGCAGGCGCTCCCACAGCTTCGCCTCGGCATGGGTTGGAGCGGCGCGAAGCCGACGACCGCGCTCAGCGCCGCCGGACTTGATCCGGCCGGGGCCGGCGAAACGGTCGAAATCCACCATCGTGACGGTCCCTCCCGACCAGGCCGTACGCGCCACATCCGGACGCCCACTGCCGCCACCCCATCCCCAACCCTTCCCCCTCGAGGGGAAGGGAGTCGATAGGTTCACGCGCGCGCCCTTTCCTGCTCGACCCATTCGGTGGCGCAGGCCTTACAGAGGTCGCGGATGCGGCCGATGTAGCTCTGGCGTTCGGCGACGGCGATGGCGCCGCGGGCGTCCATCAGGTTGAACAGGTGGGAGGCCTTGAGGACCTGGTCGTAGGCGGGCAGGACCAGGGCCTGGTCCTGCGGGCCCTTCATGGCGAGGAAGCTTTCGACCTCGGCGACCATGTCCTCGAAGCGGCGCTTGAGGCCGTGGACGTCGTAGCCGTGGAAATTCGCTTCGGACTGCTGGCGCTCGTTCTCGAGGAAGACCTCGCCGTAGGTCAGGCCCTCCTTGGTGAACTTGAGGTCGTAAACATTGTCGACGCCCTGGACGTACATGGCCAGGCGCTCGAGGCCGTAGGTCAGCTCGCCCGAGACGACGTCGACCTCGATGCCGCCGACGCCCTGGAAATAGGTGAACTGGGTCACCTCCATGCCGTCGCACCAGACCTCCCAGCCGAGCCCCCAGGCGCCGACGGTGGGGTTCTCCCAGTCGTCCTCGACGAAGCGGATGTCGTGCAGTTTCGGATCGATCCCGATCGCCGCCAGCGACCCCAGATACAGCGCCTGCAGATCCTCCGGGTTCGGCTTCAAAATCACCTGATATTGGTAATAGTGCTGTAATCTATTGGGATTTTCCCCGTAGCGGCCGTCGCCGGGGCGGCGGCTGGGCTGGACGTAGGCGGCCTTCCACGGGCGCGGCCCGAGCGCGCGCAGCACGGTGGCCGGGTGCAGGGTGCCGGCGCCGACCTCGATGTCATAGGGCTGGAGAATGGCGCAGCCCTGATCGCCCCAGTATTTGTGGAGGGTCAGGATCAGGTCCTGGAAGGCGAGCGGCGTCTTCGGCGATTCGGGGGTCACAGGCGCTTGTTTCGTCCGGGGAAGAAGGCGGCGGACCCTAGACGGGCGGCCCATTTGCGGCAAGGCGAGGCCATACGGTTCCTTAAGCGCGGACGCGGTATTCAGCCGCCATGAAGCAGATCGACCAGATGCGTCGGCGGGCCGCGCGGTATCTCGACGTCGAGGCGGTCGAGATCGCGCCGGCGAAGGGCGTGTTCTCGCTGAGCTTCGACGACTTTCCGGCCACAGCCTGGACCGAGGCGGGGCCGATCCTCGCGGCGCACGGGGTCCGGGCGACCTATTATGTCTGCGCCGGCCTGTGCGGCGGCGTGAACATGGACCGCGACCAGTTCCGGGTGGAGCACCTGCAGGCGCTGCACGCCGCCGGGCACGAGGTCGGGTGCCACACCTTCGGGCATACGAGTGCGCTGCGGATGGATGCGGAGGCGCTGCGGCTGAGCCTCGACGCCAATGCGGGTTGGGTGGCGGAGCGGCTGGAAGGGCATCGGATGACCACCTTCGCCTGGCCGTTCGGGGACGCCACGGTCGGGGCCAAGAGGATTGTGCGGCGGCGGTTCGTTCTGGCGCGCGGGGTGCGGGACGGCGTCAACGCCGGGCGCGAGGACCGGGCGCTGATCAAGAGCATCGGGCTGGAGAGCCGGCGGTTGCCCGGATACGATCTCGAGGCGCTGATGGCCGAGGCGGCGGAGACGCGTGGCTGGCTGACGGCCTATGGCCACGACGTCAGCGACCGGCCGACGGACTATGGCTGCACGCCGGACGACCTGGACCGGGTGCTGCGGCTGGCGAAGGCGGCCGGGCTGGAGGTGCTGCCGGTGGGGGCGGCGTGGGGCGTGGTGACCCGATGACATTTTCTTTCGTCACCCTCCGGCGAGCGTAGCGAGACCGGGGGATCCAGCGGCGCCGCGGAGGCGGCGAAACACCTCTGTATCGGGCTTTGGAGCCTTCGGCAGTTTCGCGCTCGCGCGCGCCGCCGGGTCCCCCGATCTGCGCCGCTTCGCGGCTTGTCGGAGGATGACGAAAACAAGGTGGGCCTTACGCCGCCTGCGCCATCTCCACCGTCTTGCGCGCGTCGGCCCAGCGGATCAGGGCCGCCCGCGGCCAGGCGACGATCCAGGAGCGGGCTGTGTATTCGCCCTTTTCGATCAGGGCGGCGCGGGTGGGCGAGCTGGTCGCGGCGCGCCGGGTGTGGATGTCGCCGGGGCCCTGGTGGACCATGAAGGCGCCGTGCTTCAGCGGGTTGAGGCGCAGATAGGCGAGGCGCGGGCTGATCTGCTCCAGCGGCGGATCATAGAACCATGACGAGCCCAGCATGCCCGCCATCTCGGGGCGGCGCTTCAGGATCTCGGCGGCGGTGGCCCAGGCGCGGTCCCAGCCGGCCTCGTTGAAATCGGACAGTTCCCGGCTCTCGGTATGCACCTCCAGCCAGGGCTTCCAGGCCTGGGCGGCGGCGTAGGCGGGGATCACCGACCAGCCCCAGCCCTCGCGGGCGTGGCGCAGCACCTGTCCGGGCCCCATGGGCGAGGACAGGTCGATCATCTGGGTGCGGGCGCCGGGGACGCTGAGGACCAGGGCGATACGCACGTCCTTGGCCCAGAAGTCGCGGTCGTAGGGATCGGCGGCGGCGGTCAGGAAGTCGGCGAGACGGCCGATCCATTCCGGATAGAGCTCGAGCACCGCCGGCGGGAGGTCGGCGGCGGGGACGCGCGCCGGCATCTCCAGCGCCCAGATGGCGACGAGGGCGCGGCGGTGGTCGTCGGTCAGGGCGTCCCCGAAGGCGGCGCGCAGGGCCTCCTCCGCGCGATGGCCGGGCTGGTCGAAATCCCAGTGCGGTGCAGAGGCGGCGGCCGCCTCTGCGGCGGCGTCCTTGAGCGCGTGGAGACGAGCCCGGTCGTCGGGCGAGAGCTTCGCCAGCACGGCCTCGAAGGCGACGATGTGAGCGGGCGTCAGGGTTTCCATGGCGCGACGATACACAACAGCGGTTGGCCGACCGTTAAAGGGCCGGGGGCATGAAGAAGGCGGCGGGCCGGGGCCCGCCGCCTCCCGTCTTCATCGCTGCCGCAGAGGTATCAGGCGCCGGCGGCGGCCGGAGCCGCCTCGGCCGGCGCGGCGTCCGGCTTCAGCACCTTGTCGATGACGAAGACGCCGCCGTTGGTGGCGTCGATCTCGGCCTGGGTCACCCTGGCGGTGTCGATGGCGATGGTCTCGCCGGTGCCGTCGATGTCGATCTCGACGCCGCCCGCGGTGGCGATCGGGCCCCGCGCGCCCTTGATCTGGTCGGTCGTCAGCTCGGTCACGAGGATGTGGTAGAGCATCAGATTGCGCAGTTCCTGGGCGTTGGCCGGGTCCAGCAGACGGGTGCGCTCGGCCTCGGGCAGGGCCGCGAACGCTTCATCCGTCGGCGCGAAGATGGTGATGGCCGGACGGGTCGCCAGCGTTTCGGTCAGCTGGGCCTGATCGAAGGCGCGCAGCAGGGTGGTGAAATTCCCTCGAGCCTTCAGCACGTCGATCACGGTGCCGGCGGCGGCGGGAGTTTGGGCAGCGCGCGTCTGGGCAGCAGGCCCTTCGGCGGCCGGAGCCGCGGGCGCGGTGGCGGGCGCGGTCTGGGCGATGGCGGCCGGAGCGGCCAGCAGGGCGGCCGCGGTGGCGGCTGAGAGCAGAGTCGTGCGAAGCATCAGTATCCCTCTTCTTCGTCAAGAGGCCGCAGGGAGAGTGGAAGCGCGGCCGTGATGATGAAATCCGCTCCGATGAAAACGAAGCGGCTTTCTAACTTTCATATTGACGTCAGTTGCGGCGAAACATCCGGGATCGTGAGGTAATCTCAAGGCGATTCAGGGATGGACTGCACAATACCGACGATATGCGGCCATAAAGCTTGGCGCCGGTGCACCTAACCCAGATTCGTCGGCCTTATCCACCAGTCGGGGTGACTTTCCGACAGGCGCGCGCCGGCCGCGACAGCCGCGGCCGGGGTTTCGAACAGGGCGAAGACCGTGGCGCCCGAGCCGGACATGCGGACCAGGCGGACATCCGGCAGGTCGCCGGCGGCCTCGAGGGCCGCGGCGATGGCGGGCGAGCGGAGGACGGCGGGCGCCTGCAGATCGTTGCGCCGCCCCGCCAGCCAGCCGATCACCGTGGCGACGTCCCAGGCCGGCGGCGGCGCCGGACGGTCGGCGGCGGCCGCGGGACCGGCGTCGTAGGCGCGGTAGACCTCGCCCGTCGGCGAGGCGACGCCGGGATTGAGCAGCACGGCGGGCAGCGGCGGCAGGCGCGGCTCCGGCGTCAGGCGTTCGCCCCGGCCCTCGGCCCAGGCGGAGCGGGCATAAACGCACATGGGTCCGTCGGCCCCGATCCCCGCCGCGATATCCGCCAGGGCGTCCTCGTCGAGGTCGAGACGTAGAACATCGCGCGCCAGCCTGAGCGCCGCCCCGGCGTCGGACGAGCCGCCGCCGAGCCCCGCCGCGATCGGCAACTCCTTGTCCAGGGTCACGGCCAGTGGCGGCTCGCCGATGCCGGCCGCCTCGCCGAGCGCCCGCAAGGCCCGCAGGATCAGGTTGTCGCCCTGCCCCTCCAGTCCGGCCGCGAACTCGCCCCCGACGGTCAGGGACAGACGATCAGCCGGCTGGACGGTCACCCGGTCGCCGACGTCCGCGAAGGCGACGAGGCTGACGAGCGGATGGTAGCCGGCGGCGTCAACCGGGCCGACGTGCAGGAACAGGTTGACCTTGGCCGGAGCGAGGGCCGGGCGCGTCGCCATGCGTCAGGGCTGGCTGCCGGTCGTCGGCGGACCGGGCAGGCCGGTCGCCAGCTTCTGCTCGACCTCGGCGCGGCGCTCGGGCTCCGGCTCCAGCGTCAGCACCCGGTTCCACTGCCAGCCGGCCTCGCGGCGCCGGCCGACCTGCCAGTAGGCGTCGCCGAGATGGTCGTTGATCTCGGCGTTGGCGGGCTGATTGGCCACGGCCTGTTCCAGCGTCTCGACCGCGGTCTCGTACTGACCCCGGCGGTACTGGGCCCAGCCGAGCGAGTCCTGGACGTTGGCGTTGCGTGGATCGGCGGCGAAGGCGCGCGCGATCATCTCGGCCCCCTGATCGACGCGGCGGCCGCTGTCGACCCACAGATAGCCGAGGTGGTTCAGCAGCACGGGGTTCTGGGGAGCCATCTGCAGGGCGGTCCACAGTTCCGCCTCGGCCTCATCGATGCGGCCCAGCTGCTCCAGCGTCCGGCCGCGATCGTAGCGCAGTTCGACCGACTGCTCGGCCGTGTTGACGGTCGGGCGGTTGAGGACGGCGAGCGCCTCCTCGTAGCGTCCGAGGTCGAAATACTGGTTGGCCAGCAGGCGCGAGACGACGACCTGTTCGGGCGCCGCGGCGTCGGCGCGGAGGAAGGCCTCGAGGGCCTCCTCGCCGCGATCCTCCTCGGCGAGGCTGACGCCGAGGCCAAGCTGGGCGCTGGCGTAGACGATGGGATTGGCGGCGCCGACCCTGGCGAAGGCGGCGCGGCCGGCGGCCGGCTGTTTCGCTGCGATCAGGCTCTCGCCGAGCCGCAGGGTGATGGTGTCCTCGGGGTTCAGGGCCTCGGCGAGGCGCAGGTAGATGGCCGAGAGTTCGTGCACCTCGACCTGGCTGGTCTCCATGGCCGCGAAAGCCAGCGCGTCCGAGGCGATCTCGCGCGGCGTCCGGGCGGCGGGCGCCCGCCCCCCCTCGCGCAGGCGGCGGCCGGCGGCCAGCGCCCGGGGATCGGGCGTGTCGCCCGCCAGCGCCGCCGCATAGACCGCGAGCGCCTCGTCGCGCCGGCCGCGGCGTTCCAGGAAGGCCCCGTAGTGCACGCGGAACAGCCGCGCCCCGTCCGGAGCGGCGAGCAGGGTCTGGTACTCGGCCTCGGCCTCGGCGAAGCGGCGGCGGCTCTCCAGAAGCTGGGCCCTCTGGTCGCGCAGCACGAGCCCGGCCGTCTGGGTCGTGGGCGCCGTGACCGGCTGCAGGGCCGTCGCCCAGTCTCCGCCCGCGGCCGCGACCGAGGGCAGCAGGTAGCTGCTCACCGGGCCATAGGGGTCGGGGAAGGGCTCGGCCCGCATCAGGCCCAGCGCCGCCTCGCCGTCCCCGTCGCGCAGGGCCTGGACCACTGCGGCCAGGCGGCCGGCGCCGGCGAACAGTGGCGTGTCGGCGACGGCGGGGGCCAGCTGGACGACGGCGTCGATGTCGCCCGAGAACAGGCTGGCGAGGAAGGCCTCGCCGCCCAGCTGCGGCTGTTCCGGGGTCAGGGCCTGGCTGCGAGCCAGCAGTTCGGCGCCGGCTTCCCGCTCGCCCCTCAGGCTGGCGACGCGGCCCGACAGATACAGGCCGTAGGCTGACTGGCCGTCGGCGGTGAAGGGGGCGGGGGCCCAGATCGCCGGGATCGGCGGCGCGGCCGGCTCGACCGGAAGGGCGGCGACGTCCGGCTCCGGCTCGACGATTACGGCCGGCGCGCCCTCCGGCGCAGGCTGGGCGGAGGGCGGCGCGTCCTGGGCCGCGGCGGGCGCCGCCAGGGCCAGCAGGGCGCAACCGGTCAGGAGCAGGCGAAGGGATGTGAAGCGCATGACCCGGACCCTTCCCGGATTATGCGGCGTCGGCAAGGCCTCTCTCTTACGGCCCCGTCACATATCGCGTCACATGTTGGGGTAGTTGGGACCGCCGCCGCCCTCGGGCGTCGTCCAGACGATGTTCTGCGACGGATCCTTGATGTCGCAGGTTTTGCAGTGGACGCAGTTCTGGGCGTTGATGACGAAGCGCGGATCGGTCTTCGCCGTCTCGTCGCCATAGACCACCTCATAGACCCCGGCCGGGCAGTAGAGACGCGCGGGCTCGCCGTATTTCGGCAGGTTGACCCGGATCGGGACCGACGGATCGAGCAGCTTCAGATGGGCCGGCTGGTCCTCGGCGTGATTGGTGTTGGAGACGAAGACCGAGGACAGTTTGTCGAACGACAGCATCCCGTCGGGCTTTGGATAGGCGATCGGCTTGTGCTTCGACGCCGGCTCCGTCGAGGCCGCGTCGGTCTTCCTGTGCTTCAGGGTTCCGAACAGGGACAGGCCGCCGAACAGGGTCTGGAACCACATGTCGAACAGGCCGAGCGCCCCGCCCAGGGAGGTGCCGAAACGGGTCAGCAGCGGCTTGGCGTTGCGGACGCGTTTGAGCTCCTGGTAGACCCAGCTGTTCTCGTAGGCGGCCTGGTATTCGACCAGCTGGTCCCCTGCCCGGCCCGCCATGACGGCGTCATAGGCGCAGTCGGCGGCGAGCATGCCGGTCTTCATGGCGTTGTGGCTGCCCTTGATGCGCGGCACGTTCACGAAGCCCGCCGAGCAACCGATCAGGGCGCCGCCCGGGAACGACAGCTTCGGCACCGACTGGAAGCCGCCCTCGGTAATGGCGCGGGCCCCGTAGGAGATGCGCGTGCCGCCCTCCAGATGCTCCGCCACGGACGGGTGGTGTTTGAAGCGCTGGAACTCGTCGAACGGCGACAGGAACGGATTCTTGTAGTTCAGGTGCACGACGTAGCCGATGGCCACGTAGCGGTCGCCGAAATGGTACATGAAGCTGCCGCCGCCGGTGAACTCGTCGAGCGGCCAGCCGGTGGTGTGCTGGGCCAGGCCGGGCTGGTGCTTCTCCGCCGGGACCTGCCACAGCTCCTTGATGCCGATGCCGAATTTCTGAGGTTCGGCCGCAGCGCACAGGTTGTGGCGGGCCATGATGGTCTTGGCCAGGGAGCCGCGCACGCCCTCGGCGATGAAGACGTATTTGCCGTGCAGCTCGATGCCGGGCTGGAACTCGCCCGTCGGCTTGCCGTGGCGGTCGATGCCGAAGACGCCGGCGACAACGCCCTTCACCCGGCCGTTCGGCTCGTCCCAGACCACGTGGCTGGCGGCCATGCCGGGGTAGACCTCGACACCCAGCGCCTCGGCCTGTTCGCCCAGCCAGCGGCACAGGTTGCCGAGGGAGGCGATGTAGCAGCCGTCGTTGTGCATCAGCGGCGGCAGCAGGAACATCGGCAGGGAGGCCTCGCCCTGCGGGCCGAGGACCAGGAACCGGTCCTTCGTCACCGCGGTTTCGAGGGGGGCGCCGCGTTCCTTCCAGTCCGGGAAAAGTTCGCTCAGGGCGCGGGGATCGATCACCGCGCCCGAAAGGATATGGCCGCCGATCTCTGCCGACTTCTCCAGCACGGCGACGGAGATCTCCTTGCCGTCCTTTTCCGCGCGCTGCTTGAGGCGGATGGCCGAGGCGAGCCCCGCCGGGCCGCCGCCGACGATGACCACGTCATACTCCATGACCTCGCGCTCGACGCCCGTCAGGGCCTCGGCGAGCGGCAGCTTGTCGATCACGGCTTCCTGCCAGGCGTTCGTCGCGCCGCCTTCGATAGCGTCCTCGGCCATGGCTGAAATCCTCGTTGTCGTCGGGGTCTTGTGGTTTTCCGCTTATCGGAAGGTGACGCAAGGGTGGTCAAGGACTATCCCTGTGCCGACCCGCCCATGAGCCCGCACAGCCCGGACATCGCCGCGACCGAAAGCCTGCTCGCCTTCTGGCGGGATGCGGGGGTCGACGCCTGTTTCGGGGACGCGCCGGTCGACCGGACGCACGTCGAACCGCCGCCTGCGGTAAAGGCGGTGGCGAAGGCGACGGCGGCCGTGACTCCCGTGGTCGATACGGGGGATGCGGTCTCCGAGGCGCGGCGGCTGGCGGCGGGGGCGGAGACGCTGGAGGCCCTGGGTCAGGCGATCGCGGCGTTCGAGGGCTGCCCGTTGCGGGGACTGGGGGCGCGGCAATCGGTGTTCGCGCGGGGCAATCCGCAGGCCGAGGTGCTGGTCATTGGCGAGGGGCCGGGCGCGGAGGAGGACGAGCGCGGCCAGCCGTTCGTCGGCAAGGCCGGAAAGCTGCTGGACCGGATGCTGGCCGAAGCAGGACTTGAGGGCCGGGTGTTCATCACCAACACCGTGTTCTGGCGGCCGCCGGGCAACCGCACCCCGACGCCGGCGGAGCAGGCTGTCTGCGCCCCCTTCGTCGAGCGGGCCTTCGCCCTCCTGAAGCCGAAGGCCGTGCTGCTGGTCGGCGGGGCCTCGGCCAAGGCGGTGCTGGGGGTCGACGAGGGCATTCTGAAGCTGAGGGGCCAGTGGCGCGAGTGGCGGCTGGCCGAGGGCGGTGTTTCGGCGCCGGCCCTGCCGACGCTGCATCCGGCCTTCCTGCTGCGCCAGCCGATGGCCAAGCGGCAGGCCTGGGCCGACATGCTTTCGCTGGCGGCGCGCCTCGCCGACGGCCAAGCTCGTTAATCTGATCGACTCAAAACCGCCCCAAAAAGGCGTCACGTCTTGACATGGGCCGGGGCCGTGGCGCCTTTCTGGCCTGACGACCGAACGAACAGCGCCGGGTGGATCGAGTCGAGACGATCCGCATGACGCTCTAAGGGGGGCCGCCTTCAGTGCCGATTTCTTTCCGCCGCGCGTTTTTCGCGCCGACGACCGCTCTGGCGTTCGCCCTCGCGCTGGGGGCCGCCGCGCCTTCGCACGCCGAGGATGACGGACGACGCGGCGTCGTGTCCGCGTTGAGTCCGGCCGACCGTCTCAGCTACACCACCGCCTTCGACGCCCTGCGCCGCGGCGACCTCGAGGCCGCCCGCGCCTCGGCCCGCCAGGCCAACGACCGGGTGCTGCTGGGCCAGGTCGAGTTCGAGCGGCTGTTCCACGCCGACTATTCCGCCACCTACGAGGAGCTGGCCGCCTGGCTGGAGGAGTATTCCGACCTGCCCTGCGCGCCGCGGGCCTACAATCTGGCCCTGCGCCGGCGTCCGGACGGGGCGCCCGAGCCGAAACGGCCGTCCAGCGTCAGCGGCCGGACCTGGTCGAGCGTGGTGGCCGCCGGCGGCGGCGCCTCGGCGGACGATCCGACCAAGGCGGCGCGGATCGCCCTGAACCATGACGACCTGACCGGCGCGGTCACGCTCGGCGAGCAGATCGGCGACTGGTGGGTGGTTGGCCTGGCCAGCTACCGGCTGGGCGAATACGGCAAGGCGACCCGCGCCTTCGAGCGGGTGCTGGATGATCCGACCGAGGACGGCTGGGTCCGGTCGGGGGCCGCCTTCTGGGCCGCGCGTTCGGCGGGCCGGTCCGGTCAGCAGGATCGTGTTCAGCCGCTGCTGCGCCGGGCGGGCTCCTGGCCGGCGACCTTCTACGGCCAGATCGCCCTGCGCCAGCTGGGCGAGGAGCCCACCATCGAGAACCTGGGACCGACGCCCTACGGAGCCGTCCTGCAGCGCGCCTCCTGGCAGCCGGACGAGCCGACCGACGTCGACGCCGAAGAACTGAACGCCTTCATCCGCTCCGACGACCGCGCCCGCCGCACGGTGGCCTATTACGAGGTCGGACGAGGCACGGACGCCCGCGACGAACTGCGCACGGGACTGCGCTCGGCCCTGACGGACCGCGGACGCCAGCTGTGGGCGGCGCTGGGCCGCGCCCTGGGTCCCCGGGTCATGGGCGTCAGCGACGACGGCCGCCGCATCGACGCGGACCGCTATCCCCAACCCGAGATCGCTCCGGACGGCGGCTTCACCATCGAGCGGTCGCTGGTCTACGCCATCGCCCGCAAGGAGACCGACTTCAACGCCCGCGCGCGGTCGGCCGTCGGCGCCTACGGCCTGATGCAGGTGATGCCGACCACGGCGGCGGAACTGGCCAACGACCGCGTCTTCGTGGCCGAGCCCGACCGGCTGTTCGACCCCGCAGTGAACGCCCGGCTCGGGCAGGCCTATGTCAACAAGGTGTTGGCCATGCCGGCCATCAATGGCGACCTGCTGAGGGTCGCGGCCTCCTACAACGCCGGGCCCGGGCCGATGGTCGCGGCGGTGCGCAAGCTGGGCCACGACGCCGATCCGCTGCTGCTGATCGAGACGATCGATGTGCCGCAGGCCCGCGACTATGTCGAGAAGGTCGTCGCGGCCTACTGGATCTATCAGCGTCTCAACGGCCGGCCGCTGAACACCCTCGATGCGGTGGCGTCGGGCGCGACCCTGGTGCCGCTGGCGCTGGATTACGTCCCGCCCGCCCCCGTTCAAACGCTGGAAGTGGCCGCGGCCCCGGCGACCAGCGGCGCGCCCTGACCTAGAGGCCGGCGAGCAGCAGGGCCGGCAGGCAGCAGGCGATCACGATCAACAGCCCATAGACCATCAGGCTGGGCCGGCGGGGTTGGGGCTGTTCAACGGGCATCGACATGGCTGAGCCTGAACGCATGTGCGCTTTTCAGGGTCCAAGGATACCGGCGTTGTCTTAAGGCGGCGTTCCGGTGCGCGGTTAACGCAGCGCTTCCGCCGACCATTCGAGGAAATCCGGCTGGGCCAGAAGGGCGTCGCGATAGGCGGCGGCCGAGCCGTCGTCGCCATAGGCCGCAAGGTCGATCTGGAAATGGCGGAAGCGCGTGGCCACGGGCGTGAAGAAGGCGTCCGGCACGGACCATTCTCCGAACAGGTAGGGCCCGCCCTCGCCGAAGCGGCGGCGCATCTCCTTCCACAGACTGACGATGCGGCGGATGTCGCGCTCCACGGCCTCGCCCTTCGGCGGGGGCGAGCGGTCGGGGCCGACCATGGTGTGGTCCGGGCCCATGCCGCAGTCGGTGCGCAGCCCCATGAAGCCGCCGTGCATCTCGCACGCCGCCGACCGCGCCAGCCAACGGGCATGGGCGTCGGCGGGCCACAGCTTCGCTTCCGGATACCGCTCGGCGCACCACACCGAAATGGCCATGGAGTCCCAGATCGTCTCGCCCTCGACCCTGAGCAGGGGCACGAGGCGGGAAGGCGAGATACGCTCCAGCTCGGCCTGTCCCCCGGGCGAATAGATGTCGATCTCGCGCACCGTGAAGTCGGCCTTGCAGCGCTTCAGCACCAGCCATGGCCGCAGCGACCAGGTGGAATACAGGCGCGGTCCGATGATCAGTTCCATAAGTTGCCTAATAGCCGCCAGAATCCGTCTTCGTCGAGACGGCGGCCCCCGGTCAGCTCATCACGCGCCAGTAGATGCGCCCGTCAGAGCCCTGGATGAAGCACACGGGCCCGCCCTGGCGTTCGACGCAGGAAATGCCTGAACCGTCCCGCGCCGAGCCTCCCTCGTCCTGCCAGGCGCCCGCGCCGAACGCCGCGCGATAGATGCGACCGGCCGCATTGCGAACCACGACCTGCGAGCCCACCAGTTCGGGGGCGACATTTCGGCTGAGCCCGCCCGGCACGGGCGGCAGGACAGACTGCTGGGCCGGGGCCTGGGCGAAGCCTTCGGCGCCCTCGCCTGCCGTGATGTTGACGATGCGGACGGCGCCGTTCAGGCCGCCGATCGCGCAGCGTGCATTGGCGGAGCAGCCGAACGGGGTCGGATAGGCCAGGGCCATTGCCGTCCACTGATCAGGAACGTTCGGGCTGAGCCTCACGGGCGCCCCGTAGTTGGGAACATACTGCCCCAGCGGAATCGGCCCGATCTCGCGCGTATGCCGCAACAGCCGGAACGACCGCAGGTTTCCGTCCCAGACGAGCAACTCGAAGCGGATCGTCCGGGACCCCACCGCGGCTCCGGCGGCGGATTCCGCGCCCTCCACATGGAGCGGACCGGCAAGCAGGGTGGGCCGGAAGCCGGCCCCCTGGCCTCCGAGGTTGAACGCCTGCATCACCTGGTACAGGTTGTTATAGCCGACCTTCAGGAAAACCAGGCCCGCGGCGCCGCCGTCGCCCAGATGGCTGCATGCCAGCGCGTCGGACGAAACGTTGCTCGCCGAGCGACAGTTCGGCTCCGACCGCGTCACGACGTCCGTCACGAACCAGCCGCCCGAGGCTATGGACGCCGGCAGGTTGGCGGAATTGACCGTGGCGATCCGCAGGCGGTCGTCCGCCCCCCGGGCGACCAGCCGCCATTGCCCGTCGACCGGAACGACGGAAACGCCGCCCTGGATCGGGTCCGATGTGATCGGCGTCCACCCCGTCATGGCCATCATATTGAGTGCGCCCGGGGCGATCGTCTGGGTCTGCGGCTCGACCGGCGTACGCGTGCGGGGGCTGGGCCGGACCGGCGCCGCCGGCGCGGGCGTCACCTGTTGGGGCCTTGCGGACGGCGCCCGCTGGGCCAGCGCCTGCCCGCCTGATCCGAGCGCCAGGACAAGGGCGAGCGCCGCCTGAATGGTTCGCCGCATGATCCGCCCCTTCATGATTTCTGATGTCGCGTCCCCGAAGGCCAAGCCTAGACGGGAAGCTTGACAGATAACAGCGTTACTTTGATCGACATCTCATCGCCCGCTTGACGTTGCGCGCCCCACGCGGCCTAACGCCGCCCATGATCACGCGCTATTCCCGCCCCGCCGCCGTCGATATCTGGTCGCAGGAGACCAAATACCGGATCTGGTTCGAGATCGAGGCGCACGCCGCCACGAAGATGGCCGAGCTGGGCGTGATCCCGACCGAGGCCGCCGAGGCGATCTGGACCAGGGGCAAGGATGCGACGTTCGACGCCGACCGCATCGACGAGATCGAACGGACGACCAAGCACGACGTCATAGCCTTCCTGACCCATGTGGCCGAGATCGTCGGCGACGACGCCCGCTTCCTGCACCAGGGCATGACCTCGTCCGACGTGCTGGACACCTGTTTCGCCGTGCAGCTGGCGCGGGTCTCCGACCTGCTTGTCGAGGGCGTCGACCGCGTGCTGGCGGCGCTGGAGACGCGGGCCAAGGAGCACAAATTCACGCCGTGCGTCGGTCGCAGCCACGGCATTCACGCCGAGCCCATCACCTTCGGCCTCAAGCTGGCCGGCTATCACGCCGAGTTCCAGCGGGCGAAGCGCCGCCTGCTGACGGCGAAGGAAGAGATCGCCACCTGCGCCATCTCCGGCGCGGTCGGGACCTTCGCCAACGTCGATCCGGCGGTCGAGGCCTATGTGGCCGGGAAGATGGGCCTGCAGGTCGAGCCGGTCTCGACCCAGGTGATCCCGCGAGACCGCCACGCCGCCTTCTTCGCGGCCCTGGGCGTGGTCGCCTCCTCCGTCGAGCGCCTGGCCATCGAGATCCGCCATCTGCAGCGCACCGAGGTGCTGGAGGCCGAAGAGTTCTTCGACAAGGGCCAGAAGGGCTCGTCGGCCATGCCGCACAAGCGCAATCCGATCCTGACCGAGAACCTGACCGGCCTCGCCCGTCTGGTGCGCTCGGCGGTGACGCCGGCGATGGAGAACGTCGCCCTCTGGCACGAGCGCGACATCAGCCATTCCTCGGTGGAGCGCGGCATCGGGCCGGACGCGACCATCCATCTGGACTTCGCCCTGCACCGTCTGGCCGGGGTGGTCGAGCGGCTGAACGTCTATCCGGCCAATATGGAGAAGAACCTCAACCTGCTGGGCGGTCTGGTTCACTCCCAGCGGGTCATGCTGGCCCTGACCCAGGCGGGCGTAAGCCGCGAGGACGCCTATGCCGCCGTGCAGGAGAACGCCATGAAGGTCTGGCGCGGCGAAGGGGCCTTCCTCGACTTCCTCAAGGCCGACGCGCGCGTCACCCTGCCGGAGGCGCAGCTCGAGGCGCTGTTCGACATCGGCTATCACACCAAACACGTGGACACGGTGTTCGCGCGGGTGTTCGGGGCCGACGCCGCCTGAGGCCGTGGAGCGCAAGCGGGCCTTCGATCCGGTCGCTGACGCCGACACGCGGCTGCTGATCCTCGGCAGCCTGCCCGGCGACGCCTCGCTGAGGGCGGGCCAGTACTACGGCCATCCGCAGAACGCCTTCTGGCGGCTGATCGGTGGCGTGATCGGGCGCGATCTGGCCGCCCTGCCGTATGAGGCGCGGCTGTCGGCGTTGCGCGAGGCCGGCGTCGGCCTGTGGGACGTCATCGCCAGCGCCGAGCGGCCCGGCAGCCTGGACGCGGCCATCCGGCGGCCCGAGGCGGCGGACCTTCGCGGCCTGGTGCGGACGCTCCCGAGGCTGCGCGCCGTGGCCTTCAACGGTGGATCAGCGGCGAAGCTGGGCCGGGCGGTGCTGGCCGAAGCCACGGATACGGTCCTGATCGACCTCCCCTCCTCCAGCCCCGCGCACGCCCGAGCGTTCGGCGAGAAGGCGGCGGCGTGGGCGGTCCTGGGCCGGTGGGTCCGATAGCTCTCCCGCCAACCCCCGATTACGGAAAAATTCCGCGCTGACGCATCCAAATCGCGTCCCGGGTCCTATTCCCGTGGAGCTGCCGGGAGGGCGGCGCCAGAGGGGCTGCGCCATGCTGTCGACCCGTCCTGTGCTGACCGCGCTGAGCGCCGTGGCGCTGACGCTGGCGGCCTGCGACCGACAGGTTTCGGAGCGGGCCGAAGAGGCCCCCGCCCCCGCCCCCGCGGCCCGGACGACGGCGGCCGGCACGGTGCTGACGACGGCGCAGCGGGACGCCGACCTGACCACTCTGGTCAGCGCCCTGCAGACCGCCGGCATCGCCGCCACGCTGGACGGGGACGGCCCCTACACCCTGTTCGCCCCGACCAACGCGGCTTTCGAGAAGGTGCCGGCGGCGCGGCGGGACTTCCTGACCACGCCGGAGGGCCGGTCCGATCTGCGTCGGCTGCTGACCTATCACGTCGTGCCCGGCCGGCTCGACGCGGCCAGCCTTGTGCAACGGGTCCAGACGGGCGGCGGATCGCTGGCCCTGACCACGATGCAGGGCGGGGTGCTGACGGCGCGGGTCAACGCGGCCGGTTCGATCGAACTGACGGACGCCGCGGGCGGGGTGTCACGGGTAAGCAAGCCCGAGGTGATCGCTTCGAACGGGGTGATCCACGCCGTCGACACGGTCGCGGAGCCGCCTGGCTGACCGGCGGCAAGGAACCCCGGCGCCGCCCTCCCCCACACCGCGCCGGCGGCGGATCGCCCCCGATCGATCCGTCCTGAAGGGCCGCAGCCGAAAGGTTGCGGCCTTTCTCGGTCAGGTGATGGGAGGGCCTATTCGCCGTTGCGAATCTGTTCGCGGGCCACGGAGGCCAGTTCGTCCATCTTGCGGCGGATTTCACCTTCCGAGACGGTCAGGCCGGCGCCTTCCAGATCCTGGGCGATCTTGCGGTAGACGTCTTCCTCGCCGGGCTGTTCGAAATCGGCCTTGACGATGGCGCGGCCGTATTCCTCGGCGCTGTGGGCGGACAGGCCCATCTTCTCGGCCGCCCACAGGCCCAGCAGCTTGTTGCGCCGGGCGATCGCCTTGAATTCCTGTTCCTGATCGAGGGCGAATTTGGACTCGTAGCCCTTTTCCCGATCGTCGAAGGTCGTCATGGGCGTCTGCAGGCTCCGTCAGGCGGCCCAAACGCGGCCGCGGTCGAGCAGGTCTATAGCTCCCCGGGAGCCGAACGCAACGGAAACCCTGACGGTTCATTACGGCCCTGCGTTTGTGTCGCAGCCCGGCTTCCGGTAAGGGAGGGCCGACCAATTCTCCCGCCCGCCCGATTCCGGATCGCGCCGCCCAGACCACCGTGCTGGCCGCGCGATTTTCGTTTCTGGCGAAGCCCCGCCCGGACCCGTGATGATGAACGTCAAGCGCAAGAAGCTCTACGAGGGCAAGGCCAAGATTCTGTACGAGGGACCGGAGCCGGGCACCCTGATCCAGTATTTCAAGGACGACGCCACCGCCTTCAACGCCCAGAAGAAGGCGGTCCTCGAAGGCAAGGGCGTCATCAACAACCGGATCAGCGAATTCGTCATGTCGCGCCTGAACGGCATCGGCGTGACCAACCATTTCATCAAGCGGCTGAACCTGCGCGAGCAGCTGATCCGCGAGGTCGAGATCATCCCGCTGGAGGTCGTGTGCCGCAACATCGTCGCCGGCTCGATGAGCCAGCGGCTGGGCATCGACGAGGGCACGCCCCTGCCCCGCTCGATCATCGAGTTCTACTACAAGAAGGACGAGCTCAACGACCCGATGGTCACCGAGGAGCACATCACCGCCTTCAACTGGGCCTCGACCCAGGAGCTGGACGACATCCTGGCCATGACGGTGCGGGTCAACGACTATCTGTCGGGCATGTTCGGCGCCGTCGGCATCACCCTGGTCGACTTCAAGATCGAGTTCGGCCGGATCTGGGAGAACGACTTCTCGCGCGTGATTCTGGCCGACGAGATCAGCCCCGATTCGTGCCGCCTGTGGGACAGCACCACGGGCGAGAAGCTGGACAAGGACCGCTTCCGCCGCGATCTGGGCAACGTCATCGAAAGCTACACCGAGGTGGCCCGCCGCCTCGGCATAATGAAGGACATGCCGACCGTGATTCAGGGGGGACTGCACTGATGGCGAGGGTCAAGGTTCACGTCTTCCTGAAGCCGGGCGTGCTGGACGTGCAGGGCAAGGCCGTCGAGGGCGCCCTGCATGGTCTGGGCTGGGCCGGCGTGGCCAACGCCCGCGTCGGCAAGCTGATCGAGTTCGACCTCGATGGCGCCGCCGATCCGGCCGCCGAGGCGAAGCGGATGTGCGAGACCCTGTTGGCCAACACCGTGATCGAAAGCTACCGCATCGAGGTGGCGTGAGCCGCGTCGTCAAACTGCTGATCGCCCTGTTCATCGCCGGCGCCTGCGTGGTGTTCGCGGCGGCGCTGGCGGGCGGGCTGATGGACGACAGCGCCTTCACGCCGGCGGCGAAGCAGGCGGCGCACGGGGGATGACGGGTCCCGCCGGAAAGCACCTGACCGAGGCGGAGTTTCACGCGTTCTTCGCCCCTCCAATGCGGGACATCACGGAATCCGCGGAGGCCATCGTCGATATCTGGCCATACGTGGATTCGCTGGATCTCGATGAACTCGGCCTGCCTCATCTCAACGACGTGCATTACGTCTATCGCGACGCCCTCAACCGATACGACCAGATTCTGATCGGAACCGGTCGCTTCAATGCCCTGCTCGTGATCGTCGTGTCTCTCGCCGCCCGCGAGATCATTGGACATCGCGTGTTGGACCTGAACGCCACCTACGGCGTCTCTGGTGGTCATTTGCGAGAAGTCGATCCGGGCTGAGCCGAATGATGACGGCCTCCACGCTCGTGCGTTAGGGTCGAGGCCAGCAGGAGAACCCGCCATGACCTTCACCCTCACCTCCAACGACATCACCGACGGCGGCGTGCTGCCGGAGGCGCAGGTCTACGCCGGCGGCAACACCTCCCCGCATCTGAAATGGTCGGGCGCGCCGGAGGGGACGAAGAGCTACGCGGTCACCTGTTTCGATCCGGACGCGCCCACGGGCTCCGGCTTCTGGCATTGGATCGTGGCCAATATTCCGGCGGATGTGACCGAGCTGGCCGCCGGCGCCTCGGGCCGCGGCATGCCGGCGGGCGCGGTGCAGGGGCGGACCGACTTCGGCGAGACAGGCTTCGGCGGGGCCGCGCCGCCGCCGGGGCACGGGCCGCACCGCTACATCTTCACCGTCTTCGCCGTGGACACGGAAAAGCTGGACGTAACGCCCGACAATTCCGGCGCGGTGTTCGGCTTCAACCTGCATTTCCATACGCTGGCGAAGGCCTCGATCACGGGCGTTTACGAGAACAAGGGCTGAGCGAATTCCATTCTGGGGGGGCGGCATGAGAACCATCGTCAAGGCGATCGCGGCGGGCGCGCTGCTTCTGGCTACAGCGAGTGCGGCGGGGACGCAGGACGCCCCGGCGGCCGCGACGGCGACGCCCGCGGGCATTCCCATGGACAGCGCATGGCGGCGCGCCGTCTACGCCCAGGCGCATGAGCATTTCCGGCACCCAAGCTGGGGCTGGCGGCATTCGGAACGCGACTATCTGTTCGGGATGGCGGTGGCGCAGGCCGAGGGGCTGACGGTCGACCCCGATGTGATGTTCGCCGCCGCCTTTCTGCACGACTGGGGCGGGATCGAACCGTTCGCCGTCGCCGGCGTGGACCACGCCGTGCGCTCGGTGCAACTGGCCGAGCCGTTCCTGACGGAGGCGGGATTTCCGATGGAGAAATTTCCGGCCGTCCGCGCCGCCATCCTGGGCCATATGTACGACAAGGAGCCGGAAGGCCCCGAGGCGCTCGCCATTCACGACGCCGATGCGCTGGACTTCCTTGGCGCCCTCGGGGCCGCCCGGTTGCTGGCGGCGACGGGCGACCGGCCGGACTACGATCAGGCGTTGGGGCGGATCGAGCGATTCGCCGTCGACATCCCACCGCGCCTGAAGACCGCCGCGGCTCGCCGGATGGCCGAGCCGCGCGTGGCGGCGATGACCGAATTCCTCGCCACGGTGCGAAGCGAAACGCCGGACGGCGCCAGACCCTGACAGGAGCGGCAAACGCTGCTAAAGGGCGCCGCCATGAGCGCAGCCGTCATCGTTTTCCCGGGGTCCAACTGCGACCGCGACTGCAAGGTCGCGATCGAACGCTCGACGGGCGAGACCGTCCAGATGGTCTGGCATCAGGAGACGGAACTGCCGTCCGGGCTGGATCTGATCGTCCTGCCGGGCGGCTTTTCCTATGGCGACTATCTGCGTTGCGGGGCCATGGCGGCGCAGTCGCCGGTGATGCAGGCGGTGAAGCAAGCTGCTGACAAGGGCGTCGCCGTGGTCGGCATCTGCAACGGCTTCCAGATCCTGTGCGAGGCGGGAATGCTGCCGGGCGCCCTGCTGCGCAACGCCGGGCTGAAATACGTCTGCAAGCCGATCAGCCTGACCGTCGCCAATGGCCAGACCCGCTTCACGGCCGGCTATCAGGGCCAGCGCGAGGTGGTGATGACCCAGGGCAACGGCGACGGAAACTATTTCGCCGACGCCGAGACCCTGGCCAGGATCGAGGGCGAGGGCCAGGTGGTGTTCCGCTACGTCGACAATCCGAACGGCTCGGTCGGGGACATCGCCGGCCTTCAGAACGCGCGCGGCAATGTGCTGGGCATGATGCCCCACCCCGACCGGGCGTTCGAGGAAGAGCTGGGCTCGGCCGATGGCGCGACCCTGTTCCGCAGCATCTTCGCGGCCGCCTGACCTCGGACCGGACTTGACCCGGACGGCCGATACGGCCGAACTCGCCGCAGGACGCGCCCCCAGGGATGCGTGAGGGGAGCCGGCCATGTTCATGAGCGAACGCCAGAAGATGATCTCTGGCCTGCCCTACAACCCCGGCGATCCGGAACTCCAGGCCGACCAGACCACGGCCAAACACTGGATGGCGCGCTACAACGCCTCGCTCGCGGCCAGCCCCGCCGAGCGGCGCGACCTGCTGCGTCAGAGGCTGGGCGAAGTCGGCGAGGGGGCGGTGATCCGCCCGCCGTTCCACTGCGACTACGGCTACAATATCCGGCTGGGCCGCAACGTCTTCCTGAACTTCAACTGCATCATCCTCGACGTCTGCGAGGTCGACATAGGCGACGGAACCCAGATCGGGCCCGGCGTGCAGATCCTGACCGCCGACCATCCGCGCAACGCCGCCGAGCGGGCGGCCGGGATCGAGTTCGGCAAGCCGATCGCTATCGGCTTCAATGTGTGGATCGGCGGCGGGGCGCTGATCCTGCCGGGGGTGACGATCGGCGACGACGCGATCATCGGCGCCGGAGCCGTGGTGACGCGCGACGTCCCGGCGGGCGCGACGGCCCTCGGCAATCCGGCGCGCGTCCGCCCCTGACGATCCGTTAAGGAATTTATTCCTTGGACAATCTTGACTGCCGGCCCACCGGTCCCATGTCAGACGGTGCGGCTCTCCGGCCGCCGGGTCTTTGACAAGTCAGGAATGAGTGGCGCTACGGTATCGCTCCTTGGGCCGGAATTTCGCATAATCTGGCACGGTTGCCGCCGCCGGCCATCGCCACCGAAGACCTAAGCCACTGCTTTGAGGGCCATTATCGATGGGGCACGATGGCACTGTTGGCACGCCGGACTCGAAAACCGCGCCACCTCGGCAGGGTCAGACATCGTCCGCGCGGCGGCGCTCGCCATCGGCCGAGCCCTGAACCCCGATCGACTGGTCCAGCGCATCCTCGTCGACGGTGCGCGAGGCCCCGTCCTCGAGCATCGGATCCTCGTCGGCGGTGCGGACCCCGCCGGGATCGCGCTGGGCGTTCAGCTCCCGCTCGCCGAGGCCGAGGCCCTGCTCGCGGGCCCGGTCGGCCTGGACCGTGTCGGTCTCGAAATGCGGCGTCTCTCCGGGGCGTGTGGATTCGTCGGCCATGGCGGTCTCCTTTGCAGACAGAACCCCGGCGCGGACGGCCCGGTTCCGGCGGGGTGAACCAGAGCGGCTTCCGGCGCGTAGTGTTCGCAGACGCCTCGTCCGCAGGATCTCCCATGTCCTCGATCGTCCGCCCGACGCCCGCCCAGATCACCCGGCGCCTGATCGTTCTGGCCAGCGCCGTGTTCGCCGTGGCCGTCGGCCAGTCCCAGCAGCTGATGGGCTGGGGCCAGACGCCGGCGGAGTTCTCGGCCGACAGCGATGCGACGCTCCGGGTCGCCGGCTACGCCTTCTCGATCTGGGGCGTGATCTATCTCGGACTTCTCGCCTATGCGGTCCGTCAGGTCCTGCGTCAGACCGGCGAGAGCCTGCTGATCCACCGCTTCGGCTGGCCGTCGGTCGCGGCCTTCCTGGGCATCGGCTGGTGGGTCGTCGCGGCGGCCTTCGACTGGGAAGCGGCGACTGTGGTGCTGATCTTCGCCTCGCTCATCGCCCTGCTTCTGCCGCTGCTGCACAACGCCGACGCCATCCGGGCGCTGGGCCGGACGGAGCGGGACCGCTGGTTCGTGGTCTGGCCGCTGGCCCTGCTGGCCGGCTGGCTGACGGTCGCCGCGCCGCTGAACCTGCTCACCGTCCTGACCGGCGACGGGACCCTGCCGACCGTCCTGAGCCCCACCGCCTGGGCCATGCTGGCGATCGCCGTCGTGGCGCTCGTCGCCCTCGGCGTGACGTTCCGGCTCCGCATGATGGCCTATGCCCTGCCCATCGCCTGGGGTCTGCTGGGCGCCTTCGTCGCCGAGCAGGCGCGGAACGCCCCCCTGGCCTATGTGGCGCTGGCGGCGGCGGTGGCGGTGCTGGTCGGCGCCGTGATCCTGACCTTCCGGCTGCGGCCGGGGGTGGAAAGAATCGAACGCTAGTCCGCCGCGGGATTTTCGTGCGGATCGTGCTCCGGGTCGCCGACGTCGAACGCCCCGTCCTCGTCAAAGCCGACGCTGCCGACGCCGACCGCCGACCCGGTCAGGCGCTGCCGGCGGCTGGCCATCGCCTGCTCCGGCGCCGCCTCGTCCATCGCCCGGGTGACCTCCGGGTCGTTGGAGCGATCCATCTGCTGGTGGTCGGCCGGAGTCGGCGTGGTCTCGCTTCCGGTGCGGGCCATCAGTCGCTCTCCCCCGCGGTGTCGTCATTGGCGGCCTGTTTCGCGGCCCGTTCGGCGGCGGCGCTGGCCCCCGCGTCGTCGGCGGCGATCTCGGGCGCGTCGGGGTCTGCGGGAGTGGCGGCGGGATCGATCGGCTGGTCCGTCATGGCGGCCTCCGTTGGCTTCGTCTGACAGAATGGCGGGCCGGCGACGATGTTCCGCCGGGAACGGCTGACAGGGGCGCCGTCTGCGGCTAGAAGGCGCGGCCATGAGCGCTCCCGAAAAGACCATGGCCGAACTGGCCGCCGAATACGGCCTGGCCCCGAACGAGTATCAGGTCGTTCTCGACCGGCTGGGCCGCGAACCCAACCAGGTCGAACTCGGCGTCTTCTCGGTGATGTGGTCCGAGCACTGCTCGTACAAGTCGTCAAAGATCCACCTCGGCAAATTCCCGACCAAGGGGCCTCGCGTGATCTGCGGACCGGGCGAGAACGCCGGGGTCATCGACATCGACGACGGCGACGCCTGCATCTTCAAGATGGAGAGCCACAACCATCCGTCCTACATCGAGCCCTACCAGGGGGCGGCGACGGGCGTGGGCGGCATCATGCGCGACGTCTTCACCATGGGAGCCCGGCCCGTGGCCCTGCTCAACGCCCTGCGCTTCGGCGACCCGTCGCACGAGAAGAGCAAGCGGCTGGTCAAGGGCGTGGTCTCCGGCATCGGCGGTTACGGCAACTGCGTCGGCGTGCCGACGGTGGGCGGCGAGACCAATTTCCATCGGGGCTACAACGGCAACATCCTGGTCAACGCCATGTGCGTGGGCGTGGCCAAGGCAGATGCCCTGTTCTATTCCGCCGCCCCGGCGCCGGGGCTGTCGGTGGTCTATTTCGGATCGAAGACCGGCCGCGACGGCATCCACGGAGCGACCATGGCCTCGGCCGAGTTCGACGAGGACTCCGACGAGAAGCGCCCGACGGTGCAGGTCGGCGATCCCTTCGCCGAGAAGCTGCTGATCGAGGCGACGCTCGAGCTGATGGCCACGGGCGCGGTCGCCGCCATCCAGGACATGGGCGCGGCCGGCCTGACCTCCTCGTCGGTCGAGATGGCCGGCAAGGGCAGCGTGGGCATCGAGCTCGACCTCGACATGGTGCCCCAGCGCGAAGAGGGCATGACCGCCTACGAGATGATGCTGTCGGAAAGCCAGGAGCGCATGCTGGCGATCCTGAAGCCCGGCCGCGAGCGGGACGGCCACGCCATCTTCGAGAAGTGGGGCCTGGACGCCGCCATCATCGGCAAGACCACGGACACTGGCCGCATCGTGCTCAAGCACAAGGGCGAGACCGTGTGCGACCTGCCGCTGGCCCCGCTGAGCGACGACGCGCCCCTGTACGACCGCCCCTGGGTCGAGCCCGCGAAGCACGAGCGTCTCGATCCGGGCCAGGTGCCCGCGCCCCAGAACTGGGAAGAGGCGGTGCTCAAGGTCATGACCTGCCCCGACGTCGCCTCCAAGCGCTGGCTGTGGGAGCAATACGACCGCCACGTCATGGCCGACACCCTGGCGGACAGCGCCACCGGCCACGATGCCGGCATGGTTCGCGTGCACGGGACCCGCAAGGCGCTGGCGGTCACCAGCGACGTGACGCCCCGCTACGTCCAGAACGATCCCTACGAGGGCGGCAAGCAGGCCGTGGCCGAGGCCTGGCGCAACCTGACCGCCGTGGGCTCCGAGCCCATCGCCATCACCGACAACCTGAACTTCGGCAATCCCGAGCGGCCCGAGATCATGGGCCAGATCGTGCGCGCCATCGACGGCATGGCCGAGGCCTGCGCCGCGCTCGACTTCCCGGTCGTGAGCGGCAACGTCAGCCTCTACAACGAGACCAACGGCCAGGCCATTCCGCCGACGCCCACCGTCGGCGCGGTCGGCCTGCTGAAGGACTACGGCGCCCGCGCGGGATTCGGCCGCGTGAAGGCCGGCGACACCCTGATCCTGATCGGCGACACCCACGGCGAGCTGGGCGCCAGCCTTTACCTGCGCGAGGTGCTGGGCCGCGAGGACGGCGCCCCGCCGCCGGTGGACCTCGCCGCCGAGCGCAAGCACGGCGACTTCGTCCGCGGCCTGATCCGCGACGGCCTCGTCACCGGCGTACACGACCTGTCCGACGGCGGCCTGGTGGTCGCGGCGGCCGAGGTGGCGCTGGCGTCGAACGTCGGCGTGACGCTCAACGCCACCAGCCACGACAACGCCCACCCCTACCTCTTCGGCGAGGACCAGGGCCGCTACCTGGTCGCCGCCTCGAACCCCGACGCGGTGCTGGACGCCGCCCGGGCGGCCGGCGTGCACGCCATCGTCTGCGGCGAGGCCGCCGGCGACGCCTTCGCGAGCCGCGAACTGTTCAGCATTCCGCTGGAGACCTTGCGGGCGGCCCACGAGAGCTGGATGCCCGCCTTCATGGGAGGCAAGGCGTGACCCGCCTGATCGCGCCGATGCTCGCCGCCGTCGCGCTGGCCGGCTGCGCCAGCAACTCCGAGCCCATGCCGGCGGAAGGGGGCTGCAACGTCACCGTCGTGTTCGGCAGTTACGCCATGGGCATCGACAGCGAGACCTTCCAGCAGGTCGACGCCTGGGTCGAGCGCCGCACCGACCTCGTCCCCCACACCACCACCAGCACCTGGGGCCGCGAGGGCGAGAAGACCATGTGCCTGACCACCCTCTCGCCGGCGGCGACCCGCCAGGTCTACGCCGCCATCGAGAAGATGATCCCCCGCACCAGCCGCCGCGGCCCGGTCGAGGTGAAGGACGACACGGGCCGGTCGTTCCAGTCGAAGATGCCTGCCGAGATGGCTCGCTAGCGCCTATCCGCCTTCCTGATCGCCGCTTACAAACGTGCGAGCAGCGGAGGACAGGACGTGAAGATCGACTTCAAGGGCGCGGGCATGGACGCGGCGCGGCTGGACCGGATCCGCCCCTTCCTGGACCGCTACGTCGAGGAGGGCCGGCTGCCCTGCTGGCAGGTGGCGGTGCATCGTCACGGGCATCCGGTCTGGCGTGGCCAGGGCGGGCTCATGGATGTGGCGCGCGGCAGGCCGGTCGCGGACGACACCATCTTCCGCATCTACTCCATGACCAAGCCGGTCACCTCGGTGGCGCTGATGAGCCTGTTCGAGCAGGGCCGGTTCCAGCTGGACGACCCGGTGGCGAAGGTGTTTCCGGAGTGGGCCGGCGGCCACCGCGTCTGGACCGGTGGCGAGGGCGAGGCCATGACCTTCGAGCCGGCAAGGCGGCCGATCAGCTTCCGAGACCTGCTCAGCCACACCTCCGGCCTGACCTACGGCAAGGCCCTGGCCGACCTGGGCGTGCCGCCGGAGAACCCGACCGAGGCCTTCTATCCCGACCTGCGCGAGTACACCGACCGCTCCAAGTCGCTGGACGGCCTGATCTCGGCGCTGGGGCAGGTTCCCCTGCGCTTTCAGCCCGGCGAGCGCTGGATGTACTCCCTGGCCAGCGACGTCTGCGGCGCCCTGGTCGAGCGGATCAGCGGCCAATCCCTCGCCGAATACTTCGACGAGACCATCTTCAAGCCCCTGGGCATGAGGGACACGGCGTTCCACGTGGCGGCCGACAAGGCCGACCGCCTCGCCGCCAACTACTACCGCCACCCGAAGAAGGGCATGGTGCTGGCCGACGATCCGGCTACCAGCACCTACCTGGCCCCGCCCGTGTTCGATTCCGGCGGCGGCGGCCTGGTCGGGACCATCGACGACTACGTCCGCTTCGCGGAGATGCTGCGGCGCGGCGGCGAGCTGGACGGCCGGCGCATCCTCGGGCCGCGCACGCTCGAGCTGATGACGGGCAACCACCTGAAGGGCGGCCGCACCCTCGAGGAGATGGCCATCGGCCTGTTCTCGGAAGCCTCGTCGGCCGGCGCGGGGTTCGGGCTGGGCTTCGCCATGACCATCGATCCGGTCGCGGCGGGCACGCCGGCGACGGCGGACTTCTACTGGGGCGGCGCGGCCTCGACCTACTTCTGGGTCGATCCGGCTGACGACATCACCGTCGTCTTCATGACCCAGCTGATGCCGTCCAGCGCCTACGACCTCCGCCGGCAGCTGAAGTCGCTGGTCTACGCCGCCATCGAGGACTGAGGCTGTCGGGGGGTCAGCGGTCGCCGTCGCGGACCCAGTAGATTCGGCTGGGCGGGCTCTTCTCCCACTGCGGGCTCGCGGCGACCGCGGCGCGCACGGGCCCCTGCGCGCGGGCCAGGCACATGCCCTCCTTGACCTCCAGACCCGGCAGCGGCTCGCGCGTCACGCCCTCGGCCATGGCCTTGTCCACCTCGGCCTGCAGGGCGTCTTCGGTGAAGGCTTCCGCCGCCGCGGCATCCGCTTCGGCTTCGGCCTCGGCCTCGGCCAGGCCCTCATCCTCCGCGGCGCGGTTCACCAGCTCTTCGTCCTCGTCGCTGGCGCGATCGGTATCGTAGTCGGCGTTGGCGCCGTCCATCACCTCGGCTGTGGTGTCGTCGGCAAAGGCCAGATCATCCGCCAGGCCCTCGTCCAGCAACGGGTCGCGCACGGCCTCGGCGACGTCGTCGGCCATCGACAGCTCCTCGTCGAGTTCCGCGGCATCTTCGTCCACCCCCTCTGGCGCCTCGACAGGCTGGGGCGGCGGCGGGCCGCACTGGGCGATCCACAGCTCGGCCTCGACGATCATGCCGCCCGGATCGCGCTCCAGCGGGCGGACGCCCGCGTACATGAAGATTGCCGGCTTCTTCGGATCCAGCTCCACGGCCAGTTGCATGACCTGCGGATCTCCGCCGGCGAGCAGGTAGTTGGTGCTGGTGGGCTTGTCGTCCTTCTCCTCGATGGCCGTCGGGGTGATCACAGCCCCGCCCGCGCATTCGGGCCATTCGTCGACGGGGCGGGAAGTATCGACCTCGCAGCCGTCCTTGCGCTCGGCCCAGACGCCGGGCCTGAACTGCGGCGCCCCGCGTGCGTCCGCCGCAGTAAACAGCGGGGTCTCGGAATAGACGAGGTTGCAGCCGCCGAGGCTGATCGCGGCGGCGGCGAGAAGCAGTGTGCGTTTCATGGCGATCCCCGGACTGGCGGCGAGCGTAACGCAGTTCCGCGGGCGCGCCCATGGTGCGACGAGCAGCGGCCGACCGGTTGCCGCGACCTCGCCCTTCGACAGGCTCAGGGTGACGTCGAATGAGAGGCGCCGCCATAACCACCCAACTGACGGGGGTTCAGTAGAAATCCTCATCCTGAGCCTGTCGACCCGAAGGGAGGCGCGGAGCAGTCAAGGACGAAGGATTTCGGCCCCGCAACGCCCGCCGCGCCCCTTGACCTCCCCCACCCCTGTGACCCATGCCGCCCGCCATGCGCCTGTCCGACTTCGACTTCGACCTGCCCGACGAGAACATCGCCCTGCGCCCCGCCCCGCGCGGGACGGCCAGGCTGCTGGTGGTCAAGCCGGGCAAGGCGCTGGAGGACCGCAGCGTCGCCGACCTGGTCGACTACCTGCGCGCAGGCGACGCGCTCGTCTTCAACGACACCCGCGTCATCCCCGCCCGCCTCTCGGGCGAGCGCTTGCGCGAGGAGACGGTGGTGCACGTCGAGGCCACCCTGCACCGCCGCCTGGGACCCGACCGCTGGACCGCCTTCATGAAGCCGGGCAAGCGGCTGAAGCCCGGCGACCGCGTCCGCTTCGGCCGCGCCGCCGAGATGTGCGAGCTGTCGGGGGTTGATGCCACCATCGAGGCCAAGGGCGAGGACGGCGAGGTCGAGTTGCGCTTCGCCCTCGCCGGCGCCGTCCTCGACCAGGCGATCAGCGACCTCGGCGAGATGCCCCTGCCGCCCTACATCGCCGCCAAGAGGCCCGAGGACGAGCAGGACCGGGCCGACTACCAGACCGTCTACGCCGCCCACGACGGCTCCGTCGCGGCGCCCACCGCCGGCCTGCACTTCACCCCCGAACTGATCGCGGCGCTCGAGGCCAGGGGCGTCACAACCCACCAGGTCACCCTGCACGTCGGCGCGGGCACCTTCCTGCCGGTGAAGGTCGAGGACGTCGCCGAGCACCGCATGCACCCGGAATGGGGCGAGGTGAGCGCCGAGACCGCCGCGGCCCTCAACGCGGTCAAGGCCAACGGCGGCCGCATCGTCTGCGTCGGCACCACCTCGCTGCGCCTGCTGGAAAGCGCCGCACGCGAGGACGGCGTGATCGCGCCCTTCGCCGCCGAGACGCGCATCTTCATGACGCCCGGCTACCGCTTCCGCACCGCCGACCTGCTGATGACCAACTTCCACCTGCCGAAGTCGACCCTGTTCATGCTGGTGAGCGCCTTTGCCGGCATCGAGACGATGCGGGCGGCATACCAGCACGCCATCGCGGGGGGGTACCGGTTCTATTCGTACGGGGACAGCTCGCTGCTGTTCCGGGCGTAGGGCCGAAATCCTCGTCCTTCGACACGCTCAGCATGAGGATTTCTACTGACATCGAATTCGACCTCATCCTGAGCTTGTCGAAGGGCGAGGTCGCACCACCACGCTCGGGGGCTGGGGTTAGCCGCGAACTTCCGCTAAACCCCCCGGCCCATGGCCGCCTTTCCCTTCGAGATCTCCGCCGCTGACGGCGCCGCCCGCACCGGCGTGTTGCGCACCCCTCGCGGCGACATCCGCACGCCGGCCTTCATGCCCGTCGGCACGGCCGGCACGGTCAAGGCGCTGACCGTCGACCAGGTGAAGCAGACCGGAGCCGACATCATCCTGGGCAACACCTACCACCTGATGCTGCGTCCCGGCGCCGAGCGGGTGAAGAGGCTGGGCGGGCTCCACAACTTCATGCGCTGGAGCGGCCCGATCCTGACGGACTCCGGCGGCTTCCAGGTGATGAGCCTCTCGGGCATCTCCAAGGTCAAGGAAGACGCCGTCACCTTCGCAAGCCACATCGACGGCTCCAAATACGTCCTGTCGCCCGAGCGCTCGATCGAGATCCAGGCCGACCTGCTTGGCTCCGACATCGTCATGCAGCTGGACGAGTGTGTCTCCTGGCCGGCCGAGGAGACCCGGGCCCGCGAGGCGCTCGAGCTGTCCGCGCGCTGGGGCAAGCGGTCCAAGAACGCCTTCGGCACGCGCGGCACCCAGGCCCTGTTCGGCATTCAGCAGGGCTCGACGTATCAGCACCTGCGCCGGGAGTCGGCCGAGCGCCTGCTCGAGATCGGCTTCGACGGCTACGCCATCGGCGGCCTCGCCGTCGGCGAGGGCCACGACCAGATGATGGATACGCTGGACTTCAGCGCCGCCATGCTGCCCGCCGACCGCCCGCGCTACCTGATGGGCGTGGGCAAGCCGGTGGACCTGGTCGAGGCGGTGGCGCGCGGCGTGGACATGTTCGACTGCGTCCTGCCGACCCGCTCGGGACGCCACGGCCAGGCCTGGACCCGCGAGGGCTCCATCAATCTCAAGAACGCCCGCTTCGCCGAGGACGACGAGCCGCTGGACCCGACCAGCGCCTGCCCCGCAGGCCGCGACTACTCCAAGGCCTACCTGCACCACCTGGTGAAATGCGACGAGATTCTGGGCCAGGTCCTGCTCAGCTGGTGGAACATCGCCTTCTTCCAGCAGACCATGGCCGAGGTCCGGCTTGCGATCGCGGAGGGGCGGTTCGAGGCCTACCGGAAGGCGTTCGTGCAGGGGCAGCGGAGCAAGGGCTGAACTGCACGCGCGGCTTGGGTCCTGCCCTCCCTGGGGAGGGCCCGGCGTTCGCAAGGCGAACCCGGGGGAGGGTTTAGGGCCGCGCGCGACGCAGCGCCCTTCACCGGACCCTCTCCCGCTCCCCTTGCTGCGCAAGGGCTCGCTGGCTCTCCCAAGGGAGAGCGGGAGCCAGCCGCCGCCTACCGCCGCCGCACCGGCGCGGTCCGCGACGGTCGCGCCCGCTCCATCCGCACCTGCGTCCGCGGCACAAACCATCGCGGCGCGGCCGGCGGGTGGCAGTTCTTCTGCATGCCTACGCCCTTGAGATAGCTGCGCCGCATGGTCCCGGCGCGGATGGCGCGCTGGACGTGGCGGGAGTGTTTCTGGGCGCCGGTCAGGCGGCGCACCCACCCGCGCATGGGGATGACGTCGGTGGTCACGTTGCGCACGGCGCTCAGCGTCAGGTCGGCGGCGCCGTCGGCTGCGGCCTGGCCGCGCGTAGGGGTCGGCGGCGGCGGCTCGTCCATGTCGGGACCGAGCGCGTCGTCGAGCCGGGCCACCTCGGCCGCGATGCCCTCACACCGCTCCATGCCGTCGAGGCTGTAGGGGTTCTCCTCGGCGTCGAGCAGGATGGCCGGGATTTTCGTGCGCTTGAGGTTCAGGTCCTCCAGCGGCGCGGTGACGGCGTCGCCGATGCCGGCTCGTACGCCGACGGCGCCGCGGCCGACGTTGTCCCGCGTGCTGACCGCCGCCCGCTTGGTGCTCTGGCAGGCGGCCAAGGCGAGCGCGCCGCAGACAAGAACGATCAGACCCCGCCGCACCGGCAATTCTCCCCGCCATTCCCGTCGCTTGCCTCACCACGGAATCGCGTTTCACGCAAATGACAACGCCTTCACGGGGAACCGCTTGCGGCGCGCGGCGGGCGCCACTATGGTCCGCGCCGCTTCGGGGAGCCCCTAGCTCAGCCGGTTAGAGCATCTGACTTTTAATCAGAGGGTCCTGGGTTCGAGTCCCAGGGGGCTCACCAAGCCTTTCCGGGCCTGGTGACGTCGCCGAAGCAGTCTCCTTTCCCAGGCGCGGACTGGCGCCAGAGCCGTCGCCTGCCCTAGATGGGCGCAGGAGAGCCATGCCGTGACGGACACCGAACCCCTGACCCGCACCTGCAACATCTGCCAGCCGGCGGTGCAGCCCGCGCTGGACGAGGGACTCTCGGGCGTGGTGCGCGCGCCGGCCGTTCCGGAGCGGTTCAAGGGGCCGGCAGAGGCGCCGACCGACTACCTGTGCCCCGCCTGCTCGTCGCGGGCGCGGACGCGGACCTTCGCGTCCCTTATCTCCCAGGCGCGGGCCTTCCTGCCGTCCGAGGGCCATGCCCTGCTGGTGGCAGGCCTGCGGCATGAGCAGCGGCTGCTGCGCAAGCGCTTCGCCCGCTTGACCCACGTGTCGCTGCAGGGCGACCTGGGCGACCCGGGCTGTATCGTCGGGACAGACATCCGCGCCATGCCCGACGCGCCCTCCGGCGCCTTCGACCTGGCGGCCGCGTCGGCGGTGCTGGACCACGTGCCGGAGCTGGACCGGGCCTTTGCGGAGATCCAGCGGGTGCTGAAGCCCGGCGGCGTGTTCGTCTTCCACATCGCGCCGGGCCACATCCTGTACGACCCCGCCGCGACCGTGCGCGTGCGCCCGCCGCGCGAGACCGCGGCCGGAGTGGAGCCCGCCCTGCCGACCTGCAGCTTCGGCCGCGGCTTCATCGAGGCGTCGGCGCGGGCGGCCGGGTTCGAGGTCCAGGCCCACGACCTGCGCGATCCGGTCAGCGACCTCGTCGTCGGCTGGTGGCTGGCGCGCAAGCCGCTGGCGGTCAGCTGATCTTGTCCGGCAGGCGCCGGGCCATGAACCAGGTGAAGCGCAGCTCGCTGGCGGAGTCCTGCAGCGGGTAGTCGTCGATGGCGAAGCCGGTGCGACGGGCCGTCAGCTTGATCCAGTCGCGGCCGAACACGCAGTTCGGAATGCCGGTCTGACCGCCCTGCTGCGGCGCATAGGCCTCGTGGGCCAGGGCGTTGTGGTGGGTCACGCGCACCGTCGCCCTGGGGTCATCGACCACCCGGTAGGGCTGGATGTAGAACAGGAACACGCCGCCGGGCTTGAGCACCCGGGCGACCTCGCGCAGGGCCTTGTCCAGCTCCGGCACATAGTCGAGCACGCCCGCTGCGATCGCCGCGTCGAAGCGGCCGGTCTCCACCTGGTGCATGTCGCGGATGTCGACGCCGAGGATGCAGTTGGGGTCGTCGTGGTCGCCCACAAGGGAGACGTGCACCACCTCGCGGAAGGTCTTCGCCAGGAACCGCTGCTCCTGCTTGTTGCCGGAGACCAGCAGCAGCGATCCGTCCGTGGGCAGGAACCCGCGCGCCTGGGCCAGCAGGGTGTGCAGGGCGCGGATGCGGCCGCGGGACTTGCACACCGGGCAGACGTACTCCTCGCGCACGCCGCCGCGAACCTGATAGCCCTCGGGATCGCCCTCCCGGCGCACCTCTTCCGGGAAGCCCTCGGCGATGCGCTGCTCGGCGCCCGGTGCGCAGATATTGCAGCCGCCGTCGGGCGCCTCGGCCGGGGAGGGCGAGCGGGTGCGGAATTTCAGCTCCCACCGCGCCGTTCGGCAGCCGTAGCCGGCGAAACCGCTGTCGTCGAAGGAGAAGAACACCCCGTCCACGGCCATGCGGCTGCACACCGAACGGGTGAAGGCGGACGCCGCGCCGTCGGGGCTCTCGATCGCCGGCAGCGGGATGACCGAGCGCCAGTCCTCGGTCAGGAACACCTCGGCCCTGTCGGTGTCGTGCTTGGCCTGGGCGATCGCCAGGCCGAAGCGGTCGTCGATGCGCACGTAGGATCGCATCTCGTTGGGCCCGAGCGGCAGCACGGCGCGGATGCGGGTAGGCTCGGCCCGGTCGGCGACGACCAGCCCGGCCTGTCCGCGCTCCAGCAGGTCGTCCGTGGGCCAGCAGACCACGTCCGGCTCGAAGATCACGGCCGTGTAGCGCAGCAGCTGGCGGGCCCGGCGCGGTGCGATGATCCCCGGCGGAGCGACCGGAGCGGGCGCCTCGGTCCATCTGTCGCCCTCGTCATCGGAGATCCAGACGCGGCAGTGGGTGAAGTGGTCGCCCGTGGATACGATCCAGCGGCCGGGCTGATGCGGATCGGCCTGGCAGGTGTGGAAGTGGCGGGCGTCGGCGTCTTCGCGTGCGCCGGTCATGCCGCGGATTTCCAGCGCCGTGTCCCAGTTTCGCCCGCCGTCCTTCGAGCGCCAGACGTGCAGGCGCTCGGTCGCGGAGGCGTACTCGGCGTACATCACCACCCCGGCTGCGGACTGATCGACCGACCAGGTCCCGTGCCAGTTGTGGGCGCCGGTCTCGCAGGGAGAGATCAGGTTGAAGTCGGGATCGACCAGGAAGGTGGCGGCCGGCTCCTGGGTCTGCACCACCCGGTTGCCGTCCTCCAGGGTGAAGCAGCGGTAGACCGTCGACGGCGCCCATCCCTCGACCCGCACCGCCGCCCAGGTCTCGCCCAGGTTGGTGGAGCGGTACACGTCCGGTCCAAAGGCCGCGATCACCTCGCGGCTGACCGTATTTCGGACGGGCGAGCTGGGGTGTTCGAGGAAGACCGCCCGGCGGTGCAGGCCCTGCCCGGCGTCGGCCGCGGGTGTCAGGTTCAAGGTGACGGTCGTCGCCATGCCGCCCTCCCCGCCAAGGCCGCGGCCCGAACGGACATCGCCGGGCGCCTCAGGGCGGGGTAGCGGCGGCGCCGACCTGCGTCAACGCCGCCGCCCGATCCTGATCCCGGGGGAGATCAGGCGAACAGGAAATCCGCCGCGTCGATGTCGGCCTGGGCCACCCCCTCCAGCGTCAGGGTCGAGCCGTCGGGGAAGGTGACCACCGCCCAGCCCTCGCTGCTGGTCGACAGCGCCAGGTCGGAAAAGTCTTCCGCCCCGGCGAAGCCGCTGACGGCGATCAGGTCGAGCCCGTTCTCGAAGTCGGTGACCACGTCGTCGCCGAAGCCCTCGTTGGTGACCTTGAAGAAGTCGCCGCCGGCGCCCCCGGTGAGGGTGTCGTCGCCGAGTTCGCCGATCAGCTTGTCGCGCCCGCTCCCGCCGATCAGCACGTCGTCGCCGATGCCGCCGTTCAGGGTGTCGTTGCCCCCGGCCCCGTCCAGGGTGTCCGCGCCCTGGTAGCCCGCCGCCCAGTCCACGCCGGCCCAGCCGACGAAGCTGTCGTCGAAGCCGCTGAGACGGAACCGCTCGACGGAGTTGAAGGTGTCGCCGGCCGCCTCGCCGGTGTGCACGTTAGTGCTCAGGTTGACGCCGACCGCAGCGACATAGGAGGCGTAGTCCGTCCCGTCGCCGCCGTTCATCTGGTCGGCGCCGACGCCGCCCTCCAGCACGTCGTTGCCGTCCTCGCCGTTCAGGACGTCGTGGCCGCCCTGGCCGCGCAACCAGTCGGCGCCGCCGGCGCCCGAGAGGGAGTCGCTGCCGTGGCCGCCCTGGGCTTCGTCGCCGTCGGCGGCGCCGACGAAGGTGTCGGCCTGGCCGGACAGCAGCCAGAACTCGACGTCCTCGAAGGTGTCGCCCGCGGCGTCGCCGGTGTGCACGCCGGTCGTGAGGTTGATGCTCACGGCCGAGGCGGCGCCGGCGTAGCTGGCCCCGTCCTTGCCCGCGCCGCCGCGGATCGTGTCCGCCCCGGCGCCGCCTTCCAGCACGTCGTTGCCGGCGTCGCCGTTCAGGGTGTCGTCGCCCGCCTCGCCGTACAGCCGGTCGATGGCAGCGCCGCCGCTGAGCGTGTCTGCGCCGTCGCCGCCGTAGACGTAGTCGGAGCGGCCCGCGCCGACGAAGCTGTCGGCGTGGCTGGACAGCTGCCAGCGCTCGATGGAGCTGAATGTATCGCCGGCCGCGTCGCCGGTGTGCGTACCAGTCGCCAGGTTCAGGCCCACCGCGCCGGCCGCGCCCTCGTAGCTGGCCCAGTCGCGGCCGAGCCCGCCGGCCAGGCTGTCGGCGCCCGTGCCGCCGTTCAGTACGTCGTCGCCCTCGTCGCCGAACAGTTGGTCGTTGCCGGCATTGCCCAGGAGGATGTCGTTCCCGGCCAGACCGTGGACGATGTCGTTCCCGGCCAGGGCGTCGATCTCGTCGGCCCCGGCCGTGCCTTCGAGCACGTCGGCGCCGGGCGTGGGCCCAGGCGGCGGGGCTTCGGGGGTGAAGCCGTCGACGTACAGTTTCCCGCCTTCGCCGGGGTAGACCAGGGCCACCGAGCCGTCCGCCAGCAGGGCGTACTCGACATCCTCGCCCACGGCCGCCGACGCGCCTTCGCTGATCACGATCTCGCCGGAGGTCGGATTGCCGTTCTCGTCGAAGTAGCGGATCACGTGCTGCTTGTTGATCACGTCGACGGAAGCCGTCCAGCCGAGGACGAAGCCGCCGTCCGGCAGGGCGATGATCTCGGCCCGGGACTGGTTCCAGGCAGTGGTTTCGTTGGCGATGAAGTCGTCGCCGACGGGATTTCCCGCGGCGTCGTACACCCGCGCGCGCACCTCGAAGGTGCTCTGGTCCGTCGAGTCGCCCTCGACGTCCTCCACGTCGTTCCAGATCACCACGAAGCCGCCGCCGGCGAGTTCCTGCACCCGCGGCTCCACCATGATCTTGTCGGACAGGAAGAAGGGCGCGCGCTGGGTCGAGTTGATCTGGAAGGGTGAGCCTTCCGGCTGGCCGTCGGCGCCGAAGGCCTGGCCGTACAGCTGCTCGTCGTCGCGGTCGACGTAGACGATCATGCCGCCGTCGTTCCAGCTGTTCATCGAGAAATCGAGGTAGGCGAAGGCGTCGGGGATGTACTCCGCGCCGGGCATGGGGATGCGGGGGCCGATCTCGCTGAGATCCGGACTGATGATCTGCACGTTCATGACCACGGGGAAGCCGAACTGGTTCGTGACCATGGCGATGTCGCCGCTGTCCAGCAGCACCACGTCATGAATGTTGTCGTAGGCCTGGTCGTTGATGAGCACGGGCGCGGACGCCTGGCCGGTGTCGCCGTCGATGGTGACGGCGAACACGTCGGTGAAGGTCACGTAGAACACCACGAGGTCGCCGTTGGGCAGGCTGACGGCCTCGGGACCCGCGGCGTTGCCGAAGGCGATCGGCGCCACCTGGATCGCCTCGCTGACGGGTTCGCCCTCCAGGTCATAGCGCTGGGCGAAGATGCCGGAGCCCGTCCCTTCGGTGCGGTTGAAGACCACCCAGAAGCCGTCAGCGGCGGCGATGATCTCGCCATAGCTGTCGGACTGGCCGGCGGGCGGCGTGGTGATCGGGGTGGCGGTCGTGGGGACGGACATGGCGGCCTCTCGCAGAACGATGTTGCGCGGAGCCTAGGCGAGCTCCTCGGAGGTCACGACTGACAAAGGCCGTATGCAATTCGAGGCGGGATGGGCCGTTAACCTTCACGCCCTGATTTCGCCCCCTGACGCCTGCATTTCCCGGGATGATTTTCGAACCCACCTCGGCCGTTTCGCGTTAAGTGCTCCGTAGGGCGCGCGGGATACCCGAGGGAGGGAGCCGCGCGCGATCTGGGGAAGGTGCTTGGGACGCATTCGCTTCGTGCTCGCCGGCCTGGCGGCGTTGGGCGTGGTCTGCGCCTCCGCGCGGGCGCACGCGGCGCCGAAGGCCGTGGTCGAGGGCGTGGAGGACGCCGACCTGCGCGGGCGCATCGAGCGCGCCATCGGCGAGACCGACGACCCCGCAGAGACCCGCTTCCAGGCCCGCCGCCGCGCCGCCGCGGCGGCCGAGGACGCCATCGCGGCGCTGCGTTCCGAGGGCTACTACGCCTATGAGGTGGAGCCGGACGTCAGCGATGGCGATCCTCCCCAGGCGATCGTGCGCATCACGCCCGGCCAGAGGTTCCTCGTCGACGACCCGACGGTGGAGTGGATCGCCACCGCACCGGATGAACCGTCGGCCAATGCGGCCAGGGCGGCGCTCAAGCTCGAACCGGGCGAACCCGGCCGGGCAGCCGACGTGCTGGCGGCCGAGGGCCGCGCCGTCGCCGCCCTCACCGTCCGCGGCTACGCCGACGCCCGCGCCGCCGACCGCAGGGTCGTGGTCGACCACGCCGACAGCACGGTCCGGCCCACCTACCAGATCGACGCGGGGTCCCTGGTGCGCATGGACGGCATCCAGCTGAGCACCGAGGGCCGTACCCGCACGCGCTACGTCCAGCGGCTGGCCCCCTGGCGCGAGGGCGAGGTCTATGACCCCGAGGACGTGGCCGAGCTGGAGCGCCGGCTGCTGGACACCCAGGTCTACGACTCGGTGACCGTCGCCCTGGCGCCCAAGGAACAGACCACGCCCGACGGGCTGCGACCGGTGGTCGTCAGCCTGGCGGACCGGCCGAAGACCACCCTCGAGGCGGGCGCCAGCTATTCCACCAGCGAGGGCGCCGGCGTCGACCTGATCTGGAACCGCTTCAACCGGCTCGGCCGCGCCGACACCCTGACGCTGGAGGCGCACCTCGCCGAGATCCAGCAGCGGGCCGTCGCCCGCCTGTCCCTGCCCCACTGGCGCAAGCCGGCGCAGACGCTGGTGCTGTCGACCGAGTTCATCCGCGAGCTCACCGACGCCTACGATCGCGAGGCGCTGCTGCTGCGGGCCGACCTGAAGCAGCGGATCGGCAAGACCTCCTACCTCAGCTACGGCGCCCTCGTGGACCTGGGCACATCGGCCGAGCTGGAGATCGATCCGGTCACCCTCCTGCCCGCCAAGCTGGAGCGCGACATCGCCGTGATCTCCGTCCCGGCCAGCCTGGCGCTGGACTATTCCGACGACCCGCTCGATCCCAAGCGCGGCTGGCGCGTGTCCGCCGACGTGCAGCCCGCCTACGCGCTCGGCGACGAGAACCTGTGGTTCGCCCGCGCCCAGGCCCAGGGCTCGATCTACCTGCCGCTCGACAGCGGCGGCCGCACGGTCGCGGCCGGCCGGCTGCGCATGGGCGCGATCCTGAACGGCCGGGTGCCCGAGGTGCCGCCGGCCTACCGCTTCTATTCCGGCGGCGGCGGCTCGGTGCGCGGCTACGAGTATCAGGGCATCGGTCCCCGCCTGCCCGGCAGCGACCGTCCGCTGGGGGGGGTGTCGCTGGTGGAGACCTCGGTCGAGCTTCGGCGCGAGCTGTTCGGGAACTGGGGTGCGGCGGTCTTCGTCGACGGCGGCTCCGTCGGCACCGAGGCGATCCCCGACTTCTCCATTGTACGCTTCGCGGTGGGCGCCGGCGTCCGCTACAAGCTTCCCTTCGGCCCCATTCGCGCCGACGTCGCCTTCCCGCTGGACCGCAGCAACGACCAGGCGGCGTTCCAGGTCTACGTGAGTCTCGGACAAGCCTTTTGACCGACGAACCCGTCACGCCTCCGGAGACGACGACGCCCGAGGTCAAGGCGCGGCGGCGGCGCAGCCTGGCGTTCTGGCTGCTCATGGCGGCGACCGCGGCGCTGGTCCTGGTGATCGTGGCTCTGGGGGTGGGGCGCTACGGCGTGCTGTCGCCGGCGGGACGGGACCTGGTCTCCACCTTCGTCAACGGCAAGAAGCTGGGGCGCTACGGCCGGATCAACGTCTACGGCCTGAAGGGCGACCTGTGGGACAGGTTCTCGCTGGACCGGGTCACCGTCACCGACGCGAAGGGCGTCTGGCTCGACGCCCGGGACGTGCGGGTGGACTGGACCTACACGGCCCTGGTGCAGCGGCGGTTCCACGCCGACATGGTCTCGGCCCGGACGGTTCGGCTGCTGCGCCGGCCGCAGATCGATCCGCAGATCGAGCCGCCCAAGCCGATGCCGCTGTCGATCGATATCGACCGCTTCTTCGTCCAGGTCGAGCTGATGGAGGGCTTCAGCAAGGAGTACGGCCGCTGGGCCGTGACGGGCGAGGCCGACATCGCCCGCGCCGGCGCCAAGGCGGCCAAGGTCAAGGCCATCAGCCTCAGCCGGCCGGGTGACTATCTCTCCGCCGACGCGGTGCTGGCGACGCGCAAGGCGCCCCGCGTGAACCTCGTAGCGTTCGAGCGCCGCGGCGGTCCGCTTGCGGGCGCTCTGGGCTACTCCCCCGACCGCCCCTTCGTCGCCGCCGTCCGGTCGGCCGGCGAGGAGGGCGCCGGCGTCTTCGGGGCGGTGGTGCGCACCGGAACCTTCGAGCCCCTGCGCGCAGGCGGAACCTGGGGCAAGGAAAACGCCCGGGCCTCGGGCTATGTCTCCTTCGCCGGATCCGACCTGTTCGACGGCCTGGCGCGCCGTTTCGGCACGGAAGCCGCCTTCGGCCTGGCGGCCCGCAAGGCGCGGGGCGACGATTTCGGGCTTGGCGTCGTGTTCCGCTCCGACAACCTGTCGGCCCGGGCGCGCGGACTGGTCAGCCGCAAGACCATGCGTTCGGTCGGACCCATGCCGGTGGACTTCACCACCGCTTCGGCCACCCAGCTGGCCGGGCTCACCGTCGGCGGCGCGGGCGCGTTCGAGGGCGAGTGGTCCGGCGATCCCCGGCGCTGGCGGCTGCGCGGCAACGCCCGTCTGGAGCAGCCGCAACTGGTGGGCGTGAAGCTCGCGCGCCTGTCCGGGCCCGTCGACCTCGTCCAGAACCGGGGCCGCTGGGACATCGATGGCGATCTCGACGGCGTTGGGGCTGGCGGCCCCGGCGTGATCCCGCGCCTGCTGGGCGCGCGCCCCGAGGCCCACGTAGAGGTGGCCCGGCTGACCGACGGACGGTGGCTGTTCGAGCGATTGCAGATCGACGGCGCCGCCGGTCGGGTTGACGGGACCGGGAGCCGGGGCCTGACCGGGGGGCTGTCGTTCCGGGGCAAGGCGGACCTGACGAACATCGCCGTGATGCGCAAGGGCGCTCGCGGCGCGCTCGGCGGGACCTTCGACGCCAGCCAGTCCCGCTCGGGGCAGCCCTGGACCATCAGCTTCGACGCGCGCGGCCGAAAGTTCGCGTCGGGCCTGGCCCAGCTCGACCGGCTGCTCGGTCCAGAGCCGCGGCTGCAGGCCTCGGGCGCCTACCAGTCCGGAACGACCTCGATCCGCGAGGCCGTGCTGAACGGCAAGGCGGGGCGCATGTCGGCCAAGGGCCTGCTGGAGCCCGGAGGACGCATGCGTCTGGCGCTGGACTGGACGGCCAGGGGGCCGTTCCAGGCGGGGCCGGTGGAGATCGCCGGCGACGCCAGCGGCTCGGGCGCCCTGACCGGGACCTTCAGCGAGCCGCGCGCCGATCTGAAGGCGAAGTTCGCCGAGATCGACGTCGGTCCGATGACGCTGACCCAGGCCGACGTGACGCTCAGCTTCACGCGCCAGAACCGGGCCTATGACGGCCGGATCGCCGTCACCTCCGGCAGCAACTACGGTCCGGCCGAGGCGCGCTCGGCCTTCCGCTTCATCGGCGACGGGGTGCGGTTGGATGAGCTGTTCGTCGACGCCGGCGGGCTGAACGCGCGCGGGTCTCTGGCCCTCCAGGGCCGCAACCCGTCCAGCGCCGACCTGACCTTCATGGCCAGCGCCGGCGCCTTCGTGGAGTCCGGGTTCGCAGCCGGGCGGGTCCGCCTGACCGACGGCCCCTCCAACGCCGAGGCGATCATCGACGTCACCGGCGAGAACCTGCGCTTCCGGGGCTCGGACTACCTGTTCCGGGCGCTGCGCCTCAGCGGCCGGGGCACCCTGTCGCGGCTTCCCTTCATCGTCTCGGCCAACGTCGCCGGCGCCATGCCGGTCAAGTTCGAGGGACAGGGCGTCTACGCGCGTCAGGACACGGGCCACACCGTCAGCCTGAGCGGCGACGGCCAGCTGCGGCGGGCAGTCTTCCGCACCCTCCAGCCGGCGGTCGTCAGCCTTTCCGGCGAAAACCGCACCGCGCACCTCGACCTCGGCTTCGGCAATGGCCGCCTGCTGGCCGACGCGCGCCAGACCGCCGCCGGCTTCGACGCCCGGGCAGACCTGACGGGTGTGGACCTCGGCGCCATCGGCGAAGACTTCGCCGGCCGCATCAACGGGGTGCTGGTGATGTCGGGCCGGGGCGAGCGCCTCGCCGGCTCGCTGGACGCCACGCTCGAGGATGCTCGCAGCACCGATGGCCCGCGCAACCTGGCGGTGGACGGCTCCATCCGGGCGCAGCTGACCGACAACCAGCTGCGCGTCGTCGCGGCGGCCTTCGACGAGGGCGGGGTGCGCGCCGACACCACCCTGGTCCTGCCGGTGGAGGCCTCGGCCGCGCCGCTCCGGCTGGCGGTGGTGCGCAACCGGCCGATGTCGGGCGAATTCTCGGTCAAGGGCGAGATCAAGCCGGTGTGGGACCTGGTCCTCGGCGGCGACCAGAGCCTCGGCGGTCAGGTCGACGCCAATGGCCGGCTGTCGGGCACCCTGAATGACCCCCTGATCCAGGGCGGGGCCGCCGTGGCCAACGGCCGTTTCGACGACGCCAGTTCGGGCGTCGCGCTGCGCGCCCTGACCCTGGACGCCACCTTCGAGCGCAACGTCGCCGTCATCCGCCAGTTCAGCGCCAACGACGGCCGCAGCGGAACGCCGGGCACGGTCACCGGCCAGGGACGGCTGGAGTTCCGCAGCGGCGGCGCCTCCAGCTTCGACCTGACGCTCGACCGCTTCGAGGTGATCGATAACGACATCGCCACGGCCCGCGCCAGCGGTCCGGTGCGCATGGAGCGCGCCGCCGACGGCCGCATCCGCCTCACCGGCGACCTGCTGGTGAACAGCGCCGAAATCGCGCCGAACCCGCCCACGCCCACCGGCGTCGTGCGGATGGACGTGGTGGAGATCAACCGTCCGATCCGGGAGGACTCCTTCGCCACCCGCACCCGCCCCCGGGGTCCGGGCATCGCCCTGGACATCAAGCTGCGCGCGCCGCGCAACGTGATCATCAGCGGGCGCGGCCTGGACGTGGACATGTCGGTGAACGCCCACGTCACGGGCACGACCGCCAACCCCGTCCTGACCGGCCAGGCCAGGATCGTGCGCGGCGACTACGAGTTCGCCGGCAAGCGCTTCATCTTCGACGACACCGGCGGCGTGACGCTGAGCACCCGGCCCGAGGACATCCGGCTGGACCTGCGGGCCGTGCGCGAGGACCCGTCGCTGACCGCGGTGATCCGGGTGACCGGCACGGCGGCGCGGCCGCAGCTGACCCTTACCTCCCAGCCGGTCCTGCCCCAGGACGAGATCCTGGCCCAGATCCTGTTCGGCCGCTCGGCCTCCCAGCTGTCGGGGGTGGAGGCGGCGCAGCTGGCCTCAAGCGTGGCCTCGGTCGCCGGCGGCGGCGGTTTCGACGTGATCGGCAACCTGCGCGAACTGGCGGGCCTGGATCGCCTGGCCTTCGGCAGCGACGAATACGGCATGACCGTCGC
>NZ_DASPLR010000029.1:0-80969 GCF_035627475.1 Brevundimonas sp. | reverse complement strand
GGCCAAGTTGTCGCCGAACCCAAGAAAAACGAACCCGATCAACCCCGCGCCAAACAGGGCAAGTGGCAGAGCCAACCAGACGGCGCGTCTCGTCTTCATGGCCTCTTTTCGATATTTTTGATCACGACAGCAACGGGTCGTGGTGTCCGCAATAGGTCGGGAGCGGACGTTGAGCTACTGAGGCACGAAGGTTCGCTTGCCAGCTGGGGTGGAGGATCGTTCCCAGCGCCTTCCGGCATCCTGAACGCGGCGCGACCACGCCGTACGGACCCGCCTCGAAAATCATGTTGCTGGACCCCCCCCCCCTCAGGACGCGCGGCGCCAATAGACAGCGAACACAAACGGGGAAGCAGCGTCAGCGACGCCAGGCGTTCCGAATCCCTGCACCACGTTCTCAAGACCCAAGCCGCGGGCGGCCTCCTTCACCTCCTGCCCCTGAAGCGACTCTAGGAGCTGTGGAATTTGGCTCCATGGGAGGTCCGTACCGGCGACGCCCAGCACTTCACAGAGCGTGGCAGTGCAACTGACATCCAGTAGTTCAAGTCCGCCGGCGCCGCCGCCTGCTCATATGCGCTGGTCAGACCACGCTCGGTCATGGCCGTCCAGGCGGGGTCAACCGGACCCACCGCCATTTCGGCGTGCAGCGCGGCGAGGTCCGGCACCGAGGGCGCATTGAACATGGCTTGGGCCGCGGTCGGAAGCGGGGCCCCGGCTCTCAAAGGTCCCGGCCGTACGGACGTCTGTTGTGCGAGAAGCGCGGACGCGAGCAGGGTTGCGACAATCATGAGAGGTTTCCATCGTCGAAAAAGCGACGCGCCTCAGGGCGCGTCCAGGCGACGAGGTTCATCGGCGCTCGGACCACTGGGAACCAGCTCTGGAATTTCGTGACGATTTTCTTGGGCGAGGATGAGCCGTGCGACCTCGCGGCAACTTCCCATCCCGGTCTTTCGCCGAGCGGAACGAAACCTCTCGTTCACAGAAGCCTCTGAGAGGCCCGCCTCATAGGCGAGCGGCCCCGGCGCGTCGCCCGTCCGGCCATGCCCTCGCTGATCGAGCACGATAACCGGACGGGTCCGCGCGAAGCGCTCCACGAACGGCGTCATGGCATCCGCGGACATGTAGGCGCCGTGCAGAACGATCAGGGGGGTGACGCCGGAGTCGAGATCACCCCAGACATCGTAGTGGATGCGGACGCCTGACGAGACCGCGACCCCGGAGCGCCGTTCGGGGGGGGCGGAGACGGCGTCGGTCCGGGCGGTCTGGGCCCAGGCCTCGGCCGGCGAACCGGCGATCAGGGCGCCGAGTGCGAGGGCGAGGGCCGGAAGCAGTCGAGCCTTCATTTTCTTGACTCCAGGGTGGTGCGACGGTCCGGCGCGGACCGGGACGAGCGGGTTTCACTCCGTGGGGGCGGGTTGGTAGGTGAGGAGCATGATCCCGTCGCCCAGACGGACATGGTCCGTCAGCGTCAGTCGCGCCGCCCGCCCTTCGGGAAAGAGGCGGACGCCCCGGCCGAGCAGGACCGGATAGACCATGAGCCGGAACTCATCGATCAGCCCGTGCGGGAGGAGCTGATGCACGATGGACGCGCTGCCGTAGATGAGGATGTCGCCGTCGCCGTCTTCCTGTCTGAGGGCGCGCACCGCCTCGACCAGATCGCCGTCGATGATGCGGGAGTTGCGCCACCCCGCCGTCTCCAGGGTATGCGAGGCGACGTGTTTGGGCAGGCTGTTGATCCGCTCGGCGAAGCCCTCCGGATCGTCAACATGAGGCCAGACCGCCGCGAAGCCGTCATAGGTGATCCGCCCCAGCAGGAGCGCGCTCGCGGCCATCAGCTCCTCATGCTTGAGGCGGTCACCCTCCGGTCCGCGGCGAAAAGGGCCGGTCCAGTCCCCAAGGCCGGAATTCTCCATGCCCACGGGATCCTGAACGACGCCGTCCAGCGAGATGTAGTCCGTGGCGACGATCTTGCGCGGCATCGCGATATCCTGCTGCGGTTTCAGGTGGCCCGGCGACGATGCCGCCGTCATCGGCGAAGGGTGGCCTGCGGCGGTCGCCGGCACGTCTTTCAGGGGCGTGTCGTATGAACTCGATAGGGTTGTTCTTCGAGCGCGCTGGCTGGACGCCCCCGACGCCCGGACGCTAGACGCGGAGACGGACTGGCGAAATATCCAATTCGCGGGGAATAAGGTGGTCCAATTCCTGGGGGACAGCCGATGGACCTTCGCCTCGACCGGGTCGACCGCAAGAATCCGAGCGGAGAGACCTAGCGCCACGCGAAACAGGATATCGGCTGGCCAGGGACGCTACGGACACTCATTATCCACGCTTCGCCGGGGCCGGTCTGGGAACCTCGAGCTGCTCGAAAGCTCAGTATCAAGCCAGAATGCGCAGGATCTCGTCGGCACGGGCACCTAAATCCAGTGCGCACCCTCCTGACTCAATGCGGAGGTTGGGAAGTTCCGCCTTCGGGCCCCTTCGCCAGGGACGGCGGCGGGAGCGGTCGCCTCGCCATGCAGAAATCGAGCCGCCCACGCAGCACCGTGCTCGTGGCGCCCACAGCGCGGGGCGGGTCACTCCCGGTACAGATCTTCCGCAACGAACCGTTGGGCGGTCACGGCGTCTCCGTACTTTTCCGCCACGTAGTCCCCGGACAACAGGCGAACGCCGGCGGCCCAGGCCGCGAGCGTCAGACTGCGGGTCCGTACGCCATAAAGGCTGGCGATAACGCCGATCCTGGCGGTGTCCTCGGCGAACTTTCCAATGCGCGCAATCATCGCCCGCTCTGTCTGGGCAGGGTCGACGGTGGCGATCATCCCGATCGCGCCGCAACGATCCCACCGCAGCAGATCGACCGGGCCTTCAGGCAGTCGGACCAGGACGCCCCTGACGAACGGCCTCAGCTGCGCGATGATTTCGGTCAGACGCACGTGGGGAAGCGCTATCGGGACGTCGGTGACCTCAACGAAGAGTCGGGACTTCCACTCGGCGGCCGCCATCTTCTTCAGCTCAGCCAGGACGTTCATGCGTGAGCCCGAGTGCGACAGGCAATTGAACGACAAGGGAACGTGGACGGCTATCCCCGGCGTGGCGCCCGCGGAATCGCCGGCCAGCTCCCGGACGAACCGAAGACGCTTTGCAGCGAGCGAGGCGTAGCTCTTTGGGGTCATCGAGCCCTGCGCGATTGGCATGAGCTGTCCGTCGGGTCCTGCCTGAACGGCGACGGTTCGGGCGACGAACGACACAACGGCGCCTTGGGCGATGTTCCATACGGGATCGAGAAAGAAGACCGCCTGAAGGTCCGCACCATCCGACAGCCGTATCGACACGACCTTCCGTGGCGGCCGGGATACGCCGAATTTCTCCCATGGCGCCGAGCCATCTTCGCTGGATGAGAGATCGACGGACCGCTCCAGCGCCGCTTTCGCCAACTCGCCTTCGCCGACGCGTGTCGCGTCCACGCCCTGTCCGTCGAAGCGGTCCACGATGGAGATGTGGATATGCTCGGCTTTTACGACGCCGAGAAAGTAGCTCAGGGTTTCTCTCATCAGCTGCGAGGCGCGGCTCAGCGCAGCCATCGGCTCGCGGCTGGGCTGAATGAGAATGAAATCCGCCTCGTTGACCCTGACGATGAAGTCGTCGTCGCGGGCGCTTCGTCGAAACGAACGGATCACGAAATCCTCGACCAAGGGTTCGTGGCGTCCCCACCGCTCGCCCACGGCTTCGCGGATCGGCGCTACGCTGACAATGTGGACCTGGCCCCGTTCCGCGGCGCCCGAGGCCCCAGCGTGCCGCAACAGGTCGCCGATTGACGTCGATATGCTCTTGGTTTGATTCATCGCCCTATGACTCAGCGGCGAGGGGCGCGTCCGACGTCGGCAACGTGAGTCTGATCGTGGTCCCCTTTCCAGTCTGGGACGCGATGTGAAGTCGTCCGCCCCATTGGTCAAGCGCACCCTTGACCATGCTCAGGCCGAGGCCAACCCCGGCGCCGACCGGGCGGGTCGTGAAGAACGGTTCGGTGGCCCTCGCCGCGGTGGCCGCGTCCATGCCGGGCCCGTCATCAGCGATGATTATGTCGAGAGCGGCGCCGTCAGGCGTCTTCTCGCAGGAGACCTCGATCCGGGATGCGCCGTCCTGTCGTGCGTTCGCCAGCAGTTCGTCGAGAACCGCGCGGAACAGAGCCGGGTCAACCGTAACCATCGCGCTGCAGCCATCGATATCGACGGCGAGATCTTCGGCGTTCTGCCCGTCCTTCCAGTCCGCCAGCGCCAGGGCGATGCTCACCGACCGCACGTCGATCAGGGCGCCGCCCGCATAGGTCATGAGTCTTCGGACGACTTCCGCTCCTCGCTCCGCTGTCTCGATCAGGGTTTCGGCGCGCTGGCGCACTGCTCCCGGATCCCGCTCGCCCTGTATGTCCTCGGCCAGACATATCACCCGCGACAGCAGGTTGTTGAACTCGTGTCCGATACCCCCCGAGACCTGGGACAGGAGGAGGTTGCGCTTCGCCTCGTCGAGCTTCGCCTGGACGGCCCTCGCCTCCGTCACGTCTTCGATGCGCCAGACGACGCCCTTGCCCCACAGTCCTTCGACGGGAAGGGAGGTAACCGCGTACCGGCGTCCCCCGACGAGAATATCGCCGACGGTCCCCTGCGCCCCGGGTACGCCTTCGGGGAATGGGGTCGGACAACTGAGCTGCTCAAGCCGCCCGGCCAGGGCGCGCGGATGCGCATCGCCAGGCGGCAGATCGAGGAGCTTGCGAGCGAAGCGGTTCGCGACGACCCTGGTCCACCCACTGTCAAAGTAGATCAGTCCGACGGGCAGCGCTTCTATGATCCGCGCTAGCAGATCAGGGCCCGCCTCGCCCCAGGCTCGAGGCGGCGCGGCCACCACAGCCGCCATCGCCCGGGCCGTCATCGACCTGAGATCTTCGGTACCTGTCCCGGTGGCTTCCGCCCAATAGACGGCGACGACCGCGCCTCCCTGTGTCGAAGGCGGGGAAACCCATGTGTGGACAGGTCTCCGGCCGAGCAGGCTGCAGACCATCGCTGGGGGACGCCCCGCGCCCGGAGCTCCAGCGGCGCCAAGCCGGGACCAAAGATGGATCGGGTCCGGGTGTTCTGAAAGGGTTGGCTCCGACGCGCCCAGCACCCGCCACAGGTCCCGCCTCGGGGTTGCGACGAGAATCAGCGCCGCGCCAATCTGGCGAGCCTCCTGCTGAAGCGCCTCCGAGAGCATCGACGGGGACGGCGATCTCTCCGGCATCAGGCTCCTCCGAGCAGCGCGACATCGAGCGCGGGCCAGAGGCGTGCAGGCGCCGTCAGATGCGGGAGATGCCCTTCAGCGTCCAGCAGCACCAGGCGGCTGGAGGGGATTCGCGCCGCCATATATTGACCGACCTCGACCGGCACGGCCACGTCGACGCGGCTTTGCAGGATTTCCACGGGGCACGAGATTTCTGGAAGAAGGCGCCTCAGATCGGCGTCATAGATGCTGCGCAGGACGGTGACCGCGACGTCCGGCCGGAGGCCCAGAAGCCCCTTCACGAACTCGGACAGTCCGGGCCCCTCTGAAGCCGCTGTGACCGCGGGCGCGAAGGCAAGCACCCACTCGGCGTAGGCCTGCCTGATCGCGGCGAAGTTCGCCTCCAACTCCTCCGCCGTCATGCCGCCCTTGTAGTCGATGTCGTCGAGATAACGCGGCGAAGCGTTGAGCAGCACCAGATCGCGGAAGAATGCTGGCTCGACGACCGCGGCGAGCAAACTGATCATGCCGCTGGCGGAGTGCCCGAGAACCGTGGCGTCGTGAATGTTCTGTTCGTCCAGAAGCGCGATGAGATCGTCTGCGTAGGTCGAAAGGGCTCCCGTACAGGGAACAGCCCCGCCCGGACTGTTCGATGTAAGCCAGGTCATAGGTCAGAATCCGGCGGTGGCGCCCATACCGGTTGATGATCGGCTCCCATACCGCCTGCGACGTTCCAAAGCCGTGGCTCAGAACGAGCCAGGCGTCGCCCTCGCCGTGCACAGTGGCGTTCAGACGCTCCGCGACGCGGCCCGTCAGGCGCCGGGCCATCAGGCGGCCTTTGATGCCGGCCCCAGCAGATTGGCCGAGACGGCGAGGATTTCCCTGCTCCTGAAGGGCTTTGCGAGTGCGGCGTCGGCGCCGAGACCAAGGGCCAGCGACAGGAACTCGGTGGCGCCAAGCCGGCCGCCGCCCGAAATGGCGAGGATGGGCACCGTCGCATCCCGGCCCTTCATCGCCATGATAGTCTCGATGCCCTCGCGATCAGGCATGATGATGTCGGTCACGACCAGATCCGGTCGGATCTGTTCGAAATTCATGAAGCCGGCCTTGCCGTCCGGGGCGGTCATCACCCTGCATCCCGCGGCCGCGTACCAGGTCGCCAAGGTCTTCAGAAGGACCTGGTCGTCTTCGATGATAAGCACCAGCTTCTGCTGGAGTACAGGCGGGAACTCGGACACGGCATGGCACCTCTGAGGCACCCTAGGAACGCGACTCGTAAACAGAACCTTTACGGTCCAGGTAGGTTCCCCAGGTGCAACTCATTCGTCGAGGATCAGCCTGATCCGCTCGGCCAGATCCCGCCTGCGGTAGGGTTGCTCAGCAGCCGAACGCCCGGATCCAGGCGCCCGTGATGAACCATTGTTGTTTCCGTGTAGCCGGAGGTGAACAACACCTTCAGGCCCGGGTGAATTCGTTGCCCGGCCAGAGCCAGGTCGCGGCCGTTCATGTCGCCCGGCATGACCACATCGGTGAACAGCAGGTCGAAGACCTCGCCGCGCTCCAGGCGTTCAAGAGCCTGGGAGCCGTCGTTGGCTTCCGTGACAGCGTAGCCCAATCCGCGAAGCTGGCGTGTGACGTGCTCGCGCACCATGGGGTCGTCCTCGACCACCAGAATTCGCTCGTGTCCCGGGCTAGGCGCGGCGGCCTGCATGGGAGCCTCCTCCACCTCTGGCGTGCTGGGCCTGGCTCGCGGCAGGTAGATGCTTATGGTTGTCCCTTCGCCGACTTCGGACTGGATTTTTACGTGCCCCCGCGACTGCTTGACGAACCCGTACACCATGCTCAGGCCCAGACCGCTGCCCTTGCCGACGTCCTTGGTGGTGAAGAAGGGCTCGAAGACGCGCGAGACGACCTCCGGAGGCATGCCCGATCCCGTGTCCGATACCGACACCCTCACGTACTGACCGGCGAACACGCTCTCTTCCAGGAGTGCGCAATCCTCGTCCAGAGAGGCGTTGCTGGCTCGAATCGCCAACCGTCCCCCTCCCGGCATTGCATCCCGGGCGTTGATCACAAGATTCAGCAGTGCCGCCTCCAACTGGCCCGGGTCGATGTTGGCCTCCCACAGTCCTCGCTCTTCGGCGACCTCCAGATCGACATCCTCGCTCAAGGTTCGCCGCAGGATGGGGTCGAAGTCCCGGAGCAGTCGACCGACGTCGATCCTCTTCGGATCCAGCGGTTGCTGTCGAGCGAAGGCCAGCAATCGGCTGACGAGCTCAGCCCCGCGGCGGGCCGCCGCGTCCGCCGTCTCCGCCAGCATCATGCTCTCGGGGTCGCCGGCAAGGCGCTCCGCCAGCGCCTCCGTCGTCCCGATAACGACCGTCAGAAGGTTGTTGAAGTCATGCGCCAGGCCCCCGGTGAGCTTGCCCACGGCTTCCAGCTTTTGAGCCTCCCGAAGTTGCGCCTCGACCGCAACCCGGGCGGTCACATCGGTCATGCTGCCGACCATGCGCTGTCCGACGCCTGAAGCGTCGCGGAGGATGAGCGCCCGGTCCACCACATGCGCGACCGAGCCATCCGCTTTCAGGAACCGGTATTCGTCGGACCACTCCGCCGCGCTCCCTTCCAGGACGGATCGGATCCGGGCCAGCACACGCGGCCGATCTTCAGGATGGATGCGGTTCTCCCAAAAATGCTCGTCCTCCCGCACGTCGAACGTCTGATGCCCGAATTTGAGCGCCATGTGCTCGTTCCACCAGATGGAGTCATCGACAAGGTTCCAGTCCCAGATGACATCGCTGGTGATGGTCGTCACGAGGCGGAAGCGCTCTTCGCTGAGGCGCAGAGCCTCGTGCGAGTGATGACGATCGGTGACATCGCGGAAATAGATTGCCAGACCCTCCCGCGTCGGGTGGGCCCTGACTTCGAACCATCGGTCCAGGGGAGGATAAAACTCTTCAAAGGTCACCGCCTCCCCCGTTGCGACGGCCGTCTGGTAGCTCGCCTCGAACCGGCTGCCTCGCGCTTCGGGGAACACGTCCCAGATCGACTGTCCGATAATTCCCTGGCCGGTTTGCATCAAGAATTCCGCCCCGGCGCGGTTCAGGAAGGTCAGCCGCCAGTCCTGGTCCAGCACCATGAAACCCTCGGAGACGCTGTTCAGGGTTTCGGCCAGCCGCTTCTGTGTTGCCTCCGAGCGGGTTTGCGCCGCGACCAGTTCATCGATGTCCTGGAAGGCGCCCCAGGCGGCGATGATGGAGCCGTTGGCATCCCGTTCGGCTTCACCAATGGTGCGGACCCAGATCCTCCGCCCCTTCCCCGTGATGATCTGCAAGAAAAGATCGAAGGGGACGCCATCCTCAATGCAGGCGCGGAAGGCGGTCTCCATAATCTGCCGGTGCTCCGGCACATAATAGTTCAGGCCGGTTGCGACCGTGGTCGGCTCATTGGCGACCTCATGGATCGCGGCCGTTTCGGCGCTCCACACCACTTCGTTCTTGAGCAAATCGACTCGCCAGCCGCCGAACCGGGCCACGCGTCCTGCCATGGACAGGAGCGCCGAGACCTCGCGTTCCTTGCGCAGCTGGTCCGCCACGGCTTTCTCCAGCCGCTCCATTTCCGTCACGTCGCGCGCCGACACGATCTGGGCGGGTCGTCCCGTGAACGAGACTGGCAGCGTGCGAACCTCGACGATGATGATCTCGCCGCTCTTCAATCTGTGCCGCTGCCTGCCCAGGTGCTGCGGTTCGGGGTTTGCCGTCTCATCGGGCGCCATCTGTCGGGGCAGGTCTTCCGACACCTCGATATCCGGGGTCTTCATCCGCAGAAATTCGTCTTCGGAGAAACCGTATCGCGCAACAGCGGCCTGATTCACCGCGAGGAAGCGGAGCGTTTCGCGATCATGAATCCACCCCGGCTCCGGGTTGCAGCGAAACAGGAAATCAGCAGCTTCGTTCATGTTACAGGTCGGCTCTCGGGGCACTCCGGGCGTGAGCGGGAAGATACTCCGGCGTGGTCCGCCGCGTCCTGCCGAATTTGTTTCCGCAGAAGGAGCCGAGGTTCGAAGGTTCGCTTGCCGGTTATGAGTGAAGGACCGCTTCTGGCCCCAAGCGGACCGCACCGGGCTTCAGGCGGCGCTGGCAGTCAGATCGGCAAGCCAGCCTTGCCCAAGCCTTCGGCGAAGCGATTGGCGTCTTCCGCCCGGCGAAACGGCAGCCGACGGCGCAGTATGGTCGCGCTCAAAGTGGCGTCGAGCTTGAGCAGATCACTGGCCGCCCGACGGGCGTCCTCCATGCGCCCTGACAAGGCGCAGCTTGAGGCGATCACCGCGGCCGACATCACGAAATGGGGCACGTCGCGGAAGGCTTTTTCGGCCGAGGTGCAGGCCTCTTCGAAGCGTCCGGCGGCGCAGCATGAAGCCGTCCCAAGCCGCGCAGATCCAATCTGGCCAGGTTTTGGTCAGCGCCAAAACCGCCGCAACCGCTAAAGCGTTGAAAGGAATGGTGGACGCGACAGGGATTGAACCTGTGACCCCTTCGATGTCAACGAAGTGCTCTCCCGCTGAGCTACGCGTCCGCCGAGACGGCCCCAGGGTCACCCCCGGGGGCAGGAAGGCGCGGTCTATAACCCGGCCTGTTTGGTATCCGCAAGGCCCAAAACCGGCTCACGCTCGCTCAAAGCGGCGAGCGTCAGCGCCTCATCTGGCATCAGGCCGCGACCATCCGTTCGACCTCGCCGACCAGGTCGCGCAGGTGGACGGGCTTGGACAGCACCTTGGCCTGCGGGCTGGCCTGGGCCGCCGACAGGGCGACGGCGGCGAATCCCGTGATGAACATGATGCGGATGCCGGGCTGACGGCTGGCGGCGACGCGGGCCACCTCGATGCCGTCCGCGCCCGGCATGACGATGTCGGTCAGCAGCAGATCCCACGGCCCCTGGTCGAGGGCGTCTATCGCGTCGTCGCCGTTCTCGCAGTCGACCACCGAATGGCCGGCCCGTTCGAGCGCCCGCGTCAGGAATCCCCGAAGCGAGTGATCGTCTTCGGCCAGAAGAATGCGCGCCATAAAGTCTCTTCGCCCCGTCTTGTTGGCCGGAGGCTACGACCCGACCGGTAAACCCGCCATGAAAATCACCGGTCCGGCGAAGCGCCGCCCATGCGCGAACCTGTGGATCGATGCGCGAAACACGCTATTCAGCCGCCATGGCGGACGGACCGGAACAGGGCGGGGACGAGGCGGGCGAGGCCCCCTTCACCGTCGTCCTGCCCGCTACTCCAGGCCGGTTCGTGTTCGCTTCGCCCCACTCCGGCGACCTCTATCCGGCCGACATGGGCGCCGCGCCCGGCCTCGAGGCCGCCAGCCTGCGCAGCGCCGAGGACGCCCTCGTCGACCGGCTCATCGCCCCGGGACGCGAGGGCGGCGCCGCCCTGCTGCTCGGCCGGTTCGGCCGCGCCTACGTCGATCTCAACCGCGACCCGGCCGATCTCGACCCGGCGCTGGTCGAAGGCCTCGACGCCCGGGCCGCCTCGCCGCGAACGGCCGCCGGCTATGGCGTCATCCCCCGCCTGACCGGCGACGGCCGTCCGCTCTACGGCCGCCGGCTCGGGCTGGACGAGGCCCGCGACCGCGTCCGGCGCACCCACGCCCCCTATCACGCCGCCCTCGGCGACCTGATGCGGGCGGCGCACGCCCGGCACGGCGAGGCGGTGCTGGTCGACTGGCACTCGATGCCGGCGCGGGCGACCCTGGGCGCCGGCGGCGCGCGCGGTCCCGACGTGGTGCTGGGCGACCGGCATGGCTCGTCCTGCGCCGTGGCCCTGACCCGGCGATTGCGGCGGGCGTTCGAGGCCCTGGGCTGGCGGGTGGCGCTGAACCAGCCCTATTCCGGCGGCTGGACGACACAGGCCTGGGGCCGGCCGGCGGAAGGGTTCCACGCCGTGCAGATCGAACTGAACCGCGCCCTCTACCTCGACGAGGCGACGCTGCGGCCCGGTCCGGGCTGGTCGCGCTGCGCCGCAGGCGTGGCCCGCGTCATCGACGACCTGCTCGCCGATCGGACGCCGCTCGGCCGGACATAAAAAAAGCCGCGCCCGAGGGCGCGGCATGAAAGTCTTTAGGGAGGAAACGCCCAGGAAGGGCATGACGCCGCGAGGGCGTCGAAGATCAAGTTAGTGTGCGGTGCACAACGCGTCAACCAGAGAATTCACACCCGTGTTCACGCCGTGTAACGACAAGTTCCAGCCCGATATCCATCCTGTAACCGATTTCAGCGGTGAACTTCACCCGCAACGGTGCGCGAGTGCGAAACAGCTTCACCGATCCGGCAGGTGCGGCTCCAGCAGCCGGCGCGCCGTCCGCACCGCCCGCGCCGCCGGCGAGGCCGCCTGACGCCAGACCAGCAGGCAGAACACCAGCACAACGCCGATCGCCAGCCACAGCGGCCCGAACAGCCAGGCCGCCGCCGCGAGGGCGAAATAATAGCCCCGCACGCCCTGGCTGAAGGCGCTGAGGGCGGGATTGAGCAGGCTGCCCGCCGCCTCGCCCAGCGCCACCCGGTCGGCCTCGGTGTGCAGCTCCGGCGCCGCCCCGATCAGGGCCAGGGCGTAGTTCATCTGGCGGATCGACCAGATGAAATCGAGCAGGCCGCGGGCTAGGCACAGCAGCACCAGCGCCAGCTTGGCCTCCAGCAGCCGGGTCGAGGCCGCCCCCTCGTCGATCAGGGCCACGCCCTGCAGCGCCTGGTCGCCGCCGAACAGCACGCTGGCCACCGCCGCGATCAGCAGCAGGCTGGTCGAGGCGAAGAAGCCGGCCGAATTGATCGTGTGGCCCATCAGCTGGCTGTCGACGATGCGCACCTCGCGATGCGTCATCGCCATCATCCACGCCCGCCGGACCACGAGCATGTCGTCGTTCAGCGAGCCGCTGCGCCGCGCCAGCACGGCCAGCAGCGGCCCGTAGCCGAGCCAGCACAGGAAGAACAACGCCAGCGCCGCGCCTTCGAGGATCGTCATCCTGAACTCTCTTCAGTGCCGGTGCCGGCAGGCGGCGGGGGAGCCGCTGCGCCGACCACCGTCTTTTCCTTGCTCACTCCTTGCTCACTAGCACCGGCGCCGGGACACCCCAACGGCTGGTTGGAACTTCCGGGGCCAAGTCCGCCTTGCTTCCGGCAAGTTGCGCGCCTATCACCCCCGCCTCCCCGTACCGCACTGCACCATAGACGAGCTCCGTCATGAACATCGACGCCATTCCCGCCGGCCCCAACCCGCCCTGGGACGTCAACGTCGTCATCGAGATCCCGCAGGGCGGCCTGCCGGTGAAATACGAGATGGACAAGGCCTCCGGCGCCCTGTTCGTCGACCGCTTCCTGCACACCGCCATGTACTATCCGGGCAACTACGGCTTCATTCCGCACACCCTGTCGGACGACGGCGACCCCTGCGACGTCATCGTGCTGAACCCCACGCCGGTGGTGCCGGGCTGCATCATCCGCTCGCGCCCGATCGGCGTTCTCAAGATGGAAGACGAGGCGGGCGGCGACGAGAAGATCCTCGCCGTGCCGGTCGACAAGCTGAACCCCTATTACACCGACATCGCCAGCTACCGGCAGCTTCCGGCCATCCTGGTCGAGCAGATCGAGCATTTCTTCACCCGCTACAAGGATCTGGAGAAGGGCAAGTCGGTCACGGTCAAGGGCTGGGGCGACGCCGGCGAGGCCGCCGAACTGATCGCCGCCGGCATGCGGGCGCATCAGGAGAAGCTCAAGTCGAAGGCCGCCAACGCGGCCTGAGCGGTGCGAAGCGGAACGGCCAGTTCAGCCTGGCGTTAACACCTGCAAGGCGATTGCCTTGATCCGGCTAAGTCGATTTCCGGCGGACGGATCATTCTGCTTTCCCCTAATCGGCGAAGATGCCTTCGGCCACGCTTCGTAATCTCCTGCTCGACCGTCTGTCCCCTGAAGACCGCGCCGCGGTCCTCACCGCCTCGACCCCATTCGAGTTTGAATTGGGTCATGTTTTCGCGGAGGCGGGGGACACGGTCGCACACGTTCACTTCGTGCTCGGCGGCATCATATCGGCCGTCGCCGACATGCAGGACGGCCGCACCGTCGAGACCTTCATGGTCGGCCGCGAGGGCGTCACCACCCCCGGCGCAATCAACGTGCCCGTGCGCACCTATTCCCGTCTGGTCGGCCAGTCTCCCGGCGAAACCCGCCGGATCGACGTCACTCGCTTGAGGGCCCTGTGCGACGAACGTCCGGACCTTAGACTGGTCGTCGCCCTCTACGCCGCCGGCCTCCAGGGCGAGCTCGAACAGTCCGGCGCCTGCAACGCCCTGCACCGCGCCGACCAACGCTTCTCCAAATGGCTGCTGCGCTGTCACGACCGGCTGGACGGCGACACCCTTCACCTGACCCAGGAATATCTGGCCAGCCTGCTCGGCTCCCAGCGCACCACCGTCAACGAGGCGGCGCAGGGCCTGCAGAAGGCGGGTGCGATCAGCTACTCCCGCGGCCGCGTGACCATCCTCGACCGGGCCGCGCTCGAGCGCGCCGCCTGCGAATGCTACACCAACGGCCGCCGCTCCAGCCTCGACATCCCCACGCCGGAATAGCCCCCCAAAGGGCCAATCCCGAGGCAAGTTCCACGGCCGGCTTCAGGGCTGGCCTCAGGGCTGGCCTCAGGGCCGCTCCACGCACATCGCCACGCCCATGCCGCCGCCGATGCACAGGGTGGCGAGGCCCTTCTTCGCCTCCCGCCGCTTCATCTCGTGCAGCAGGGTAGTCAGGATGCGCGCGCCCGAGGCGCCGATCGGATGGCCGATGGCGATGGCTCCGCCGTTGACGTTGACCTTGGCCGGGTCGAGCCCGAGCTCCTTCAGCACGCAGAGCGACTGCGCCGCAAAGGCCTCGTTCGACTCGACCAGATCGAGGTCGGCGACCGTCCAGCCGGCCTTTTCCAGCGCCTTGCGCGACGCCGGGATCGGGCCCGTTCCCATGATCGCCGGATCGACCCCGGCGGTGGCCGAGGCTGCGATCCGGGCCAGCGGCTCCAGACCACGCGCCCTCGCCTCGTCGGCGCTCATCAGGACCAGCGCCGCGGCCCCGTCGTTCAGGCCCGAGGCGTTGGCCGCCGTCACCGTGCCCTCCTTCGAAAAGGCCGGGCGCAGCGAGGCCATGGCCTCCAGCGTCGCGCCGTGGCGGATGTATTCGTCCCGGTCGACGACCACGTCGCCCTTGCGCCCGGGAATCGTCACCGGAACGATCTCGGCGTCGAAGCGGCCGTCCTTCTGGGCGGCCACGGCCTTGTGCTGGCTGGCCACGGCGAAGGCGTCCTGGTCCGCCCGGCTGATCTGGAAGCGCTCGGCGATGTTCTCGGCCGTCTGGCCCATGTGATAGCCGTTGAAGGCGTCCCACAGCCCGTCGCGGATCATGGTGTCGACGAACGACAGGTCGCCCATCTTCTGACCGGTGCGCAGCTGCTGGGCGTGCGGAGCCTGGCTCATGCTCTCCTGACCGCCGGCGACGACGATGCGGGCGTCGCCCAGGGCGATCTGCTGCGCGCCGATGGCCACGGCGCGCAGGCCCGAGCCGCAGATCTGGTTCAGGCTCCACGCCGGGGTTTCCTTCGGAACGCCCGCGCCCATGGCCGCCTGCCGCGCCGGCCCCTGACCGGCCGCCGCCTGCAGCACATGCCCCAGGATCACTTCGTCGACCTCGTCGGCGCCGACACCGGCCCGTTCCAGCGCCGCCCGGATGGCCACCTCGCCCAGCTTCGAGGCCGGCAGGCTGGACAGGGCGCCGAGAAACGATCCGACCGGCGTGCGCGCCGCGGAGACGATGACCACTTCGACAGACATTTGACTGACCTCGGGGAAGCGGCCCTACGAAGGGGGAGGCGTTAGGCCGCGGGAAAGAATTCGTGCCGTTTCTGCCGCATCCCGAAGCTTTCGTCACCCTTGCAAGCCGCCATTCAGCGAATGGTCATCGCCCGGCCCTCATGGTGGCGGGAACGAAAAAGGAGCGGAAGGCTTGATGGGGCCATGCTCATGCGAATGAAGAAGCTGTTCGGCCGGGTCTGCGAGCCCGACGAACTCGACATGATCGAACACTACCGGACTCCGGCCGAGCAGACCGCCGACCTCGTCGTCCACGTCGTGGGGCTCACCCTCGCGGCGGTCGGGGGCATCGTCCTGGCCGTGCTGGCCGCGCTCTATTCCGGCGTCGGCGCCGTGCTCGCCACCGCCGCCTACGCCCTGTGCCTGATCGCCATGCTGACGGCCTCGACCATCTACAATCAGACGCGGCCCTGCGCCGCCCGCCCGATCCTGCGCCGGCTCGACGAGGCGGCCATCTTCCTGATGATCGCCGGCAGCTACACCCCCTTCACGACGCAGCGGTTCGAGGGCGCCTGGGCGGTCGGCTTCACCCTTCTGGTCTGGGTCGTCGCCCTCGGCGGCGTCGCCGTCAAACTGGTCGCCCCGCGCATTTCCGACGCCTTCTGGAGCATGGTCTACATCGGCTTCGGCTGGCTGGCCGTGCTCGCGCTGAAGCCGATGATGGACACGGTCCACCCCATCGCCCTGGCGCTTCTGGTCGCCGGCGGCCTCATCTACACCGCCGGTGTCTTCGTCTTCATCAGCCCGCGGGTGAAGTTCCGCCGCGCCATCTGGCACGGGTTCGTCGTCACCGGCGCCATGACCCACTGGGCCGCCGTGCTGGTCGGCGTGGTCCTCGCCCCCGCCGCGCTCGGCTAGACATTCCCCTCCGCAGCGCAGCATAGTGCGGCGTTGCAACAGGATCGGGGACTGCGCGTGGCCGACAAGAAGCCCGGAGCCGGCGACACCGTCGTCATCAAGAAATACGCCAACCGGCGGCTCTACAACACCGCCACCTCCGCCTATGTCACGCTCGAGGATCTCGCCCGCATGGTGCGCGAGGGCGTCGAGTTCGTGGTCTATGACGCCAAGACCAACGACGACCTGACCCGCCAGATCCTGACCCAGATCATCTTCGAGGAAGAAAGCCGCGGCGAGGCCCTGCTGCCGGTCCAGTTCCTGCGACAGCTGATCGGCTTCTACGGCGGCCAGATGCAGGGCGTGCTGCCCTCCTATCTGGAGATGTCGCTGGACAGTTTCGTCCGCCAGCAGGAGCAGATGCGCGGCCAGTTCTCCAAGGCCTTCGGGGCCGCCCCCGGCGCGGGCCTGCTCGACGAGGCGGTCAAGCGCAACATGGCCATGTTCGCCGAGGCCATGAAGATGTGGCCCGGCTTCAATGCGGCCGGCGCCGCCAGCCGCCCGGCCGCGGCCCCGCCGCCGGAGCAGCCCGCCGCCGACCCGCTGGCCGAGATGCGCCGCCAGATGGACGAGATGCGCGCCCAGCTCGACAAGCTGTCCCGCCCCCCCGGCAAGGCCGGCTGACCATGGCCGACGAGGTCCGCCCCGTCGGCCCGGTGCAACGCCGCGACGAACGCCGCGAGGCCGACCGCCGCGCGGCCGAGCGTCGCGCCGCCTCCGCGTCCCGGGCCCTTGTCCCGACCGATTTTCCCGCAGAGGCTGCCGAGGCCCCGGCAAGACCTGCCCCCAATCCGCCCGCGGACGCCTCGCCCGCCGCCTTCGCCGCCCAGGTCATTGGCCAGACCGGCCAGCGGCGCGGCCTCAAGGGCGGCCCGCCTGTGCTGGACGCCGCCCGCTCCACCTATCTCGGCGCCGCGTATTCGGGCGCGGCCGAACGCCGTCCCAAGCCCGGCAAGGCGACCGACACCGACGTGTGATTTCGCGGCACGGTCCTTGCTGGGGAGGGGCTGAAAGCCTCTTCCGGGACCGCCGCCATGCTGACCTTCCTCGCCCGCACCGTCGACGTCACCGTCGTCGCCCTGATCTTCGTCGCCTTCAGCTAGGGTTGCGCCGCCGCCGCCACGCAGCTAATCACCCGCCCGTCATCGGGGAGTAGCCGCCCGCATATCCCAGCGGGGTTCGCGTCAACAGACTTCCTCTTCCCGGAGAGGATGGCGCGGGAAGTTCCAGTGGCCCTATGGCGCGCACGCGGTGCGCGCGTCAGGCCCCTGCGAACACGGCAAGACCGCTGGCATTCGCAGGGGATTTCCACGCGGAGCCCGGCTGCGAACGCCACAGGTCTGTCCGCCGAGGCTCCGCGCACGAAGATGAATTGGACGCCTTCCTGATCTCGGCCGGCCTCGTCTCCATCGCGGAGATCGGGGACAAGACCATGCTGCTGGCCATCATGCTGGCGGCCGCCTGGCGCCGGCCGCTGCCGATCCTGCTCGGCATCCTCGCGGCGACCATCGCCAATCACGCCTTCGCCGCGCTCGCGGGCACGGTGCTGGGCCATTTCATGGAAGGAGCCTGGGTGCGCTGGGTGATCGGCCTGGCCTTCCTCGGCTTCGCCGTCTGGGCCCTGGTCCCCGACCGCTTCGACGAGCGGCCCGACACGACCGAAAAGACCTTCTCCGGCGTGTTCTGGACCACCACCGCCGCCTTCTTCGTCATCGAGATGGGCGACAAGACCCAGGTCGCCACCGCCGTCCTCGCCGCCCAGTTCCAGTCCCTGCCGCTGGTCGTCGCCGGCTCGACCCTCGGCATGATGCTGGTCAACGGCCCCGCCGTGCTGCTCGGCGAGGCGGCGGCGCGCAGGCTCCCGCTGAAATGGATCCGGATCGCCGCTGCGGCGGGCTTCGCGGCGACGGGACTGTGGGTGCTGCTGGCCGGCTAGACCTCGAACACCCGGTACGGCGTCTCGCCCAGGGTCTTCAGCACAGGCAGGGCCACGTTGTAGACCGGCACGCCCTTGTTGGTCCGGCCCTCCGGCGCGCCGCGGTGCGCATGGCCGTGCACCACCAGGCTGATGTTGTCGTAGCGGTCGACCGTCTCGCCCAGCCGCGACGAACCGAGGAAGGCGTGGATCTCGGGCGGCTCGCCCATCACCGTGTCGACCACCGGCGAATAGTGCAGCAGCACCACCGACCGCTCGGTCCTCAGCATGCGGATGGAGTTCTCGATGTGGTTGGCGTCCTCAACGGCCTCCTGCACGAAGGCCTTGATCGAGGCCTCGCCGAACGGGCTCAGCATGTAGCGGCCGAAGCCGCCGATGAAACCCTTGCCCCCGGCGAAGCCGACGCCCTCGATCTCATAGGCCTGGCCGGTCAGCATCTTGACCCCGGCGTCGCACAGCAGCCGCGTCACCTCCTCCGGCTGGCCGCACTCGTGCTCGTGGTTGCCCAGCACCCCGACCATCGGAATCTTGCAGCCGCGCAGGTCCTCCAGCAGGATCTCGACCTCGCGCGTCTTGCCGAAATTGGTCAGGTCGCCGCACAGGCACAGAACGTCGGCGTCCTCGTGGACCCGATCGAACAGGGCGCGGTGCGGCCGGTCCTGGGTCTCGCCGACGTGCAGGTCGCCGACGGCGGCCACCCTCAGCCTCTTCGCCGGACCGGGCTCGAGCCCCGGTTGCGGCGTCTGCGGATCGGTATGGCCCTCGGTCATGACGCCGCCCCCGCGCCGCCACGGCATCCGGACCCCGCGCTCAAGCCGCGCCCCACATCAATGTATCGGGTCATGGCGCTCCTCCAGCCCCTTGCCGACGATGTCGCCAAAGCCCCATTCGGTGATGTCGGCGATGTAGTCGCGCGGGCTGAACAGCCGGCCGCGGCAGACCTTGACGCGCGGGGCCGGCAGGTCGACCTGGGCGCGCAGCCGCTCGCTCAGTTCGGTCATCAGCCAGGTCGGCACCCGGTCCCGCTCCGTCGGATAGGCGAAGCGGAAATTGAGCAGGTGGGCCATCAGCACCTCCCAGTAGAGATCCATCTGGTCGAGCAGGAATTTCCAGTCGATCGCCTCGGACTGCTTCAGGATCACGTGGTTCACATCCGCTCCGTCGAAGCGGTAGCGGTCCTGGATGAACACCTTGGACAGGATCAGGGCCGTCGGCGGCGTGATCCCGACCTTGTGGCCATAGACCTCGATGGTGTCCTTGCCGAACCAGCTGTCGTTCACCGCGATGGTGCCGTTCGACATGGCGAAGATCACGTCGAAGAAATACACGCCGTCCTTCCACACCTTGGCGATCCAGCGCTCGTCCTCGACATCCGTGCGATAGCCGCGCGCCTGGAAGAAGGTCAGGATCCGCGGATAGTCCCCGGGCTTGCAGAACACGTCCAGGTCCTTGGTCGGCCGCCGGATGCCCGTATAGGCCGTCACCGCATAGGTCCCCGACAGCAGGAACGGGATGCCGCTCTGCTTCAGCAGGCCCAGGGCCTCCTCATAGAAGGCCACGGCGTCTTCCGGGGGATGGAAGCTGGGGTCGGCGACGGTGTCTGACATGGTCCTGACCCTCAGAGGCGAGGGTTTGAAAACGGTCGCGGTTGGTCCCCGGTTCCTTGGAGCGCGGACCGCATGCATCTGATTTGTTTACGGGTCGCCCCTAGACCTGTGGCTTCAACGCTGGTCGGGAGGGCCGCTTGAAAGGTCGTTGGCGTCTGTTCAGGCACGACGCGGGGCGCGTCGCCGGCCCGCCCGCACTCGCCTATGTCGTGCTCTACGCCGCCGCCATGGCGGTGGGCTACTGGACCATGGCGCGGTTCGGCACGGCCACGGTCTGGCTGGCCAATGGCGTGGTCACCGCGGCCCTGCTGCAGCTGCACCGCCGTCCGGCGCTCATGGTTCTGGCCGCCTGCGCGGCGCTGGACATTCTGGTCAACGGCATGCGCGGGGGTCCGCCCCAGTACCTGGTCTTCAGCGCCGTGCTCAATCTCGGCATGGCCGTCACCGCCGCCGTGCTGGCGCGCCGGGTGTGCGGCGCCGCCCTCGACCTGCGCCGGCCGGGCCGGCTAACCCGGTTCGCCATCCTGGCCGTGGTCCCCGCCACCGTGGTCTTCGCCCTGCTCAGCATGGGCGTCAGGGCGATGATCGCCCCCCTGCCCTGGGCCCTGTGGCTGTTCCAGCTCCAGAGCTATATCGCCGTCGAGGCGCTGGATCTGATGCTGGTCACGCCGATCCTGCTGCTGCTGGCCCGCCGCCATCGCTTCGCGGGCGCGGCCCGGGCGTCGCGCGCCGAGGCCGCCGGTCTGGTCGGCCTCATGCTGGCCGTGACCGCCGGCGTCTTCTGGCAGGCCGACGCCCCCCTGATGTTCCTCGTCTTCCCGCCGATGATGCTGATCGGCCTGCGCCTCTCGCCCGCATGGTCGGCCGGAGCGCTGATCGCCCTCGCCGTCCTCACCGGCGCCGCCACCCTGATGGACCATGGCCCGGTCCATCTGATGCGGCTGGCCGAGACTCCGGGGCTGGAAACCATTCCCCCGATCGTCCGCCGCCTCGGCGTCTACAATCTGTTCCTGCTGGCCATGGTCGCCACGGTCCTGCCGGTCAGCACGATCATGACCGAGCGCCGCCAACTGGAGGCCCGTCTGCGGGCCCGCACCGCCGCGGCCCAGGAGGCGCGCCGGGTGGCCGAGGACGCCGCCGCCGCGCGCGCCCGCTTCCTCGCCATGATGAGCCACGAGATGCGGACGCCGCTGAACGGCGTGGCCGGCTTCGCCGACCTGCTGGCCGGACGGGCGGATCTCGATCCTGAGGCGGTCCGCCAGGCGCGCCAGATCCGCGTGTCCAGCGACGGCCTGCTGATGCTGGTCGAGGACGTCCTCGATTTCGCCCGGGGCGAACACGAGGTTTCGCCCGAGCCGCTGGACCTCGCCGCCGTCGTCCACGAAGCCATGACGCCCAGCCGCGCCGCCGCCGACGCCCTCGGCCTGACCCTGACCATCGACGACCGCCTGCCCTCCCGGTCGCGCTTCAACTGCGACCGCCGGGCCCTGCGCCAGGCCCTGCATCCGCTGATCGCCAATGCGGTGAAATTCACCGCCGAGGGCGGCGTCTCGGTGCGCCTCGACCGGGCCGGGGAGGGGGTCATGATCCGGGTCTCCGACACCGGCTGCGGCATCGAGCCGGCCCACCACGTCCGCCTGTTCGAGGCCTTCTCCCAGGCCGACGCCTCGACCACCCGCCTGCACGACGGAGCGGGTCTCGGCCTCGCCCTGGTGGCGCGTCACGCGCGGCGGCTCGGCGGTCGGGTCGAGGTCGACAGCCGGCCGGGCGAGGGCTCGACCTTCACCCTGCACCTGCCTCTGGAACGGGCCCCCGACGCCGTCGGGGAGCCGGTGGCGGCGCAGGCTCCGGCGCCCGCCCCGGCGGCGGCCCGCTCCCCCGCCGCCGCTTCGGCCCAAGAGGCCAGCCCGACGCCCTGTGTGCTGGTGGTCGACGACCACCCGGTCAACCGCGAGGTGGCGCGCATCATGCTCCAGGCCTTTGGTTGCGAGGTCGTCGAGGCCTGCGACGGTCACGAGGCCGTGCAGTCCGCGGCCGCCCGGGTCTTCGACCTGGTGCTGATGGACGTGCGCATGCCGCGCATGGACGGGCTCGAGGCGACGCGCCGCATCCGCGGTCTGCCCGAGGCCCGGGGCGTCGTCCCGGTGGTCGCCATGACCGCCGACGCCATGCCTGAGGACGTCGCCCGCTGCCTCGCCGCCGGCATGAACGCCCATCTGGCCAAGCCGGTTAGTCAGGCCGCCCTGTTCGCCACCGTCGCCCGCGCCCTGTCCGGCGATCTCCCCGCCGCCCGCCTGGTTGAAGCGGCCTGAGCGGCGCGGAACAGGGATCAGGGACCAGCCAATAGGCAGTAGGCAGTAGGCAGTAGGCAGTAGGCAGTAGGCAGTAGCAGTAAGCTCGACTGACTCGGGTTTCTGCGTTCGTCCCGAATCCTCGCCCTGGTCCCAGGTTCCTGATCCCTACTGCCTACTGCCTGCTGCCTGCTGCCTACTGCCTACCGCCTACTCCCCGACCCCTGTTCCTACCCCCCATACCTCCCCTCGAATGGAAACCGCCGCGCCCAGAAGTCCCGCAACTCCGGCAGGGCGTCGACCCGCCGCATCACCTCGCCCATGCGCGGGGCGACCTGATGGAAACGCGACCGGTGCGGTGTCCAGCGGCTGGCGACGGCCACATAGAGGTCCAGCACGGTCAGTTCGGGCCCGAGCAGGAACCGGTCCGGCGCGATCTGGCTCTCCATCCGGCCCCAGCATTCGGCGATCCGTTCGGCCGTCCGCGCCTTGATCGTCGCCTGCGCCGCCGGGTCGTCCCCCGCCAGCCGGCCCGGCGCGTCGCGGGCCCAGTACATCGAATAGATCGAGGCCGGGATGAAGGTCATCCAGCGCAGGAACTGCGCCCGCCGCGGATCGCACGGCTCCGGCCCCAGCGCCGCCTCGGGATGCCGCTCGGCCAGCCAGATCAGGATCGCCGCGCTCTCGGTGATCGTCTCCCCTTCAGGGGTGATCAGCGCCGGTATCTGCCGCATCGGATTGACCGGGGCGACCTTGTCGCGCTCGGCCTCGCCCTCCCAGGTCACCGCCTCGACCACCTCGAACGGCGCCCCGATCAGCGTCAGGGCCGCCTCGACCGGAACCGAACCGGAACCGGCCGCACCATAGACTGTGTAGGTCATGTCGATCTCCTGCCCCGCATTCTGGCGCCGCAACGCGCCTGAAACGCACGAGCAGTTCGTATCGACCGACAAGGCCTGCTTGTGCGGGGCCCGCCCGTGCCGCGACCCGGGCCGGAGGGCCAGTGTCCGCCCGCGCGCCGCACGGGAGCGGGAGCGGACATCGGCGCCGCATCAGGGACGTTGCGGATAGACCCCCGTCATCGCCATGCACCAGTTGGTGGCCGTCGCCGGCATCTGGGTCTGGCGTTACAGGTTCACCACCTCGAAGCCGTCCTCCGCCTGCAGCCGCTCGGCCAGCGCCGCGCGGTGACAGCCGGCGTGGTCCGCCTCGAAGCAGAGCAGGGCGGTCGGCCGATTCCTGGCGATCTCGCGCAGCCGCTCGAAGGCCAGTTGCGACGGCGGCTCCTCCATGTGTTCGGCGAAGATGGCCCGCATCTCGCCGATCCGCCCCTTGCGCGCCGCGTCCCGCCCCGCCTTGGGCGTGCCCAGGTCGCGCAGGTGGACGTATTCAATCCCCGCCTCGGCGAGGCTCGACCCCAGAACGGTCTTGGAAAAGCCGGCCCTGCGGGACGCCGCCACCGCCCGGACGTCCGCCAGAACCTGAACACCCGCCGCCTTCAGGCGCTCGATCACCGCCCCCTGCGGCTCGCCCTCATAACCGATGGTGAACAGTCTCATGTCCGCTCCTCAGGGCAGGGCGCCGCCCTCGATGGCCTCATCGACGCAGGACTGTAGCTCAGCCGTGTAGGCGTCCGGGTCGGCGGCCTTCCGCTCCGGCATGGAAAGCGCAAGCCGCTCCCGCCGTTCCGCGCTCCATGCCTCAGGAGCGTCGCCCTCCGGCAGCTGCGCCGTCCACCAGCTGCGGATGAACCAGCTCGGCCCCGCCACCCGGCCCGTCTCGCGCCCGGCCTCCGCGATCATGGCCTCGACATGGGCGAGGCATAGCTCGGCCCGTGGCGGCTCGGGGTCCACGAGCGGCAGGGATAGCAGCAGGGCGACGACGATCATGACCTTCCTCCTGACCCGGACCTTGACTGAGCGTCCGTGGTAAGGCGAGTCCGAACTCCGCCAGACTCAGGATCCGTCAGATGCGTCGCACCCTCGCCCTAGCCCTGCTGCTCGGTACCGCCGCCTGGAGCGCCCAGGCCCAGGAACTGCTGATCCACGGCGGCACGATCTACACCGGGGTGGCCGGTCAGCCGACCGCCGAGGTGGTCCTGGTCCAGGACGGCCGGATCGCCTACGTCGGTTCCGCGGCCGGCGCGCCCGAGGTCGACTACGCCGAAGCGCTCGACCTGAGGGGCGCGGTCATGTTTCCGGGCTTCACCGACGGCCACGCCCACCTCGACGGCATCGGCTGGCGCGAGCTGACCCTGAATCTGGAGGGATCGACCTCGGTCGCCGACGCCATGGCCCGCCTTTCGGCCTGGGCGCGGGATCACCCGGAAGGGCCCGTTATCGGGCGCGGCTGGATCGAGACGCACTGGCCCGAGGGGCGGTTCCTGACCCGCGCCGACCTCGATGCCGCCGCCCCCGGCCGGATCGTCCTGCTGGGCCGCGCGGACGGGCACGCCGTGGTCGCGTCCAGCGCCGCCCTGGCGGCCGCCGGCATCACCGACGGGACGGCCGCGCCCTCCGGCGGCGAGATTCTCAAGGATGAACAAGGTCAGCCCACCGGCGTCCTCGTCGACGCCGCCGAACAACTGGTCGCGGGCCTGACGCCCCAGGCGGATCCCGCGTCTCTCCGGACCGCCTATCGCGCCGGCTTCCGCGTCGAGGCCGAATATGGCTGGACGGGCATCCACTTCATGAGCGCGCCATGGAAGGACGTCCCCCTGCTGGAGGCTATGGCCATCCAGGGCGAGGCGCCGATCCGGGTCTACAACAGCATCACTCCTGACGGCGCGGCCGAGCTGATCGCCGGCGGCCCGCGCAGCGTCGCCGACGGCCGGATCATCACCCGGGCGGTCAAATACTACGCCGACGGCGCCCTCGGTTCACGGGGCGCGGCGCTGTTTGCGCCCTATGCCGACCGGCCCGACACCACGGGCCTGATGCAGATCGGCGAGCAGGAGATCGTGCCGCTCTACCAGGCGGCGCTGAAAGGCGGCATCCAGATCGCCACCCACGCCATCGGCGACCGCGGCAACGCCTCGGTGATCGAGTGGTACCAGCAGGCCATGGCCGGCGTCGCGCCGGAGGACCGCCCGAACGGCGCCGACGTGCGCTGGCGCATCGAGCACGCGCAGATCCTGCGGCCGGAGGACTATCACTGGTTCGTCGACCTGCCGATCATCGCCTCGATGCAGCCCAGCCACGCCATCGGCGACCTGCATTTCGCGCCGGCACGCCTCGGCGACGCCCGGCTGGACGGGGCCTATGCGTGGCACAGCCTGGCCGACCGCGGAGTCATCGTCGTCGGCGGCTCGGACGCTCCGGTCGAGCGCGGCGCGCCGCTGATCGAATTCTACGCCGCCGTGGCCCGGCGGGATCTGGAAGGCTTCCAGGGCCCCGACTGGCGGCCGCAGGAGGCGGTGGACCGCCAGACGGCCCTGAAGATGTTCACCCTCTGGCCGGCTTACGCCAGCTTCCGAGAGGGCGAGCTGGGCACCATCGAGGTCGGCAAGCGGGCCGACTTCACCGCCTTCGACGTCGATCTGATGACGGCGCCGGTCGCGGAGATACCCAAGGGGAAAGCCGTGCTGACCGTGGTCGACGGCGTCGTCGTCTACCGCGCGGAATAGAAGACCCCGCCGGCTTTCACCGGCGGGGCCATCCGGCCTGCGTGGGGGCTGCCTCCTGGGAAGGTCTTGCGCAGGCGGATCTAGAAGGTCTTGCGGAGCCGGATCTGGAAGAAGGTCCGCGGGTCGATGTAGCGGTGCTCGACGAAGGCGATGGGGCGGGCCGGGGTGCGGTCGGCATAGACCGTCCGCTCGACGTCGAAGTCGTTCCAGATGTTGACCTGGGCCCGGATGGCCAGGGTCGCGGTCGGCTTGTACTCCGCCCAGGCCTCGAAATAGTCGTGCCCCCGCCAGCCCGAGGTCTGGTCCGGATCGAAGCTCTTCTGGCCGAGGATCGGTATGTAGGTCGCGCCCCACTGCAGCTTCCAGCTGGTGATGTCCTGCTCGAACGAGATCGCCGCCTGGCTGGCGCGAACATTCGAGATCGGCCGTGTTTCGCCCGTGGTGGGATCGGTGACCTCGGTGTGGTTCCAGGTATTGCGGAAGCGGAACATGCCCCCCGACACGCCCAGCCTGTCCGTCGGTACGGCCACGGTCAGGGCCAGCTGGTCGAGGGCGCCGTCGCCGATATTGCCTACCGCCGACAGGCCCTGGTCCAGCGGGATCACGTCGATGGCGTCGGTGATCTCGTCGTGGCGCAGGCCGATGCTGACGATGCCGTCGCCCCAGAAGCGGCGCTCGTAGATCAGTTCGCTGATCCAGCGCTGCTCGGGCTCCAGATCGACGTTGCCGCCGAACACGGTCTCGTCGTCTAGGTCGGCGGAGGCCGCGAAGTCGCCGAAGTCCAGCTGGCCGACCTCGCGCTCGAAGCGCAGGCGGACCTGGTTGTCAGCCATCGGCGTCCAGGTGGCCAGGAACCGGGGCTTGGCGAAGAAGAAGCTCTTCTCCTGCTCTGCGTCGCCCGACTGGCTGATGGTCGAGGTCTCGAGCCGCAGCCCGCCTTCGAGCGTCAGTTCTGGCCGGACCCGCCACGTCCCCTTGCCGAACGCCTCGCCACGCGTCTCCTCGACCTTGACCGAGGCGGAGGGCAGGGGCACCGGGACGCCCCCGACGGTGAAGGCCTGGTCCACCTCGAGCATGTTGTAGGCGACCTCGCCCCCGGTCTCGAAGGTCAGGGCGGCCGACCGCTCGAACCGCACCAGGGCGCGCAGGATGGATTCCGAGGCCTCCCCCTGGGCGGTGAACGCCTGTTCCGGTTCGTCGACCGCGCCGAGCCGCGTCCGCGAGGTCGACAGGGAGTCGAACGAGTTCCACTCGTGAATCAGGCGGGTTTCCAGGTTGAGCCGCGAGCTCAACGGCCGGGTGTAGACGGCCCCCACCTCGCCGCCGTCGCCGTCCTCCTCGTAAAGGCTTTCGCGGCGGACATCGGTGGCGGTCTGCAGGTTGATCGCCTGGAAGTCGTTGACGCCGTAACGGGCGGTCAGGTCGATCTTGCCGCCGAACATGGGGCTCGAATAGTTGCCCCGAATCGACTGTCCGCCGCCCCAGGAATCGTTGAAGTAGTCCTCGCGCCGCGTGACATTCCCGTTGGCGTCGGTGCGGACCACCGGCCCGACGCCGTTGGCGTCGCTGATCGAGACGCCGTCGCTGAGCGTCACGCCCCAGGTGCGTTCGCCCTCGCGGGCCGTGAACTGGTAGGAGCCGTTGAACGCATCGTGGCCGCCCTCGAACAGGAAGCCCTGCAGGGTGAGGATCGACTGGCGGGTGTTCTCCGTCTTCAGGATCACGTTCACCACCACCGAATAGCCCTGCATGTCGATGCCGGGCGCGCCGCCGCGAATCAGCTCGATCCGCTCCACCTGGCCGGCCGGGGTGCGCGACAGCACGTTGGAGCCGGTGTCGTTCTTGGACGCGGGGCGGGCGTTGTTGATCAGGATATTGCCCACCGCGCCCTCGAAGCCGCGGCTGCCAGAGCCGTCGTTGACCGAGAAGCCAGGCACGCGGGACACCATGTCGAGCGCCGTGTTGGGCCGCTGGTCGGCGAAGAAGTCCGGCGTGAAGACCAGCACGCCCTGCTGGGCGGCGTCGATCTGGGGGGCCTGACCGGCCGGGCCGGTGGGAACCGGGGCCTGGGCGACCTGCGGATCGGGACCGTCCGAGGCCGTCTGGGCCGCGGCCACGCCTCCGGTGAGAAGGATGGCGGTCGTGGCCAGAAGGATGGTCTTCGTCATTGCAGGATTCCCCTCGTCGTGTGACGAAGGTGTGGCGGTTTGACGCGACCGGCTCCAGTTACAAGACGGCAAGGTGGATTAAAAAGCGGACAGCATTACAGAGATGTCATGTTGGTGTTCTGATAAAGGCGGATATTGTTCTCTCTATACTGGAAACGGCAGGTAATCGTGAAATCAATGTTAGCGCTATTTTTTGGCCTGACCGTGATCTGGTCGGCCCCACAGGCGGCCCGGGCCCAGACGCCGGACGATCAGGAGGCGGTGGCGGTCGAGGACGTGGTGGTGCTGGCCAGGCGGTCGGGCGCGCCGATGTGGACCGTCACGCGGGGCGACAGCACCCTGATCCTCGTGGGAGCCATCACCGGCATTCCCCGCGACCTCGATTGGCGCCCCGACGATCTGGAGGCGGCCGCGGCCCGGTCGCAGCTGATCCTGACGCCGCAGGTCGGGGAGGCGTCGCTGACGGACCTGTTCCGCGTCATCTGGCGCATGCGAACCATCGCCCGCATGCCGCGGGGCCAGACCACCGCCGACTATCTGGCCCCGGAGTGGCAGGCCCGGCTGGATGCGGTGATGGCGGATGAGCGAAACCAGGGCTGGCGTGAAAAGAGCCTGCTGATCCTCGGCTTCGACCTCATGCAGGACAAGGCGGGCTACACCGGCAGACGGGGCGGCGACGACGCCATGGACGTGATCCGCCGCGCCGCGCGTCGGGCGCGGGTTACGACCCGGCCGGTCGGGACCGTGCGGGGCGACGAGTTGATCGACAGTCTGATCGAGGCCCCCCAGTCGGCCCATGTTCCCTGCGTCGAGCAGGCCATCGCCGCGGCCGAACAGGGACCGGACGCGGCGCTGGAGCGGGCCGAGGACTGGCGCGCCCGGCGCGTCGCCGAGGTCGTCGCCTCGCCCATAGACCGGGCCCTGAACCAGTGCTGGCCCTGGGGCGACCCCGAGATCGCGCCGCAACTGCATCAGCAATGGGCGGCGGCGATCGAGACGGCGCTCATCTCGCCGGGCGTGACCATGGGCGTGGCCCCGCTGCGCCTGCTGGCCGAAGAGGGCGGGGTTCTGGACGGGCTGGAGGCGCGCGGCTTCGAGGTGGAGGGGCCGGAGTGGAGAGCGGATGCCGCCCCCGCCGCCGCGGCAACCGCTCCGGACGGTCCGCAGAATCCGGAAACACCGGCGGGCTGATCCAGTCCCGCCGGGCGGGCGACGACGGACCGTTCGTCAGGCCATGCCGGCGCCCGTCTGCGTCAGTCCCGTTGCGGAGCCGTCAGAGCGCCGTGCCCCCCACCGTCAGCCCGCCGATCTTCAGGCTGGGCTGGCCTATGCCGACGGGGACGCCCTGACCGGCCTTGCCGCAGACCCCCACGCCGGGGTCAAAGGCGAAGTCGTCGCCGATCATCTGCACGTGCTGCAGCGCCGTGGCCCCGTCGCCGATCAGGGTGGCGCCGCGCACCGGAGCGGTGATCCGGCCGTCCTCGATCAGATAGGCCTCGGTGCACTGGAAGACGAATTTGCCGTTGGTGATATCGACCTGCCCGCCGCCGAAATTGGCCGCATAGAGGCCACGCTTCGTCGAGGCGATCATGTCGGCCTGCGAATCCTTGCCGCCCTCCATGAAGGTGTTGGTCATGCGCGGCATAGGCATGTGGGCGAAGGATTGTCTCCGCCCGTTGCCGGTCGCCCGCGCGCCCAGCTGGCGCGCCGACAGCCGGTCGTGCATCAGCCCGACCATGATGCCGTCCTCGATCAGCACGGTGCGCGAGGTCGGCGTGCCCTCGTCGTCGATGCTCAGCGAGCCTCGGCGTCCGGCGATGGAGCCGTCGTCGACGACGGTGACGCCGGGGGCGGCGACGCGCTTGCCCATCATGCCGGTGAACACCGAAGAGCCCTTGCGGTGGAAATCGCCCTCGAAGCCGTGGCCGATGGCCTCGTGCAGCAGCACCCCAGGCCAGCCTGCACCCAGCACGACGTCCATCTCGCCCGCCGGACAGTCGACGGCCTCGAGGTTGACGAGGGCCTGGCGCAGGGCCTCGTCGACCTGCGCCTGCCAGCGTGCGGGCGCGATCCAGGTTTCGAAGCCGGCGCGGCCCCCGGCCCCGGCCGAGGCGCTCTCGCGGCGGCCGTCCTTCTCGACCGTGACCGAGACGTTCAGCCGGACGAGAGGGCGGATGTCCGTGACGCGACGGCCGTCGCCCCGCAGGATCTCGATGTTGCGGCGTTCGCCGACGAGGCTGGCGGAGACCTGGACCACCCGCGGATCTCGGGCGCGGGCCCAGGCGTCGATTTCGGTCAGCAGGGCGATCTTGTCGGAGAAGGCGGGCGAGGCGAGCGGGTCGACGGCGTCGTAGAGTTTCTGATTCGTGGCGCGCGGGGCCTCGGCGGTGAGGCCGGCATGGCCGGCCTTGGCCAAGGCCGCGCTGTCGGCGGCGCGGCGGATGGCGGGGCCGCTGATCTCGTTGGCGTGGGCATAGCCCGCGGTCTCGCCGGCCACCACGCGCAGGCCGAACCCCTCGGCGGCGTCATAGGCCGCGGATTTCAGGCGGCCGTCGTCGAAGACCAGCGATTCCAGTTCGGACCGCTCGAGGAACAGTTCACCGTCGTCGGCCCCGGCCAGGGCGTCCTGAAGAATGGAAAGCGCCTCGTCGGCGGCGACTTCGGCGGAGTCTAGGATGGTGGGCGGCTCGGCGTGCAGGGTCATGCCGCTCAGATAGGGGGTGAGGCCGGCGAAGTCACCGGCCTCACCCGGTCGTCAGCGCTGATAGACGTCGCCCGACCCGGAGATGTTCTGGGTCACGCTGGCCGGACGGCGGGTCAGTTCGACATCGCCCGAGCCTGAGATGGAGATTCGGGCGCCGCCGGTGGGGCCGACGGCCGCTTCGCCGGAACCGGAGATCTCGACGTCGGCGTCACGGGTCTCGAGAGCGGACAGGTCCGCCTCCCCGGAGCCGTGGATGTCGAGCTCGACGGCCTCCGTCCGGCCCGCGGCTGTGACGTCGCCCGAGCCCTGGATGGTGAGCATCATGTCCGGCTGGTCGTAGTTGCGGATCTGGAGGTCGCCGGAGCTGGACAGGCTGAAGTTGCGGACCGATGGGGCGGTGACGGTGATCCTGAGCCGGTCCGTGTTGTGCCAGCCGAACACGACCACTTCGACATTGTCGTCATTGTCGAAGGTCAGCCGGCCATCGCTGAGGCGGAGGCCCTCCACCTGGTTGCGGGGGCCCGTCACGACGACCGAGGCCTCGTCGCCCTGGACGTAGGTGACGTCGGCCGCGACCTCGACGTCGAGGCGGTCGCCGCCCGTCCAGGCGAGGGTGCGGGTGACGCTGGGGCCATCGTCGGCCCGCTCGAAACGGACGGTCTCGTCGTGTCCGTCGTCGCGGAAGGTCCAGCTCCAGCCATGGCGGGCGAGGTCGTTGCCGCCGAGGGCGGCGGCCCCGCCCAGGGAGGCGGCGCAGAGCACCAGGCTCGCGCCGGTGATGATCAGAAGGGTGCGGATCATGCGATCTCTCCTCAGGCCTGGGCTTGGGGTTCAAGGGCCGGCTTGAGCAGCCGGTAGTGAAGGCGGGCGTACCAGACGGTCGCGTTGACCAGCAGGATGGTGACGACCGCGGTGAGCGCTCCGATCGCTGTGGCGCCGGCCATCATGCCCAGGCCGGCCAGAATGGCCGCCAGCGGCCCGCCGGGGAATCCGGCGAACGGGCCAGCCACCATCACCGCGCCACCGCCTATGAACACGCCGATGGCGGCCATGAAGAAGCCGAACAGCGCGCCGACGACGCCCATGGCGATGGGCAGCAGGATCAGGATGTCGATCGCGCCCAGCCCCAGCACCGCGAACACGGCGGCGGCGGCGGCGGACGGGTTCTTCTCCTGGTCCCAGCGACGGGCGCCGGCCTCGGCGCGCAGCTCGCGGGCCAGGCGGTCGGGATCGCCGAGGGCCGCGGCGACTTCCGCCTCGGTCCGTCCGGCGGCGGCTCCGTCCTCGAAATGCATCTCGTAGTCCGAGGCGATCTCGGCGGCGGCGGCGGTCGGCATGCCGACGAGGCCTCGCCTCAACCGGCCCATGAATTCGGCGCGGGTCATTGTTCAGCTCCCCTTTCTGCGGTCTTCGCAGCGTTCTTGCCGACGGGCGGGGCCGGTTTGGCCTCCGCGTCGGCGTTCATGACGTCCTCGACGGCGGTGACGAAGGCGCGCCACTCGGCGGTCTGCGCTTCCAGGGCGCGACGGCCCGCGTCGGTCAGGCGATAGTATTTGCGCGACGGCCCGGAGGACGATTCGACCATATAGGTCTCGACCTGGCCGTCGGACTGCATCCGTCGCATCAGCGGGTAGATCGTCCCCTCGCCCATGTCGATCGCGTCCGACAGGGTCGAGGCGATCTCGTAGGCGTAGCTGTCGTGGCGGTTGAGAAGGGCCAGCACGCACAATGTGAGCACCCCCTTCTTCAGCTGGATTTCAATGGTTTCAGGCACCTCGGCATCTCCTTTGATGTTCAAGGGGTATCGCAAGGTATCTGTTAGTGCAAGGTAGCTGGTGAAACATGACAGCGATTTAATCCGGCGACGGAGACCGGCTGCGGCGTCCAATCGCTTGGCAATCGCCGGGGAGGGCGATATGGACCCCGCCAAGAACCGCCGTGGACCTCCGTCCCGGCGCCTGCTTGCGATTCACTCGCAAGCGATTGCGACAGAACGGTTTATGAGGATGTCTCGCATGGGGATGGGCACGCGGGCCCGGGGTCTGATCGGCGGCGGCATGACCGCGCTGGCCCTGGCTCTTTTCGCCGCCGCACCGGCCGCGGCTCAGGAACTGGTCGGTCAGCCGACCGACGGCGCCGTCGGGCTCCAGCCGGCCGCCTCGCCGCTGAAGGTCGAGGCGCACATGTTCCATGACGCCATCCTGATGCCGATCATCACCTTCATCTGCCTGCTGGTGCTGGGCCTGATCGTGTGGATCGTCATCCGCTACAACAAGAAGTCCAATCCGGTTCCGGCGAAGTGGAGCCACAACACCCTGGTCGAGGTGATCTGGACCGTCGTGCCGGTCCTGATCCTCGTCTTCATCTCGCTGTTCTCGTTCCGCCTGCTGTTCAACTACCACGACATGCCGAAGCCGGACCTGACCGTGAAGGTGACGGGCAACCAGTGGAACTGGGCCTACGAATATCCGGACCAGGCGATCCCGGAATACATCTCCAACATGCTGCCGGAAGAGGAAGTCGCCCAGCGCGGCATGCCCCACAGCCTCTACCGCCTGGCCGCCGATGAGCCGATGGTGGTGCCGGTGGGCGCCACGGTGCGTCTGCTGGTGACCGGCGCCGATGTCATTCACGCGGTCGCCCTGCCGGCCTTCGGCCTGAAGACCGACGCCGTCCCCGGCCGCGTCAACGAAACCTGGTTCAGGGCCGACCGGCCCGGCGTCTACTACGGCCAGTGCTCGGAACTGTGCGGCGTCGACCACGCCTTCATGCCGATCCAGATCAACGTCGTCTCGCGCGCCGAGTTCGCGACCTGGGTCGCGTCCAAGGGCGGTTCGATGACGCCGCGCACCGCGGCGCAAGCCCCGGGCGGCACGGTCGCGCAGATCGCGGCCGGCACCACCGGCGCCGTCGCCACGCGCAACGTCTCCTCCGGACCGATGCGGGCCGCTTCGGACGCCGTGGCCGGCCAGTCGGCCCCCGCTCCGGCCGCCCCGGCCCCCGCCGCCCCCGTCCCCGCCGCCGCTCCGGCCGCCCAGTAACGATACGCGAGAGCCCCAAAGACCATGGCCACCGCAGCCGCGAACCTCGCCCACGACCACGACGGGCATCACGACCACAAGCCGGGTTTCTTCACCCGCTGGTTCCTGTCGACCAACCACAAGGATATCGGGACCCTGTACCTGATCTTCGCCATCATGGCGGGGATCGTCGGGGGCGCCCTGTCCGGCCTGATCCGCTGGGAACTGGCCGAGCCGGGCATGCAGGTGTTCATCGCCGGCGGTCTGGTGGAACAGCTCGGCTTCGTTGAGGCGAGCAAGCACGGCTACAACGTCACCGTCACGGCCCACGCCCTGATCATGATCTTCTTCATGGTCATGCCGGCGATGATCGGCGGCTTCGGCAACTGGTTCGTGCCGATCATGATCGGCGCGCCGGACATGGCCTTCCCGCGCATGAACAACGTGTCGTTCTGGCTGCTGGTGGCCGCCTGGATCCTGCTGTGCACCTCGATGTTCGTCGACGGCGGCCCGGGCAAGGGCTTCGGCGGCGGCTGGACGGCCTATCCGCCGCTGTCGACCATGGGTCACACCGGCCCGGCCTTCGACCTGGCGATCTTCTCGCTGCACGTCGCGGGCGCCAGCTCGATCCTCGGCGCCATCAACTTCATCACCACCATCTTCAACATGCGCGCGCCGGGCATGACCCTGCACCGCATGCCGCTGTTCGCCTGGTCGGTGCTGGTCACCGCCTTCCTGCTGCTGCTGTCGCTGCCGGTTCTGGCCGGCGCCATCACCATGCTGCTGGCCGACCGCAACTTCGGCACCAGCTTCTTCGATCCCGCCGGCGGCGGCGATCCGGTCATGTACCAGCACCTGTTCTGGTTCTTCGGCCACCCCGAGGTGTACATCCTGATCCTGCCGGGCTTCGGCATGATCTCGCACATCGTCTCGACCTTCTCGAAGAAGCCGATCTTCGGCTACCTCGCCATGGCCTACGCCATGGTCGCCATCGGCTTCGTCGGCTTCATCGTGTGGGCCCACCACATGTTCACGGTCGGCATGAGCGTAAACCTGCGGGCCTATTTCGTGGCCGCGACCATGATCATCGCGGTGCCGACGGGGGTGAAGATCTTCAGCTGGATCGCCACCATGTGGGGCGGCTCCATCAGCTTCAAGACGCCCATGCTCTGGGCCATCGGCTTCATCTTCCTGTTCACCGTCGGCGGCGTCACCGGCGTGGTCCTGGCCAACGCCGGCATCGACTACACCCTGCATGACACCTACTACGTCGTGGCGCACTTCCACTACGTGCTGTCGCTCGGCGCCGTCTTCGCCATCTTCGCCGGCTTCTACTACTGGTTCGAGAAGATGTTCGGCGTGAAGTACAACGAGTTCCTCGGCACGCTGCACTTCTGGATCATGTTCGTCGGCGTGAACATCGTGTTCTTCCCGCAGCATTTCCTCGGTCTGCAGGGCATGCCGCGCCGCTATGTCGACTACGCCGACGGCTACGCCTTCTGGAACCAGGTCTCGTCGGTGGGCTATGTGATCACCATCATCGGGGTCGCGGTCTTCCTGATCATGCTGGTCGAGGCCGCGGTGCGCCGGCGCAAGGGCGTCGACAACCCGTGGGGCGAAGGCGCCACCACGCTGGAGTGGACCCTGTCCTCGCCGCCGCCGCACCACCAGTTCAACGAACTGCCGGTGGTCAAGAACGACGAGCACTAGGTCCGGCCAGCCCGGAACTGACACTCGGGGCCGCTCTTTCATCCGAAAGGGCGGCCTCTGGGTTTTTGAAAGCCAATGACCAAGCCCATCGCCGCCCCGACGATCTCAACGGCCCAGCCGGAAGACTTCTTCCAGCTGCTGAAGCCGCGCGTGATGTCGCTGGTGATCTTCACCGCGGTCACGGGGCTGGTGGTCGCGCGCGGCGATATCGGCTGGCTGACGGCGGCCATCGCGGTCCTGTGCATCGCCGTCGGCGCGGGCGCGGCGGGCGCGCTGAACATGGCCCTTGAGGGCGAGACCGACGCCCTGATGCGCCGCACGCGCGGCCGGCCGGTGGCGGCGGGGCGCGTGTCGAGAAGCGACGCCCTGACCTTCGGGGTCGTGCTCTCGATCTTCTCGGTCATGCTGCTGGGCATGGCCGCCAACTGGCTGGCGGGGGGGCTGCTGGGCCTGACCATCGTCTACTACGCCGGCTTCTACACCCTGTTGCTCAAGCGGCGGACGCCGCAGAACATCGTCATCGGCGGGGCCGCCGGCGCCTTTCCGCCCGTGATCGGCTGGGCCGCCGCGACCGGATCGGCGCCGTGGCAGGCCTGGCTGCTGTTCCTGATCATCTTCCTGTGGACCCCGCCGCACAGCTGGGCGCTGGCCCTGTATTCGGCCGGCGACTACGCCAAGGCCGGAATCCCGATGATGCCCGTCGCGCGCGGCGCACGGTCGACCCGGCTGCAGATCCTGCTCTACAGCCTGGTCTTCGTGCCCGTGGCCATCGCCCCCGGGCTGACCGGGCTCGGCGGACCGGTCTATCTGGCGGTGTCTGTGGCCGGCGGGATCGGCTTCCTGTGGCTGGCGGCGCGGCTGTGGCGCTCGCGGGCGGGCGACCAGCCGGACAAGGCCGAGGCCGTGGGGCGAGAGGCCGCATTGTATGATGTCCGGGCGGAGGCCAAACCGGCCCGGAACCTGTTCGCGTTCTCGATCCTGTACCTGATGGCCCTGTTCGCGGCCTTGCTGGTCGAGAGCGCGGCCCCGATAATGAGCCTGTAGCCGCCATGCGCCTGACCCCCGAACAGCTCGCCGCCCGCAAGAGACGCAATCTGGCCCTCGCCGGTGCGCTCGTGGCCTTCATCGTGCTGGTCTTCGCCACGACCGTGCTGAAGCTGCAGGGCAACCGGGACGAGGCGGCCGCCCTCGTCGAGGGGCAGACGACCGGGCAGGGCGGGTGAGGCCGGGGCCGTGAACCGCAAGAACCTCATCGCCATCGCCTGCGTCCTCACCGTCATGGCCATGACGGGCGCGGCCTTCGCCGCCGTGCCCCTGTACCGGATCTTCTGCCAGGTGACGGGCTTCGACGGCACGGTGATGCGGGCCGACCAGGCCCCGGACACGGTGCTGGACGAGACGGTCCTGATCCGCTTCGACACCAACGTGCGCGACCTGCCGATGGTGTTCCGGGCCGAACAGGTCAGCCAGCGGGTGCGCATCGGCGAGACGGGCATGGCCTTCTTCGATGTGACCAACACCTCGGACCAGCCGATCCAGGCGACCGCCGCCTACAACGTCGTGCCGGAACGGGCCGGGCCCTACTTCCAGAAGCTGCAGTGCTTCTGCTTCGACAGCCAGACGATCCAGCCCGGCCAGACGATGAAATTCCCCGTCCAGTATTTCGTCGCGCCCGAAATCGCCACCGATCGGGAAAGCCGCGGGGTGCGCGAGATCACCCTCAGCTACACCTTCTATCCCACCAAGGGCGCCCAAGACTCCGCAAACCCCGCCGCAGCCACTGGCGCGGCCGCATAGCGGACGCTATAGCCTGCCCCACCACGACTCTCGACCGTTGCAAGAGACCCAGATGGCCGACGCCCACGCAGCTCCGCACCACGACTATCACCTGGTGAATCCCAGCCCCTGGCCGCTGGTGTCATCGATCGCCGTCGTCGTCATGATGGTCGGCGCCGTGGTGTGGATGAAGGGCCTCGTTCCGGCCGACTCGGGACCGCTGGCCTCGGCCCTGCTGTCCGACGGCAAGCAGGCGCTGTTCTTCGCCGGCCTGGCGGGCGTACTGGTGTCGATGTTCGGATGGTGGGCCGACGTGATCAAGGAAAGCCGCCAGGGCGATCACACGCCCGTCGTCTCGATCGGCCTGCGCTACGGCATGATCCTGTTCATCGCCTCGGAGGTGATGTTCTTCGCCGCCTTCTTCTGGATGTTCTTCGAGATGGCGGTGTTCAACGAGGCGCGCGCCCACATTCCGGAGGTCGGCGCCTGGGCCGAGACCGCCGCCGCCTGGTCGACCTGGCCGCCGAAGGGCGTCGAGGCGCTCGACGCCTGGCAGCTGCCGCTGCTCAACACCGTCATCCTGCTGCTGTCCGGCACCACGGTGACCTGGGCGCACCACGCCCTGCAGGTCGGTGATCGCAAGGCCACCAAGATCGGCCTCGCCATCACCATCGCCCTCGGCGTGCTGTTCACGGCGATCCAGGCCTATGAATACAACCACATTCTCCACGAGAATCTGTTCTTCAACGAAGAGGCGCTGAACTCGGGCCTCTACGGGTCGATCTTCTTCATGGCGACCGGCTTCCACGGCTTCCACGTGCTGATCGGGACCATCTTCCTCACCGTCTGCCTGCTGCGCATCCTCGCCGGCCAGATGACCCCGGAGAAGCATTTCGGCTTCGAGGCCGCCGCCTGGTACTGGCATTTCGTGGACGTGGTCTGGCTGTTCCTGTTCGCCTTCGTCTACGTCACCTTCGGGTGACGGCAGGGCCCCCAGGCCCCGGAATTCAGCCGGCGCGGATCAACCCGATCCGCGCCGGTCTGCTTTGTCGCTGCCCGAACTGCGGCAAGGGACCGCTGTTCACGGGTTTCCTGAAGGTGGTGGAGCGCTGCGAGGCCTGCGGCTTCGACTTCACCCGGTTGAACACCGGCGACGGCGCGGCCGTCTTCGTGATGCAGGTCGCCGGCGCGCCGGTGGTGTTCGGCGCCCTTTTCATCCAGGTCGCCTATGAGCCGCCGATCTGGGCCATGGTCGCGGTGGCCCTGCCGCTGGTGGCCGGGCTGTCGCTGGGCCTGATGCGGCCCGGCAAGGGCCTCATGATCGCCCTGCAGATGAGGAACAAGGCGGGACAGGCGCGCCATGAACACTGAGACTGCGAAGAGCCGGCTTCCCTGGGGGCTGACGATCGCCTCCGCCGTCGCGCTCGCCGTGCTGATCGCGCTTGGCGCCTGGCAGGTCCAGCGCCTGCAGTGGAAGCAGGGGCTGATCGCGGCCGCCGAGGCCGCCGCGGTTCGCCCGGCCGCCCCTCTCGACCAGGTGATGGCCGGCGGATCTCCGGAGTTCCGGCGCGTGACGGTCGACTGCCCCGGCCTCGCCACCGCCCCCTATGTCGAGCTGCGCAGCATTCATGAGGAAGCCGCGGGCGTGCGCCTGATCTCCGCCTGCCCGGCCCCCGGCGGCCACGAGGTCTTCCTCGTCGACCGCGGCTTCGTGGCGGACGGGATCTCGGCCCGGCCGCCGGTGCTTGCCGGAACGGCGCCGACCCGGATCGAGGCGGTCGTGCGCGCGGCGTCCCGGGCCGGGCCAATGGCCGTGGCGCCGGAAGGCCGGCATTTCTACGCCCGCGACAACGCCGTCATGGCCAATGCCCTCGGCGTCGAGGGCCCGCTCGCGCCCTGGACCCTGTTCGCCGTCACCTCGACCAATCCTGAATGGCAGGCGCTGAAGCCGTCGGCGCCGCCCGCCTCCTTCTCCAACAACCATCTGGCCTATGCGATCACCTGGTTCGGCCTCGCCCTGGCCCTGATCGCCTTCTACGTCGCCCTGCTTCGTCGACGGCCTTCCGCCGCGCCCCGCTCTGCGGACGAGACGACCGGGAAAGAGGACACGCCCTGACCGCCACGCTCCACACCCTGTCCAACGGCGTCCGCGTCGTCTGCGATCCCATGCCCGGCCTGCGCACCCTGGCCCTGACCGTCGCCGTGCGGGGCGGGGCGAAGTGGGAAACCGAAGCGACTTCCGGCTGGTCCCATTGTCTTGAACACCTCGTCTTCAAGGGCGCCGGCGACATGGGCGCGCGCGACATCGTCGAGCGGATCGAGGCCGAGGGCGGTTCGCTGAACGCCTCGACCGGCTACGAGCGCACCAGTTTCGAGGTGCGCGCCCTGCACGGCTCCCTGCCGCTGGCCATGCAGGTGCTGTCCGATCTCGTTTTCCGTCCGACCCTCGATCCGGCCGAGATCGAGCGCGAGAAGGACGTCGTGGCCCAGGAGATCGCAGAGGCCTTCGACACGCCCGACGACCACGTCTTCGAAATGGCCCAGACCCAGGCCTACGCCGGGCAGCCCCTGGGCCGGCCGGTGCTCGGTTCCGTCGCCAGCCTGAAGCCCATCACCCACGCCTTGATCAGCGACTGGCGCGCCAGGCTGTATTCGCCGGACCGGATGGTGGTCGCGGCGTCAGGGGCGGTGGACGAGGCCGAGCTGCTGGCCCTTGCCGAGCGCTGGTTCGGCGGCGAGGCGCCGACGCCCGCCGAGGCTCCGGCCGTTCCGCGGTTCACGGGCGGTCACGCGGCCCTGTCGCGCCGGATCGAGCAGGCCAATATCGTCTTTCAGCTGCCCGCCCCCTCCGCGGTCGACCCGGCCTATGCGGCCGCGCGGCTGATGACCGAGATCCTCGGCGGCGGCATGGCCTCGCGCCTGTTCCAGAGCGCCAGGGAGGAGCGGGGGCTGGCCTACGCCATCGACGCCTGGCACGAGCCCTATGAGGACGCGGGGCTGCTGGGAATCTATGCGGGAGCTTCGGCCGACCGCGCGGTCGAGCTGGCCCGGGTCTGCGCGGCCGAGCTGAAGGCGCTGGCCGATAGCGGGCCGACGGCGGCGGAACTGTCGCGGGCCAAGGCGGTGATGAACGCCGGCCTGTGGATGTCCGACGAGAGCCCGGCCGCGCGGGCCGGGCGGGCGGCGGCGCAGGTGTTGATCTTCGGCGCCCCGATCTCCTCGGAGACCATGGCCGACCGGATGCTGGACCAGACCGCCGACGACGTGCGTGCGGCGGCGGCCGCGTCGCTGTCGTCGGGACGCGCCGCCACGGCGGTGCTGGGCCCGAAGGCGGCGGCCCCGGTCGGGGCGGCCTTCCACGAGGCGCTGTTCGGATCCTGAGCGGACTCCACCGCGCCACGGGCCGGGACGGTTCACCAGAGGCGAACAGTCGGCTAGAACCCATTCATGGCCCTGCTGGACTGGATTAACGAGGCGACCGGTCCGGTCGTGAAGGGCGAAGGCGTGACGCTGCGGGCGCCGCGCGGGTCGGATTACGAGGCCTGGGCCGCCCTGCGCCAGCTGTCCCACGCCTATCTGCAGCCGTGGGAGCCGAGCTGGCCCGAAGACGACCTGACCCGCGCCGCCTTCAAACGCCGCCTGGCGATCTATGCGCGCGAGATGGACGCGGGCAACGCCTGGCCGTTCTTCATCTTCGCCGACGCGGACCAGGCGCTGGTCGGCGCCATCACCCTGTCGAACGTGCGCCGCGGCGTCGCCGAATCCGGAACCCTGGGTTACTGGGTCGGACAGCCTTTCGCCGGCCAGGGCTATGCCACGGCGGCGGTGCGCGGCGTGGTGGCCCATGCCTTCGACGAGCTGAAGTTGCATCGGGTCGAAGCGGCCTGCGTCCCGACGAATGTGGCCTCGCGCCGGGTGCTGGAAAAGGCCGGCTTCGCCCTGGAGGGACGGGCCCGGGCTTATCTCAAAATTAACGGCGCATGGGCAGATCATCTGCTGTTCGGCGTCGTCAACGACGGGGTCGGGCGCAGCGGCTGACCTGGGCTGATCCCTGGCGCCGTCCTGTCGGGATCGTCACGCGTTTTGAACACTCGCTCCAGAAGTCTGGCCTGGGACGCGACGACCGCCATCGAGGCGCTGGCCGCCGCGGACACGGCCCTGTGGATCTGGACCCCGTCCGACGACCAGATGCGTTTCACCGGCGCGACCCGCGCGCTGGGCCTCGGCCCGCTCGCCCCGGAATGCTCGGGCGCCGCCTTCACCGCCGTGGCCGTGCCGCAGGACCGCTCCCTGGCCGAACGCATCCTCAAGCCGCAGGAGGAGGGGACCGAGGTCGCCGTTCGCCTGCGCATGCGCGATTCCGAAACCTGCCTGTGGCGCGGCGTCTGGCTCGAGGACGGCCTGCGCGCCGCCGGGGTGGTGGCGCTGGAGACCAAGTTCGCGGCCTCGCACCGGGATCATCTGACCGGCCTGCTGGATCGCCGCACCTTTCTGACCCGCGCCGGCGAGACCCTGACCCAGCCGGGCGACTATGAGCTGGTCGTGGCCGACGTCGACCGCCTGCGCCGGCTCAACGAGGCGCTCGGCCACGAACGCGCCGACCTGGTTCTGGCGGCGCTGGGCTCGCGCCTGAACGGCGCCTTCGCCCAGGAGGCCAACCCCGCCCGCGTCGGCGAGGACGAGTTCGCCGTCATCGTTCCGCGCGGCTCCGGGGCCGCTTCCGAACGCCTGCGCGAGGCCCTGGAGCAGCCGCTGCGCGTGGCCGGCTTCGACATCTATCCGACCGTCTCCATCGGCGCCGTGGCGGCCGAGGGAGGGCCCGACGCCTCCGATCCCGCCGAACTGCTGCGCCGAGCCGAACTGGCCGTCGAACAGGCCAAGACCGCGGGCCGGGGCGGGGCCGCCGCCTACGGCCGGGCGCTGGAGTCCGACAGCCTGTCCCGGCTGGCCCTCGAGGCCGACCTGCGCAACGCCTTCGTACGCGGCGAGATCGAGCCCTTCTACCAGCCGATCGTCAACCTGAAGACCGGCGCCGTGGCCGGGTTCGAGGCGCTGGCCCGCTGGCGTCACCCGCAGCGCGGTCTGGTCCCCCCCGACGAATTCCTCGGCCTCGCTGACGAGATGGGGCTGATGAACGAACTCGGCCTGCTGATGATGGGCCAGGCCTCGCGCCAGCTGGCCGAGTGGCTGGCCCGACACCCGTCGGCGGGCAAGCTGTTCTGCAGCGTCAACCTGTCGGTGGGCGAGATCGAACGCGCCAACCTCGTCGAGGACGTCGCCCGCATCATCGCCGACGCCGGCCTGCCCAGGGGCGCCCTGAAGCTCGAGGTCACCGAGGGCGACATCATGCGCGACACCTCGCGCGCCGCCGAGACCCTGACCCGGCTGCGCGAGGCCGGCGCCTCGCTGGCGCTGGACGATTTCGGCACCGGCTTCTCGTCCCTGACCTGGCTGGCCAAGCTGCCGTTCGATACGCTGAAGATCGACCGCTATTTCGTGCTGACCATGGACAAGGACGAGGGCTCGGCCAAGATCGTCAAGTCGGTGGTCAACCTCGGCCGCGACCTGTCGCTGGAAGTCGTCGCCGAGGGCGTGGAAAACGCCGGCCTCGCTGCGCTGCTGCTCGACGCCCAGTGCCACTACGGCCAGGGCTTCGGCTACGCTCCGGCGCTGCCGGCCCAGGAGGCCGAGGTCTATCTGAACGAGTCGCTGGCGGACGGCACCGCGCCGCTCAAGGCGCGGTCTGCTTGACGGAGCCGCGAAAGCCCTCCGCCGCCGCGAGGATCGCCACGCTGGTCCTGGCGATCGGTGTGGCCGGCTGGGTCTTCTACGACCGGATCGCCGCACGCAGCCCCGCTCCCGTCGTCGAGGCGGTGCGAAACAGCGATCCAGCCATCGGCGATGCTCCGATCGAGATGACCAACACAGGCCATTTCCTCGATGCCGATGGCTATCAGAGATCCCGGCTCAGACTGTGGTGCGGCGGGGTCGAGGGACGGCCCGGAACGGTCGCGGTCGTCGCTTCACGCGGCAGACGGAATAGTCCCCCGGTCGTGCGTGAACTGGCTCTGAGCTGGTCGGACAGCCTGACCGGCCGCCAGCAGTGGTTGATCTCGGAGTGCCGCCGGCTCAGTCCCTAGGCCCGCCCGCTCTGCCCCGACAGCTGCGCCGGGTCGATGCCCAGCCCCGCCACCGCCCGGGCCCATTTGCCCTCGTAGTCGGGGTCGAAGATGAGGTCGGCGTCGGCGTCGGCGGTGAGCCAGACGTTCTCGCCCAGCTCGTCCTCCAGCTGGCCCTCGCCCCAGCCGGCGTAGCCCAGCAGCAGCACCGAGCGGCGTGGTCCGGCGGCGGGGTCCACCATCGCGGCCAGGGCCTCGCGCGTGCCGGTCATGGCCAGACCCTCGCCGAACGCCAGCGACGCATCCTCGGCCAGCCAGTCGTCGGTGTGCAGCACGAAGCCGCGCTCGCGCTCAACCGGCCCGCCGACAAGGACGGCCCGCTCGGCGGCGAAGTCGGGTGCGGCGGTCTCCAGCTTCGTCAGGACCGCCTTCAGGTTCACCCCCGGCGCCGGCCTGTCGAGCCGCAGTCCCATCGCATGATCCGGCCGATGGGCGCAGACGAGGATGACGGCATGCTCGAAACGGGGATCGCTGATGCCGGGCATGGCCACCAGTAGTCGTCCGGCGAGGGATTGGAATTGGTCCATGACCTCTATCTTGGACCCCCGCGCGGGCGGTGCAAGGCCGCCGGTGCGTGGAAAGGTTGGCGCATGACGCCGCAGGCCCTATCTGGACCGGGAGTTCGACCTTCTCACCCCGCTTTCGGAGCCCTGCCATGACCGTCCAGATCGGCGACCGCATCCCCTCGGCCACCCTGACCCGCGCCACCGACGACGGCCCGAAGCCGGTGTCCACCGACGACATCTTCGCGGGCAAGACCGTCGCCCTGTTCGCCGTTCCGGGCGCCTTCACCCCGACCTGTTCGGCCAAACACCTGCCGGGCTTCAAGGATCACCGCGAGGACCTCGCCGGCAAGGGTGTCGACACCGTCGCCTGCCTGTCCGTCAACGACGCCTTCGTTATGGGCGCCTGGGCCGACAGCCAGGGCATCGGCAAGGACGAGATCCTGATGCTCGGCGACGGCAACGGCGATTTCACGCGGGCTCTGGGCCTGTCGATGGACGCCAAGGGCTACGGCATGGGCGAGCGGTCGCAGCGCTATTCGATGATCGTCAGGGACGGCGTCGTCGAGCAGCTGAACGTCGAGCAGCCGGGCGAGTTCAAGGTCTCGTCGGCCGAGCACATGCTGACGCAGCTTTAGAAGGGCCCTATCGCTCGCCGCACGGCGGCTCGCTGCTTGAGCGCGATTTGCGGATGACCGACGTCTTCACTCCGGAACAGCGCAGCGCCGTGATGCGGCGCGTGAAGAGCCGCGACACCGCCCCCGAACTGGCTGTGCGCCGCATCCTGCGTGCCGCAGGGATCGGCTACCGCCTGGGCGGCGCGGGGCTTCCCGGCCGGCCAGACCTGGTCATGAAGGGGCGGCGCACGGCGCTGTTCGTGCACGGCTGCTTCTGGCACGGGCACGACTGCGCCCGCGGCTCCCGCAAGCCCAAGGCCAACGCCGCCTACTGGAGCGGCAAGATCGACCGCAATCGCGCGCGGGACGCCTCGGCAAGGGACGCGCTGGAGGCCGCCGGCTGGCGGGTGGTCACTGTGTGGGAGTGCGAGATGAAGGCGCCGGACTTCGGCGACCGGCTGGTCGCCGGGCTGCGAGTCTAGGCCGCCGCGGTCTCGGCCGGGGCGCCTTCGTCCGCCTGGGCCATGGTCATCACGTGGTTGATGGCCCCCAGCAGCATCGGCGGCGTGATCGGCTTGGGCACGAAATAGGTCATGCCCGCCTCGGTGCAGGCGGCGATATCCTCGGGTGAGGTGTCGGCGGTCACCGCGATGACCGGCACGAGGGCGTTGAGGCCGCCGCCGGCCCGGATGCGGCGGGTCGTCTCGCGCCCGTCGAGTTCCGGCATCCGTACGTCCATGAAGATGAGGTCGAAGCTGGAGGTCTCGCAGATTTTCAGCGCGGCCATGCCATCGGCGGCCGTGGCGATGTCGCAGCCCAGCGGCTGCAGGATGAGCTGGATGGCGCGGCGGTTGATGTCGTGGTCGTCGACGACCAGCACCCGCATCGGACGCCCCTCGTCCTCCTCGCCGGTCGTCTCGTCGGCGTCGACCGGGGCGGTGGAAGCGGGCGCAGGCTGCGGCGTGGGCTCCGGCGTGGGCTCCGGGGCCGTCCTCCCGGTCAGCGACTGGGCCAGGGGCGCGGGCGAGGCCGGGCTGGACGGCCGGGTCGAGACGCGGGCGGACAGGGCGCGTGCGACGGCGTCGCGGCTTTCCTGATCCAGCGCAGGCGCGACGGTGGCCACTGTCTCCCCGGCTTCGAGCCGAAGGGCGAGGGTGAAGCTGGCGCCCTGTCCCACGGCGCTGCGGGCGGTGAGGCGTCCGCCCATCAGTTCGACAAGCTGGCGGCTGATGGCGAGGCCCAGGCCGGTGCCGCCATGGCGGGCGCTGACCCCGTCGGCGGTCTGGTCGAAGGGGGTGAACAGTCGGGCCACCTGGGCGGGCGACATGCCGGGCCCGGTGTCGGTGACCTCGATCAGCACGGCGTGGCCGCCGGTATCCTCGGCCCAGGCGCGGAAGCGCAGGGTGATGGAGCCTTGGGCCGTGAACTTCATCGCGTTGGAGATCAGGTTGTTCAGCACCTGGCGCAGCCGCATCGGATCACCGCGCACCGCCGTCGGAACCATGGCGGCGCCTTCGATCCGAAGCTTGAGGCCCTTGGCCCGGGCCGGTCCGCGCCACAGCCGGGCCGACTGGTTGAGCAACTCGCGCAGATTGAAGTCGACCGCCTCGACCGTCATGTGGCCGGCTTCGAGCTTGGCGTGGTCCAGCAGATCGTCGAGCAGAGCCTTCATCATGAAGCCGGCGTCGCTGATCAGTCTGGCCTGGGCTCGCGCGGCGCCGTCGGGAGCGCCGCGCTCCAGTTCCGCCGAGCCGGTCAGGATGGCGCTGATCGGCGTGCGCAGGTCGTGCCCCATGGCGGCCAGGAAGGCGCTGCGGCCCTCCATGATGCGCTCGGCGTGGGCCCGCTTCTCCTCAGCCTCGATCCGCGCGGCGGTCTCGGAAATCCGCGCCTGGTTCATGCGCTGCCACGTCGACAGACAGTAGGTGATGAAGACGCCGACGGCGACCGCTGCGGCGGTGATGAAGGCTGGCGAGGCCCCGAACGCGGCCATGAAGAACGGCGTCGATCCGAGATAGAGGAACTGCGGCGTCACGGTCAGGATGAGGACGTTCATCGACCGCGGGGCGTTGATCATCGAATAGATGGCCCCCGCCGACAGCAGCATGGAGGCGCAGATGCCCCCCATCGGGCCGCCGACGAGCCACAGCGGCACAGCCAGACTGCCGAAATAGCCGGCGTTGATCGTCAGCAGGGCGGCGCCGGCGAGGTTCCTCGGGGCACGCAGGTGTTCCGTCCGTCCGCTGTTGATCGGGCCGAAGATCCACAGATCGACCAGCTGGACGGCGAAATAGCCCAACACCCAGACGACGCTGAGCGACCAGCCGAGCAGCGGGCTGAACACCAGGGCGCAGGCCGAGGCCATTCCCATCCGCTGCAGAAGCGCCTTGCGTCGCTGGCGGATGGCGCCGGCCCAGGTCGTGTCGAGGGCGGCGGCAGGCATGTCGGCTTTGGCGATCGCCATGCGGCTCCCCCGGACCGGGCGTGTTCGCCCGCCCGGCATCATGCCCCGGGGGCCCTAACGCTCCGTCAACGCGCGGTCCCCACAGCCTGGCCGACTGTGGAAAACCCGTCCGCCCGCAGCCGGGCGGCGAGGTCGCGCTTGATGCGGCCCACGAGCCCCGGGCCTTCGAAGACCAGGGCGCTGTAGATCTGCACCGCCGACGCTCCGGCGCGGATGCGCGCATAGGCCTCGGCGCCGGAGTCGATGCCGCCGACGGCGATCAGCGGCAGGCGCTTCTGCGAAGCCTCGGCCGCCGCCGCCAGCGCCGCCGAGGCCCGGGCCTTCAGCGGCGCGCCCGAGAGGCCGCCGGCCTCGTCGCGGTGGCGCGATTTCAGCGACGCCGGCCGGTCCAGGGTGGTGTTCGAGACGATCAGGGCGTCGATGCCGTGGTCCAGCGCGGCCTCGACGATCAGGGCGATCTCCGCCGCCGTCAGGTCAGGGGCGATCTTCAGAAAGACCGGCGTCGGATCGTCCTCGCGAGCCTCCGCCAGCCGCCCGAGGAGATCGTCCAGCGCGGCCCGGCCCTGCAGGTCGCGCAGGCCCGGCGTGTTGGGCGACGACACATTGACCGTGACGTAGTCCGCCAGGCCCCTGAGGCGCCTCAGGCCGGCGACATAGTCCGCCGCCTTGTCTTCCGTGTCCTTGTTGGCGCCGAGATTGGCCCCCACCACCGTTCCGGCGGGGCGCCGCGCGAGGCGGGCGGCGAAGGTCTCCAGGCCCTCGTTGTTGAAGCCCATCCGGTTGATGACCGCCCGGTCCTCCGATAGCCGGAACAGGCGGGGCCGCGGATTGCCCGGCTGCGGCCGCGGGGTCACCGAGCCGCACTCCACGAAGCCGAAACCCAGGCGGGAGAGGCCGTGCAGGGCCTCGCCGTTCTTGTCCAGACCGGCGGCCAGTCCGACGGGATTGGACAGGGTCAGCCCTGCGAGGCGGGTCTCCAGCACCGGATCGTCGGCCGGCGCCGGGGGCAGGGGCGCGACCTTGAGCGCCAGGATGGCGAGGCGATGCGCCGTCTCTGGATCGAGGCCGCGCAGCACGGCGCCGCCGATATCGGTCATGGCCATCCGACCGCTCCGTCCTCGAAGACCATGACGCCGTCTTCACGCACCGAAAGGCTCCGCTCGCCCGTAATCGCCGACAGGGGCAGGGGACCGTACAGGTGGGGAAACAAATCGCCCCCGCGCGAAGGCTCCCAGCGCAGCGCCTCGCCCAGCGCCGCCGCGTCGACCGTCAGCAGCACCAGCCCCGACCGGCCCGCGTAGTGGCGGCGCGCCGTCTCGGCCAACTGTTCCTTTGTCGACATATGGATATAGCCGTCGGCGCGGTCGACGGCCGAGCCGCTGAAGACGCCAGGGATCCGCGCCTGCTCCCAGGCTGCGCGGTCGACCAGCTTGAAGACCTCCCCGGTCATCCGGCGGCCACGTCGCGGGGTTGCAGCCAGCCTTCGAACATGCGGCGTCCGGCGGAGTCGACGCCGAAGATCGCCGCCGCCCCCGGCGGGAAGCCCCCGCTCATCCGGTCCAGCACGGAGGGGGAGGCGGCGCCCTCTATCAGGTATTCCACAGCCAGCAGGTGGACACCCGGATTGTGCGCCACGACCATCAGGCAGCCGGCCTCGTCCTCGACGCCCTCGACAAGGCGGCGCAGCGTGTCCGCCCCGCCGTTATAGAGCGCCTCGTCGTCCCGGATCTGGACGTCGCCGAAGGCGTCGTGGAGCAGGTCCCAGGTCTGACGGGTGCGCGTCGCCGGCGAAACCAGCGCCAGATCCGGCCGCACGCCCCGGGCGGCGAGGGCCCGGCCCATGGCGGCGGCGTCGGTCCGGCCGCGCCCCGACAGGGCGCGGTCGCGGTCGCGCCCCGAGCCGGCGGCCCGCTCGGCCTCGCCATGCCGCATCAGGATCAGTCTCTGCATGTCCGCCCTTTAGGGCCTGCCGCCCCGCCTGCAAAGCGGCCTGCGGGCGGCAAGTCGGTCAGTGGGGGAACGGATGCTCGCGCGACACAGGCTGGGGCTGCAGGGCGGGCGCCAGGACGGGCGCGGCCGCCACGGCGCCGCCGGGATGCACCCGCGCATACGCCTGGCGCGTCGCCTCCAGCAGGATGACGCCGGCGGCCCCCGGCAGCAGCCGCCGGCCGATCTGTTCGAACCCCTCTGCGAACGGCAGCAACAGGTTCCACGGCGGCACATAGAGGGTCTGGGACCAGGCGGTGGGCTCCAGTCCGGCGTCGCGGACCAGCCGCTCCAGCTGGCGGCGGGTGAACGGCCGTCCGTATCCGAACGGGGTCGTCTCGACGCGCGACCACAGACCGCCTCGCGCGGCGGCCACCAGGATGATGCGGCCGGCGGGCGACAGCGCACGGACCGCCTCCAGCAGCAGGCCGGCGGCGTCCTCGGCTTCCTCCAGGGCGTGAACCAGCAGGATGCGGTCGAAGGTGCCGGCCGCGAATGGCAGGCGGCGGTCGTCGACCAGCACGGTGCGGTTGCGGCCGACCGACGGCCACAGCTCCACGCCCTGTCCGCCCGGCATGGCCGCGACCACGCGCCGCGCGCCGACGAAGGCGTCCAGCCATGGCGTCGCATAGCCGAGGCCCAGCACGTCGCAGCCGGCCGCCTCCCCCCAGGCCTCGTCCAGGCGCCGCGCCAGCATGCGCCGGGCGAGCGCGCCCGCTGGTTCGCCGTAGAAGGTTCGAAGGTCCTCGATGCTGCGCCGCATGCCGTCACCATAGGCCGGGGAAGGGGCCCCTGCTAGAATGCGGCATGACCCTCGACGTTCGCCTGTTCCCCTGCCTTTCCGACAACTACGGCTTCCTCGCCCGCGACGCCGCCACCGGCGCGGTGGCTACGGTAGACACGCCCGACGCCGACGCCATTCTGGCGGCGCTGGAACAGTCCGGCTGGGGGCGGCTGGACCTGATCCTGAACACCCACTGGCACCCGGATCACACCCAGGGCAACGCCGCTCTCAAGGCGGCCACCGGCTGCGAGATCGTCGGCCCCGAGGAGGTGCGCAGGGCCGCGCCGCTGGACCGGGTCGTGCGCGGCGGCGACGTCGTCAGCCTCGGCGATACGGCGCTGGAGGTGACCGACACGCCCGGCCATACGCTGGGCCACATCGTCTACCGCGATCCCGCCGGAGCCCAGGCCTTCGTCGGCGACACCCTGTTCGCCCTCGGCTGCGGCCGGTTGTTCGAGGGCGCGCCCGGGCAGATGTGGGACAGCCTGCAGACGCTCGCCGCCTGGCCGGACGAGACAACGGTCTGGTGCGCCCACGAATACACCGCCGCCAACGCCCGTTTCGCCCTCAGCCTCGATGACCGGCCCGAGATGGCGGTGCGGGCGGCGGCGATCATGGCGGCGCGGGAGCGGGGGCAGCCGACGGTGCCGACCACGATCGGGGCGGAAAAGGCGTTCAATCCCTTCCTGCGCGCCTCCGACGCCGCCGATTTCGCCGCCCGGCGCGCCGCCAAGGACAGCTTCGCCGGCTAGCCCCTGGGCAGGATGGCCCGGATCACACGGGCCGAGGACGGACGCCCGGCCATGCCCTCGTCCGGATCGACGGTGACGACCAGCCGGCCCCGCGAATAGGTGACGCCGGCGCGCGATCCCTCGACGATGGTGATGCTGCGCAGTTCGTTGATGTACTGCCGGGCCGTCGGCGATCGGGCGATGCGGATGACGGCCTCGGTGGCGACGATCATCGCCTCCACGCACAGCGATTCCGACCGGTCGCCGTCCAGGTTGACCTCGACGAGGCGCCCGCCCACGGCCTGGCTGACCATGTAGCTGCGCTGGGCCATCAGGCGGAACAGCAGGTGCGGACCCAGGACCGGCGGCGTCAGGCTTGAGCCGGCGCCGGTGAAGGAGGCTGGCGAGCCTCCGGGCGCGCGCGAGGTGTAGACCGTCATGCCGCCGCTGGGCGTGACCCTCAGGACCTGGTCGCCGGCGTCGTTGCGGTAGATGACGTCGCCGCGCGGGGCGGCGCTGGGGCGCAGCACCCAGGTTTCGTCGCGGCGGTCGAAACGGAGCAGCGGGTGGCGCCCGGAACGGTCGAGAATGAAGCCCTCGCCCGACTCGGCGACATAGCGACCCACGGGCGGAAGGGACGGCGCGGAAGGACGCCGGTCGCGCAGGGACTGGCTCTGTTCGGCCTGGGCGTTGCCGCGGTTCTGGGCGGCCGCCCCGGACGCGAGAAACAGCAGCGACAGCACCGCCGCCGCGAGGGCGATCGCCATCGCGGTCAAAAGCGGCCGTCCCGCCGTTCTGACCCTCGCCGTCAACTCCATGGCGACTTTCGTGGAATCGTCACGCGGCGGATTTTGGGCGGACAGAGTTTAGCCGACGAGATACTGACCGCCGTTCAGCGACAGGGTGCAGCCTGTGACATATCCGGCACGTTCGCCCGCGAGCCAGGACACCATGTCGGCGATTTCCTCGCCTTTTCCGAGCCTTCCCACCGGGATCTGGGCGATGATCCCGGCCAGCACCTTTTCGTCCATCGCCCCCACCATCTCGGTGTCGATATAGCCGGGCGCGATGCAGTTGACGGTCACGCCCTTGCGGGCGTTCTCCAGCGCCAGCGCCTTGGTGAAGCCGATCATCCCGGCCTTGGCGGCGGAATAGTTGGTCTGGCCGATCTGGCCCTTCTGGCCGTTGATCGAGCTGATGTTGACGATGCGGCCGAAGCCGCGGTCGCGCATGCCGTTGATCACCTGGCGCGTCATGTTGAAGACGCTGTCCATGTTGACGCGGATCACGTCGGACCATTGGTCGGCGCTCATCTTGTGGAAGAAGCCGTCGCGGGTGATGCCGGCGTTGTTGATCAGGATGTCGACCGGCCCCAGTTGCGCCTCGACCTCGGCGACGGCCCTCTGGCAGTCCTCGAATGAGCCGACATTGCCCTTGACCACCATGACGCCCAGTTCCTCGGCGGTGGCGCGGGCGGCCTCCTCGTTGCCGGAGTAGCCGGCGGCGACCGCCATGCCGTCTTCCTTCAGGCGCTGAACGATCGCCTTGCCGATGCCGCGGGTGCCGCCCGTGACCAGAGCCACTCGTGCCATGTCCGTTTCCCTGTCCTGCATGGCCCGCTCTGTCGGAGGGCCTTCATCCACAGGTGTAGCGGTGGGAGGGGCCAGGGGCTAGGGGCCCGGGACTGGCGCAGGGATCGCTTCGGCTCGTTGAGCGTGGCGGCGGTGGCGTTCGCCCCTGGTCCCACGTCTTTGGCCCCCGCCCCTACAGCCGCGCCATGTCGATGACGAACCGGTAGCGCACGTCGGATCGCTCCATCCGGGCGTAGGCCTCGTTGATCTGGTCGGGGGCGATCACCTCGATGTCGCAGGCAAGGCCGTGCTCGGCGCAGAAATCCAGCATCTCCTGGGTCTCGCGGATGCCGCCGATCAGCGAGCCGGCGATGCGACGGCGCCGCCACAGCAGCGGCATCGCATAGACCGGCAGGCCCTCGGTGGTCAGGCCCAGCATGACCATGGTGCCGTCGCGGGCCAGCAGGTTCACATGGCTGGCGATCTCGTGCGTGGCCGAGACGGTGTTGATGATCAGGTCGAAGGTCTCGCCGGCCGCCTTCATCGCCGCCTTGTCCGAGTTGATCAGGAAATGCTTCGCGCCCATCCGCTCGGCGTCGGCCTTCTTGCGGTCCGAGGTCGACAGCACCGTCACCTCCGCGCCCATGGCGTTGGCCAGTTTGACGGCCATGTGGCCCAGCCCGCCCAGCCCGATCACCGCCACCTTCGAGCCGGGACCGACACCCCACTCGCGCAGCGGGCTGTAGGTGGTGATCCCGGCGCACAGCAGCGGCGCGGCGGCGTCCAGCGGGAGGCTGTCGGGGATGCGCAGCACATAGTTCTGATCGACCGTGATCCGGTCGGAATAGCCGCCCTGGGTCATTCCCTGACCGATCTCGGCCCCCTTCGGGTCCGGCGAGCCGTAGGTCTGGGTCATGCCGGGCACGCAGTACTGCTCCTCGCCCTCGAGGCAGGCGGAGCAGGCGCGGCAGCTGTCGACCATGCAGCCGACGCCGACCCGGTCGCCCTCCCTGAAGCGCGTCACGTTCGATCCGACCGCCGTCACCACGCCGGCGATCTCGTGGCCCGGCACGATCGGATAGCGGGTGTTGCCCAGATCGTTCTTCGCCACGTGCAGGTCCGAGTGGCAGACGCCGCAGAATTTGATCTCGATGGCGACGTCGTCCGGTCCCGGATCGCGCCGGTCGAAGCTGTACGGCGACAGCGGCGCGTCGGAGGCGGTGGCGGCGAAGGCGCGGGTGGCGATGGGCATGGGGACTCCGGGGGAGGGCGGTCGGGCGCCTGAAGCTAGGGTCGGCGCCCTCCCGCCACAACCGGCGTCAGTCGCCGATGGATACCTCGCGCCGGGTGTCGTCTCCGTAGCTCAGGCGTCGAATGCGCGCGACCTTCGCAGCACGGTCGAACTCGATCAGTTCGACCCCTCCACCGCCGGCCGCATCGGTGACCAGCCGCACAGGGACGCCGGTGTCGTTGTTGTTCAGCTGGATCGAGGCCGCCCCCGTGCTCGACACGGCCAGCCCCAGCCGGTCGGGCATGGACGCCCCGACCCCGGCTGGCGCGTCGAGCGCGATCGAGGCCTGACCGTTCTGGAAGGTGCCCATACCGCCGCGTTCGGCGCCCGTCTCGTCGTAGATCCACACGGCGGCGGAACGGCCGTGCCGGCGGCCGGTGTCCTCGCCCATCACCACGCGCTCGACACCGCGGGAGTCGACCAGCGCGATGCGCCGGGCCTTGATCTCGTCCTGGACGGGATCGCGCGCCGCCCCGCTCACCAGCACCGCGGCGAGGCCAAGCCCCATGGCTGCGGTGATCACCTGTAACCGGCCGACCTGCTTCTGCAGGCGGACCATCGCTTCATCGCCAGTCATCGCTCTCTCCCTATCGTGCGTGACAAGCTACCTATCAAAGCAAGGATCATCGGGATGCTTAATTCGCCGTAATGCCAAGCTTGCTGCCGAGGCGCGCGGAGTCTTCGGTTCACCAGCCGTGGCGGCCGTCGACGACACGGACCGGTACGGCCTCGAGGTCGAAGTCGTCGAACAGGTGGGCGTTCAGGGTGATCCGCGGTGGCCGGTCCTCGCCTTCGTCCGTCGTCCATGCGCCGGATTCAGCGAACACGGCGCAGCCACAGGCCGTGCAGTGATGGAAGGTCATCATCCGATCGCCCCACTGGTAGGCGGCGAGGATCTCCAGGGTGAGCTCCAGCTCGACGTCCCCCGGCGCATAGTAGGCCGCCAGAGTTCCTCGCTTGGTGCAGGTCGAGCAGTTGCAGTGCGTCACCGTTTCCGGCGCCGGGGCGGCGAACCGCTGGGCGCCGCAATGGCAGCTTCCCTGCACCCGCTCGGTCATGCGTCGAGCTTGGCGATCAGCGCCTGGGCGGCTGCCGGATTGCGCACCTTGGCCCCGGCGATGAAGTAGGCGAACACGTCGCCCCGGCTAGCCCATTCGCGCGCCCGCCCGGCGATGCGGTCCAGCTCGTCCGACGTCATGCCGGCGGCCTCGTCCTCCCGGCTCGACATCAGCCGGGCGTAGGTGAAGTCGGCGGTCGGCTGGTCGATCTTCGGCCACTCCGGCGCCTCGTCGTCCTCGGCGTAGACGATGGCCACGCCGTATTTCGCCGCCAGATCGTAGAACTGCTGGGTGTCGAAGCTGGCGTTGCGCACCTCCAGCGCATGCCGCAGCCGCACCCCGTCCCTCTCCTTCGGCAGCAGCTTCAGGAAGCCCTCGAAATCCTCCGGGTCGAACTTCTTGGTGCCCATGAACTGCCAGTTGATCGGCCCCAGCTTGTCGCCCAGCGCGGTCAGCCCCTGATCGAGGAACCGCCCCATCGACTCGCCCATGTCCGACAGCACCTTGCGGTTGGTGCAGTAGCGGCTGGCCTTGACCGAGAACACGAAACCGTCGGGCGTCTCGTCGCGCCACTTCATCCAGCTGTCCGGCTTGAAGGTCGAATAGTAGGTGCCGTTGATCTCGATGCTGGTCAGCGCCCGCGAGGCGAACTCCAGCTCCTTCTTTTGGCTCAGCTTCTCCGGATAGAAGACGCCCCGCCACGGTTCATAGGTCCAGCCGCCGACGCCGACTTTGATGCTTCCGCCCATGGTCCTCTCCCGTGTCGGACGAGACCTAGGACTGCGGCGCCGACGCCACAAGCATCCGGTAGGCCGCCGTCGCCTGCGCCCGGGCCGTGTCGTCGTCGAGCAGCCGCCGCGAGTGGCCGTAGGCCAGCACTATGCCCTTGAATTGGAACACCAGCACCTCGAGCGTGGCGTCGTCGGCGTTCGGATTCAGCGTCCGGAATTCGCGCTTCAGCACCTTGGCCCAGCGCACCTGGCTGGCCTTGAGGGTGTCGCGCAGCGGCCCGGGCTGGTCGTCCAGCTCGATCGCCGCGGCCTTCAGCGGACACCCGCCAGGGCGGTCCTCGCCGTCGATCCAGTCCAGCTCGCCCTGGAAGATGCGGTCCAGCCGCTCGCGCCCTGCCGGCAGGGGCTCGGCCGGACGCCATACCGCCTCGGTGAAGCGCTCGATCATGGCGTCCACCACCTCGGCCTGCAGGGCCTCCTTGGACTGGAAATGCTTCAGCACCGCGCTCTTCGACAGGCCGGCGGCGCTGGCGACGTCCTGCAGGCTGACGGCGGCCAGGCCGCGCACTGTGACCTGGGTCATGGCCTCGTCGATCAGTCGGGCGTGGGTGGCGGCGCCTTTGGGCGGCATGAAAAAGGTCTCCAGCGGCAAAAGTGGCCGAACGGACACTTTCCTGTTGACTCGAAGTGACCGAGCGGTCACTCATATGTGCACGGTCGGTCACTTTTACACGAACCGGCCGCAATGAACAGCCCCCCAACGACAAGCCCAAGGAGGCTCCAATGCTTCTCATGACCCTGATCTCGGCGACCCTCGCCGTCGCCCAGCCCGCTCCGCTTCTGGACGCCGCCGCCACCCTGGCCGCCCCCGGCGAGGCACGCCGCGTGGTTCTCGACGGCCGGGCCTGGTCCTGCGGCCCCGACGGCGCCTGCGTCGCCCGCGGCTCCGGGGCCTCGCAGCCGGCCCTGCGCGAATGCCGCCGTTTCGTCGCCCGCTTCGGCGCCGTGACCCGCTACGAGCGCGGCGGGATCGCCCTCGCCGGGCCGGAGCTGGCGCAGTGCAACGCGGCGGCGCGTCCCTAGTAGGCGAAGTCCCGGTAAATGCGGCTCACGTCCCCCTGCCAGTCGCCGTGGTACAGCTCCAGCAGGCGATCGGCGGGGGTGATCCCGCTCTCGGCGATGTCTTCCAGCTCCGACAGATAGCCGCGCTCGTCGACCATGCCGCCGGAGAATCGGGCGCGGTTCTTCAGCCCGTGCTTGGCGATGTCGACCAGATCGACGGCCACGTCGCGCACCGACCGCCCCGCGACCTCGGCCTTCAGCCCCAGCCGGGTGACGTCGCGGCGCAGGCGTTCGTGGTCGGCGATGTCCCAGTCCTTGACCAGGTCCCAGGCCGCCGCGAGCGACGGCGCGTCGTACAGCACACCGGCCCACAGCGCCGGCAGGGCGCAGATGCGGCTCCACGGCCCCCCGTCGGCGCCGCGCATCTCCAGATAGGCCTTCAGCCGCACCTCGGGGAACAGGGTCGTCAGGTGGTCGGCCCAGTCCTTCGCCGTCGCGCGGTCTCCCGGAAGAGCTTCCAGCTTCCCGTCCATGAAGGCCCGGAACGACTGGCCGGACAGGTCGACGTAGCGGCCGTCGCGCTTGGCGAAATACATCGGCACGTCCAGCGCATAGTCGGCATAGGCCTCGAAGCCGAAGCCGTCGCGGAAAACGAAGTCCAGCATGCCGGTGCGATCGGGATCGGTGTCGGTCCAGACGTTGGCCCGCGCCGACAGGAAGCCGTTCGGCTTGCCTTCCGTGAACGGCGAGCAGGCGAACAGGGCCGTGGCGATCGGCTGCAGCGCCAGCGAGGTGCGGAACTTGGCCACCATGTCGGCCTCGCCGTCGAAGTCGAGGTTCGCCTGGATGGTGCAGGTGCGCAGCATCATGTCGAGGCCCAGCGATCCCCGCTTCGGCATATAGGCGCGCATGATGTCGTAGCGGCCCTTGGGCATGACCGGCACATCCTCGCGCCGCCACAGCGGATCGAAGCCGGCACCGAGGAAGCCCAGGTTCAACTGGTCGGCGACCTGCTTGACCTCCATCAGGTGCTGGCCGGTCTCGTTGCAGATTTCGTGGATGTCCAGCAGTGGCGCACCGGACAGCTCGAACTGGCCGCCGGGCTCCAGCGAGATCGAGGCGGTGTAGCCCTCGGCGTTCTCGCGCTCCAGGGCGATGACGTGGTCGCCCTCGTACACCTGCCGCCAGCCGAACCGCGTCAGCCCCTCCAGCATCGCCTTGATGCCGTTCGGGCCCTCATAGGCCGGGCGGCGCAGCGTCGACTTGTCGAAGCCGAACTTCTCGTGCTCGGCGCCGATGCGCCACTGGTCCTTGGGCTTGGACCCCTTCGACATGGCGCCGATCAGGTCTTCGCGGGTAAGCGGCGCGGCGTCGGCCATCTGGATCTCTGAGCCCCTCGTGTCGCGGCTAGATGGGGCGAAACACGCCGTTGCTCAAGGTGTGTCGCGATGAACCATCCCGTGTTTCCTCCGCGAGGTGAAGGGCATCATGACGCTGACGAAGAAGGCGACCGACCAGCCGAGCAGGATCGCCCCCGCCACGCCCTCTATCGCGCCCAGCAAACGCCATTGCGGGGCCATCAGGGAGTCGTCGTAGCCGATCGAGCCGTAGCTGATGCTCGAGAAATAGACCGCCTCGCGCAGGTCCGGCACCGCCCCGATCAGCTTGAAGACCGCGGCGTACATCCAGATCTCCGTCCCGTGCACGACGAACAGCCCCAGCACCACGGCGATCGTCAGCAGGGCATGCCGCCACAGCGGGCCCTCGACATAGGACCGGCCGGCCCGGGCCTCATACAGTTCCAGCCCCCGGCCGAGGCTGAGCAGGCCGAAGCCGTGCAGGCCGACGGCGAGCAGGGCCAGCACGGTCGACAGGGCCAGTTCGTTGAACATTCCGCATCCTGCCCCTAAGCCGTCCGCCCCGCTAGCGGTCCCAGTCTCCGACCGCCGCCTGCCACAGCGTCAGCGCCGCCGTCGCCGCCGTATCCGCGCGCAGCACCCGCGGCCCCAGCGACACGGCGGTGGTGAAGGGCAGGGCGCGCAGCCGTTCCCGCTCTTCGGGCGCGAACCCGCCCTCCGGCCCGATCAGGATGGCCCACGGTCCGCCCCCGGCCTCGGCCAGGGCCGCCATCGCCGGCGCGCCCCCCGTCTCGTCGCAGAACATCAGCCGACGCGAGGCGTCCCAGCTCTCCAGCAGCGCGTCCAGCTTCTCCGGCAGGTCGATCGCCGGCACGTCCAGCCGTCCGGTCTGCTCGGCGCTCTCGACGGCGATGGCCTCCAGCCGGTCCATTCGCACCCGGTCGCCCTGCGTCCGCCGCGTCGTCACCAGCCCGATCCGCGCCGCGCCCAGCTCCGTGGCCTTCTCGACGGCGAACTCCAGCGCCGACTTCTTCACCACCGCGATCAGCAGATGCACGTCCGGTACGGTGGTCTGCGCCCGGACCTGTTCCTCCGCCTTCAGCACCACGCCCTTCTTGAGCGTCTCTGCGATCACACACCGCCACTCGCCATCGACGCCGTTGAACACCAGCAGCGCATCCCCCGCCTTCAGCCGCATCACCTGCGTCAGGTAACGAGACTGGTCGAGCGTCGGCAGAACCGCCGCGCCGGCGGACAGGGGCTGGGGAACGTGGAGGCGGATCATGCCTGCCTGTGTGGGCTCAGAGCGTCCGCGCGATCAAGAGCTTCATGATCTCGTTGGTGCCGCCGTAGATCCGCTGCACCCGCGCATCCTTGTACAGCTGGGCGATCGGATATTCGTTCATATAGCCGTAGCCGCCGTGCAGCTGCAGCATCTCGTCGATGACCTCGCCCTGGATGTCGGTGACCCAGTATTTGGCCATCGAGGCCGTCGCCGCGTCCAGCTTGCCTTGCAGATGCAGCCCCAGGCAGTGGTCCACGAACACCTTCGCCACCGTCAGCTTGGTCTTCACCTCGGCCAGTTTGAACTGGGTGTTCTGGAAGTCGATCACCCGCTTGCCGAACGCCTTGCGCTCCTTGACGTAAGCCAGCGTCTCCTGCAGCCCGCGCTCGGCCGCGGCCACCCCCTGGACGGCGATGTTCAGCCGCTCCTGCGGCAGCTGCTGCATCAGCTGGATGAAGCCCTGGCCCTCGCCGCCGCCGATGATGTTCTCGCCCGGGACCTTCACGTCGTTGAAGAACAGCTCGGAGGTGTCGTTCCCCTCCATGCCGATCTTGTGCAGGTTCCGCCCGCGCTCGAAGCCCTCGGCCCCGTCCGTCTCGACCACGATCAGGCTGGTGCCCTTCGCCCCTTCCGACGGGTCGGTCTTGGCCACGACGATGATGAAATTGGCCAGCTGGCCGTTGGTGATGAAAGTCTTGGACCCGTTCACCACATACTGGTTGCCCTGTTTGATGGCGGTGGTCTTGACCCCCTGCAGGTCGGACCCGGCGCCCGGCTCGGTCATGGCGATGGCGCCGACCAGCTCGCCCGACTGCAGCCGCGGCAGCCAGTGCGCCTTCTGCTCGGCCGTGCCGTAGTGCCAGATGTAGGGCATGACGATCGCATTGTGCAGCGAGATGCCGAAGTGATCCGCGCCCTTCCAGCCCAGCTGGCGCATCAGCACCACCTCATGCCGGTAGTCCCCGCCCATGCCGCCGTCCTCTTCGGGCATCGACAGTCCCAGCAGCCCGGCCTCGCCGGACTGCGTCCACAGCTCGCGCGGCACCGACGAGTTGGCGATCCATTCCTGGACCTTCTCCGGCGGCGCATGCTCGTCGATCCATTTGCCGACGGAGTCGGAGAAGAGGACGATCTCCTCTTCCTGCATGAAATCGGGTTCGGGGACGTTGAGGACGTTCATCACAGGTCGTTCCGCTTCACTGAACCCTCTCCCGGCGGGAGAGGGCTTGAGCGCACGACGGCGCCAGCCGTCGTTCTTGCGCGAAAGGGTGAGGGGCTACGGTGTGAAGATGTCCGCCGCCGGACGCCCTCACCCTCCCGCTCGCTGGCGCGAGCGGGCCCCTCCCTCTCCCCTCGGGAGAGGGGTCGTTAAAACGCCTCGGCCGGCATCGCCATCAGCACCTCGGCGCCCGACTTCACCTTGGCCAGATGGGCGCCCGCGTCCGGCAGGATGCGCTCGACGAAATACCGGCCGGTGGCCAGCTTGTTGGCGTAGAACGGGTCGGTCGAACCCGCGTCGATCTGCTTCTGCGCCGCGATGGCCATCTGGGCCCAGACATAGGCCAGCGCCGTCAGGCCGAAGATGTGCAGATAGTCGGTCGAGGCCGCCCCGGCGTTGTCGGGGTTCTGCATGCCGTTCTGCATCAGCCACATGGTGGCCTCCTGCAGCTTCTTCTTGGCGTCGGCCAGGCCGTCGATGAACGGCTTCACCGTCTCGTTCCCGCCGTGCTCGGCGGTGAAGGCGTCGATCTCCGCGAACCAGGTCATGATCGCCCGGCCGCCGTTGGCCGGCAGCTTGCGGCCGACCAGATCCAGGGCCTGGATGCCGTTGGCGCCCTCGTAGATCATGGTGATCCGCGCATCGCGCAGATACTGGCTGGCCGGGAAATGCTCGGTGTAGCCGCTGCCGCCGTGCACCTGCATCGCCAGCGACGCCGCGTGGAAGCCCTTGTCGGTCAGATAGGCTTTCAGCACCGGGGTGATCAGGCCCATGTAGTCGCGGGCCTTCTGGGCCTCGGCCTCGTCGTTGGAATGCTGCAGGTCGGCCTGCAGCGCGGTCCACAGGATGAAGGCCTGGCCGCCTTCGACGAAGGCCCGGGCCTCCATCAGCATGCGCCGCACGTCCGGGTGGACCATGATCGAATCGGCCGGGCCGTCCGGGTTCTTCGGTCCGGTCAGGCTGCGGCCCTGCAGCCGCTCCTTCGCGAACTCCACCGCCGCCTGATACGCCGCCGAGCCGATCGACAGGCCCTGCAGGCCGGTGCCGAGGCGGGCCTCGTTCATCATGACGAACATCGCCGCCATGCCCTTGTTCTCGGTCCCGACCAGCCAGCCCCTGGCGTTCTCATAGGCCATGACGCAGGTGGCGTTGCCATGGATGCCCATCTTGTGCTCGAGGCCGGCGCAGCCGACGCCCGCGTTGCGCTCGCCCAGCGAACCGTCCTCATTGACGAACACCTTGGGCACGACGAACAGGCTGATGCCCTTGATCCCCGCCGGCGCCCCCTCGATCCGGGCCAGCACCAGATGGATGATGTTGTCGGTGAAGTCGTGCTCGCCCGACGAGATCCAGATCTTCTGGCCGGTGATGCTGTAGCTGCCGTCGCCGTTGGGCACGGCCTTGGTGCGGATCAGGCCCAGGTCCGTGCCGCACTGCGGCTCGGTCAGGTTCATGGTTCCGCCCCATTCGCCGGTGGCCATCTTCGGCAGATACATCGCCTTCTGCTCGTCCGAGCCGTTGGCGTTCAGGCCCCAGTAGGCGCCGGCCGTCAGGCCCGGATACATCGAGAAGGCGGCGCTGGCGGCGGCGGTGAACTGGCCGAAGGCCATGGCCACCACCGAGGGCATGCCCTGGCCGCCGTGTTCGGGCAGGGCCGACAGGGCGGGCCAGCCGGCCTCGACCATGGCCTTGTAGGCCTCCTTCCAGCCGGTCGGGCCGGTGACCTTGCCATTATCCCATTTGCAGCCTTCCTGGTCGCCGACCCGGTTCAGCGGGGCGATGACCTCCTCGGCGAATTTCGCGCCTTCCTCGAGGATCTGGCCGACCAGGTCCGACGACACGTCGGCGAAACCCGGCTGGTTGGCGTAGCGGTCGATATCCAGCACCTCGTTCAGAACGAACGTCAGGTCGCGGACAGGCGCCTTGTAGGCCATGGGGTTACGCTCTCGCTTTGAAGGGCTGGACGTTGTGGTCGGGATTGAGGCGCGACTTCAGCAGGTTCGCGTATTCCTCGGCCCCCGGCAGCAGGTCGGGCCGGTGCTCGGCCAGCTTGCGCTCCATCACGGCGCAGGCTTCCTCGGCCGTCTCTATGGCGGCGTCGAGGTCCTCGCGCTGCTGCTTCAGCGCGGCGATCTGGGCCCGGTGGCGGCGCAGGGCCACGGCCATCTGGTGGGCGTTGTGATTGTCGTGGTCGTAGAGATCCAGCATCTCCTGGATCTCCTGAAGCGAGAAGCCGATGCGGCGCCCCCGCAGGATCAGCTTCAGCCGCGCCCGGTCGCGCGCGTCATAGACCCGCGTCTGGCCCTTGCGGGCCGGGGTCAGCAGCCCCTTGTCCTCGTAGAAGCGCAGCGCCCGCGCCGTGGCCCCGAACTCGCGGCACAGCTGGCGGATCGAATAGGTGCGATGATCGTCGGCGGTCGCCATGGCCGCCAGATAAGCCGATCTTTACGTGCACGTAAAGGGAAGGTTTGTGATGACGGAGCAGGCAACAGGCAACAGGCAACAGGAAAAAGTCACGATGCGGGAGGGCGACTGGCTTGCACCGGTTCCAACGGCCACGAACCCTGTTGCCTGTTGCCTGTTGCCTGTTGCCTCGCCTCAGCGCACTTCCCGCGCCCGATGCCACAGCACCGGCGCTGTCATGGCGATCAGCGCCAGGTTGGTCACCGCCAGACCGGCCTCGAGGCCGATGGCGTGCAGGGCGAACATGATCGTCTCCAGCGCCAGCAGGCCGGCGGCCGCGGTCACCAGCAGGGGGCGGCCGTGCTTCCAGGACACCAGCGGCGCCAGCAGCAGGACGGCGAGGGCGATCTCGGCCAGGCCCAGGCCGCGCACCATGTTCTCCGACACCAGCGCCGGCCAGCGCATCAGGTCGACCAGATTGGCCATCGGCTCGCTCAGCTTGGCGTAGCCGGCGGCGATGAAGAACATCGCCAGCCAGCCCTGCAGCGTCCACAGGGTCAGATTGCGATAGCTCGCGGCCAGGCGCGAGCGGGCGGGGGAGAGAGTCTGAGAAGTCATTTTATGGGACGCCCGGGGAGAGGCGCTCTTGTGATTTGTAACAGTGGCGATGTCGGATCGCGCGAACCGTTCCGCAAGGAGGCGAAGCGAGACCGTAACCATCCGTGACCGCCTTCTGCGCGCGCCCCACGGCCAAAGCGTGGCCGTATTCATAAATCTCTGTAATGCGACGCCGGTTTCGGGCGTGTTAAGAGGCGCTCGGCGGGGGCGAGGGGAAGGCGGCACGTCGGCTCCTTTCGGCGGAGCGTCACGTCTACCGCCATCCTGCCGCCACCCTGCTGTCAGCAGCCGGCAAGGCCCCACGCCTCGCGCGCCTCCTTCAGCCGCCCCAGCTTGGCCTCGAACGGTCCCCAGTCGTCGCCGGCGTCGATCGCCGCCCAGATCGCCTCGACCTCGTCGATCAGCATCTCCTCCGGTTCCGCTGCGGCGAACATCGGATGCTCCAGCCGCTCGGGCCGGTCCGGCTCGTGTTCGAACAGGGCGAAGCGGAAGGCGTCGAAGGCCTCGCCCTGATAGAGCCTGCCGCGCGGCCCGCCCAGCGCCCGCGCCGACGAGGCGAAGCCGCCGAACCAGTCGAAGAACAGCGGCTCCCACCGCAGCCCCTCGCCGCCCTCGCGCAGCAGCGCCAGCGCCGTGTCCAGCAGCCGCTGGTCCGCCGCCTCGCCGAGGCTCGAAACCCCCAGCCGGGCCAGAAAGGCCGCGCGCAGCTCGCGGATATACGCCGGCCCGAACCCGTTCAGGGCGTCGGTCAGCGGCTCCGCCTCGGCTACCAGCTTCAGCGCCCCGCCCAGCTGGGTCAGGGCCCAGAACACCGCCTCCGGCTGGCGCGCGAAGGCATAGAGGCCGAACTGGTCGAAATAGGCCGCCGTGAACCCCGGCTCATACCAGGGCAGGAACCGCCACGGGCCGTAGTCGAAGCTCTCGCCTGTGACATTCAGATTGTCGGTGTTCAGCACCCCGTGCACGAACCCCGCCGCGATCCACCGCGCCGCCAGCCGGGCCGAGGCCTCGACCACGGCCCGCAGGAAGCCTGCGACGTCGCCCGTCGCGACCGCCGGGTGGTAGAGCGCCCGCGCGTGCTCGACCAGCGCCTCGATCATGTCCGCCCGACCGATGTAGGCGGCGCGTTGGAACGTCCCGAAGCGGATGTGGCTGTGCGACAGCCGGACCATGACGGCAGAGCGGGTAGGGGAGGGCTCGTCGCCCCGCTCCAGCGCCTCGCCGGTCTCGATCAGAGAAAGGGCGCGGCTGGTCGGAACGCCCAGCGCCTCCAGCATCTCCGCCGCCAGCACCTCGCGCACCCCGCCCTTCAGCGTCAGCCTCCCGTCGCCGCCGCGCGACCAGGGCGTCTGGCCGGACCCCTTGGTCCCAAGGTCCAGCAGCCTGCCGTCCTCGGCCCTCAGCTGGCCCGCAAGGAAGCCCCGCCCGTCGCCGAGGTCGGGGTTGTAGGTTCTGAACTGGTGCCCGTGATACCGCATCGCCACCGGCCCCGGCTGGCCCGGCAGCGGGCCGAACCGTCCGAAATGGGCGACCCATTCCTCGTCCGTCAGCCCGGCCAGGCCCACCGTCGCCGCGGCCCGGTCGTTGCGGACGCGCAGGATCGCCTGCGGAAAGTCCGCCGGCTGCACGGCGTCGCCATAGTCCTCCCCCAGATCGAAGAAGTGCGGCTCGGGACGGTAGGCGGAGGAAACGGGCATGAACCGCAGATGCGGTCTGCAGCCGCGAAGGGCAACCGCGGCGGCTCCCTCGCATGACGGGTTGAACGCTCTGGCCCGGCCCGTATTGTATCGTCAGAGATCAGGCCCTCCCCGTCGTTCGCGGCGCCGCAAGGGCCAGGCCGGCGCCCGCATCGCGGCGCGAACCCGGTCCGGCGCCCGTCGATAACCGGGCGCCACGACAGACCTTTCCAGTCCGGAGGCCGCCGTGGCGCGCAAGATCACTCTCGATTTCCTCAAGACCGAGGCCGCCTCGGGCGCCGTTCTCGGCCTCGCCGCCCTGGCGGCGCTGATCGTCGCCAACTCGCCGTTGTCCGGCGCCTATTTCGCCTGGCTGAAGAGCGAGCACGTGCTTCAGGTCGGGCCGCTGCTGCTTGAGCTGTCGATCTCGGAGTGGATCAAGGAAGGCCTGATGGCGGTCTTCTTCCTGGTTGTCGGCCTGGAGATCAAATACGAGATCCTGCGGGGCGAACTGAGCGATCCCAGGAAGCTGGCCACCCCGGTGCTGGCGGCGCTGGGCGGGATGATGGCGCCGGCCCTGGTCTATCTGGCCGTCTCCGGCGCGACCGGAGGGCCGCACGGAGGCTGGCCGATCCCGCTGGCCACCGACATCGCCTTCGCCCTGGCCGTCTTCGCCGTGGCGGCGCGCAATCTGCCCTCGTCGCTGCGGGTCTTCCTGCTGACCCTGGCGATCGTCGACGACCTCGGCGCCATCGCCCTCATCGCCATGCTGTTCTCCAGCGGCGTGGTCTGGCAGCCGCTGGTCTGGGTGGTCGGCCTGCTGCTGGCCGGCGGCGTCTTCGCCCGCTTCTCGAAGATTCCCGCGCCGTTCTGGGTGCTGGGCTTCGGCCTGATCTGGTATCTGACCGTGCTGTCGGGCCTGTCGACCTCGCTCACGGCCGTGGCCTTCGCCGCCATCGTGCCGGTCAACGACCGCCGATGCGACGGCCAGAGCCCGCTTCAGGAGGCGATGCACGACCTGCACCCCTATGTCGCCTATCTGGTCCTGCCCCTGTTCGCCTTCGCCAAGGCCGGCGTCAGCTTCGCCGGCCTGTCGCTGGAGCAGGCCTTCGCCCCCCTCGTCCTCGGCGTCGCCATGGGCCTGTTCATCGGCAAGCAGCTCGGCGTGCTCGGCGCCGCCTGGCTGGCCTCGGCGCTGAAGATCGGCCACCGCCCGACCGGCGCGACCTGGCTCGAGCTCTATGGCGTCAGCCTGCTCTGCGGCGTCGGCTTCACCATGAGCCTGTTCATCGGCGTCCTGGCCTTCCCCGGCGCCATCGACTCGCCCCAGCAGGTCGAGGTGAAGCTGGGCGTGCTGGGCGGGTCATTCCTGTCGGCTGTCGCCGGCGCCGCGGTGCTGGCCTTTGCTGGACGTCGGCGCAAGGAATTGGTCGTGGACGGCGCCGATACTGCCCAATAGTGGGCGAATATTGACCTAACGTCATCGGTTTCTGTCGCTTTTGCGTCACAGTCAGGCTGGGGCCATGGCTGAAATGGGGCTGGGCGGGCCCCGAATGCTTGTGGCGGAGTCCAGCTTGGATTACCCCGAACACTGGAGTTTCCGCGCTCCGCAAGAAGGGCGCGGGCCAGGGATCAGGAAACGCCGCGGCAACCCGTTCCATGCGGGACCCCGGCCAATGTCGGGGAGCGACCATGCGCCTTACCAACCTTCTTCGCAGCACCGCGTCCGCCGCCGTCGTCGGCGCTGTGGCGTTCGGCTTCGCCGGCGGGGCCGCCGCCCAGGACACCGGGCAGGAGCGGGCCACCACCGTCGACGACATCATCGTCACGGCGCAGAAGCGCGAGCAGAACCTGCAGGACGTGCCGATCGTGGTCACCACCCTGTCCCAGGAGACCCTGCAGGACGCGGGCGTCCGCGACATCAAGGACCTGCAGATCCTGACCCCCGGCCTGACGGTCACCTCGACCTCGTCGGAAGCCTCCACCACCGCGCGTATCCGCGGCGTCGGCACGGTCGGCGACAACCCCGGCCTGGAAAGCTCGGTCGGCGTGGTCATCGACGGCGTCTATCGCTCGCGCAACTCGGTCGGCTTCGGGGACCTGGGCGAACTGTCCCGCATCGAGGTCCTCAAGGGCCCGCAGGGCACCCTGTTCGGCAAGAACACCTCGGCCGGCGTCATCAACATCATCACCGAGGCCCCGTCGTTCACGCCGGGCTTCAACGCCGAGGCCACCATCGGCAACTACGGCGCCATGGCCGTTTCGGGCTCGGTCACCGGCCCGATCAGCGACACCCTGGCCTTCCGCCTGTACGCCGGTCGCCGCCTGCGCGACGGCTTCATGGACATCAACACCGGTGACGGCCCGCGTCAGGAAACGGACGACAACAACCAGGACTTCGGCACCGTTCGCGGCCAGCTGCTGTGGCTGCCCAACGACAACACCTCGCTCCGCCTGATCGCCGACTATTCGTCGCGTGACGAGTACTGCTGCGTCGGCGCCCAGATCCGCACCGGCCCGACCTATCCGTTCGTCGACGGCCTCTCGAACGGGACGGGCCAGCGGCCGCCGGCCGCCGGCTTCGACCTGCTGCCCTTCTCGCGGCAGGGCTTCGCCAACCGGTCGACCGGCCAGGAAGTCGAGGACAAGGGCGTTTCGCTCGAGGCCAACATCGACCTGCCGTCCATGTTCGGCGGCGCGACCCTGACCTCCGTGACCTCGTGGCGTGACTGGTCGTCCAGCCTCGGCCAGGACATCGACTTCACGGGCGCGGACATCGCCTATCGCGTCCAGGACGGCGACTACGGCTACACGGTCGAGAACCTGACCCAGGAAATCCGCCTCGCCGGTCAGACCGACGCCCTCGACTGGCTGGTCGGCTTCTTCGCCACCAAGGAAGACATCGGCCGCACCGACAGCTGGTATTTCGGCGCTGACTACACTCCCTTCCTGTCGTTCCTGCTCAGCGCCCGGCTGAACGCGGCCAACCCCGCCCTGCCGATCAGCCCGAACACCATCGGCTGCTATACGGTGGCGGGCCAGACGCCGGTCGGCTTCGGCACCTGCCTCGGCACCGGCGGCGCCGTCGGCGGCGGCGGACCGGGCTTCACGGTCGGCCAGGGCTTCGAGGACCGCTACGAGCAGGAATCGACCTCGATCGCCCTGTTCACCAACAACACCTGGCACGTCACCGACGCGTTCGATCTGACCGTCGGCCTGCGCTACACGATGGACGACAAGAGCCTGACGGGGCTGCAGACCAACACCAACGGCAACGGCGGAACCTGCGGCGCGGCGCTCGCCAACGCCGGGGCCATCGGCGCGGTGCTGGGCGCCGCCACCCCGACGATCCTCGGGAACTTCTGCCTTCCGTGGTCGAACATCGCGTTCAACAACCGCGCCATCTCCGAGGAATTCGACGACAGCGAAATCAGCGGCACGGTCAAGGCGTCCTACCGCCTCAGCCCGTCGATCCTGACCTATGTCTCGTACGCCCGCGGCTACAAGAGCTTCGGCTACAACCTCGACCGCGTGCAGGCCGGCATCACCCCGACCGCCTCGACCCTGTTCCCGTCGGAAGTCGTGGACAGCTACGAAGCCGGCGTGAAGATGACCCTGCTGGATCGCAGCCTGCTGCTGAACGCCACCTATTTCGACCAGACGTTCGAGGACTTCCAGCTCAACACCTTCCTCGGCACCGCCTTCGTGGTGGAGTCGATCCCCGAGCTGACCTCGCGCGGTGTCGACGCCGACTTCCTGTGGTTCTCGCCGATCGAAGGCCTGAGCTTCCAGGGCGGCGTGACATGGACGGACGCCCAGTACGGCGAGTTCACGGCCGCCGATCTGGCGAACCCGGGCAACTTCCCGCAGCTGTCGCTGCTGCCCGGAGCCGAGGCCTCGTTCGCTCCGGAATGGTCGGGCACGCTGTCGATCAACTTCGACCGCAACATCGGCGAAGACCTGCGCGTCGGCTTCAGCCTCGCCGGCAAATACATGAGCGACTACAACACCGGCTCGGACCTGATCCCCTTCAAGCAGCAGGACGCGTTCACCACCCTGAACGGCCGCTTCCTGATCGGGACCGCGGACGAGCGCTGGACGGCCGAGTTCTGGGTCCAGAACCTGACCGACGAGGAGTACATCCAGGTCGCCTACAACGCCCCGCTGCAAGGCTCGGCGTTCCAGACGACGGTCCAGCCGAACGGCACCTACTACAACCCGGCCCTGGACACCCAGACCTACGACGCCTTCCTGGGCGCGCCGCGGACCTACGGCGCCACCCTGCGCATCAAATACTGATCGCGCCGCCGTCAGGCGGAACGGAACGGGCCGGCCGGGGGAGACCCCGGCCGGCTTTTTCCTGACCGGCGGGTCGGCCCTGGCGTCCCTCCATGGCTGGCCGGGAGGTGGCGGCGGGTCCAGGCTTCACCCGAAACGGAGGACGGATTGCCGGAGATTGATCAGACGACCGCCGCCGCCCTGGGGTGGCCCAAGGCGAAATACGCCTGGATCGAGCGCGAGCGCCGCTGGCTGTGCCGCGCCGTGCCCTTCGACAGGGTGGTGCGCAGCGAGGCGTTCACCGATCTCTATGTCGAGGGGACGCAGCTCCGGCTCCGTGAGGCGGTTCCGCTGGACGGCGGCGCCCCGATGCGCCGGCTGGGCCGCAAGGCCGACGTCAGTGCATCGATCCGCCTGCTGACCTCGATCTATCTCTCGCCCGAGGAGTACCGGCTGCTGTCCTCGCTGCCCGGAAAGGTGCTGCGCAAGACGCGGCACTACCTCGGAAAGGTCGCGGGCGCCGATGTGTCGGTGGACGTGTTCGAGGGCGCCCTCTCCGGCCTCGTCATGGCCGAGGCTGAGTTCGCCGACGCCGACGCCATGGCCGCATGGCCGATGCCGGACTTCGCCTTGCGCGAGGTCACCGACGATATCCGCTACACCGGCGGCAGGCTGGTGACAGACGGGCTGCCGGAATAGCGCCGGCCGTCCGCCTGCCGCCGCCTACTCGGCCGGGGCCGGCTCGCCGCCGCGGTTCGGCTCGTGACGCTGGCTGGCGAACATCTTGCCCATCCGCCGCCTGAAGAAGCCGGAGATGTCGTCGACGATGGTGAAGATCGGCGGGATGAACAGCAGCGACAGGAAGGTCGAGGAGATCAGGCCCCCGACCACGGCGATGGCCATCGGCTGACGGAATTCGACATCCGCCCCCCAGCCCACCGCCACCGGCATCATGCCCGCGCCCATGGCGAAGGTGGTCATCAGGATCGGCCGCGCCCGCTTGTGCGCCGCGTCCATGATGGCCTCGAACCGCGTCATCCCGTCCTTCTCCGCCATGACGATATAGTCGACCAGAAGGATGGAGTTCTTGGCCGCGATGCCCATCAGCATCAGCACCCCGATCAGCGACGAGATCGAGAAGCTGGAGCCGCCGATCATCAGCGCCACGAACGCTCCGCCGATGGCCAGCGGCAGCGAGGCCATGATGGTCACCGGATAGGCGAAGCTGCGGAACAGCAGCACCAGCACGGCGTACATCAGCAGGACCCCGGTGGCGAAGGCGATGGCGAAGCCGGTGATCATCTCCTGGATGAACTCCGCGTCCCCGGCCGGCACCTGGCGGACGCCCGGCGGCAGCTCCTTCACCGAGGGCAGTTTCTGCACCGCCGCGGCGGCCTCGCCGGAACGGATCCCGTCCAGCTCGGCGGTGATCGAGGCGATCCGCGCCCGGTCCTGGCGCAGCACCTGCGACGGGCCGGCGCCGAACTGGATGTCGGCCACGGCGCTGAGCGGCACGGCGCCGCCGGTATTGGTCGGCACGCGCAGGTTCTCGAGCACCGACAGGTCCTCGCGCGCGTCTGACGTCAGCTGCAGCCGGATCGGCACCTGGCGGTCGCCGAGATTGTATTTCGGCAGGTTCTGCGCGATGTCGCCCAGCGTGGCGACGCGAATGGTCTGCGAGATGTCACGGGTCGAGACGCCCATCAGGGCGGCCTGGTCCGGCCGGGGCACGACGAGGATCTCGGGCCGGGCGATCGAGGCCGTGTTGACCACATTGGCGAGGCCGGGAACGGTCCGCATCTCGGCTTCGATCTTGCGGGCCGCGGCCTGCAGGGCCTCCGGATTGTCGCTCAGGATGGCGAAGGTGTAGCTGGTGCCGTCCGACGGTCCGCCGCCCTGGTTGCCGGTCCCCGCCCCGATCCGGGCGCCCGGAATGGATTTCCAGCCGTCGACCATCTTGCGCGCGAATTCCTGCTGGCTCAGCGCACGGTCGCCCTTGTCCACCATGTCGGCGTAGAGATTGGCCTGGTTGACCTCCTGGCCGCCGATCTGGGCGAACACTGAGGTCACTTCCGGCTGCTGCTGCAGGTCGCGGGTCAGCCGCTGCACGATGGCGTCGGTCTGGCGCAGCGTCGCGCCGGGGGGCAGCTCGACCGAGAAGGCCGCGCGGCCCTCGTCGCCCGACGGCGAGAATTCGAACGGCACCCGGGTAGCCAGGAAGCCGCAGGCGAAGAACAGGACGGTGCCGATGCCGAACACCTTCCAGCGGTTGCCCAGCGACCAGCGCAGCGACTTCAGATAGCCGCTCATCCAGAACGGATCGGCGTCCTCATGTTTGGTGTGCTTCAGCAGATAGGCCGCCATCAGGGGCGTAAGCGTCCGGGCCACGACCAGCGAGAACGCCACCGACACGCAGGCGGCGAGGGCGAAGGCCTTGAAGAACTGGCCGATGATGCCCGGCATGAACCCGACCGGCGCGAACACCGCCAGGATGGTGGCGGTGGTGGCGACCACCGCCAGGCCGATTTCGTCGGCCGCCTCCATCGAGGCGTTGTAGGGCGACTTCCCGTCGCGCATGTGCCGGACGATGTTCTCGATCTCGACGATGGCGTCGTCGACGAGGATGCCGATGGTCAGGGACAGGGCCAGCAGGGTGACCACGTTCAGCGACTGGTCCAGCGGCCCGAGGATGGCGAAGGCGGGGATCAGCGACAGCGGCATGGCCGTGGCTGTGATGAAGGTCGCCCGCCAGTCGCGCAGGAAGATGAACACCACCACGACCGCCAGCACCGCGCCCAGCAGCAGCGCCTCCAGCGAGGCGATGTAGCTTTCCTCGATGTATTCGACGCTGGCCGTGACCTGTTCGATGGTCAGTTCGGGATGGGCCTCGTCGATCTCGGCCACGCGTTCGCGTACCCGTTCGGCGACCTTGACCTCGCTGGCCGTGCGCGAGCGCAGGAAGTTGAAGGTGACGGCTTCCTGGCCGTTGTAGCGGGCCAGGCGGCGCGGTTCGCTCCAGTGGTCCTCAACCGTGCCGAGGTCGCCCAGCCGGACCGACCGGTTGCCGCCCATCGGGATCAGGGTCTCGCGCAGTTCCTCGATCGAGCCGGCCGACCCCAGGGTGCGGATCGAGCGCTCGGCGCCCGAAATGGTCACCCGCCCGCCGGGCAGGTCGCTGTTCACCGAGGTCAGGGCCTGGCTGACCGAGGCGGCGGTCAGGCCGTAGGAGGCGAGGCGGTCGGGATCCAGTTCGACGCGGATCTCCCGATCCACGCCGCCCGAGCGGTTGACCTCGCCGACGCCGCTGATCGCCAGCAGCGACCGGCTGACCTCGTTGTCGATGAACCAGCTCAGCTCTTCCGGCGTCATGGTCTGCGCCCGGACCACCCAGGTGATCAGGGCGTCGCCGGTGATGTCGATGCGCTGGACGCTCGGCTCCTGCATGTCCTGCGGCAGGTCGGCCCGAAGTCCGCTCATGGCGTTGCGGACGTCGTTGGTCGCCCGCTCGGTGTCGGTGCCCAGTTCGAACTCGATGGTGGTCACCGACGAGCCGTCGGTGATCTGCGAGTTGATGTGGCGCACGCCCGACAGGCCGGAGAGGGAGTCCTCGATCAGCCGGGTGACCTGCACCTCCATCTCGCTGGGGGCCGCGCCGGGACGGCCCGCGGCGACCAGCACCAGCGGGAAGTCGATGTCCGGATTGTTGTTGATCCGCATCCCCATGAAGCCGTTGACGCCCGCCAGCGTCAGCAGCACGAACATCAGGATGATCGGGATCGGATTCTTGATCGACCAGGATGAGATATTCTTCATGGCCGGGGCTACTTCTTCGCCGCGGCGGCGGGCGCGCGGGTCGCGGGCGCGGCCGCCGGGCGGGCGGCGGCGACGGTGACGCGATCCCCGTCGCCGAGGAAGCCGGCCCCCTCGACCACCACGCGGACGCCGGCCTCGATGCCGCTGACGGCGGCGCGGTCCGTCGTCCGCGACAGGACGACGACCTGCCGGAAGCGGGCGCGGCCATCGGTCCCCAGCACGAACACCCCGGCCCGGTTCTCGCGGTACAGGATGGAGGCCATCGGCACGGTCACGGCCGGCTGGTCGCCGACCTGGATGCGGGCGCGGGCGAACATGCCGGGGCGGAAGCCGCCGCCGGACAGGGCGATGCGCGCCACGCCCAGCCGGGTCTCGGCGTTGACCTCGGGCGTCACGATGCGGACCGTTCCGGTGGTCTCTCCGACCTCGTCGGACGAGACGACCGCGGACTGACCGGCGCGCACCAGGCCCAGTTCCGTCTCGGGCACCTGGGCGTCGAGCTCCAGCCGGCCGTCGCGGACGATGCGGAACAGCTCGGTCCCGGCGGCGACGATCTGGCCACGGGTGACGCTGCGGCTGATCACCAGGCCCGAGACGGGCGCCCGGATGGTGGCCTGGGCCAGGCGGGTGCGGGTCTCCGACAGCGACGCCTGCGCGGCCGCGAGATTGGCTTGGGACGAGCGCTGGTTGGCGAGGGCGGTGTCCAGCCCGGCCTGGCTGAGGAAGCCGCGCTCCTTCAGTTCCTGCGCCCGCGCCAGGGCCGCGTCGTCGCGCGCCGCATTGGCCTGGGCGGTCTGCACCGCCGCCTGCTGCTGGCGCAGCTGGGCCTGCAGCAGGGCGTCGTTGAGCTGGACCAGCGGCTGGCCCTGCCGGACGTAGCGCCCCTCGTCGACGAAGACCCCGGTGGCGGTCAGGCCGCCGGTCTCGGCGCCCACCGGCACCTCTTCCCAGGCCGAGACGGTGCCTGAGGCGGTGACCGTGCGGGGCAGGTTCTGCAGCGCGGCCGTCGCGACCGAGACCGTCAGGCTGCTGCCGCCGGTGGCGCCCGCCCTGGTCTCAGCCTTCTTGGCGCTGTCCTCGCCCCCGCCGCAGGCGGCGAGCGCCATCGTCAGGGCCAGGGTCAGGACCGCCGCGCCGGTCCGGCTGTTCCGCATCATGTTCGCCACGTCTGATCCCCATGCAGCGCGGAGGGGAGCCGCGCGCCTGTGTCGGGCCGCCGGTCGTGGCGATCCTTGTCATCGGCCGTTGAATAGCGGTTTCGCGATCTCTTCTCAAACGCGAATCCGCCGCCTTACGTCGATGTAATCCGCCACAAAATCAGTGGCAGAGCCGCCCGGGACGCCGTCCGCGTTGGCGATCCGGCCCCGCCGTGCTACCGGCGCGGCCATGACGACCCCTCCCATCGAACGCATCCGCAATTTCAGCGTGGTCGCCCACATCGACCACGGCAAATCGACCCTGTCCGACCGCCTGATCCAGCACACGGGCGGGCTGACGGCGCGCGAGATGTCGGCGCAAGTCCTTGATAACATGGACATCGAGAAGGAGCGGGGGATCACCATCAAGGCGCAGACCGTGCGCCTGAACTACAAGGCCAGGGACGGCCTCGACTACGTCCTCAACCTGATGGACACCCCCGGCCACGTCGACTTCGCCTATGAGGTCAGCCGCTCGCTCGCCGCCTGCGAGGGTTCCCTGCTGGTGGTCGACGCCTCCCAGGGCGTGGAAGCCCAGACCCTGGCCAACGTCTATCAGGCCATCGACAACAACCACGAGATCGTCCCCGTCCTCAACAAGATCGACCTGCCCGCCGCCGAGCCCGACCGGGTGCGCGAGCAGATCGAGGACGTCATCGGCCTCGACGCCTCCGACGCCGTCCTGTGCAGCGCCAAGTCCGGCCTCGGCATCGAGGACGTGCTGGAGGCCATCGTCACCCGCCTGCCGCCCCCCAAGGGCGACCCCGCCGCCCCGCTCAAGGCGATGCTGGTCGACGCCTGGTACGACCCCTACCTCGGCGTCGTCCTGCTGGTCCGCGTCTTCGACGGCGTCCTCAAGGCCGGCCAGCGCATCAAGATGATGCAGTCGGGCTCGACCCATCTGGTCGACCGCGTCGGCGTCTTCACGCCCAGGAACACCCCGGTCGACCAGCTGTCGGCAGGCGAGGTCGGCTTCATCACCGCCCAGATCAAGGAGGTCGCCCACGCCGCCGTCGGCGACACCATCACCGACGAGAAACGCCCCACCGCCGAACCCCTCAAGGGCTTCAAACAGGTCCAGTCGGTGGTCTTCTGCGGCCTCTTCCCGGTCGACGCCGCCGATTTCGAGGACCTGCGCGCCGCCATCGGCCGCCTGCGCCTCAACGACGCCAGCTTCACCTATGAGATGGAATCCAGCGCCGCCCTCGGCTTCGGCTTCCGCTGCGGCTTCCTCGGCCTGCTCCACCTCGAGATCATCCAGGAGCGCCTCAGCCGGGAGTTCAACCTCGACCTGATCGCGACCGCCCCCAGCGTGGTCTACAAGATCAGCCTGCGCGACGGCTCGGAGATCGACCTGCACAACCCGGCCGACCTGCCCGACGTGATGCAGATCATGGAAATCCGCGAGCCGTGGATCAAGGCGACCATCCTGACCCCCGACGAATACCTCGGCGGCGTCATCAAGCTGTGCCAGGACCGCCGCGGCTCCCAGGTCGAGCTCAGCTACGTCGGCTCCCGCGCCCTCGTCGTCTACGAACTGCCCCTCAACGAGGTCGTCTTCGACTTCTACGACCGGCTGAAATCCATCTCCAAGGGCTACGCCTCCTTCGACTACGAGCTGACCGACTACAAGCCCGGCGACCTGGTCAAGATGTCGATCCTCGTCAACGCCGAGCCGGTCGACGCCCTCTCCATGCTGGTCCACCGCGCCCGCGCCGAGACCCGCGGCCGCGGCATGGTCGAGAAGATGAAGGAGCTGATCCCGCCCCACCTCTTCCAGATCCCCATCCAGGCGGCCATCGGCGGCAAGATCATCGCCCGCGAAACCGTCCGCGCCCTGCGCAAGGACGTCACCTCGAAATGCTACGGCGGCGACGCCACCCGCAAGAAGAAGCTGCTCGAGAAGCAGAAGGCCGGCAAGAAGCGCATGCGCCAGTTCGGCAAGGTCGAGATCCCGCAGGAAGCCTTCATCGCGGCGCTGAAGATGGATGAGGATTGAGGGGGCCAGGCCCCCCTACGGCATCACCCCCGCCCCCTCGATCCGCCCCCGCTCCATCGCATAGCATTCGCACGCCAGCCGCTCGAGCAGCGGCCGGTCCAGCACCCGCACCACCCCCCGGCTGTAGCGGATCGCGCCGCGGTCCCTCAGCTGGTTGGCCGCCTCGTTGACGGTGGTGCGCTGCGCCCCCAGCAGCCCGGCCAGCTCCTCCTGGGTCAGGCGGACGTCCTCGCCCGGCGTCAGGTCCGAGGCCGCCAGCAGCCAGCGCGCCACCCGCGGCAGGGCCGTGTGCACCGCATTGCAGGCCGCGTGCTGCACCGCCTGCATCTGATAGACGTACGACAGCCGCAGCAGCTGGTTCAGCAGCGGCTCGCTGACCCGGAACCGCTCCATCAGCACCCGCGCCGGCAGGACGTGCACCGTCCCCGGGATCCGCGCCGCCACCTCCCAGCCGCACGGCACGCCGGCCATCACCGGGGCCAGCCCCGACAGCCCCTCGCGCCCGACCACCGCCGTCTCGATGGCCCAGCCGTCGGAGAACCGCACCAGATTGGCCAGCTGGGCGTCGGCGGGGAAATGCACCTCGCTCACCACCCTGTCCTGTTCGATCAGGACCTGGCCGGGCGTCACCTCCATGGGCCGCAGGTGCGGGGACAGCGCCTCCAGATCGGCGGGGTCGAGGCTGTCGAGGAAATGGTTGTCGAAGGCCATGTCGGCGCAACAACGTCCGGCGTCGCCGTTTCGCTGCGTCGGCTGCCCGACACAGGCCGGCCGCCGCGCCCCCTCGCGGTTGACCCGCCCGCGGCGCCGCGCCACACCGGCCCTCATCGAGGAGCACCACGCCCATGGCGACCGACCCATCCAGAGCCGCCGACCGCGCCCCGCGCCTGGCCGTGCTGATCGACGCCGAGAACGCCTCTCCGCGCATCGCCGAGGCCCTGTTCACCGAGATCGCCACCCTCGGCGAGGCCTCCGCCCGGCGCATCTACGGCGACTTCGCCTCCGCCCAGATCCAGGGCTGGACCCGCGTCCTCGCCCGCTTCGCCATCCAGCCCCAGCAGAATTTCGCCAACACCAAGGGCAAGAACTCCGGCGACATCGCCCTCGTCATCGACGCCATGGACCTGCTGCATTCGGGCCGGTTCGACGGCTTCTGCCTCGTCTCCTCCGACGCCGACTTCACCCGTCTGGCCTCGCGCATCCGCGAAGAGGGCGTCGACGTCTACGGCTTCGGCGAGCGCAAGACGCCCGAAAGCTTCCGCCAGGCCTGCACCCGTTTCATCTACACCGAGAACCTGACCGGCCGCGCCGTCTCCGACAATGACGACGAGCCCGCCGCCGCCGCCGCCGCCGGCTCCGCCCGCGGCCGCAAGTCCGACGTCACGGCCGCCCCCGCCGAGCCCGGCGCCACCCCCGCCCCCGGCAAACGCCCCCCGTCCGAGGCCGCCCGCCTCATCGCCAGCGTCATCGCCGACATGGACGACGACGGCGCCGGCTGGGTCAATGCGGGCGGCATCGCCAACCGCCTGCGCAACGCCTACCCGGATTTCGACCAGCGCAGCTACGGCTACGCCAAGCTCTCGGACCTGATCCGGGCGACGGGGCGGTTCGAGGTCGAGACCAGCGCCGGCGGGGCGATGCGGGTGAGGGATCGGGCGTAATCCCCCGCCTTCTCCGTCATCCCCAGGCTTGGCCCGCCAAGGCGCAGACGGTGACGCTCCGGTAGGAAACCGGAAACCTGTTCATGATCAGGTTGTTCCTGACTTGTTCTCCTGGCGGAATCTCTCCAACCTGCCACGCTGAACAAGCGCGGAGTCGGCCGTGTCGGAGTATGCCCTCATGGTGAAACAGGCTGGCCAGGCGACGGCCGACAAGGCAGTCGACCTCGGCTTCATCGAAGGCCCCGTCCGTCCGGCGGCGAAACAACCCGCGCTGAAGCTTATCCGGGGCGACAAGGATTCCGATCCGGCAGACTTCACCTTCATCGACCTGTTCGCCGGCATCGGTGGCCTGCGTCGAGGCTTTGAATCAATCGGTGGCCGCTGCGTCTTCACTTCGGAATGGGACAAGTACAGCCAGAAGACATACCGAGCGAACTTCCCCGACGACGATCACGAGATCAACGGCGACATCACCAAGATCGAGGCGGCGGATATCCCGGCTCACGACGTGCTGCTGGCCGGCTTCCCGTGCCAGCCGTTTTCCATCGCCGGCGTGTCGAAGAAGAACGCCTTGGGCCGGGCGCACGGCTTTGAGGATAAAACCCAGGGCACGCTGTTCTACGACGTCGCACGCATCATCGCCCATCACCGCCCGGCGGCCTTCCTGCTGGAAAACGTCCGCAACCTTGTCAGCCACGACAAGGGCAAGACCTTCCAGACCATCAGGGACGTCCTGACCGAGGAGCTCGGCTACAAGATCGACTTCCGCGTCATCGACGGACGCTACTGGACGCCCCAGCACCGCGAGCGGATTTTCATCATCGGTTTCCGTGAGGATCAGGGCTTCCGCTTCGCCGACATGAACCTGCCGGAGGCCGCTCCGAAGCTCGGGGAGATTCTCCACCGCGAGGGCGACGAGACGGAGATTCCGGATCAGCGCTTCACCTTGGGCAACTCGGGTCGGGTGGCCGAAAAATATACGCTGACCGATCATCTCTGGAACTATCTTCAGCGCTACAAGGAGAAGCACCAGGCCGCCGGCAACGGCTTCGGCTTTGGTCTCGTCGGTCCCGACGACGTCGCCCGCACGCTCTCGGCCCGCTATTACAAGGATGGCTCGGAAATTCTCGTGAAGCAGGAAGAGGGCAAGAATCCCCGTCGCCTGACACCGAGAGAATGCGCCCGCCTGATGGGCTTCGACTCGCCCCGCGGCGCGGAGTTCATCATCCCCGTCTCGGACACCCAGGCCTATCGCCAGTTCGGAAATTCTGTTGTGGTGCCGGCCGTGAAAGCCGTCGCCGAACATATGAAGCCGCACCTCTTCGCCGCGCTCGGAAAACGGCCGAAGGCGGCTGTTGGCTGACGTCGTTGACCCGGCGACCCGCAGCCGGATGATGTCCGGCATCCGGGGCAAGAACACCAAGCCGGAGCTGCTGATCCGCAAGGCCCTGCACGCACGCGGTTTCCGCTACCGGCTGCATTGCAAGGACCTGCCGGGCAACCCGGACCTGTGCCTGCCGAAATACCGCGCGGTGATCTTCGTCCACGGCTGCTTCTGGCACGGCCACGACTGCCACCTGTTCAAATGGCCGAAGACGCGGCCGGAGTTCTGGCGGGAGAAGATCGGGCGGAACAGGGCGGTGGACATACAAGCAGAACGCCGGCTGATTGAAACGGGCTGGCGGGTGGCGGTCGTATGGGAGTGCGCTTTGAAGGGGTCTCGCCGATGGCCGATGGCAAAGGTTATCGCTGCCTGCCAGAGTTGGTTGTTATCGTCGGCGGCCAGACTGGAAATCCCGTCGAACCACGGGGTTGGGGGCAATGAATCTCAAAACAATTGAGAGGGCTATGCTCGCCCAAGGAGTGATCAAGCTCCTGTTCAAGTATCTGTCGCCGAACGATAATTCCAAGAACCAAATCTACCTCGCGGGTAGCTTGGATATTCTGAACATCCTCCCGATGGGGGAAGTCCGCTCTGTCAGCACGCCAAAGGGAAAGCACATCCTGAGCGCGGCGGTGGACCTGCACTGGCTTCGGTTCGAGGGGGATCCGGTCCCCGCTCCTCACGCCCAACTCATTCTGTACCCTCAATATCCTGAGGTCCGGCTTTCTGGCTTCCTGCGCGGAACGAAAGGCGCTCCCAACGAGATAATGGCAACCCGGGACGAGGGCCGGGTACTGTTCCTCGGTGTTGCGTCGTCAGGTCAGATATTCGCTCATGCCGCGAAGGATGCAGCCTTGGTGGCCGAGCTGGCTCGCCTTGCGGACTTGGAGGAGACGGGTGCATTCCGACATTTGCCGATCGGGACCGCAGACACTTCGCGCTATCGTCTCCTTGAACGGTTGGCTGCAATTGCTTCGTCCGGCTGGCTACCGGCACAGCGACTGCAAACGGATGGTCGTATCGGTCCTTGTCTCGGGACCAACTGCGGCGGCTACACCTTGGAAGCCGAGCTGGGCATCGCGCCCAACGGCAGAAGCGAGCCGGATTTTGAAGGGTGGGAACTCAAGAGCCACGCAGTGACGCGCTTCGACAGGCTTGGTGTGGGTCAACTGACTTTGATGACGCCCGAACCGACCGGCGGAATCTACAAACTCGGCGGCGCGGCTTCGTTCGTCCGACGGTTTGGATACGCTGATCAGTCGACCGAAGATCGGCTGAACTTTTCGAGTCCGCACTATGCTTGGACTCGCAACGACCTCACCGGCCTGACTCTCAACCTGCTCGGCTACGACAGGGAAAAAGGGAGGATTGTTGACCCCCATGCCTCTTTTGCGCTGCTCAATGACGAAGGCGAGATTGCTGCGGAGTGGCACTATGCCGGTTTGCTCACCCACTGGAACCGAAAGCACGACAAGGCGGCCTACGTGCCGAGCCTGTGTCAACGGGGCGATCCAGTCCAGTATCGGTACGGTGACCGCGTTCGGCTTGGTACCGGTACTGACTTTGATCGATTCCTTTTGGCCATCTCAACCGGCGCAATCTGGTATGACCCGGGCATCAAGCTTGAGGGTGTCTCAACGCCCAATCCGCGTCTGAAACGGCGGAGTCAGTTTCGTATCCGTTCGGCCAATCTGGCCAGGCTTTATGCCCGGTTCGAAGAGGTCGATCTTTGAAACCAGGTGCGTGCGCGAACCACCCCTCTCCCAAACCGGGAGGGGCCACCCTCCTTCCTTTCGTCATCCTCCGGCAAGCGGCGCAGCCGCGCAGACCGGGGGACCCAGCGGCGCCGAAGGCGATCTGTTCAGGCAGACTGCCAACAGCGGCGCTCCCGACAGGGTCGCGCTCGCGCGCGCCGCTGGGTCCCCCGGTCGCGCCTGCGGCGCGCCGGAGGATGACGAAAGAGGAATTGCTGCGCTGCAAATCCCGCCTCTGTCTCCATAATCCGGACAGCCAACCGGCTGTTTTCCCTGCACATCATCCCCGCGCCAGCGTCACGAACCCGCCGCGGTAAAAACCCGGCGCATACTATTCCCATCCCGTCGATGGGGAGGGCGTCGGATCCACGCTCCTCGACGACGGCGGGCTGTGGTCGAGCGATGAAGCCCGGACGATGGAGAGTCCGGGGGTCCTCGAGGGCAGGGATGGATCCTGCCCGCTTGCTCGCCGCGCGC
>NZ_DASPLR010000028.1:0-18399 GCF_035627475.1 Brevundimonas sp. | reverse complement strand
GCGCTTCCGCCCGGCCGACGGCCCGGATCTCGCCAGACAGGCTGATCTCGCCGAACACCACGCAGCCCTGCGGCAGGGGCATGTGGGTCGCCGAACTGACGAGCGCCGCCGCCGCCGCCAGGTCGGCCGCCGGCTCGTTGATGCGCAGGCCGCCGGCCACGTTCAGATAGACGTCCTGATCCCCGAAGCCGAAGCCGCAGCGGGCTTCGAGGACCGCCAGCACCATGGCCAGCCGCCCGGTGTCCCAGCCGACCACCGCCCGGCGCGGCGTGCCATAGGCCGATTTCGACACCAGCGCCTGCACCTCGACCAGCACCGGCCGCGACCCCTCGATGCCGGCGAACACCGCCGCCCCCGGCGCCCGGTCCTTGCCCTCGCCGAGGAACAGGGCCGAGGGATTGCTGACCTCGCGCAGGCCGCTGTCGCCCATCTCGAACACCCCGATCTCGTCGGTGGCCCCGAAACGGTTCTTGCCCGCCCGCAGGATACGGAACGGATAGCCGCGCTCGCCCTCGAAGCTCAGCACCGCGTCGACCATGTGCTCGACCACGCGCGGTCCCGCCACCTGGCCGTCCTTGGTCACATGGCCGACCAGCACCACGGCCACGCCCTGCGACTTGGCCAGCCGCACCATCTCCCCGGCGCAGGCCCGCACCTGGGTCACCGACCCCGGCCCGGCCTCGTGCGCGTCCGACCACAGCGTCTGGATCGAATCGACGATGACGATGTCGAACTTCTCGCGCTTCAGCGTGCCGAGGATCTCGCGCAGCGCCGTGGCCGAGGCCAGTTCGACCGGCGCGCCCGCCAGCCCCATCCGCTTGGCCCGCGCCCGGATCTGCTCGACCGCCTCCTCGCCCGAGATATAGGCCACCCGCCGCCCCGACATCGCGGCCCGTCCGGCCACGTCCAGCAGCAGGGTCGACTTGCCGACCCCCGGATCGCCGCTCAGCAGGATCGCCGAACCGGGCACCACGCCGCCGCCGCAGACCCGGTCGAACTCGGTCACGCCGGTGATGATGCGCGGCGGCTCCGGCGTGTCGGACTGCAGGGTCTCGAACTGAACCCCCCGCGACCGGCTGCTCGCCGCCGGCTTCAGCGCGCCGGGCGGGGCCGAGCGGCTCTCCTCGACGATCGAATTCCACTGGCCGCACGCTCCGCACTGGCCGGACCACTTGCCGTGGACCGCCCCGCAGGACTGACAAACATAGATTGCACCGTCGCGAGCCATGCTGTTGGCTTACAGGAGTCGACGCGGGCGGGGCAGGGGGCTCCGATCGCCCTACGACCGATAATGACGCAGGGGCCGCATGTCCGGGAAATCCTTCTTCATCCTGTTCGGCGTGACCTGGGTTCTCGCCATGGCCTACGGTCTGAGCGCCTGGCGGCTGCTCGCCCGCGTGCAGCGGCTCAAGACCGAGGGCAAGGCGGGCGAGGCCCCCGATCCCCTGTCGAACCCGCTGGAACTGTTCGGCTACCTCGGCTGGCTGCTGGGCGGCCGCTATTCCGAACTGAACGACGAGATCGCCGCCCGCTGGGCCGGCATCGCGCGGCCGCTGTTCATCGTCGCCATGCCACTGCTGATCGCCGTATTCGCCGTGGCCCTGACCCAGTCCGGCGGCTGGTCTCAGCCGACGTAGCGCCTCTGCACCCGCTGTCCGACCGAGGTGAGCAGCTCCCAGGCCACCGTTCCCGCCGCCGCCGCCGCCTCGTCCAGCGGACGGTTCGGTCCGAACAGCTCGACAGGGTCGCCGACCTCGGTCTCCAGCCCGGTCACGTCGACGGCGCAGACGTCCATCGAGACGCGCCCGACGATCGGCCGAAGCGCGTCCCCGACCCAGACCTGACCGCGCGGGCTGTAGCTGCGCAGCACGCCGTCGGCGTAGCCCGCCGCCACGGTCGCGATCCGGCGCGGCGTCCCGGCCACGAAGCCGCGCGAATAGCCCACGCTTTCGCCGGCGGGCACATCGCGCACCTGCAGCACCTCGGCCGTCAGCGTTGCCACCGGCTTGATCCGCTCGTCCGGCCGCCCCTCGGGCCCGCCGCCGTACAGGCAGATGCCGGGCCGCGACGCATCGAAGCCGTAGTCGCTCCCCAGGAAGACGCCGCCCGAATTGGCGAACGAGCGCACCGTCCCCGGATACCGCTCCGCCGCCGCGGCGAAGGCGTCCCGCTGCCGGGCGTTCATCGGCTCGGCCGGATCGTCGGCGCAGGCGAGGTGGCTCAGGACGAGGTCCAGCCCCGCGAACGGTTCGGGCGCGTCCTCGGGCCGGAACCCCAGCCGGTTCATGCCGGTGTCGATCTGCAGGCCGCATCGCCCGCCGCCCGCCGCCAGCCACTCCGCCAGCTGGACCCGGGTGTTCAGCACCGGCCGCAGGTCGGCCTCGCGCAGGCGCTGCGCCCGGCCCGCCAGGCAGCCGTCGAGGACATAGATGGCCGGCTCGGGTCCGAGGGCGGCGCGGAGCTGCTCGCCTTCCCGCGTGCGGGCGACGAAGAAGGTCCGCGCCCCCTCGCGCATCAGCCGTTCCGCGCAGGCGGCGGCGCCCAGGCCGTATGCGTCGGCCTTGACCACCGGATGCACCGGCACGCCGCCGATCCGTTCCAGCATCAGATAGTTGGCGACGAGCGCCTGCAGGTCGATGGTCAGCGAGGCCGGGGAGGGGGCGGGCATGCCGCATCTAGGGCCAGCCCGTTGTGCGACGCAACACGCAGATCGCACGGGACGGTCAGAGGCGGGCGAAAGCCTCGCCATTGCCGTCGAACAGATGCGCCTGGGCCGCCGGGACGCCCAGCTTCAGCGTCTCGCCGACGGCCGGCGGCCGGGCGTCGCCGGGCAGCAGCACCGTCACGGCCGCCTCGCCGGCGGTCAGATAGGCATAGGTCGCGTGGCCGAGGGTCTCGACGAAGGTCACCGTCGCGGCGAGGCTGTCGTCCTTGCCGGCCAGGGCCAGATGCTCGGGCCGGACGCCGAGGGTCACCATGTCGCCGGGCTTCGCCGAAGAGGCCTCGACGGCGACCTTGACCGTCTCGCCCGCCGCCGTCCGCACCGTGGCGCCGCCGGCCGAGGCCGTGACGATCTCCGCCGGCAGCAGATTCATCTTCGGGCTGCCGATGAACTCGGCCACGAACAGGTTCCGCGGCCGCTCGTACAGCTCCATCGGCCGGCCGACCTGCTCGATCACGCCGCCGTTCAGCACCACGATCCGGTCGGCCAGGGTCATGGCCTCGACCTGGTCGTGGGTGACATAGACCACGGTCGTCTTCAGCCGCTCATGCAGGCTGGCGAACTCGTAGCGCATCCGCACGCGCAGGGCGGCGTCGAGGTTGGACAGGGGCTCGTCGAACAGGAAGACCTGCGGCTCGCGCACGATGGCCCGGCCGATGGCCACCCGCTGCCTCTGGCCGCCGGACAGGGCCTTCGGCTTGCGGTCCAGATAATCTGTGATGTTCAGCGTCTCGGCTGCGCCGCGCACCCGCCGGTCGACCTCGGCCTTGTCCAGTTTGGCAAGTTTCAGTCCGAACGCCATGTTTTCGTAGACGTTCATGTGCGGATACAGGGCGTAGGACTGGAACACCATGGCGATGCCCCGGTCCGACGGCGACAGCTCGTTGACCGTCCGTCCGCCGATGGCGATCTCGCCTCCATCAGCCTCCTCCAGGCCGGCGATGGTGCGCAGCAGGGTGGACTTGCCGCAGCCGGAAGGGCCGACGAAGACCACGAACTCCCCGTCGGCGATCTCCAGGTCGATGCCCTTCAGCACCTCGGTCGCGCCGAAGCGTTTGGTCACGCCCGTCAGCCGCACGTCCGCCATGGATTTCCTGCCCGCCGCTTCTTGCCTTGGGTTCACCGTAAACGGTTACAGGCTGCGATCAATCCTCGGCCGCCCGTGCGCCGTCATCCTCGGTCAGGTCCGGGAATAACGGGCGTACAGAGGCCCGGCCCGCTCACCTGGCCTTGTAGGGCTTCTTCGCCGGCGGCTTGCCGCGAGCGTCCTTCGGAGCCCACGGACGATCCCCGCCCTTGGGCTTGCCCTTCCACGGCGTGTCGCCGGCGGCGGCCGGCGCGGCCTCGGCGTCGGAGCGCGGCGTCCACGGCGTCCTGCCTTCGGCCGCGGGCTTCTTCACCCACGGCTTCTTGCCCGGAGGCGTCGGCGTGTCGGGCGTGCGCTTGACCCAGGGCTTCTTGCCCTCGGCCGCCGGAGCGGCGGTGTCTTGCTTCACCCAGGGCTTCTTTTCGCCCTGCGGACGGTCCTCGCGGGCCTTCCAGGCGGGCTTGTCGCCGTCCTCGCGCTTCACCCACGGCTTCTTCGCGCGTTCCGGACGGTCCTCGCGCGGCTTCCAGGCGGGCTTGTCGCCGCCCTCTTCGCGGGCCTTCCACGGCTTCTTCTCGGGACGGTCTCCGCCCGCACCGGGCTTCTTGTCCCAGCGGCTGACCGGCCTCTCCGACGGACCCGGCTTGACGGCCGGATCGATCTTCACCCCGTCCTCGAGCCCCTGGGCGATGGCGGCCTCGAATTTCGCCTTCATCTCCTGGGTGATCTCGAACTTGGTCTCGCGCTCGAAGATCTTGATCGCGCCGATGTCGCGCTTGGTCACGTGGCCGAGGCGGCAGATGGTCGGCATCAGCCATTTCGGATCGGCGTTCTTGTCGCGGCCGATGTTGATGCGGAACCAGGCCATGTCGCCGCCGCGGGCGAAGTCCGTATAGGGCACGTCCGGCTGGCCCTTGTCGTTCTTGCCGCTGGCCTGCTGCCGCTTCATCCGCTCGTCGTCATAGACCTCCTCCGGCGCCGGCAGCTTCTGCTGGTACAGGCGGATCAGGGCGGCCGCGACCTGTTCGGGCGAGCTCTTCTCAAGCAGCTGCCGGCCCAGCGCCAGGGTGTCCTCGTCCTCCACCGGCGCCGTCAGCACCGGATCCGCCAGCATCCGCTTGCGGTCGTTCTCGAGGATCATCTCCGCCGAGGGCGGGCCCGACCACTCCGCCTTGATCGAGGCCGACTGCAGCATCAGCTCGACCTTGCGGCGCCGCGTATAGCTGACCAGCAGCACCGAGACGCCCTTCTTTCCGGCCCGTCCGGTGCGGCCCGAGCGGTGCAGCAGGCCGGCCTTGTTGACCGGGATCTCGGCGTGGATGACCAGCCCCAGGTCGGGCAGGTCCAGGCCGCGGGCCGCCACGTCGGTGGCCACGCACACCCGGGCATGACCATCACGAAGGGCTTGCAGGGCCTCCGACCGCTGGCTCTGGGTCAGCTCGCCCGACAGGCCGACGACCGAAAAGCCGCGTTCGCGCAGGCTCGATGTCAGGTGCTTCACCCGCTCGCGGGTGTTGGCGAACACCAGCGCCCCGGGGGCCTCGAAATACCGCAGCACATTGACGACCGCGAGCTCGACCTCGTTCGGCGCCACCCGGATGGCCTTGTATTCGATGTCGGCGTGCGAGCCCGCGCCCGCCACCGTGTCGATGCGCAGCGCGTCCTTCTGATAGGTCCTGGCCAGTTGCACGATGTCGCGCGCCAGCGTCGCCGAGAACATCAGGGTGCGGCGCTCGGCCGGGGCGGCGTCGAGGATGAAGGTCAGGTCTTCCTGGAAGCCCATGTCCAGCATTTCGTCGGCTTCATCCAGCACCACGGCCTGCAGCGTCGACAGGTCCAGCGCCCCGCGCTCGACGTGGTCGCGCAGGCGGCCCGGGGTGCCGACCACGATATGGCAGCCGCGCTCCAGCGCCCGGCGCTCCACCTTGGGGTCCATGCCGCCGACGCACGAGACGATGCGTGCGCCCGTCTGGGCGTACAGCCACTGCAGCTCGTTCGACACCTGCAGCGCCAGCTCCCGGGTCGGGGCGATGACCAGGGCCACCGGCGCGCCGAATTCGGCGAACTTCTCCGCCTCGCCCAGCAGGGTCGGCGCCAGCGCCAGGCCGAAGGCCACGGTCTTGCCCGATCCGGTCTGGGCGGAAACCAGCAGGTCGCGGCCCGTTCCTGGATGACCGGAGCCGTCCTCGTTCAGGGCGGCGTCGAGCACGGCGGACTGGACCGGGGTGGGCTCGTCGTAGCCACGGGCGGAAAGCGCGCGGTCGAGCGCGGGATGACTGGCGGGGAAGGGCATGAAGCGGTCCGTAAGGCGCCAACGCGGCGCGCGCCAGCCCGGACGGGCGGCGAAGGGGCGGTCGTATGCCCGCCGATCAAGGCAGAACAGCGGCCTGTCGGTTTCTGACGGAGCGGGGCCGGCCCCGTGACAAGCAACCCCCGTTCGGTAAAGCTGCGAGCGAGGGGGATCATCCATGTTCAGAACGCTGCTCGCCGCCACCACGGCCCTGACGATGCTGGTCCAGCCCGCCGTCGCCTTCCCGGCGGGTCCCGCCCAGGAGGCGGCGCGGCCGATTCGCCCCGGCCAGACCGTGCAGGGCGAACTGCGGCGGGGCGACAACACCCTCCAGAGCGGCGAGTACACCGACACCTGGACGCTGTCGGTGCGGGCCGGGGAAACCTATGAGGTCGACCTCTCGGCCTCGGCCTTCGATCCCTATCTGCTGGTTCGGGGGCCGGGCGGACTGAGCGAGGACAATGACGACGATCCGGCGGCGCGGGGCTCGCGCGACAGCCGCCTGGTCTTCACCGCCCCCGCCTCGGGCCAGGTCGAGATCGACGCCACCAGCTACGCGCCCGGCGAGACCGGCGCCTATCGCCTGACCCTCTCGGCGTCCGGCGGCCCGTCCGCCAGGCCGGACGCCGCTGGCGCTTCGGGCGACCTCGCGATCGGGCGCACCGTGGGGGGCGACCTCGCCAGCGGGGACGATCAACTCGAAACCGGCGAATTCATCGACACCTGGACCCTGCGCGGGCGGCGCGGCCAGCAACTCGACATCCGCCTGAGCTCGACCGACTTCGACCCCTATCTGATGGTCCGCGGGCCGGACGACTTCTCCAGCGACAACGACGACGACGCCGGGGTCGAGGACTCGCGTGACAGCCGCCTGCTGATCACCCTGCCGGCGGACGGCGAGTACCGGATCTCGGCCACCAGCTACGCCCCCAAGGAGAGCGGCGCCTACCGTCTCGCCGTGCTCGACGGCGCCGGGGTCTCCGCGCCCCGTCCGCCGTCGGAGGCCCCGTCCTCGCGGTCCGCGGAAGGCGGCCGGGTGACCCTCGGCGAGGCCGTTTCGGGCGCCCTGGCCGGCGGCGACGACACCCTCGATTCCGGCGAATACGTGGACAACTACCGATTCAGCGGCCGCCGCGGCCAGCGCGTCACGGTCGACCTGACCTCCTCCGCCTTCGACGCCTACACCATGGTGATCACGCCCTCGGGCGAACAGTTCGACAACGATGACGGCGAGGACGGGACCAACAGCCGCCAGGATCTCGTCCTGCCCGAGGACGGCGACTACCAGGTCCGCGTCACCTCCTACCGGCCTGGCGAGACCGGCTCCTACCGCTTCAGCGTCGAGGCCGGCCACGAGCCCCCCCGCCAGGCCGCCGTCGCCGGGGGCGCGCGCGTCTTCGCCCTCATGGTCGGCGTTTCGGACTATGAGGGCGACGCCGACGACCTGCCCTTCACCGACGAGGACGCCCGCAAACTGGCCGAGGTCCTGCAGCGCGACGGCTCGCTGAACGACGCCAGCATTGTCCTGACCAACGCCGAGGCCACGGTCGCCGGCGTCCGCGCCGCCTTCGCCCGCGTCGCCGCCCAGGCCGGACCCGACGACATGTTCCTGTTCTTCTTCTCGGGCCACGGCGATCAGGAGCCGACCGCCGTCACCGGCCTCGAGCCCGACGGCAAGTCGGAGACGCTCGTGCTGGTCGACGGCGCGATCAGCGACGCCGAGCTGGGCCGGCTGTTCGCCTCGCTCGACACCCGGCTGGCCCTGCTGGTGGTGGACGCCTGCTTCTCCGGCGGCTTCGCCCGCAACGTCGTCGACCGTCCCGGGGTCATGGGCGTGTTCAGCTCCGAAGAGGACCTGACCAGCGCCGTAGCCGACAAATTCCAGGCCGGCGGCTACCTGTCCCACTTCGTCCGCGAGGGGATGTCGGGCTCCGCCGACGGCGACGGCGACCGCCTCGTCACCGCCGGCGAGCTGGCCACCTGGCTGCGCCGCCAGTTCCGGGTCGAGGTCGAGGACGTCCAGGCCGAGACCCAGGACGGCCAGCGCAACTACCAGAACCTGGTCATCGACCGCGGCGGCGTCCAGGTCGACGACGTCATCGTCCGCCTGCCGGCGACCCAGTAGGGGGAGGGGATATGGCGTGCGCAGTCATCCAGGGCTTGGCGACTGTTCTGGCCTTGGGGGTCGGCTTGGTTCCGCCGGGCGCGATCGCCCAGTCCCGGGGTGCGGCCGACGAGCGGGGGCTCGTGGGCGCGACATGGGCGGGCGGCGACGCTGAGGAGTTGGAGGGGTTTGACCACTATGGCGGCAGCTACGTTCGGGGCGGCCTGGCGGTGGCTGTCCTCCGGTCAGAGGCGAATCAGCGCGACTGGATCCTGATCTCCAAGATCGAGATCGGCCGGCACGGGCGCAACGCCAGATGGCGCGGTCTGGACACCCTCCGCCTCACGGCGCCCGACGCCGCCAGCTACGTCGCCTACTGCCGCCGATCCGATGCAGGTCCCGATCACGTCGACCTTGGGCTCCTGGCCTTGGTGGGCGGAGGGCCCGGCGAAGGCGACGAACCCGGGCTGATGCGCGCGGACTGGGCGATCGAGATAGATGGGGAGGGTCGCTTCGTCGCCATCAGCGAAGCCGTCGTCTGCCCGGTGGAAGGCGATGAGCACTGAGATTTCGGGAGGCGAATGGTGGATGCGACAGGGATTGAACCTGTGACCCCCTCGGTGTGAACGAGGTGCTCTCCCGCTGAGCTACGCATCCATCGATCGGGTCCCGAACCAGCCTGCCGGACGGGGAGGGCGCGGACATAGCCCGGTCCCCGGACGCACGCAAGCCTCAGATGCCCGCCGCGCGCACCGTCTCGGGCGTCTCCGCCTCCGGGTCGCCGGGCAGCCAGGCGACGTGGCCGTTATAGATGCCCTCGTCGAGGATTTTCTCTTCCCTGGCCACCAGAACCGGGACCAGCATCTGGCCGGTGACATTGGTCGCCGTGCGCATCATGTCGATGATCCGGTCGATGGCGATGATGTAGCCGACGCCCTCCAGCGGCAGGCCCGCGGTGGACAGGGTCAGGGTCAGCATGACGATGGAGGTGCCGGGCACGCCCGCCGTCCCCAGCGATCCCAGCACCGCCGTCAGTCCGATCAGCACATACTGCGTCAGGCTCAGCTCGATGCCGAAATACTGGGCGATGAAGATGGCGGCGATGGCCGGATAGATGGCGCCGCACCCGTCCATCTTGACGTTGGCGCCCAGCGGCACGGCGAAGGCCGCATAGGCCTGCGGCACGCCCAGCCGTTCGACCGTCTGGCGCAGGGTGACGGGCAGGGTGCCCAGCGAGGACGAGGTGGCGAAGGCCGTCTGCATCGCCGCGAACGCCCCGCGGAAGAAGCTGCGCACCTTCAGCCCGTGCAGCTTCAGCAGACCCGAATAGACCACCAAGATATGGAACAGGCAGGCGGCGTAGATGGCGAAGATGAACTTGCCGAGCGGCAGCAGCGCCTCCCAGCCATAGCCGCCGACGACCGAGCCGATCAGGCCAAACACCCCGAACGGGGTCAGCTGGATGACCCAGCGGGTGATGCGGAAGATCACCGCCGCGCCCTCGTCGACCAGCCGCCGTACGCCCTGCGCCCGGTCGCCCAGCGCCACCAGCGCCCCGCCGACCAGGGCCGAGAAGAACAGGATCTGCAGCACCTTGCCCTCGCTCAGCGCGGCGAAGGGGTTGGTCGGCACGATGCCGATCAGCACCTCCAGCGGGGTCGGGATTTCCCGCTCGCGAACCTCGCCCAGCGGCAGGTTCTCCAGCCCCAGCCCCGGGTTGATGATGTGGCCGAAGGCGAAGCCGACCAGCACCGCGAGCAGCGAGGTCAGGGCGAACCAGACCAGCGTGCGCACCCCCAGCCGCACCGCGCCGACTCCCTCGCCGAGCTTCGCGATCGAGCTGGCGATGGTGAACAGCACCAGCGGCGCCACCACCATCCGGATCAGGTTCAGATAGACGTCGCCGATGGGCTGCAGCCAGACCGCCGCCTGCTCGCGCAGGATCAGTCCGGCGACGATGCCGAGGGCGAAGCCGGCGGCGGTCCGCTGCCAGAGTGGAATGGCGAAGAAGCGACGAAGCATGGGCAGGAGGGCCGGTTTGGACTCAGGGCCGGCTCAGATGTTGGCTCCGGGCCAAAACCGCAACCGCTGTGGATGCGATTCTGGCCCGGCGGAGGTCTATCGCGGTCCGTTCAGGGCCGCGAATACGGCGTCGTACTCGCCCCGCGCCTCGGCTCCGCTGAGAAATTTGACCCGTTCGACGAGGATCTCGTCGTGTCCGCCCGCCTCGAACAGGGCCAGGCTCTCGGCGGTGAATTCGGCCAGCGGCATGGAGTTGGGGTTCTCCGCATGGCCCGGCATCAGGTCCGTAGCCACCGCCGGCGGGGCCCATTCGATCACTTCGACGCTGGTGTCCCTCAACTGGCGCCGCAGCGACTGGCTCCACGAATGGATGGCCGCCTTGGTCGCCGAATAGGTCGGCGTCGCCGCCAGCGGCACGAAGGCCAGCCCCGACGAGACGGTGACCACGCTGGCCCTCGTCTTCGACTTCAGGTGCGGCAGCAGCGCCGCCGTCAGCCGGATCGGGCCCAGCAGGTTGATGGCCACGGTCTGTTCGGCGATCTCGAGATCGATCCCTTGCTCGACCACCATGATCCCGGCGTTGTTGATGACCACGTTCAGGTCCGGATGGGCGGCGACGACCCGCGCCGCGAAGGCTTTCACATCGGCGGCGTCGGCGACGTCCACCGTTTCGAACGCCATCCCGGGGTTGGCGGCGGCGACCGCCTCCAGCGCCTCGCGCCGGCGTCCGGCGATGATGACCCTGGCGCCGCGCGCGTGCAGCGCCTCGGCCATGGCCTTGCCGATCCCCGAGCCGCCGCCGGTGATCAGGATGGTGTCGTTGCGGGTGTCCATGGGTGTGCTCCGTCGATTGGATTTCCGACGGGCGATCATCTATACCCCACACTTACGATCAGAAAGCAGGCACCCGAATGTGCTGTAGTTACCCGAAAGAGAGTTATGGCTGACGCTGCCCTTCAGGCCGAAAATTCTTCCGGCGAACCGCCGCTGGATCCGCGGATCGAGGCCCTGGTCAATGAGGTCATCGGCCGCGTCGCCGACAAATGGACCATGATCGTGCTCGAGGTCCTGGAGGAACACGGCGAGCTCCGCTTCACCCGCATCGGCGAACTGGCCGGCGGAATCAGCCAGAAGATGCTGACCCGGACCCTGCGCCAGATGGAGCGCGACGGCCTCGTCGTCAGGACCGTCCACCCGGTGATCCCGCCGCGTGTCGAATACCGCCTCACCGACATGGGCCACAGCCTCTCGGCGGCCTTCTGCGGCGTCTGGAGCTGGGCCGAGGCCCACCTCGACCGCATCGAGACCGCGCGTCAGGCCTTCGACGCCCGCCGCAGCGCCTGATCCGCCACCAGCGCTGCGATCGCGGCCTCGAGCTCGCCGAAGCGGTCGATCAGCACGTCCCCGCCCAGATCCGCCGGCGGAATCGGCGTATAGCCGAAGGTCACCACCACGCAGGCCACGCCGGCGCCCTTTGCGGCCTGCACGTCCGGCGCGCCGTCGCCGACCATGATGGCCCGCGCCGGATCGCCGCCGGCCATCGCCACCGCCTCGCGCACATGGGCCCCGTCCGGCTTGCGCGCCGAGACCCGGTCCGGCCCGCAGACGACGGCGAAATGCCGCTCCAGCCCCAACGCCCCGATCAGGGCCACGGACAGGTCCGTCCGCTTGTTGGTCGCCACGCACAGGAGCGCGCCGCGGGCCGCCAGCCGCTCCAGCGTCTCCACCACCCCGTCGTAGGGCCGGCTGTGGACGGCGATATTGGCCAGGTAGTCGGCGAGGAATTCCTCCAGCAGGGCAGGGGCCCCGGCCTCGTCCCAGGCCGCCCCCGCCTCCTGGAAGCCGTGCCGCAGCAGGGCCAGCGCCCCGTGTCCGACCAGATGCTGCGCCGCCTCGACCGGCATGGCCGGAATGTCCCGCGCCGCCAGCATCCGGTTCAGGGTCCCGATCAGGTCGGGCGCCGTCTCCACCAGCGTCCCGTCCAGGTCGAAGGCGATGGTCCAGCCCTCAAGGTCGCGCATCCGCATCTCCCGCCGGCCGCCCCGATGGGCTAGACCGCACAGACGCCTAGCCGCCGGACCGATTCATGACCAGCACTCCCCACCCCAGGGCCGCCATCATCCTCGCCGCCGGCCAGGGCACGCGGATGAAGTCGCCGCTGCCCAAGGTGCTGCACCCCGTCGGCGGCCGCGCCATGCTGGACCACGCCATCGACGCCGCCGAAGCGCTGGGCTGCGAGCGGATCGTGGTGGTGGTCGGGGCCCATTCGCCCGAGGTCCGCGACCATGTCGTCCGCCGCCTCGGCGAGGACTCCGTCGCGGTGCAGGACCCGCCGCTCGGCACCGGCCACGCCGTCCGCGCCGCCGAGGCCGTGCTCGGTGATTTCGTCGGCCAGGTGGTGATCACCTACGGCGACGTGCCCCTTCTGACCGCCGCCGACATCGAGCCGGTCTTCGCCGCCCACGACGGCGTCACCGTCATCGGCTTCGAGGCCGCCGACCCCGGCGCCTACGGCCGCCTCGTCATGGACGGCGACCAGCTCCTCGCCATCACCGAAGCCAGGGAAGCTTCGCCCGAGGTGCTGGCCCTGACGGCCTGCAACTCCGGCGTCATGGCCGCCCCGGTCGGCCTGCTGTTCGACCTGCTGCGCGAGGTCCGCAACGACAACGCCAAGGCCGAATACTACCTCACCGACGTGGTCGAGCTGGCCCGCCGTCACGGCGCCCCGACCCGCGCCGTCATGGCCGCCGAGGACGCCGTCATGGGGGTCAACTCCCAGTCCGAACTGGCCGTGGCCGAGGCCCTGTTCCAGAACGCCCGCCGCGCCGCCTTCCTCGCCGCCGGCGTCACCATGCCCGCCCCGGACACCGTCCATTTCGCCTTCGACACCGAGGTCGGCGGCGGGACCACGATCGAGCCGTACGTGGTCTTTGGCCCCGGCGCCCGGATCGCCTCCGGCGCCCGCATCCGCGCCTTCAGCCACATCGAGGGCGCCACGGTCGCCGCCGGCGCCGAGGTCGGCCCCTACGCCCGCCTGCGCCCCGGCGCGGACCTCGGCGAAAAGGTCAAGGTCGGCAATTTCGTGGAAGTGAAGAACGTCCGCATGGCCGCCGGCGCCAAGGCCAACCACCTCGCCTATCTCGGCGACGGCGAGGTCGGGGTGAAGGCCAACATCGGCGCCGGGACCATCTTCTGCAACTACGACGGCTTCTTCAAACACCGCACCACGGTGGGCGAGGGCGCCTTCGTCGGCTCCAACAGCTCACTCGTGGCCCCGGTCGTCATCGGCGCCGGCGCCATGGTCGGCTCCGGCTCGGTGATCACGAAGGACGTGGCCCCGGGCGACCTGGCGCTGGGCCGGAGCGAGCAGACGGCCAAACCCGGCTGGGCGGCCCGCTTCATGGAAACCATGCGGGCGAAGAAGGCGGCGAAGAAATGAGTGCTGACGACCAGAAACGCCTGGCCGGCGAAGCCGCCGCTCTCCGCGTCGAGGCGGGCATGACCGTCGGCCTCGGCACCGGCTCCACCGCCGCCTGGTTCGTCAAGGCGCTCGCCGCCCGCAACCTGCCGGACCTGCGCTGCGTCCCCACCTCCGAGGCCACCGCCGAACTGGCCCGCGAGCTCGGCCTGCCGCTCTCGACGCTCGAGGACTCGCCCCGCATCGACCTGACCGTCGACGGCGCCGACGAGGTCGGTCCCGGCCTGGCCCTGATCAAGGGCGGCGGCGCGGCCCTGCTGCGCGAGAAGCTGGTCTGGGAGGCCTCGGCCCGCTGCCTCGTCATCGCCGACGCCGCCAAGGTGGTGAAGACCCTCGGCGCCTTCGCCCTGCCGATCGAGGTCGTCGCCTTCGGCCACAAGACCACCGCCAACCGCATCGCCGACGTGCTCACCGACCACGACATCGCCATGCCCGCCCGGGTCAGAACTGCCGAGCGCGGCCTCGTCCGCACGGACGGCGGCAACCTGATCTACGACGCGAAATGCGGCGTCATCCACGACCCGGCCCGCCTCGCCGACGATCTCAAGCTGATCACCGGCGTGGTCGAGCACGGCCTGTTCCTCGACCTCGCCGACGAGGCGATCATCGGCACGGACGGCGGGGTGGAGCTGCTGACGCCCTGACCGCCGGCTATTCCTCGTCCCCGGCGTGCAGGTCCTGATGGGCCCGGTAGATCGAGCGGGCGATCTCTGCCCGCCCCGAGGTGAGGTTCTTCCGGGTGCGTTCGGCGTCGTAGAGCCCGGCCAGATAGGCCTGGTCCCAGTCCGTCAGGCCCGCGGCGGCGGCGGGGTCGTCGAACACGTTGAGGATCGATGCGTAGCCGCTCGTGTCGGCTTCCGGATCGATCTGCGCCAGGACGACCATGGACACGTAGTCGGCCAGCTGTCGCGCTGAGATCCGGTCGGCCTGGATCATGTCGAGTATGACGATGGTCCGGAAGATGTCGTCGACCATCGGCGTGCTGATGCGCGAAGCGGTGGCGGAGATGACCGGGGCGTAGCTCATGGGACCGGCGCAGGAGCCCGTGCATTCCCCCGGAAGGCGCGTGGCGCGCTGGCCGGTTCGGGCGTCGACCGGCATGCTGACCTGCCACCAGCGCACCGGCGCTTCCGAGGCGACGAAGGCGCGCAGGGCGCCATTGCCCCGGTCCATGCCCGACCCGCCCATCCGGAAGGCCCGCCGCCGCTGGGCGACAAGGGCTTCAGCGAGGGCGGCGGGCTGGTCGCTCGCGATGATGATGACGTTGGGCGCGCAACCGGGCTGGCCCGGGGTCAGGCCGATGTCCCCCGCCACGGTCGAAACGCGGTCGACGATATACTGGGCCGGCTCCGTCCTCAGATTGGCCACCCCGATGCAGATCCGGTCGCGCCAGCGGGCGATGCCCCGGCCGCGATTTGGAGCGGCGATCTCGTCCACGAACCTCCGGATCATGTCGTCCAGCGGCCGTCCGGTGATCACGACATCCTCGAGAGCCTGCGGCGCCTGCTGCGCAGCTTGCTCCTGCGGCGGCTCCTGCATCGGAGCGGCGGCCAGGGCGATGGCGAGAGCGAAGGCAACCATGGGTCACGATCCAGTCGGATTCATTCGGCCATGAGCGGCGTGCCCGAGGCGGCGGTCAAGGGAGGGGCAGGTCTTGTCGGTCCCCGGCGACTTCACTCGTCCGCCTCCGCCCGGGCCCTCGCATGAGCCCGTCCGATCGAGGCCTCGATCTCGGCGCGTCCCGCCGCCCGGCTCTGGTCGGTCCGCTCGGCCTGGTAGAGGCCGCCGAGATAGGCCAGGTCCCAATTGGTAAGGCCGGGCGTGTTCGCAGCGTCGTCGAAGACGTTCAGGATGGTGGCGTACCGGCCGGTGTCGGCATCCGGATCGATCTGGGCCAGCGACACCATGGCGATGTAGTCGGCCAGCTGCTGCACCGTCAGGTCCGAGACCTCGTCGACGTCGACGACCACCACCGTCCGGAAGATGTTGTCGACGATCTGGGTGTTCAGCCGCGAGGCCGACGAGATGCTGAGCACCGGCGCATAGCCCATGGCGTTGCCGTCCCAGGCGTTGCACTCGAACGCCTGGCAGTCACCGGACAGGCGGGTGGCGCGCATGCCGGTTTCGCTGTCGGTCGGCATGGCCACCTGCCACCAGCGGACGGGACGGTCCGTCTCCTGGAAATCGGTGAGCGCCGCCATGCCGCGGTCCATGCCCGCCCCGCCCATACGGAAGGCGCGACGGCTTTCCGTCACCAGCGCGCGGGCCGCTGCGTCGCCGTCGGCGGTGGCGACGACCAGGAGATTGGGGGTGCAGCCGGGCGTCCCGGCCCTCAGGCCGATGTCCCCCGCCACCGTGGACACGCGGTCGACGATATACTGGGCCGTTTCCGCCCGCAGATTGGCTACGCCGACGCAGATGCTGCGGTCCCAGCGCGCCAGGCGCCGCCCCCGGTTGGGCTCGGCGACCTCGGCCACGAAGTCGCCGATCATCCGCTCGAGGCTTCGGCCGGTGATGGTGACGTCCTCCAGCCGCGTGGGCGCGTCCTGGGGTGCCTCGGACGCCGCCTGGCCGGGCTGAACCTGGGCCGCCGCCGTCAACATCATCGCCGCCAACACGCCGATCATGGTCGTCTCCCTCAACCCATGCGAGAGATGCTAGCCCTCCCACACGGCTCCGGCAATGCGGGTCCGTTCTCCGGAAGCCCCCCGCCGCCCACCCGGCGGCGCGCACGCCGCTTGGCTTTTGGCGCCGGGTGTCTACATGCGGGGCGCCTCCGCCGCGCTGGCGGACGCTAGCGGGAGAAGACCCTTGGCCGACTATGACTACGACCTCTTCGTCATCGGAGCCGGCTCCGGCGGGGTCCGGGCCGCCCGCCTGACCGCCCTCGGCGGCAAGCGCGTCGCCATCGCCGAGGAGTTCCGGGTCGGCGGCACCTGCGTCATCCGCGGCTGCGTGCCCAAGAAATTCATGGTCATGGCCTCCGAGGTCAGCCACGCCCTCGAGATCGCCGAAGGCTACGGCTGGTCGTTCGACAAGGCGAAATTCGACTGGCCGGCCTTCCTCGAGGCCAAGGATGTCGAGATCGCCCGCCTGTCCGGCATCTACGCCGCCAATCTCGGCAAGGCCGGCGTCGACCTGGTCCACGGCCGCGCCGTCCTGAAGGACGCCCACACCGTCGAAATCCTCGGCAAGAACCAGACCATCACGGCGGAGAAGATCCTGATCGCCACCGGCGGCCGTCCGTGGAAACCGGAAGATCTGCCGGGCATCGAATACGCCATCACCTCGGAAGAGGCCTTCCACCTGCCCGAACTGCCGAAGCGCATCCTGATCGCCGGCGGCGGCTATATCGCGGTCGAGTTCGCCGGCATCTTCGCCGGCCTCGGGGTCGAGACCACCCTGATCTACCGCGGTCCCAACATCCTGCGCGGCTTCGACGACGACGTCCGCGCCCACCTGGCCGGCGAGATCGAGAAGCGGGGCATCAAGGTCATTCTCGGCTGCCAGCACACCTCGCTGGAGAAGACGGAGACCGGCATCGTCAACCACCTCGGCAACGGCATGGCCATCGAGACCGACGTGGTCATGTTCGCCACCGGCCGCGTTCCGCACGTCAGGGACCTGGGCCTCGAGGCCGCCGGGGTGAAGGTCGACGACAACGGCGCGATCTGCGTCGACGCCTGTTCGAAGACCACCGCCGACAACATCTGGGCCATCGGCGACGTCACCGACCGGATGAACCTGACCCCGGTGGCCATCCGCGAGGCGATCGCCTTCCACGAGACCGTCTACCGGAACAAGCCGACCCATTTCGACTACGAGGCCGTCGCCACCGCCGTGTTCAGCCAGCCGCCGGTCGGCGTCGTCGGCCTGTCCGAAAGCGAGGCGCGCCACTCCTGCCCGGGCGAGGTCGACGTCTATGTCACCCGCTTCCGGCCGATGAAATACGCCTTCACCGGCTCGGACGAGCGGATGCTGATGAAACTGGTCGTCGATGCGACCAGCCAGAAGGTCGTCGGCGTCCACATCGTCGGCCCCGAGGCGCCCGAGATGATCCAGCTCGCCGCCATCGCCGTGAAGGCCGGCCTGACCAAGGCCCAGTGGGACGCCACCTGCGCCGTCCACCCCACCATGGCCGAGGAACTCGTCACCCTCAAAGAGAAGCAGTCCCCGAACACCAACGCGGGGTAGGGGGGCATTCACCTCCCCATTCGCGTCAGGCGTAGGGGGAGGACAGATCGCGAATTGATCAGGAGGGGGCGCAGGTGGTGGGAGGTCGCGCGCTGATCGCAATCGGCCGGCGCAGCCCTCCGTCCGGCCGGCTGTCCCGCCCCTTCTTTCGTCATCCCGGGGTCTCGCTGTACTCGCGCCCGGGATGACGAAAGCGGGAATTGCTGCGCTGCAAATCCCGCCTCGGTCTCCATACTTCGAACAGCCAGGCCGCTGTTTCTGAACGATAACCGCTCCGCGCCAGCGTCACGAACGCGCCCTGGTGAAAACCTCCTGCATACTATTGCCCATCCCGTCGATGGGGAGGGCGTCGGATCCACGTTCCTCGACGACGGCGGGCTGTGGTCGAGCGATGAAGCCCGGACGATGGAGAGTCCGGGGGTCCTCGAGGAGGTCGATGGATGGCCTCCGCTTGCTCGCCGTGCGCCTTGGGTGCGGTCAGATGGCCTCGCGATGGCGGGGG
>NZ_DASPLR010000027.1:0-141655 GCF_035627475.1 Brevundimonas sp. | reverse complement strand
GCGCGCGGCGAGCAAGCGGGCAGGATCCATCCCTGCCCTCGAGGACCCCCGGACTCTCCATCGTCCGGGCTTCATCGCTCGACCACAGCCCGCCGTCGTCGAGGAGCGTGGATCCGACGCCCTCCCCATCGACGGGATGGGTAAATTATGCGCCCGGAATCCAGCGTGCGCAGAAGATCGATTCGAGAAAAGGCGATGTGTCTGGAAAGGCGGGAGATCGTCCGCGCTATCCGACTATAGATTCGCGGATTGTCAGCACAGCGTCACGCCCCTGCTTTCGTCATCCTCCGGCGACCCCCGCGAACGCGGGGGGAGACAGGGGGACCCGGCGGCGGCGAAGGCGACCTGTTCAGGCAGGCTGCCGGGAGCGGCGGCGCTCCCGGCAGGGTCGCGCTGTCGCGCGCCGCTGGGTCTCCCGGTCGCGGCGCTGAAGCGCCTTGCCGGAGGATGACGAAAGGAAGGGAGCAGTCGTGCTCTCGTGATGAACCAGCCAGAGGCGCGCCCGACAGGTTCGCGCTCACGCGCGCCGCCTTGTCCCGGGGTCGGCGCGGCTGCGCCGCTTGTCCCGGGATGACGAAAGAAGGGCGGGACAGCCGGCCGGACGGAGGGGGCGGCGCGGGACGCAAGGGATTGGCGCCGACTCCCGCCAGCCCCCGGCCGCTTCGCTTCACACTCCGAGGAACACCGTCCTGACCCAGGTGCGGTAGGCGAGGATCTGGTCTTCCAGCATGCGCGGACGGCCGACCGCCTTGGCCACGACGATGGCGCCGTCGATGACGGTGAGGAGCATGTCGGCCAGGGCCTCAGGATCGACGTCGACGCGCGGCGGATAGACGGCGGCGATCGCCTCGATGCGGGCCCGGAACTGGGCGCGCCAGATATCGACCACCTCGGCGAGGACGGCCCGGACACGGCTGTCGAACTGCTGATCCTGATAGACGAAGGTGGCGACGAGGCAGCCGGGCCGCTCGGCCTGGATGTCCGCCATGGTCTCGGCGAGCAGCTTCAGACCCACGAGGAAGGCGTGCAGAGGATCGTCGCTGAGCTCTTCGGCGCGGCGGAACGTCTCCTCGAAGACGCTCAGGTCACGGTCGCGGAAGCGCTCGACCAGGGCCAGGGCGAGGTCGTTCTTGTCGCGGAAATGGTAGAAGAAGCCGCTCTTGGTGATGCCGGCCTCGAACAGGATCTCGTCGATCGAGGTGGCGGCGAAACCCTTGGCGAGGACCGAGGCCTCGGCCACGTCCATGATGCGATCGCGGGTCTGCTCGCCGCGCGAGACGCGGACCTGGGATCTTGCCAGGAGAAGGGACTGCACCATGAGTGCGGTTTTCCTCATTTCGGCCACATGACCGGCCCGCGAAACGGCGGCGGCGCGAGCAGATGGCTTTGAAAACGAACGGGAAATACGCCCCGACAGCTGACTGGACCATGCGACGGCTAACCGCGCGTGGCGGCGCCTTCTATCACTTCGGCCTCCCCGTTTCGCCCCTCCGGAGGTTAAGAATGATCAATGTTGTAACCGTTTCCGTACTGGCGATATTCGCCGGCTTCATCCTGCTGGACACCGTCTGGCGGCCACGGGACTATCCCGCCACACCGGGGTGGCGGATCAAGGGTCTGCTGGCCTTCGTGGCCTATATGGCGGTCGCCCTGACCGCGCCGCTGGTGTGGGACGCCTTCCTGGCCGAACATCGCCTGATCGACCTGACGCGCCAGCCGCTGTGGCTGCAGCTGGGTGTCGGCTTGCTCGTCTTCGCCCTGACCCAATATCTGTGGCACCGGGCCCTGCACGGCGTCGATTTCCTGTGGCGGCACCTGCACCAGACCCACCACAGCGCCGAGCGGATCGACGTCTACAGCGCCTTCTGGTTCCATCCGCTGGACATGGTCGCCTGGACCCTGCACGCCAGCCTGGCGCTGGTGTGGATCGTCGGCCTGTCGCTCGAGGCGGTGATCCCGATCGTGCTGGTCACCAGCTTCATGGCCGTCTTCACCCATGCCAACGTCAGCACGCCGCGCTGGCTGGGGTGGTTCATCGCCCGGCCGGAGATGCACGCCGCCCACCACGAACGCGGCGAGCACCGGTCGAACTATTGCGACCTGCCGCTGATCGACATGATCTTCGGGACGTACCGCAATCCAAAGGCGGCGCCGAAGGAGGCGGGGTTCTACGACGGGGCCTCGAGCGAGCTGGGGGCGCTGCTGGTGGGGAAGAAGCTGGTCTGATGTTCCCTCCTCCCCTTGCGGGAGAAGGCGACCGAGCGAAGCGAGGTCGGATGAGGGGTCGCGCCGGAGGGGGGCGCGCGACCCCTCATCCGACCGCACGAGGACGTCGGCTGACGCCGCCGTGTGCGGTCTCCCTCTCCCGCAAGGGGGGGAGGGCCCGCGGTTTCTGTGGGCAAGCGAATCAGGTGGCTGCCGCGTCGCTCGAATCAGCGGCATCCTCGCCCCATGAACGCCGTCGCCACCTTCGCCGACCTTCAGGCCCGCACGGGCGCCGTCGCGGCCGATCATCCGGAGTGGCAGTATCTGAACCTGCTGCGCGACATCCTCGACAACGGGGCGGTGCGCGACGACCGGACGGGGACGGGGACGCGCGGGGTGTTCGGGCGGCAGATGCGGTTCGACCTGTCGAAGGGCTTCCCCGTCCTGACCACCAAGAAGCTGCACCTGCGGTCGATCATCGTCGAACTGCTGTGGTTCCTGCGCGGCGAGACCAATATCGGCTGGCTGAAGGAAAACGGCGTCAGCATCTGGGACGAATGGGCCAACGCCGAGGGCGAGCTGGGGCCGGTCTACGGCAAGCAATGGCGCTCGTGGGCCGCGCCGGACGGGCGGGTCATCGACCAGATCGAGAAGCTGATCGTCGGGCTGAAGACCAATCCGAACGGGCGCCGGCACATCGTCTCGGCGTGGAATCCGGCCGACGTCGACGACATGGCCCTGCCGCCCTGCCACTGCCTGTTCCAGTTCTTCGTCGCCGAGGGGAAGCTGAGCTGCCAACTGTATCAGCGCTCGGCCGATGTCTTCCTGGGCGTGCCGTTCAACATCGCCTCCTATGCGCTGCTGACCATGATGGTGGCGCAGGTGGTCGGGCTGGAGCCCGGGGAGTTCGTGCACACCTTCGGCGACGCCCACCTGTATCTGAACCATGTCGACCAGGCGGAGACCCAGCTGGCGCGCGAGCCGCTGCCGCTGCCGACCATGACGATCGCGCCGAAGGACGACCTGTTCGCCTACCGGCTGGAGGACTTCGTGCTGGAGGGCTATGCGCCGTGGCCGCACATCAAGGCGCCGGTGGCGGTCTGAGGCCATGCAGTTGAAGACCCTGCAGGCAGACGTCCTGCGCATCTCCGACATCTACGCCCGCGAGCACGGCATCGAGCGGTCGGGCGACTGGGCCCTGCTGAAGGTGCAGGAGGAGCTGGGCGAGCTGACCGCCGAGCATCTGCGCATGAGCGGGCGGGCGCGCGGGACGGCGGACGCGGACAAGCTGGGCGACGAGGCGGCGGACGTGCTGGGCATGCTGCTGATCTATTGCGACCGGGCCGGGATCGATCTGGAGGCGGCGATGCAGCGGAAATGGCTGCACTGGCTGGAGGCGAAGGCGTGACGCCCCTGCCCCATCTCGCCCTCGTCGTCGCCCGCGCCCGGAACGGGGTGATCGGCAGGGACGGCGGCCTGCCGTGGCGGCTGCGCAGCGACCTGCAGCGGTTCAAGGCGGTGACCATGGGCAAGCCGTGCATCATGGGACGGCGGACGTGGGAGAGCCTGCCGCTGAAGCCCCTGCCGGGGCGGCTGAACCTGGTTCTGTCGAAGGACGAGTCGTTCGAGGCCCGGGGGGCGGTGGTCTGCACCACACTGGACGAGGCGGTGGAGATCGGCCGCGAACAGGCCATGGACGACGGGGTCGACGAGGTCTGCATCATCGGCGGGACGGCGCTGTTCGCCGCCGCCCTGCCCCGGGCGAAGCGGCTGTACCTGACCGAGGTCGAGGCCGAGCCGGAGGGGGATGCGGTGTTTCCGGCGTTCGACGAGGCGGCCTGGGCCGAGCTATCGTCGGAGGCCGTTCCCGCGGGGGAGAAGGACGACCATGCCTTCGTCTTCCGCGTTCTGGAGCGGCGCTGAACAGGAGCTTCCGCCATGCTGATCGTGACCACCAACGATGTGCCCGGATATCGGGTGGTGAAGACCCTGGGACTGGTGCGGGGGATCACGGTCCGCTCGCGCAACGTCATTTCCGACGCCATCGGCGGGCTGCAGTCGATGCTGGGCGGCCGGGTCGGGGCCTATGTGAAACTGGCCGAGGCGTCGCGGGCCGAGGCCTACGACGAGCTGGTCCAGCATGCGCAGGCCATGGGCGCCAACGCCGTGATCGCCATGCGCTACGAGGCCAACGAGATCATGGAGGGCGTCACCGAGGTGCTGGCCTACGGCACGGCGGCGGTGGTCGAGCCGGAGTGAACCGCACCGGGCGTCTGCTCGCGACGGCGATCCTTCTGACGAGGCCAGCGGCGTGCGCCGCGCCGGAGCCGCCGGTGACTCCAGCCGCGGTCGCCGCGGCTCCGGGTGGGGACACGCCGCCCGAACGGCCGACGCTGGTGGTCTGCGCCGTCATCCTGGGCACGATGAGCAATGCGATGCTGGAAGGCCGTGCGGGCGGCGACCGGGCGGCGGTGCTCGAGGGCTACGCCGCCTATGGGCGCAAGGCCGCGGCGGCGATGGGCGACGTCGGCAGCCGGCAGGCCATCGGCAGCTCCTACGCCTTCTACGACTCCCTCACGCCGGCGCAGCTGACGGCCGCCTCGGACATGTGCCTGAAGGCCGTCGACCGGGACTTCGCCGAGGAGGACTGGTGGTGAGCCCGCCGTGATCGTGCCAAGCTGCAGGGGCCCGGCGGACCGGGCGGGGTCGGGGGGACCTGGGATGGGCATTCTGAGCTGGATAACCGGCAGCCGGGCGGCGCCGGCGGGGGTCAGGCGGGAGTCCGTGGCGGCGCTGCGCAAGCGGCTGCTGGCGCTGAACCGCGACACCGCGCCGTTCGTGGTGCGCGACGGCAAGCCCGAGGGGGTGGATCTGGTCGCCGAATGGAAGATCGTCGACGCCCGGTGGTTCGAGATCTTCGCCAAGGCCGGCGTTCAGCGCGTGTTCAAGGTGCTGATGAAGTTCGACGAGGCGCGCGGCGTGGTGCGCTCGGCCGATCAGGAGTGGTCGGTGGAATGGCGCGCGGGCGTGCCGGACCTCAGCCTCGCGGCGTCGGGGTTCCGGGGCCAGTCGTGGGAGATGAGCTACGAGAGCGTCCACGCCTTCCGCGAGGACGGGTCGTGGGGCGAGGTCTACAGCTACCGGTTCAACACCAGCGAGATCAAGGGCCCGCTGCACAAGGCGGCGGCCGAGGGCGGCTGGGGCTGGAAGGGCGTGTCGTTCGGCAGACTGTGAGCGGCTAGACGCCGAGGACGTCCGCGACGCGGGCCGCCACGACGGCGAAGCGGCGGGCCGTGTCGCCGTCCGGCTCGGCTGCGACCAGCGGCGTTCCCGCGTCGCCCGCCTGTCGCAGGGCGGCGTCGAGCGGCAGGTCGCCGAGGAAGGGCACGCCGAGGCGGCCGGCCTCGGCCTCGCCGCCGCCGCGGCCGAAGACGTCGCCGCTCATGTTCTCGATCAGGCCGAGGGTCGGCACCTTGACCTTCTGGAACAGGGTGTGGGCGCGGCGGGCGTCGGCGAGGGCGACCTCCTGCGGGGTGGTGACGATGACCGCGCCGTCGAGCGGGGTCTTCTGGATCAGGGTCAGCTGGACGTCGCCGGTGCCGGGCGGCAGGTCGACGACGAGGATGTCGAGCGGTTCGGCTTCGGTTCCCCAGCGGGTCTGGGTGAGCATCTGGGTGATGGCTTGCGAAGCCATGGGGCCACGCCAGACCATGGCGTCGGTCTTCTCCGTCAGCAGGCCGACTGACATGACCTTGAGGCCGTGGGCGAGGTGCGGCTCCATGCGGTCGTCGCGGTATTCGGGCTTGCCGGAGACGCCGGTCATGGTCGGCAGGGAGGGGCCGTAGACGTCGGCGTCGAGCACCCCCACCGACAGGCCGCGGGCGGCCAGGGCGGCGGCGAGGTTGACGGCGACGGTGGACTTGCCGACCCCGCCCTTGCCGGAGGCGATGGCGAGGACGCGGCGGACATGGGCCGGGCGCTCGGTCGGGACCGGGGCGTTGGGGCGGATCTGGTGGACCGCCTGGGGCGACAGGCCGGCGGTCTTGAAGCGCGGCTTCTGCACCGCCTCGGCGGTCAGGACGACGGAGACCCGCGCCACGCCCGGCAGGGCCCTGAGCGCGGCCTCGGCGGCGTCGCGGACGGGGGCGTAGACGGCGGTCTCGCGGGCCGGGACCTCCATGACGAAGCCGGCGCGGACCCCGTCGTCGGCGGCCGCGACGGTCAGGCCCTGGACCAGGCCGGCGGCGGCCAGCCCCTGCCCGCTCTTCGGGTCGATCACCGCGTCGAGGGCGGCGAGAACCTGGTCGCGGTCGGGGGACGGGTGGGACACGGCGGAAGGCTCCTGTGCTACGCTTGGGGTTGCCGCGCGCGAGGCGGGCGTTCTATCGCCGATATAGGTCATCCCCGCGAGCGCCGATTTGCCCCAGAACACATCCAGACCCGCCGTGACGCTGCTGGCGGGCCCGACGGCCTCGGGCAAGTCGGCGCTGGCGCTGGAGATGGCGGAGCGCACCGGAGCGGTGATCGTCAACGCCGACAGCCAGCAGCTGTACGCCGATCTGCGGGTGCTGAGCGCCCGGCCCGCGGCGGAGGACGAGGCGCGGGCGGAGCACCGGCTGTATGGCGTCGCCGACGCGGCGGAGGCCTGGTCGGTGGGGCGTTGGAGCCGGGCGGTCATCCCGGTGCTGGAGGAACTGGCGGCGGCGGGGCGGCCGGCGCTGCTGGTCGGCGGGACGGGATTGTATTTCACGGCCCTGACCAAAGGGTTGGCCGATATTCCGGATGTGCCGCTGGAGGTTCGCGAGGCGGCGGGGGCGCTGTACGACCGGTTCGGCGAGGCGGCGTTCCGGGCCCGGCTGGCGGCGGTGGATGCGGCGGCGGCGGAGCGGATCGAGGCCGGCGACCGGCAGCGGCTGACGCGAGCCTGGGCGGTGGCGGAGCACACCGGACGGGCGCTGAGCGACTGGACGGCGGAGACCACGCCGCTGCTGGCGCCGGGGTCGTGGACGGGACTGGTGGTCGAGCCGGAGCGGGCGGCGCTGTACGCCAGCTGCGACGCGCGGGTGGCGCGGATGGTCGAGGCCGGGGCGCTGGACGAGGTGCGGGCCCTGGTGGCGCGCGGGCTGGATCCGGCCCTGCCGGCGATGAAGGCGGTCGGGGTGCGCGAGTTCGCGGCCCATCTGAGGGGCGAGACCTCGCTGGAGACGGCGGTCGAGGCGACGCGGCAGGCGACGCGCAACTACGCCAAGCGGCAGCTGACCTGGTTCAGGAACCAGACGCCGGAGTGGGCGCGGGTCCCGGGACCGGTTCGGTGACGCCCGCCGGGAACTGGACGTCGGCGAACTCCGGATAAACCTCGCGCAGCATGGAGACCTGGGCCTCCTCCTGCACCCGGACCAGATACCAGTCGCCGGCTTCCTCGATGGCCAGCGTGTCGGTTCTGACCCGCAGCCGACCGGCGTCCCTGACGTCCATCACGGTCGTGGTCGGGATCAGCAGATAGACGCGGCCGCCGGCCGGGGTCGTACGGATCTCGGCGGCGGGAACGTCCGTCGCATAGGAGACGAATGTCAGGTCGGCCATCATCGGGGCCAGGGCCTCGGCCATCAGGGTCCGCATCTCGGCCTCGGTGATCCCGAAGCGGCGGGCGAGCGCGGCGCGGAGGGCCGGAGGGGTGACGTCGAGGCTGGCCGCGAAGTCGCCGCCGGAGAGCGCCTGTTCGAGGATGTCGATGCGCGCCTCGATCTGCTCGCGGTCACGCGCCGTGACCTCCTGCGCCAGCGCGGGCGAGCCCAGCAGCAACAGGGCGGTGATCATCGCCGCCACGACGGCGCCCAGCTTCGGCATCGGAAATCCCCCCGCACGGCCCCGCGGCCATGCCAGCCTGTGTGCCAGATCGCTCCGCAAGTCGGAAGCGCCCGGCGGACGGCGGCGACAACCCGGCTGACAGACGGCTTAATCCAGCTACGGTGGCGGCGGAGCCTTCGGAGAGTCCCAATGTCCCGCCAGCCTTTCGCCCTCGCCGCCGTCGTACTCGCCCTCTCGGCCGGTCCGGGGCTGGCCCAGCATGCCCACGACGCGCCGCCCGCCAGGATCGCGGCGGCCGCAGACGAGGCGGCGGCGGCGGTGGACGCCTTCCACGCGGCCCTGCGCGAGGGCGACCGGGAGGCGGCGCTGGCCCTGCTGGCCGAGGACGCCCTGATCTTCGAGGCCGGCGGGGCGGAGCGGTCGCGGGCCGAATACGCCTCGCACCACCTGGCCTCGGACGCCGCCTATGCCGCCGCGACCGCAGACGCGGTGACCCGGCGCTCGGGCGAGGCCTCGGGCGACATGGCCTGGATCACCAGCGAGGGCCGGACCACGGGGACATTCAACGGCCGGCCGGTCGACCGGCTGACGGTCGAGACCATGCTGCTGCGCCGCCATGCCGACGGCTGGCGCATCCAGCACATCCACTGGTCCTCGCGGGCGGCCCCGGGCGCCTAGAGCGAGGCGGAGGGCGGCAGCAGCCCCATCGCGGCGACCAGGCCGAGGATCGCCAGGCCGAGGGCGAACTCGACAAAAAGGGTGCGCCTGAGCCTGGCCAGATGCGGCGTGGCCGAGCCGGCCGCGGCCGACAGGCCGGGCCCGAGGCGGTAGCGGTGCAGGACAGCCAGGGCCAGCATGCCGGCGAAGGCCGCCAGCTTGACCGCCAGCAACGCGCCCCACGCTGTCGACAGGACGGCCGGCAGGCCGTCGGGACCGACCAGCACCCAGGTGTTGATCAGGCCGGACAGGATAAGGGCCGTCACGGCGAGGGTTCCGACGCGGGCGAAGCCCACGAGAGCGGCGGCGAGGCCGTCCGGTGGACGGTCGGCCCCATTCCGCCGACGCGCAAGGAAGACGAAGCCGGCCAGGGCGCCGATCCAGACGAGGGCGGCGACGGCGTGGACGACGTCAGCGGCGAGATGGGGCCAGCGCCACGGCCCTTCGGTGGCGCCGCCGTGCCCGGTCCAGGCGAAGGAGGCGGCGATCAGCACGGCCGGGACGATCAGGCTCGCCCACAGGCGTCCGCCGGGATGCAGCGTCAGGACCAGCAGCAGGATGACAAAGGCCAGAGCCGCCCGGACGGCGTAGGCGGTCCCCAGGGCGGTCCCCGTGACCATGAAGCCGAGCGTTTCGGGCCTTGCCGCTTCGGCCAGCGATCCAGCCATGACCGCCGTCTGGGCCACGAGGGCCGCCAGCGTCGCGGGCAGGAGGACGGCGGCGGCGGACCGGACAATGGAGCGCGCCCAGCCGGTCTGGACGCCGGCCAGGGCGGCGCGGCTGTACAGGATGAAGGCAGGCAGGCCGAGCACGATGGCGGCCGCGGCGTACTGGATCGCGCGAAGCCCGATCAGCGCGGCCTCGATCATGTCAGCGGACGGTGAAGCCGTAGGATCCGGTCATGCGGTGGCCGTCGCCGGTGGCGATCCGCCAGTTGACAGTCCAGGCGCCCGCCGCCAGCGGGCGGGCCACCCGCGCCGAGAGGGTCTTGCCATCCTCGCTGACCGTCGTGCGGACGGGAGTCTCGCGACCGGCCGCGTCCACGAGGTCGAACGACGAGAAGGCCGGGACCACCCGTTCGCTGAAGGTCAGGGAGATCGAGCCGGGCGAGGCGACGGTCGTATTGGCCGCCGGGGTGGAGTTGACCAGCCGCGCGTGGGCCATGACGGCCGCGGCGGGAGCGGAGACCGCCAGGACAACGGCGGCGGCGGCGAACAGGCGATGAAGGGTCATGGCCTTCTCCTGACTATGTCGGCGGCGGATTGTCCAGTCGTCCGGCGACGCCGGGGCGCTGCCCCTAACGGCTGATGTCGACGACCGATCCCTCGCCGCCATCGGGCGAACCCCTTGGAACGGTACGTCCGATGCCCTATATTGGGGGTGTCCGGGTTCGCCCGGACTATGGCGATAAACGCGCCTGTAATAAGCGGACCGGACCCGGGTGCGATTCCCGGCGGCTCCACCATTTCCTCCCGTGTATCGGCGGGCGGTGCGGGGCCGACTAGCATCGACGGACGTGTAAAGAGGACTGCTTTCGCCCGTCCTGGCCCACCGTATCGGGCCTTTAACTAACTGCGAACGATAACTTCGCTGGAGAAGTCGCTCTCGCCGCGTAAGCGGTTCGGGTGATTTCGAACACTTAAGTCCTTGGGGTTCAGATCCCAGGGCGGGGCCTGTCGGGAGCCTGGCAACAGAATCCCGGCGTTTTCCTTTCCAGTTTACCGTCTCGCCATCTTCCGCCGGCCCTTCCGCGCGGCTACACCCTCGACTGCAACGCCGAGGACCCGATGGCCGACGAGACCCCGCCAGTCGACGAGATGCACTACGAGCAGCTGGCGCAGGACGCCCTGCGCGGCGTCATCCGCTCGGCCCTGGAGCGCGCGGCCATGCCCGAGGGCATTCCGGGCGCGCACCATTTCTACATCACCTTCAAGACCCGGGCGCCGGGCGTCAGCGTGCCGCCCGACGTGCTGGCCAAATATCCGGACGAGATGACGGTGGTGCTGCAGCACCAGTACTGGGACCTGAAGGTCGAGGCCGACCGGTTCTCGGTGATGCTGAAATTCGGCGGCATGCCGAAGGTCCTGTCGATGCCCTATACGGCGGTGACGCGGTTCTACGACCCGTCGGTGCAGTTCCTGCTGCAGTTCGAGATGCCGTTGATCGAGGAGGCCGCGGCCGAGGTCGCCGAGGTCGAGGCCGAGACGCCGCCGCCGACCGGCGACGACGGGCCCAAGGTCGTCTCGCTGGACCAGTTCCGCAAGAAGTAGGTCTTTTCCGCCGCGCCGCTTGCGCTAACCTTGCCCCGAACCTGGGCGAGGAGACGCATGGGTCGGGGATTGCTGCTGCTGATGCTGACGGCGCTGCTGGCCGGCGCGGGACCCGCGTGCGGCCAGAGCCCGGCCCGGGAAAGCCCCTCCGGCCGGTTCGCGGGCTGGGCCACGGCGGTGATCGCCGCGGACTGGCGCGACGGCCGGGGCAAGGCGATCGAGGCCTTCGACAACGCCCGGCGCGACGTGACCGCGGGACTGCTGGAAGCGGGCCTGCCGCGCCAGGACCTGGTCGGCTATTCACTGCGGCCCGACGCCGCCGAACCGGTCACGGCGGCGCAGGCCCTTGGCGGGGTCGCCGAGGCGACCGGGCGGGCGACGCGCGGCTGCCTGCTGTATTTCACGTCGCATGGCTCGCCCGAGGGCATCGTGTTCGGGCCCGACGCCACCCTGACCCCGGCGGCGATGGCCAATCTGGTGCGGCGGTGGTGCGGAACGCGGCCAACGGTGGTGATCGTCTCGGCCTGCTATTCGGGGGTCTTCGTCAATGCGCTGGCGGCGCCGAACCGGATGGTGCTGACCGCGGCCAGCCGGGAGCGGACCTCGTTCGGCTGCGGGGCGGACGAGACCTGGCCGTGGTTCGACGGCTGCGTGATCGAGACCCTGCCGGCGGCGACGGACTTCCTCGCGCTGGCGGCGGGGGCGCGGGCGTGCGTGGCGCGCAAGGAGGCGGAGGCCGGGATCGCCATTCCGTCGGAACCGCAACTGTTCGTCGGCGCCGAAATGCAGCTTCGGCTGCCGACGCTCCGCTTTCAGCGGAGCGATCCTTGATGGGCCGCGATCGTCGGCCCTCCGGGACCTCCCGACCCGACGCGGCCGGGTTGACCGTGGATGAGGACGGCTGGTCGCCGGCGGCCTGCCATTGCGGGACGGTGCGGTTCCGGGTGCGGCTCAGCGACGGCCTGGCCAGCGCCCGGCGCTGCGACTGCTCCCTGTGCCGGATGCGCGGGGCGGTGGCGGTGACGGCGGGGCTGGACGGGGTCGAGGTGCTGGAGGGGGCTGAGGCGCTGAGGGAGTACCGGTTCAACACCAGCGTGGCGCGGCATTTCTTCTGCTCGAGATGCGGGATCTACACCCACCACCGGCGGCGCTCGAACCCCAATGAATACGGGGTCAATGCGGCCTGTCTGGAGGGGGTGAGCCCGTTCGACTTCGCCGAGGTGCTGGTCAACGACGGGGTGAACCACCCCAGCGACGGCGGCGGGGGCGTGGTCGGGGTGTTGCGGTACGAGCGGCTGAAGTAGTCAGGAGCGCGGAAAGACCCGGAGGGTGATCCGCTCGCGTTCGCCCTCGTGGCGCTCGACCAGCAGGCGGGCGACCTGGGCGTCGTCGTGGAACAGATAGCCCTTGATGGCGTCGAGCAGGGCCTTGGCGAGGTTGTCGAGGTCGATGTGCGGCGGATCGCCGAGGTGCTCCATGCGGATCTCGACGACGAAATCGCCCCAGGACGGGCGCGAGGCCCACTCCTTGCGCATGAATTCGTAGACCAGCGGCTTGTAGTATTTGGCCTGGGTGGTCAGGCCGTCGATGGCGATCTCGACGGTGTCGCCCTGTTCGCGCAGGCGGACCTTGCCCGTGCCGATCCAGCCTGCGGTCAAGGACGGCATTCCGGCGGCACAACGCCGATCAGGCTGGCGCTGCGGATGGCGACGGGCGGAGTCAGCTGCTCTTCGGCGTCGGCGGGCGACATCTGGATGCGGCGGGCGACGTCGAGGCCCTCGACCAGCCGGCCGAAGACGGCGAAGCCCTGGCCGTCGGGGTTGCGGCCGCCGCCGAAGTCGAGGCTGGGCGTGTCCTGCGTCACGATGAAGAAGCTGGAGGTCGCGGTGTCCGGCCCGTCGCGGGCCATGGAGATCGCCCCCGCCGTGTGGCTGAGGCCGGTGTCGCGGGTGCGCTCCAGCGGGATCGGCGGGCGCAGGTCGTCGTCCGAGCCGCGCGGGGTGGCGGCCTGGATGACGTCGATGGGGTTGGGGTTGTCGTTGGTCTCGCTGACCACGGTGCGGAAGAAGGAACCGCCCGCGTAGTCGCCGTCGGTGACGTAGCCGAGGAAGTTGCAGACAGTCAGGGGGGCCCGCTCGAGCTCCAGTTCGACGACCATGCGACCGGCGTCGGTTTCCAGCACCACGCGCGGCCGGTCGGCGCCGCTGACCGGGGTGGCGCAGGCCGACAGGGCCATCGCCGCCGCCATGATCATCGTCCGCATCGCTGGTCCTCCGCCTTGTCCCCTCGCCTCCCCGTGCTACACCGCCGCGCATCCTCCCGCCACGCCTGAAGAGCCTGCCGCGCCATGACGAACCGCACCGAAACCGACACCTTCGGCCCCATCGAGGTCGCCTCGGACCGCTACTGGGGGGCGCAGGCGCAGCGCTCGCTGGGCAATTTCAAGATCGGCGAGGAAAAGCAGCCGCTGCCGATCGTGCGGGCGCTGGGCATCGTCAAACGCGCCGCGGCCGAGACCAATATGGCGCTGGGCAGGCTGGATCCGAAGCTGGGCGAGACCATCGTCGCAGCGGCCAATGAAGTCATCGAAAGCAAGCTGAACGACCATTTCCCGCTGGTGGTCTGGCAGACCGGATCGGGCACCCAGTCGAACATGAACGCCAATGAGGTGATCTCGAACCGCGCCATCGAGATGCTGGGCGGCGAGATGGGCTCGAAGAAGCCGGTCCATCCCAACGACCACGTCAACATGAGCCAGTCGTCGAACGACACCTATCCGACGGCCATGCACGTCGCCTGCGCCGAGCAGGTGGTGAAGACGCTGATCCCGGCGCTGAAGCATCTGCACGGGGCGCTGAAGGCCAAGTCGGACGCCTGGCAGGGCATCATCAAGATCGGCCGCACCCATACGCAGGACGCGACGCCGCTGACGCTGGGGCAGGAGTTCGGCGGCTATGCCCAGCAGGTGGCCAACGGGATCGAGCGGATCGAACAGACCCTGCCGAAGCTGATGGAGCTGGCCCAGGGCGGCACGGCGGTCGGCACCGGTCTCAATGCGCCGGTCGGCTTCGCGGAGCAGGTGGCCGAGCGGATCGCGGCGATCACCGGCCTGCCCTTCACCACCGCTCCGAACAAGTTCGAGGCGCTGGCGGCGCACGACGCCATGGTGTTCAGCCACGGGGCGATCAACACGGTGGCGGCGTCGCTGTTCAAGATCGCCAACGACATCCGTTTCCTCGGCTCGGGGCCGCGCTCGGGGCTGGGCGAGCTGGCCTTGCCGGAGAACGAGCCGGGTTCGTCGATCATGCCGGGCAAGGTCAATCCGACCCAGTCAGAGGCGCTGACGCAGGTCTGCGTGCAGGTGTTCGGCAACCACGCCGCCCTCACCTTCGCCGGCTCGCAGGGGCATTTCGAGCTGAACGTGTTCAACCCGGTGATGGCCTACAACTTCCTGCAGTCGGTGCGGCTGATGGCCGATGCGGCGGTGAGCTTCACCGACAACTGCGTGGTCGGGATCGAGCCGCGCGAGGACAACATCAGGCGCGGGCTGGAGAACAGCCTGATGCTGGTGACGGCGCTGAACGGCAAGCTGGGCTATGACGCCTGCGCGAAGATCGCCAAGACGGCGCACAGGAACGGGACGACCCTGCGCGAGGAGGCCGTCGGCGGCGGTTATCTGACGGACGCGGAGTTCGACGAATGGGTGCGGCCGGAGAAGATGATCTCGCCGGGCTGACCTAATCCAGGGTGCGCCAGCGCGCCTGGGCCTCTTCCTGGGTGCAGTTGAGGAAGACCTTGCGCTCGTCGGCGACGACGCGGTCGATCATGTCGAGCGGCAGCAGGTGGTGGCGACCGTCGGTTCCCGCGTCGCGACGGTTGAGCTTGAGACCGTCGTCGGTGAGGGCGTCGACGTCGCCGACGTGGCGGTTATCGGAGCCGAGGACCTCGAAATCCTCCTGAATGGCGAAGGCGTCGGCGGGCATCAGTGCTTCTCCGTCCAGCGGGCCTTTGCCTCATCCCGGGTGACGTTGAGATGGACGTGGGCGTCGATGTGGCCGATCCAGCTGACCGGGATCAGGTGGTGTTTGAAGCCGGAGCCGAGGTCCAGCTTGGCCAGTTCGATCTGGTCGCCGTGGACGTGGTCGACACGACCGACGTGCTCGCCGTCCGAGCCGACGACTTCGAGGCTTTCGCGAAGGAGCGAGAGGTCTACCATGGAGAACTCCTGACGGATGGATGTCAGGAAAACCGTCCCGCCTCGGGTCGGGTTGCATAACGGAGGCGTCATGGGCGAGGTCGTGAACCTGAACCGGGTCCGCAAGGACAGGGCGAAGGCCGAGGCCAAGGCGACGGCCGCCGCCAACCGCAGCGCGCATGGCCGCACGAAGGCGGAGCGGAAGAAGGCCGAGAAAGAGCGGGCGGCCGCCGCCCGGCTGCTCGACGGCTCGAAGCTGGAGGACTGAGATGGGCGACATGCCGCACAACCGGCACGGCCTGATCCCGATGCTGGTCGCTATACGGGTCGCCGCCGAGCGCAAGCGGCGCAGGGAGGCCGCGGAGGCTGCGGCGGCGTCGGCCGAATCGCCGGAGAAGCCGAAGAAGAAGCGCGGCTGGTTCGGCTAGACCCCTACCGCCGGGGTGATCAGACCGCCGACACCTTCGGAGCGCGGATCAGCAGGACCTGACCGGCCAGCACCAGCACGAGGCCGGCGAGGGCGAGCCAGCCGAAATGCGCGCCCTCGAACAGGATCGAGACCAGCATGGCGATCGGCGGCGTCAGGGCCGAGATGTAGCTGGCGAGGGCATAGCCGCGGGTGCGGGCGATGGTGAAATAGACGACGAAGGCGATGACCGAACCGAACACCGACAGATAGAGCAGCGAGCCGATGTAGGTGAAGCTGGGTTCGATCGACCACTGGACGCCGGTCGCCAGTCCATAGAGCGCCAGCAGGCCGGAGCCGTAGGCCATCGCCCAGGCCGTCGACGGGATCACGGCCGAGCCGGCGTTCTGGCCGCGCCAGGCGAAATAGTTGCCGAAGGCCGAGGCGATGACGGCCACGAAGGCGAAGCCCACGCCGCCCGCGCTGGCCTGGTCGAGGCCGGCGCCGAGGATTTCCGACCCGGACAGGACCGCCACGCCGATCACGCCGAGAATCGCGCCGCCCCACGACAGGACCGCCGCCCTCTGCCCCGCGGCGACCCGGAACAGGATGAGGTTCAGCAGGGCGAGAGACGCGAAGATCACCGCCACGATGGCCGAGGCGATGCGGCCCTCGGCGGCATAGGTGAAGCTGTAGCTGATCGAGAAGGCGAAGACGCCCTGCCCCGCCGCGGCGAGATGCTGGTCCAGCGTCAGCTTCAGGGAGCGGCGGGTGATCAGGCAGCCGGCGAAGATCAGGACGGCGGCCAGGCCGAAGCGCCAGACGATGGACGCCAGCGGCGCGACCTGGCCGAGTTGCAGGGTGATCGCATACCAGGTCGTGCCCCAGATGGCGGCGCACAGGGCGACGCCTCCAATCGCCCACAGCGTCGCACGGGACAGTCCGGACGGCGGTGGAGCGAGGGACTCGGTGGGAGCGGTCATGTCCGCCAAGTGGATGAGCCCGGCGCCGGGTGCAAGCCGAGGAATGGTCCGGGCGTCACAAGCTGTCCTTATGGCGTCCGGAAAGCGCCGTCAGGCCCGCAGCTTGAGGGCGAGCCGGGTCTCGGGCGGCACCCGTTCGTAGATGCCCGGGGGGCGGATGTTCAGGCGGGCGCGGGCGGCGTCGAGCGGCTCGGCGAACAGGGCCTCGTAGTCGAGGGCGGGCAGCCAGCGGGCCGCGCGGCCATTACGCCAGGCCTGCCAGACGGCCCTGCGGGCGGGGATGGCGCGGTTCTCGCGCTGGATCTCGCGCGCGGCGCCCCAGCCGATGAAGGCGAAGCCGAGATTGCGGGTCTGGGCGTAGGAGAAGGCGACGACGCAGGCTTCGCCCAAGGCGTCGGTCTCATAGCCGGTCAGGACGTGCCAGACGTCGTGCACGTCGCGCAGGCGGCGGGAGTACCAGATCACGGGGTGCGGGGCGTCGACCAGCGGAGCGACCTTGCGGGCCTCCTCGGCCAGCCCCTCGGCGGTGAAGCCGCGCGCTTCACGGAAGGCGCGATAGGCGGCGCCGACCGAGCCGGGCCCGAAGCGCGCCAGCCACGCCGGATCATCCAGCCTCCGGGCCAATTCCTCGCGCAGGAAGGCCTGGCGGCCTCCTTCCATGGTTCCGAGCATGCGATTGTAGCCGCGGGCGATCGAACGGCCCGACAGGGCGCGCATGATCTCGAACACCTGGGCGGTGTCCTCCTTGTCCCGGACCAGGCGGCCGAAGGCGCGCAGGGCCTTCAGGGGCTCGAGCGGCTGGGGCCGGAAGCGGTCGAAGTCGGCGGCGGCGGTCATGCGGCTATCCTGCGAAGGGACGCCCCAGCATAGCGCGTCCCGGCCCTCAGGTGAACGGCGATAAGCCAGGGGCCGCTCGCCGCGGCCGTCGCCCTCCGCTAGGGTCGGCGGATGCTGAGGAAACGCTCCGTCTCCCTGTCCGGCCACGCCACCTCCGTGGCGCTGGAGCCCGCCTTCTGGGCCGTGCTGGACGCCATCGCGGCCGAGATGGATCTGGGCCAGGCCGCGCTGATGAAGCGGATCGACGAGCGGCGCGGCCGCACGCCGCTGGCCTCTGCCTGCCGGCTGCTGGCGCTGGCGTGGGCGGGCGGCGACCGATCTTTCGCGGAACAGGGCTCGTCCGATTGACAGCGGCCAAGGTTGGCGCATCCTTTCCTTCGGAGAGCGCATCATGATCGACAACAAACTGATACCCGCCGTCGTCGTCGGGGGCCTGCTCGCGGTCGGGCTGATCGGCGGCGGGGCCCTGATCGGTCAGGGCGTGGTCAACGCCCGCGTCGGCGACCGGTCGGTCACCGTGCGCGGCCTGGCCGAGCGCGACGTGCAGGCGGACCTGGCGGTGCTGCCGCTGCGCTTCACCGCCTCGGGCGAGGTGCTGTCGGAGGTGCAGGCCCGTATCGACACCGACCTGGGCGTCGTCCGCCGCTTCCTGGCGGCGCAGGGCTATCCGGCGGATGCGGTCAGCCTGGGCCGGCTCGAGGTCGCCGACCGGCAGTCCCGCGAATACGGCAGCCAGGACGGCGGTCCGCGGTTCATTCTGGCCCAGACGGTCATCGTGCGCACGACGGACGTGGCGCGCATACAGGCGACCACCCGGTCGCTGAACGATCTGGTGCGGCAGGGCGTGGTGCTGCAGGACTTCGCCGGCCCGACCTACATCTTCACCAAGCTGAACGACGTGCGCCCGGCCATGATCGCCGAGGCGACCGCCTCGGCCCGGACCGGTGCGGCCCAGTTCGCCAAGGATTCCGGCGCCCCGCTGGGGCCGATCCGGCAGGCGACGCAGGGGTCGTTCGAAATCCTGCCGCGCGAGGGCTATGGCGACGCGAGCCAGTCCCCGGACCAGAGGGTCCGGGTCGTGACCACGATCAGCTATCGCCTGAAATAGGCGCTCAGGTCGCCGGGGCCGGAGTCGGGTCGGGCGCCGTCGGCGGCTCTACCTGCGGCAGGTCCGGCAGGTCCGGAGCCCTGGGCGCGTCGGGCAGGGTCGGCGCCGGCAGGTCGACGTCGAGGTCGACATTGGTGTCCGTGGCCCGGTCCAGGCCGCCGTTCGAGAACATCACGATGGCGATGATGACCAGCACCACCACCAGGCCGCCGACGAGGAAGCCGATCCAGCCGGCCCCGCCGCCGCCGCCGGTCGAGGGGTTGTTGATCGTAGTGTGATGCACGACCTCGGGGCGGTCGTCGCGCGGGGGAAGGTTGGGATCGGTCATCGATCAGCCTCCCGTGCCGGGAACGGCCGGGGCCGAGACCTCGGGCAGGTTGACGTCGACGTCGACCTTCTTCGTCTCGGGAGCGCCGCCGCGGGCGAAAACGAAATATGCGATCACGGCGAGGACGACGACGACCGCGCCGACGATGAAGGCCAGGCCGGTGTTATTGCCGCCCCCTGTCGTGTTGTTGATGTTGTCAGCCATCGGCATCCCTTCCCTGTGACCCTCTGTCGGCAATCGGAACGATGGCCAGGCTTGACGGTTCCCGCAGCGCCACGCGACGGGGGCGCTGACTTCTGCCTCCGTGCCCCTTATGTTCTCCCGATGAGTCTGCCTGACACCCCTGCCCCGCGTATCTCCGATCTCGCCCGCTCGCGCGGACCCGGGGGCGTCGAGCCCTCGGGCGCGCGGGACTATCTGGCGGGGCTGAACCCCGAGCAACGCGAGGCGGTGGAGACGGTCGACGGGCCGGTGCTGGTGCTGGCGGGCGCGGGGACCGGCAAGACGCGGGTGCTGACCACGCGGCTGGCGCACATCCTCGCCACCGGCCGGGCGCGGCCGTGGGAGCTGCTGGCGGTCACCTTCACCAACAAGGCCGCGCGGGAAATGCGCGAGCGGATCACCCATTTGATCGGGCCGTCGGCCGAGGGGCTGCGCTGGCTGGGCACCTTCCACTCGGTGGCGGCGCAGATCCTGCGGCGGCACGCGGAGCTGGTGGGGCTGAAGTCGACCTTCACCATCCTGGACACCGACGACCAGGAGCGGGTCTGCAAACAGCTTCTGGAGGCGGCGAACCTCGACACCAAGCGATGGACGCCGCGCTCGCTGAGCGGGCTGATCGACCACTGGAAGAACCGCGGCTGGACGCCGGAGAAACTGCCGTCGACCGAGGACTTCGCCAACGGCAAGGGGCATGCGCTGTACGCCGCCTATCAGGCGCGGCTGGTCAGCCTGAACGCCTGCGATTTCGGCGATCTGCTGCTGCACAACCTGACAATTCTGTCGAAACACGCGGATATCGCAGAGGAATATCGCAAGCGGTTCCGCTACATCCTGGTCGACGAATACCAGGACACCAACGTCGCCCAGTATCTGTGGCTGCGGCTGCTGACCTCCTCGACCGGCAACGTCTGCTGCGTCGGCGACGACGACCAGTCGATCTATGGCTGGCGGGGGGCGGAGGTCGACAACATCCTGCGCTTCGAGCGCGACTTTCCTGGCGCGAAGGTGATCCGGCTGGAGCGCAACTACCGCTCGACGCGGCACATCCTGGGGGCCGCCTCGGGCCTGATCGCGGCCAACAAGGGGCGGCTGGGCAAGACGCTGTGGACCGAGGACGAGAGCGGCGACAAGGTCCGGGTGCGCGGGGTCTGGGACGGCGAGGCCGAGGCCCGGCTGATCGCCGACGAGATCGAGACCGCGCGCCGGGCGGGCATGGCCTACAAGGACATGGCGGTGCTGGTCAGGGCCTCGTTCCAGATGCGGGCGTTCGAGGAGCGGTTCGTCCTGCTGGCCATCCCCTATGTGGTGATCGGCGGACCGCGCTTCTTCGAGCGGGCCGAGATCCGCGACGCCCACGCCTATCTGCGGCTGATCCTGTCAGAGGACGACGACCTCGCCTTCGAGCGGATCGTCAATGTCCCCAAGCGGGGCGTCGGCGACACCAGCGTGCAGAAGGTGCTGCAGATCGCGCGCCAGTCGGGGGTGTCGGCGATGGCGGCGGTGCGCGACCTGATCGTCTCGGACGAACTGCAGGCGCGGACGCGGACGGCGCTCAGCAATTTCGTGCGCGACATCGACCGGTGGCGGGCGCTGGCCCAAACGACGACGCACTGGGAGCTCACCGAGACGGTGCTGGAGGAGAGCGGCTACACCGACATGCAGAAGGCCGACCGGGCCACCGGCCAGACGCGGCTGGACAACCTCAAGGAGCTGATCCAGTCGATGCAGGCCTTCGACAGCCTGCCGGCCTATCTGGAGCATGTGTCCCTGGTCATGGACCTCGACCGCGGCGGGGCCGAGGACGCGGTGCAGGTCATGACGCTGCACGGGGCCAAGGGGCTGGAGTTCCCGCTGGTCTTCCTGCCGGGCTGGGAGGAAGGCGTCTTCCCCAGTCAGCGCAGCATCGACGAGAAGGGCGAGAAGGGGCTCGAGGAGGAGCGCCGCCTGGCCTATGTCGGCGTGACCCGGGCCAAGCAGGATGCGCGCATCTCGTTCGCCGCCAACCGGCTGGTTTATGGACGCTGGACCTCGCAGCTGCCGAGCCGGTTCGTCGACGAACTGCCGATCGACCACGTCGAGGCCGAGAGCGACACCGGCTACTATGGCGTCACCCCCGGCATGAAGGAGGCCAAGTCCCGCTGGGACGAGATGCCGACGTTCGGCTCGGGCTATTCCTCGCCGGGCTGGAAGCGGGCGCAGTCGTTCACCGCGGCGCGGGCCCCGGCGGCCCGGCCGGCGCGGCATACGCTAATCGAGGGCGACGGCCGGCTGGTGGCCACGGCCGATCCGAAGGCCGGCGGGAACTGGTCGAAGGGCGAACGGGTGTTCCACCAGAAGTTCGGCTACGGCCTGATCACCGGCATCGAGGGCAACAAGCTGCTGGTGGCTTTCGACAAGGCGGGGGAGAAGAAGGTGATCGACACGTTCGTGGAGAAGACGTGAGGCTCAGTCCAGCACCGCCTGTGCGATATGGCGCGCGAAGTCGCCCATGTCGGTGAGGTTGGTGTTGGAAAGAATAACCACGGTCACATCCGCCCCGTCGACACGGTAGACGACGCCGTTGGCGCCCATGATCCCGCCGAACCGGACGTAGGCCGGATAGTTGCGACCGTTGGCCTCGATGTCCCAGATCCACAGCCCGTAACCGTAGTCGTCCAGCCCGGGCGTCAGCATGCGATTCAGGCTCTCCGTACTGATCATGGAGCCCTCGTAGAGGGCGTCGGCGAACGCCAGAAGGTCATCGGCGTCGGAGTACATGGCGCCCGCCGCGAACCAGTTGTCGGCGTAGACGGGCAGGTCGTTGATCAGGGGCTGGTCGTCGCCCAGGCGGAAGTAGGACGCGGCCAGGCGCGGGACGATGTCCCGCTGGCGCAGCATGCCTGTGTCCTTCAGCTCGAGGGGATCGAGGATGCGGGTCTGCAGGACCTCGTCGAACGGTTTGCCCGCCACGACTTCGATAATGCGCCCCAGAACGAAGTAGTCGGCATTGCTGTAGTCGAAATGGGTCCCGACCAGATGGACCGGCGCCGCGCTGGCGTATTCAGAGACGAGCTGGGCCGGCGTATGGGGCAGCTGATAGAGCGGCACCCCCCTCTCCGGGTCCGCGCCAGCATCGGGATTGGGTATGCCGGACGTATGGTTCAGGAGGCTGTGCACCGTGACCGAGGGGTCTCCCGCATAGTCCGGCAGATAGGTCCGCACCGAGGACTGCAGATCGACCTCTCGACGGTCGACCATTTGCATGAGCAGAGTCGACGTGAACAGCTTGGTGATCGAGGCGATCCGGTAGCGGGTATTATTGGCGGCCGGGACGCCGAAGGCGCGTTCGGCCAGGCCGAAGCTCTCGACGGCCAGGACCTCGCTGTCCCGCGCCACCAGCACCGTGCCGCTGAAATCGTGGGCGCCGGCGTAGGTGCGGATCATTTCCGTCAACGTCGGCGGGGTCTGCGGATGAGAAGCGGCGGGCGTCGCGCCGAAGATGGCGGCCGCCGAGATAGCCGTGAACCACAGCTTCGACCCTGAAATGCGACTGTTCATCCGGTCCCTCCATGAGACTTGAGGCTGCAACCGCGCTTGTTGGATGCGACCCGATGGTGAAAAGACCAATTCGCACAGCACAGCGGCGTGGCCGGACCGAAGGCGCCCGCCGAAACTCCAACCCTTCGTTAAGCCCGTTGGCCGACCCTGCAGGGGTGCGCGAATCCCGTCCAGACGCGGTGCTGATCGAGACCCCTCCCAGCCTGTGGGAGCGGGCGATCTGCGTCGTCATCATCGCCATGATGACCGGCGCGCTGATCGGGCCGGTGTTCGCGCCGCTGCAGGAAGAGACGCCGGTGCTGCGGCTGGTCTGGCTGCCGGCCTATGCGGCCATCTTCGGCATGGCCCTGTATCGGATAGACCGCCTGTGGCGGGCGTGGCCGGCGGCGATCGCCGTGGTGCTGCTGGTCGGGCTGGCCTTCGCCTCGAGATACTGGTCGATCGACTTTGCGACGACCAGCCGCCGGGTCATCGCCCTGGCCATCAGCGGGGTGTTCGCCCTGTATCTGGGCGCGGTGTTCCGGGGGCCGCACCTGCCGCGGCTGCTGATGCACACGGCGCTGCTGATGGCGGTGGGCAGCCTGGTGATGGTCTTCGCCTTCCCCGAGATCGGGGTGCACCAGTACGACAACGCCGGCCTGTGGCGCGGGCTCTGGTACGAGAAGAACCAGATGGGGGCGGTGATGGTGATCGGGGCCACCGCCTCGGCCGCCTGCCTCGCCTCGCCCGACCCGCGGCGGCTGCTGCCGGCTATCGCCCTGGCGCTGTCCAGCGGCCTGGTGCTGGCGACCCAGTCGAAGACCTCGCTGCTCTGCCTGGGCGTGGGCCTGGCCATGGTGGCCGGCTTCTGGAGCCTGCGCCGCGGGGGCGCGGCCTTCAGCGTCGTGGCGATCTGGTGCGCCGTGGTCGTGGCGGGGCTGGGCGTGTGGACCTGGGAGACCCATTCGGTCGCGGTGCTGGAGGCGCTGGGCAAGGATCCGTCGCTGACCGGGCGGACCGAGATCTGGGACGCCCTGATGCGCAAAGTCGCCGACAAGCCGTGGACCGGCTACGGCTACGGCGCCTTCTGGGGGCGGGCCGGCGAGTCCGTGCCGGCCGACTGGGTGCGCAAGGAAACCCAGTGGCCGGTCCCGAACGCCCACAACGGCTGGATCGACCTGCTGGTGCAGCTGGGCTGGCCGGGGGCGATCCTGGTCGGGACGCTGATGGCGGCGACGACGCTGGTCACCCTGCTGCGCTCGATGGGACAGGGCGTGCGCGAGGGCTGGTGGGCGTTGGGCTTCCTCGCCGCCTTCTTCGTGCTGAGCCTGTCGGAGAGCATACTGCTGGCCCACCAGGGCCTGCCGTGGGTGCTGTTCATGGCCGTGCTGACCCGGGCGGTCCTGCCGGCGCCGGCGCCCGGAGCCGTTCCGCTTGTGGAGAAGCGCCGCCGGGCCTACCAGACCGGCTCCCGAATCGCCGCACAGTATCCGCATGGGCCAGTCCGCCGACCTCCTTTCGCTGTTTGACGACGAACCGACGCAGCCGCGCCCGGGCGAGCCCGCCGCCGCGCCAGTTCCCGCGCCCGTCCCGGCCGTCGAGCCCGCCCTGACGCCCCAGGCCGCGGCGCCGAAGCCGGAGCCTGCCGCGAGGCTGGCGGATCACGCCTCCTCCGCCCCGCTGGCGGCGGCGACCGGCTATTCCGCCTCGTCGATCGAGGTGCTGGAGGGGCTGGAGCCGGTCCGCAAACGCCCCGGCATGTATATCGGCGGCACCGACGAGCGGGCCCTGCACCACCTGTTCGCCGAAGTGCTCGACAACGCCATGGACGAGGCGGTCGCCAAACACGCCAGGCTGATCACCGTCGACCTCGATGGCGAGGGCTGGCTGTCGGTGCGCGACGACGGCCGCGGCATCCCGGTCGACCCGCACCCGAAACACCCCGGCAAGTCGGCGCTGGAAGTGGTGATGACGGTGCTGCACTCGGGCGGCAAATTCTCGGGCAAGGCCTATGAGACCTCGGGCGGCCTGCACGGCGTCGGCGTCTCTGTGGTCAACGCCCTGAGCGAGAAGCTGGAAGTCACCGTCTGGCGCGACGGCTTCGAGTGGAAACAGTCCTTCAGCCGCGGCCTGCCGCTGGGCCCGATCGCCCAGGTGCAGGCCTCGAGGAAGAAGGGCACCCTGATCCGGTTCAAGCCGGACGAGGAGATCTTCGGCGTCGGGGCGGCGTTCAAGCCGGCGCGGCTGTTCCGCATGGCGCGGTCCAAGGCCTATCTGTTCCGCGGCGTCGAGATCCGCTGGACCTGCGCCCCGGAGCGGATCACCGACCACACGCCGGCGGAAGCGGTCTTCCACTTCCCCAACGGCCTGGCGGATGCGCTGGCCGAGCGGATCGGCGAGATCGAGACCGTCACGCCGGCCTTCGCCGGCCGGGTCGAACGCAAGGGCGAGGCGGGCGCGGTCGAGTGGGCCGTGACCTGGTCGCCGATCGGCTTCGGCGAGGCGGACGGCTTCGTCAGCTCCTACTGCAACACCGTATCGACGCCGGACGGCGGCACCCACGAGGCCGGCTTCCGCGCCGCCCTGGTCAAGGGGCTGAAGGCCTATGGCGAACTGGTCAACGAGAAGCGCGCCGGGCTGATCACCGCCGAGGACGTCATCGCCAACGCCGGGGCGCTGATCTCGGTGTTCATCCGCAATCCGGAATTCCAGGGTCAGACCAAGGACCGGCTGTCCTCGCCGGAGGGTCAGCGGCTGGTCGAACAGCTGATGCGCGATCCGCTGGACCACTGGCTGACCGAGAGCCCGAAACAGGCCAACACCCTGCTGGGCTTCGTCATCGACCGGGCCGAGGACCGCCTGCGCCGCCGCAAGGACAAGGAGGTCCAGCGGGCCGCCGCGACGCGCAAGCTGCGCCTGCCCGGCAAGCTGTCGGACTGTTCGCGCCAGTCGGCCGAGGGCACGGAGCTGTTCATCGTCGAGGGCGACTCGGCCGGCGGCTCGGCCAAGCAGGCGCGCGACCGCACCACCCAGGCCATCCTGCCCCTGCGGGGCAAGATCCTGAACGTGGCCTCGGCGACGGCCGACAAGCTGCGCGCCAATATCGAACTGTCCGATCTGGCGCTGGCGCTGGGGGTGCAGCCGGGCAGCCGGTTCAACATCGAGGACCTGCGCTACGAGCGCATCGTCATCATGACCGACGCCGACGTGGACGGGGCGCACATTGCGGCCCTGCTGATCACCTTCTTCTACCGTTCGATGCCCGAGACGATCCGTCAGGGGAGGCTGTTCATGGCCCTGCCCCCGCTCTACCGGATTTCGGCCGGACCGCTGTCGGAATACGCCCGCGACGACGCCCACCGCGACGAGCTTCTGGCCACGGTGTTCAAGGGCAAGAAGGTCGAGATCGGCCGGTTCAAGGGTCTCGGCGAGATGATGGCCTCCCAGCTCAAGGAGACCACCATGGACCCGAAGAAGCGCACCCTGGCGCGGGTCACGGTGCCGGCCTCCGAAGAGGACATCGAGGACCTGGTCGAACGGCTGATGGGCAAGAAGGCCGAGGCCCGCTACCAGTTCATCCAGGACAACGCCCGCTTCGTGGTGGATGAGCTGGACGTGTAGTGGCAGGGTGCTCCCGTAAAAGGGGAGCCGTCATGCGCACCGCCATTGTCGCCGCCGCCCTGCTGGCCGTCGCCGCGCCGCCGGCCGCGGCCCAGCGCGCGCCCGATCCGACGCCGATCGAGGAGTGGTCGCTGGAGAAGGTCAGCAAGATGGGTCAGGAGATCTATCGGCATGACGTGGCGGCCTGGGTCGCGACCGACGCCCTGCTGGCCTCATTCGGCGCCGGGCCGCCTCCCGCCGGGATGGCCGGCTGGATCGTGGTCGAGGACGGCGACGCCCTGAAGGTTCGATTCCTCCGGCAGGAGGCGGATGCCCTGAAGGCCGCCTTCGACATCATCGTGCGCGACGGTCGCGCGGGACCCGTCGAAGCGGTGAACGCCCCTCTGTCCGCCGGGGAGAGCGCCCGGTTCCTCGCCCGGCAGACAGCGATCGCGAACATCGGGCGCCTGCGCTGCTCGCGGCAGATGAACACGGTGGTGCTCGCGGACCCGGACAGCGACGACTGGCTGGTCTGGCTGCTGACTCCGATGGAGAACGACCAGATCCCGATCGGCGGCCACTACCGGTTCCGGATCAGCGCCGACGGCCGGACGATGCTGCGGCGCGACCAGCTGAGCAACACCTGCTTCTTCGCCGAACCTCCGCCGGAGGGTCAGCGCGAAGGAGCCATGCTGTTCTACACCCAGATCGTATCGAAGGGCCCGGTGGAGACCCACGTTTTCCTGTCGATCCAGAACCAGTTGACCCTGGTGATTGTGGCGGGCGACCGCTTCTATTCGGTCGGAGGCGCACGCATCGCCGACATCACCGACATGGTGGATCAGTGATCCTCAACAGAGGGATTCAGCAGGTCGTCGGTTCGCCGTAACGGCTGACGATGCCGTGCGCCTGGCCCTCGCCAAGCAGGTGCAGGGTGGTCAGCCGGTCGTATTCGCATTCCGGCATGTCGGCGGCTTCGGCGTAGCCGAGGGCGCGGGCGATGAGGGGGACGGTGTTGCTGTGGCCGACGATCAGGATCGTGGCGTCCTCCGGCGCCGCCTCGACCTTCGCCACGATGGCCGCGAGATGGGCCTGGACACCACCGTCGAGGGGGACGGCCTCGGCGGTCACGGAATGATAGTCCGCCGTCGGGGCGGCGGTCAGGCGGGTGCGCTGCAGGGGACTGGTCAGGATCACCGAAGGATGGGCGTCGGCCAGTTCGGCGGCGAGCGCCCGCGCCCTCGCCTGCCCCGCTTCTGACAGCAGCGGATCGGCGCTGGCGTCGGCCTTCTCGGCATGGCGGACGATGACCACGGTCTGGGCCATGACCGGAAGCGCGGTGGCGAGCGACAGCGCGGCGGCGAGCAGAAGGCGTTTCATGGAAGGTCCCCGTTTGGGCGCAGACTGACCGGACGCGCGTGCGCTGTCGAGGTCGTCAGTGCTCGGCCCACGCGCCGCGCGGTTCGACGAAGGCGCGCTGGCCGCTGACGTCCGCGTAGGTCATGCACAGGTCCTCGAACACCCGGCCCCACGAGAAGCGTTCGACGGCCTTGACCCGGGCGGCGGCGCCGACGGCCTCGATGTCGCGGGCGAACAGGGCCTCGACCGCGGCGGCGTAGTGGACGGGGTCGGCGCTCTTCGCCAGCTGGCCGACGGTCTCGTCGACGGTTTCCTTGACGCCGCCGGCGTTGACCCCGACCACGGGGCGGCCGCAGGCCATGGCCTCAAGCACGATGAGGCCGAAGGGCTCCTTGTCGTTGGCGTGCACGAAGGCGTCGCAGGAGGCGATGATCCGGGCCACGGCCTTCGGATTGGCCTCGTACGGCAGGGAGATGACGCGATCCTCGGCCGGCAGGCCGGCGCCGGCCCCGACCAGGACGAGGTGGTAGGGCGCGCCGAGGCGCTGCACGGCCTCGATCAGCACGTCGATGTTCTTCTCGCGCGCCGGGCGGCCGGCGAAGCACAGCAGCCGGGCCGAGGCCGGCAGGCCCAGCTTCTTCAGCAGCCAGTCGCGGTCGCGGCGATCGGGATGGAAGGTGTCGACCTCGACGCCGAGCGGCTGGATGACGATGTCCTTGATGCCGGCCTCTTCCAGGCGGCGGGCGATGTAGCGGCTGGGCGAGACGACCCGGTCGAACTGGCCGAACAGCCGGGCCCAGCGCTTCTCGACCGGCTTCTTGGCCCATTCGCCGAAGTGGAGGGCGGCGAGGCCGGCGGGATCGGAGTGGCAGAAGCCGACCACAGGGCAGCCGGCGCGCTGGCCGGCCTCGAGGGCCCCCTGTCCCGGCGTATAGGGATCGCCGGCTTCGATCAGGGCCGGGTTGAGCGAGGCGACCCAGGCGCCCCAGCGGCGCACCGAGGTGGGCCAGCGGTAGCCGTCGCCGAACGGCAGCTTGGTGGCGTGCAGCTGGACGATGCCGTCCTCGCCCGCCTTGTGGTGGGCGCCGGGGACGACGAGGGAGTGGGCGACGCCGGGGCGCTCGGCCTCCAGCCAGGCCTTCTTGGACAGCAGGTAGCGCTTCACCCCGCCCGAACGCGGGGCATAGAGCATGGTGGTGTCGACCAGGCGGGGCCGCTCGTCCTCGCCGGCGGCCTTGGTGGCCCGCAGCGTCTCCGAGACCTCCTCATCCCAGCCGGGGATGAGGCGCAGCTCGCCTTCCTGGACCTCCAGACCTGCGAGGTTCATCAGTTCCCTCTCCGCGGCGCTGATCCCGAGCGGGCCAACGCGCCGGACCCGCTTCTGGATGCGGCGGGCCTTGCGAACCTTGGACATATGCGACTTGACCATCCGCGCGCCCTAGCGCCCGCGACGGCGAAGCTCAAGCGTCATCCGTCGGCGGAGGGTCCTCGTGCGGGGTTACGCCGCGCCGCGCCAGGGCCTCGCGCAGCAGCACCTCCATCTGGGCGTTGACCGAGCGCAGCTCGGCGGCGGCCAATCGCTCGACCGCCGCCATCAGCCCGGGAGAGGCCCGCATCAGGAAAGGCTTGCGGGTACGCGCCATGTCAGCCGTAAAGGGTGCCGGCGTTCACGACCGGCTGGGCGTCCCTGTCGCCGCAGAGCACCACCAGCAGGTTGGAGACCATGGTCGCCTTGCGGTCCTCGTCCAGATCGACGACGCCGCGCTCCCCGAGGTCGACGAGGGCGCTCTCGACCATGCTGACCGCGCCGCGCACGATCAGGCGCCGCGCCGCCAGAACCGCCTCGGCCTGCTGGCGGCGAAGCATGGCCCCGGCGATCTCCGGCGCATAGGCCAGGTGCGCCAGCCGCGCCTCGTCGACCGCGACGCCGGCGACGCTGACCCGGCCCACCAGCTCCTCGCGGAGCCGTCCGGCGACCTCCTCGGCGTCGGAGCGGAGGGTCATTTCGGGGGCGGCGTCCTCCTCGCCGTGATCGTAGGCGTAGTGGGAGGCGATGTCGCGCAGGGCGGTGTCCACCTGGATGTTGACGAAGGCCTGGTAGTCGTCGACGTCGAACAGGGCCTGGGCCGAATCCTCCACGCGCCAGACCACGTTGGCGGCGATCTCGATCGGATTGCCGCGGCGGTCGTTCACCTTCAGCTTGTCGCTGGTCAGGTTGCGGACGCGCAGGCTGATCTTCTTGCGCGTGTACCACGGCAGAACCCAGCGCAGGCCGGTCTTGCGGTCGGTGCCCCGATAGTCGCCGAACAGCAGGATCGCCATGGCCTCGTTCGGCTGAAGCGAATAGAGGCCGCAGATCAGCAGCAGGCCGATCACGGCCGTGATCACGCCGCCCGCCACCAGCAGGAGGTTGTCGGGATCCTGGGCCAGGGCGACCGGGCCGCCGACGATCAGCAGCAGGCCGAGAAGCAGCATGAGCAGTCCGTTGGCGGTGGACGCCGGGCGCTCGGTGGATTTCGAGTGGGTCGTGGTCATCAGTCCCTCCTGAATCGATATGAAAGTGATATCACTTTGATACCGCATTCGGCAATAGCGGAGCTTCCGATCTTCGGGAATGAGGCGCCTTCGGCCTTGCATTCGCCTCAAATTCGAGAAACTTGAGGCAGGCTGGCATGGTCCCTGTTAGAGGATCGCCGGCGTCTCTGCGCGTGTCGTCCACAGGGGTTTCTCCGAATGCGTATTCTACTTGCGACCGCGGTGGCGATCGCTCCCCTGCTGGCGGCTTCCGGCGCCATGGCCGAAGTCGTGATCTCGACGTCCCGCACGACGCCGATCACGACGGCGAACGCCACCGGCAGCGGCCCCGACGACATCCGCATCGCGTCGGGCGGCTCGGTCGCCGTGAACACCGGCGTGGCGGTGACGGTGAACTCCAGCCACGACCTCGACATCGACAGCGGCGGCATGATCAGCATGGGCAACGCCGCCAACGGCGCGACCGGCCTGCTGATCGAAGGCGGCAACACCGCCAACATCACGATCGGCGGCGCCATCGGCGTGATCGACGACATCAACGCCGACACCGACATCGACACGGACAACGACGGAGACGGCGACGGCGCTTTCGCCAACGGCACCGGCCGCTACGGCGTCCGGCTGACCGGCGCGACGCCGCTGACCGGCGACATCCTGATCGAATCCACAGGCTCGATCGCGGTCGACGGCAACAATTCCTACGGCGTCTCGCTGGAAGGCGGGCTGAACGGGGATCTCGACAGCTTCGGCAACATCATCGTGGTCGGCTCGAACAGCTACGGCATCCAGACCACCGGCGACATCAGCGGTGACGTGACGCTGGGCGGCGCGATCACCACGCGCGGCGAGAACTCGACGGCGGTCTCCTTCCAGGGCGACGTCGGCGGCGCCCTGGTGGTCCAGTCCACGATCACCTCGACCGGCTACCGCTTCACCACCAGCCCCGGCGAACGGCCCGAGGGCTTCGTCGAAACGGCGGAGAACGATCAGCAGGTCCTGTTCGTGGACGAACTCGACGCCGACGACCTGCTGCAGGGCGGAGCGGCCCTCAGCATCCAGGGCAATATCGCGGGCGGCGTCCTGCTGGACCGCGCGCCCAGCTACTCCAGCGCGGGCATCGAGGGCGACGACGACGGCGACGGAATCAAGAACGGCGACGAGGACGACGACGGCGACGGCACCAAGAACCGCTCGGACACCGACCGCGACGGCAATGGACTGCTGGACACCACCGAGACCACGGCCTCAGTGAGCGTGTTCGGGTCCGCCCCCGCGATCGAGGTGGGCTCGGCGACCCAGTCGGTCGCCCTGGGCAATGTCGGCGCGGGCGACGAGGCCTACGGCTTCATCAACCGGGGCACTGTCACCGCGCAGGGCGTGTACGGCAAGATGACGGTCGGCGGCGTCGAGCGGGCGGGTATCGCCGCCAACGCGGTCGTCATCGGCGGCAACGCCGGCCAGACCGTCGACCTGTCCGGCGGTTTCCGCAACGAAGGCACGATCGTGGCCCTGGCGTTCGACGCCGACGCCACGGCGATCCGCTTCGGGGAGGGCGCGATCGCCCCGACCCTGGTCAACAGCGGCGCCATCACCGCCGGCGCCAGCAGCACCGAGGCCGCGACGGTCACCGCCATCCGGATCGACGCCGGCGCCACCGTCACCAGCCTGGTCAACGACGGCCCGATCCTGGCCAGCACCGGCGGCGGCGTGGCGAACACCTTCGCCATCCAGGATCTCAGCGGCACGCTGACCTCGATCACCAACACCCGTTCGATCCAGGCCACGGTCAACGCCAACGAGGACGGCGACCCGATCACGGGCGTCGGCACGGCGATCGACGTCACCGCCAATACGACCGGCGTCACCCTGGTGCAGGACGGGATCGCCGGCACGGCGACGAGCTCCAATCCGGACACCGACGGCGACGGCGTGCCCGACGGCTCCGAACCGATCATCGTCGGCGCGATCAACCTGGGCAGCGGCGGCGACACCCTCGACATCCGCAACGGCCTGGTCCTGGGCGATATCGCCTTCGGCGCCGGCGCCGACTCGCTGGCGATCACCGGCGGAGCCGTCGTCCGCGGCGAGTTGTCCGACACCGACGGCGCCCTCGACATCGACGTCTCCGACGGCACGCTGGAGTCGCTCCAGTCGACGAGCCTGAACGTGTCCAGCCTCAACGTCGGCGGCGACGGCAATCTGATCGTGACGCTCGACCCCGCCAACAGCCAGTCGGGCTATTACAACGTCGCGGGCACGGCCACCCTGGCTGACGGGGCCGGCCTCGGCGTGCGGTTCACCTCGCTGCTGGCCGCGCCCGAGCGGTTCACCCTGATCGACGCCGCGACGCTGAATATCGGCGACCTCGATCTGGATGCGATCCAGGAAAACTCGACCTTCCTGTATGTGGTCGAGGCCGGGGCCGACGTACCTGCCGGCCAGGTGTTCGCCGACGTGCGCCGCCGCACGGCCGCGGAGGCCGAGCTGATCACCGTCGAAGCCCAGATGTTCGACGCCTTCTACGGCGCCATCGGCACGGCCGACGCCGAGGACATCCGCAACGCCTTCCTGGCGCAGAGCGGCCGCGACGACTTCGTGAACCTGTACGAGCAGCTGCTGCCCGACCACTCGGGCGGTCCGCTGCTGTCGCTGGCCTCGGGCGTGGACGCGGTCACCCGCGCCCTGACCGGCCGCAACGCCGCGGCGGCTCCCGGCGAGACGAGCGCCTGGGTGCAGGAGATCAATTTCTACGCCGACAAGGACAAGACCGAGAGCTACGGCTTCCGCTCGGAAGGCTTCGGCGTGGCCGGCGGCGTCGAGCGCGGCACCGGCCTTGGCGCGGTCGGCCTGTCCCTCGCCTTCACCTCTTCGGATCTCGAGGACCCCGAGGCCGAGGCCGAGGAAGTCCTGTCCGCCAGCCTGCTGGAGCTCGGCCTCTACTGGCGCGCCCAGGGCCAGTACTGGACCACCTGGGCCCGCGCCGCGGCCGGCTACGCCTCGTTCACGTCGGAGCGCCGCTTCGTCGGGGCCGGGCTGAACCTGTCCAATGAGTCCGACTGGAACGGCTTCACCCTCGCCGCCGCCGGCGGCCTGTCGTACGAGCGCGAGTTCGGCCGCTTCACCATCCGGCCCGAAGCCTACGCCGAATTCTTCTCGCTCAGCGAGGACGGCCACGTCGAAGAGGGCGGCGGCGACGGCTTCGATCTCGAGATCGATGACCGCGAAGGCCACATGTTCTCGGCCACGGCGGCGATCAATTTCGGCATGAAGATGGGCCAGAACGACTGGCTGCGTCCGGAACTGCGGGTCGGCTGGCGCCAGAACATCTCGGTCGATCCGGGCGAAACCATCGCCCGCTTCCGCTCGGGCGGCGGCGACTTCACCCTGACCCCCGACAGCATCGAGGGCGGCGGACCCATCGTCGGCTTCCGGCTCAACGTCGGCAACGAGCTGGGCATGCTGTCGATCAGCGCCGACGCCGAGATGATCGAGGACTACGTCCGGTACATGCTGTTCCTGCGGGCCAGCTTCCGGTTCTAGGATGCGGTCGTCCTCAAGCAGCGAGCCGTCGCGCGGCGAGCGTTAGGGCAAGAAGGATGGGCGGCTAGCTCAGCTGGTCAGAGCACCTCGTTTACACCGAGGGGGTCGGGGGTTCGAACCCCTCGCCGCCCACCATCCGCCTGTCGTCAGGCGCCGTTCACCATTCCTGCGTCAGGATGCGGCGTCGGGAGAACGCCAATGAAGTCGATGTTCACACGCAGCGCCGCCCTCGCCGCCGTCCTCGGCGGAGCGCTGATGCTGCAGGGTTGTGTGGTCGGAGCCGCCGTCGGCGCGGGCGCCGCCGTGGTCGGAGGGGCGGCCAAGGCCACCGGCGCGGTCGTCGGCGCGGGCGTCGACGCCGTCACCACCTCCGACGAGGAGACCCGGGCGAAGCGCGAGCGCGAGCAGCGCGACTGGGAACGCGAACAGCGCCGCTGCGAACAGCGCCGGCGCCAGGGCCGGGACTGCTAGAGGGTCTTTTCGACCGCCCAGTTGTGGATCGACGTCCCGGCGATGTCGAAGTCGCGGCGCCCGACAACTGAATAGCCGAGCCGCTCGAATACCGGCCGCGCCGTCTCGCTCGCTTCGGCGTACAGACGGCCGGCGCCCAATAGCGGAGCGAGGGCCTCGGCCGTCTCAAGGAGAAGGCGCGAGACCCCCTGTCCCGCCTTGGCGGGGGCCACATAGAGCAGGTCGATATGGCCGTCGGCCTCGATGTCGACGAAGCCGGCGACCTCGTCCATGACGGCGACCAGCCTCATGCGTCCGTCGTTCATCCGGGCCTCGAGCGATTCCGAAGACGGGGTCAGGGAGGCCCAGGCGTCGATCTGGTTCGCCGAATAGTCGCGCGCGCCCAGCGCCCGCACGGACGCTTCGTAGAGGGCCGACAGGTCCGCCGCGTCCGACGGCTGGTACGGACGGATCGACAGGTCGCCGGTCACAGGCTGAGGACGCAGCGCTCGTGGATGGTCGGGCGCGACACGGTGATCCGGCAAAGACCGGGCCATTCCGGCTTCAGGCGGTTGGCGAACCACAGGCACAGGTTCTCCAGCGACGGCAGTTCAAGGCCCGGTTTCTCGTTCAGCAGCCCGTGGTCCAGTTCCTCCGCGGCGGCGCGCAGGGCCCGATCGAGCGCGCCGAGGTCGGCGACCCAGCCGTGCGCGGCGTCCAGCACCTCGGAGCGCACGGTCGCCTCCACTTGGAAGGAATGGCCGTGCAGGCGGCGATAGATGCTGCCCTCCGGCTCGGACGGGAAGTGGTGGGCGGCGTCGAAGGTGGCCGCCTTGGTGATCTCGAAAACGCTCATCTGACGCCGATGTATTTGTGGGTCTGGACGCTGAGCCGCCATTTCGGGTGGCGCAGGCAATAGTCGATGGCCGCCGCGGTATTGGCCTCGCGGTCGGGGCCATCCATTGGCTGGAGCCAGAACCGCTCGAAGGCGAGGTGTTCGAAGCGGTCGGGCATGGCGGCGGGTTGCGGGAAGACCAGTTTCAGCTCCTGACCCGAGGTCTGGACGACCGGCGCGGCGGCCTTGGGGCTGACGCAGATCCAGTCGATCCCCTCCGGCGCGGCGAGCGTGCCGTTGGTTTCGATGGCGATCTCGAAGCCGCGCGCGTGCAGCGCCTCGATCAGCGGCGGGTCCAGCTGCAGCAGGGGTTCGCCGCCGGTGCAGACGACCAGCTTCGGGTCCCCTGCCCGGCCCCGCCACATCCCCGCGACGTGGTCGGCCAGGGCGTCGGCGCTCGCGAACTTGCCGCCGCCGTCGCCGTCGGTCCCGACGAAATCGGTGTCGCAGAAGGTGCAGACCGCCGTGGCGCGGTCACGCTCCAGACCGTTCCACAGATTGCAGCCGGCGAAGCGCAGGAAGACGGCCGGCCGCCCGGCCTGCCCGCCCTCCCCCTGTACGGTCAGGAAGATCTCTTTCGCGGACCAGGTCATGTCCGCGCCACCCATTCGGCATGACCGGCCGCGCGCAGCTCGCAGGCGGGGCAGTCGCCGCAGCCGTAGCCCCACGTCTGCCGCTGGCCGCGGTCGCCGCGGTAGCAGGTGTGCGACGCCTCGACGATCAGCTCGACCAGCGCCTGCCCGCCCAGATCGTGGGCCAGCGCCCAGGTGTCGGCCTTGGTCAGGGCCATCAGCGGCGTCTCGATGACCACCGGCTTGTCGAGGCCGAGGCTCAGCGCCTGGGCCATGGCGTCGATGGTGGCGCGGCGGCAGTCGGGATAGCCCGAGAAGTCGGTCTCGCACATGCCCCCGACCAGCACCTCCAGCCCCCGCCGGTCGGCGAGGGCGGCCGCGACCGTGAGGAATACGAGGTTTCGTCCCGGCACGAAGGTGGTCGGCAGGCCCCGGGCGTCCATCTCTATGGCGCGATCGGCCGTCAGGGCGCTTTCCGCGATCCTGCCGTAGCCGGTGAGGTCAACGACGTGATCCGGCCCGAGACGGTGCGCCAGTCGCGGCAGCACCCGGGCCATGCCGTCGCGCACCGCCAGACGGGCCTGCATCTCGACCGCGTGGCGCTGGCCGTAGTCGAAGCCGACGGTCTCCACCCGTTCGTGACGCGCCAGCGCCCAGGCCAGGCAGGTGGCGCTGTCCTGCCCGCCGGAGAACAGCACGAGGGCGGATTTTGCAGGATTTTGCAGGGCAGCGCTCATGACAAACCTGCGGTCGGCCGGTCGGCCGCGCGCATGGACAGGGGTGATAGGCCCGTTCAGGACTGGCCGGGACGGGGCCGGCCTTCTACACCAGCGCGCCGGGCCGCGCAAAAGCGGCGCGAAAGCGGCGGCGGCGGGCCTTAACGGTTCCGCAAACGGTTCCCTGCAAATGTCCACCGGTCGCAGTGGAGTGCCGGTGAGTATGCCGACAATCGAAGTTCTCACCGAGCGCGCCGAGGCGGTGTCGCCCCAGACGCCGGGAAGCGAGGTCTTTGCCCGCTTCGAGAGCGAACCCGACACGCTCGTCATCCCCGTCGTTGACGGTCAGCGCCCGGTGGGCCTGATCGAGCGCAACGTCTTCCTGCTGAAGATCGCCGGCGCGTTCGGCCACGCCCTCTACGCCCAGCGGCCGGTGACCCATGTGATGGATCCCGAGCCCGCGATCGTCGAGGCCGGGGTGGCCATCGACACCTTCTGCGACGCCCTGCTGAAGAGCGGGCCCGGCGCCCTGATGCGCGGCTTCATCGTCACCCGTAACGGCCGCTACCACGGCGTGGGCACGGCCGTGTCCCTGCTGCAGGCCGTCAACGACAGTCAGCGCCGCCAGAACACCGAACTGGCCGACCAGGCCCGGGAGCTCAGCGACACCCGCACCCAGGCCTTGGCGTCGGCCCGCGCGAAGAGCCAGTTCCTGGCCATCATGAGCCACGAGCTGCGCACTCCCATGAACGGCGTCCTGGCCGTGGCCGAGCTGCTGCGCCGCCAGCCGCTGAACGCCCAGGCCCACGCCCATGTGACCACGATCGTGGAATCCTCCGAAACCCTGCTGCGCATCCTGCAGGACGCGCTCGACCTGTCGCGCGCCGAGGCGGGGGAACTGGAGCTTCACGCCGAGGCGACCCCGCTGCGCGGCCTGATGGACGACATCCAGGCCATGTGGGCCCCGCGCGCCTCGCAGGACAACGTCACCCTGATGATCGGCTACGAAGGCGACACCGAACTCGCCGCCGTGGTCGATGGCGTGCGCCTGAAGCAGGTGTTCAACAATCTTATCGGCAACGCCCTCAAATTCGCGCGCAACGGCGTGGTCGAGGCCAGCCTCAAGGCCGTGGCGGTCGGCGACCGCATCGCGCTGGAAGCCCGCATCCGCGACGACGGCCCGGGCGTCGACGCCGACCGCGTGGACCAGATCTTCGAACCCTTCGTGCACGGCTCCGGGCAGGACGGCGCCGGCCTCGGCCTGTCGATCTGCCGGCAGATCATCGACCGCATGGGCGGCCGCATCTGGGCCGAGAACAATCCTGGCCGCGGCGCGACCTTCGCCTTCGACCTGGAGGTCGACCGCACCCAGGTGGAGGCGGCGCGGGCCTCGAACATCCAGTCCCTGTCCGACCATGAGATGACGAGCACGCCGCACGTCCTGATCGTCGACGACAACGCCACCAACCGCGTGGTCGCCCAGGCGCTGTGCGAAATGTTCGGCTGCACCTCCGAGACCGCCGAAGACGGCGTCGAGGCGCTGGAGGCGGTGCAGGAGCGGAAGTTCGACCTCGTCCTGATGGACATCAAGATGCCGCGCATGGACGGGGTTCAGGCGACGCAGGCGATCCGGGCCCTCGACGGGCCGGTGAGCACCATCCCGGTGGTGGCCCTGACCGCCAACGCCGATCCGGACGACGCGAAGAAATACCTCGCCTGCGGAATGGCCGCCGTGGTGGAGAAGCCGATCAAGCCGGAGCGGCTGCGCATGGCCATGAACGCGGCGCTGGAGCAGGTCGCCGACGCCGGCGCCACAAAGGCGCCGCCGCGGGCGAGGGCCTCGCGCTCGGCGGCCTAGCCGACCTCGACCACGGCCGCTTCCTCGTCTTCGTCGTCATAACCGACCAGCCGCAGGGCGCGGGCCGCCTGGCCCTTCAGTTCGCACCAGCGCAACAACCCCTCTTCGCGGCCGTGGGTGATCCACACCTCCTCGGGCCGGAGTTCCTCGAAGGTGGCGGTGAGTTCGGGCCAGTCGGCGTGATCCGACAGCACCAGCGGCAGTTCCACGCCCCTCTGGCGCGCCCGGGCCCGGACCCCCATCCAGCCCGAGGCGAAGGCGAGGACCGGATCGGCGAAACGGCGGGCCCAACGGTCCTGGGTCGCTGACGGGGGAGCGATGACCACCTCCCCGCCCAGCGCGTTCGGCTTCAGCCCCGTCGCCGGCGACAGCGGCCCCAGGTCCACGCCCTCGCGCCCATAGAGCCGGTTCAGCCGTTCGAGCGCCCCGTGGACGTAGATCGGCCGCTCCCAGCCTGCCTCGCGCAGCAGGCGGATGACCCGCTGCGCCTTGCCCAGCGCATAGGCGCCGACCAGGTGGGCGCGCTCGGGAAACTGCCGCAGGGAATGGACCAGCCGACCGATCTCCTCCCCGTCCGGCGGATGGACGAAGACCGGCAGGCCGAAGGTCGCTTCGGAGATGAACACGTGGCACGGCACGGGCTCGAACGCGGCGCAGGTGGGGTCGCGGCGACGCTTGTAGTCGCCGGAGACGACCATGGTCAGGCCCTTCCAGCGGATCACCGCCTGGGCCGACCCCAGCACATGGCCGGCGGGGACCAGCGCCACCTCGACGCCGTCGTGGGAGGCGGCCTCTCCGTAGCCGACGGCTTGTTCCCGCCCCGCGAACCCCGCCCCGTAGCGTTCCGCCATGATCGCCAGGGTTTGCGGCGTGGCCAGCACAGCCCCGTGCCCGGCCCGCGCGTGGTCGGAATGGCCATGGGTGATCACCGCCCGGTCGACCGGCCTCACCGGGTCGACGTAGAAGTCGCCGGGCGGGCAGTACAGGCCGGCCGGGGTCGGCCTGAGCAGGTCCTCGAAACGGATCATGGGTCGGATATGGGCCCTCAGCCGACAGGTAACGCGCGAGCCGCGCTTGCGTCCACGCCCGCCCCGGGGCGATAGCAGGACATGGCGTCCCCGACCCTCGTCTCCCTGCTGCCCCAGCTCGCCTCCGGCGCGGCCCACACCCATGCCCTGGGCTTCGCCTACGAGGGACTCGAGGGTGATCGGGTGCGCATCCGCGTGCCGTGGCGAGAGGATCTGGTCGGCGATCCGGATACGGGCGTGCTGGCGGGGGGCCTCGTCACCGCCCTGCTGGACCATGTCGGCGGGCTGGCGGTGTGGCTCGCGCTGGACCGGTTCGAGCCGATCGCCACGCTCGATCTGCGCGTCGACTACATGCGGGCGGCCGAGCCCGGCCGGGCCCTGATCGCCGAGGCGCGCTGCTATCGGCTGACCCATTCCATCGCCTTCGTCCGGGCCTGGGCGTTCGAGGACGGACCCGACGATCCGGTGGCGGCGGCGCAGGCGACCTATGTGCTCAGCGCCCGCGACGGCCGGGAGCCGGCGAAATGAGCGCCCTGCTGGACCGTCTGCCCTACGCCCGCTTCCTCGGCCTGACCTCGGATCAGGATGGCGAGGCCCTGACCGTGACCATGCCGTTCGCGGACCGGCTGATCGGCAACCCCATGCTGCCGGCGCTGCATGGCGGGGCCACCGCGGCCCTGCTGGAGCTGACCGCCGTGGCCCAGGTGGCGCTGGCCTGGCCCCGCCTGCGCCTGCCCCGGCCGATCAATGTCACCGTGGCCTATCTGCGCACCGGACGGCCGGCGGACGTCCATGCCCGGGCCCGCATCAGCAAGGCAGGCCGCCGGGTGGCGCATGTGCTGGCCGAGGCCTGGCAGGAGGACGAGGCCCAACCGATCGCCTCTCTCACCGCCCACTTCCTCGTCTCCACTTACGATCTCTAGTTGTAGCTCATTGTAACGTCCGATTGCTTCCTCCAGGGTGATGGTTAATCACGGGAGGAAGACATGACGAGACAAGGAATCGGCGAGGCCCTCGCGGCCCGCCTGTACTCGGCCGAAGCGGCCATCGACCGGGCTATGGCGGAGACGGCGGCCCTGACCGCCGCCCTGCCCGCCGCCCGGGCCGACGCCTGGCTGTCCGCGGTCACCGGCCAGCGGGCCTTCAGCGGCGCGGCCGCCGCGATCGGCGCCCTGACCGAGGCCCGCGGCCATCTGGTGCAGACGCACAACACCCTCGCCGCCCTGGCCCGCAAACTGGGGCTTGAGGCGCTCGCCCTCGGACCCGTCGACAAGCCCGGGGACACGCCGCCCATCGGCGGGGTGTGTCCGGATGGCGACACAGATCAAGTCGTGGTGAACAAATCCCTACCGACATCATGAGTCATGTGTTAAGACCTCGTTTACTGTTCAGTTTGGAGGCTTCCATGGATAAGGCTCAAGTGATCGCCAGCGTCGCCGGTGATCTGAGTGCGACGGAGCAATCGGTCGACGCAGCCATCGCTCGTGCCACGACCTTGGTGCAGTCGATGATCGGCGCCCGGACGGCCCTGAGCATTTCGCCCGTCGTCGGTGCGGAATCCCAGGCGAAAGCGCTTGAGGCGATCGCCGCCCTTGGCGCCGCGCGGCAGGCCATCGTCTCTTGCCACGAAGAACTGGCCAAGGATCACCGCCGCATGGGTTACGGCGTCTACGCTGGAAAAGGCGAGGACAAGGGCGTCGGGACCGGCACAGCGCCGACCACCGGCGAGCACCGTCTGCGCGCAGTTTAATTCGAGGTAATGTCCGATAGCGGTCATTCCCGCTGGCGCTGACTTCAGGCAGTATCGCCCCCATGCTCGAGAGCGTGGGGGCGATTCTGTGTTTGCGACCATCTACTCCCAGCTTGTGCTGGCCGCCGCCGTGCTGGTCGTCAGCTTTGCCTTCTGGAAGGGCGACGAACCGGAGCGCCTTGGGGCCGCGGCCTACGCGATGGTCTTCCTCGGGACGCTGGTGACCCCCAACAGAGGGAACCTGAGCATTCCACAGTGGAGCCTGATGGCGATGGACATTGTCCTGCTCGTGGTCTTTCTCGGCCTTGCCTTGCACAGCCGCCGGAGTTGGCTGGTCTGGGCGTCTGCCTTTCAGGCCCTCATCGTGACCGGCCACGTGCTCGTCGCTGCTAACCTCCGCCCGCCCGCCGACGCCTTCGCGACGGTCATCAACATGTCCAACTACGGGCTGCTGATCGCCATGGCCGTCGGGACCTTCTGGGCCTGGCAGGAGCGGCGCGCGGCGGCCCTGGGGTCCGGAGAGATCTAGAGGCCGCACGCTCGGGTATGAGCGTCCGGCGGGGGAGGCCATCCAGTGTTCGACACCATCTACGCCCAGGTCGCCGCGGCCATCGGTGCGATCGTCGTGGCCTTCGCCTTCCTGAAGGGAGACGAGCCCGAGCGGGTCGGCGGCGGCATCTATGCGATCAGCGCCCTCGCGTCCCTGTTGGTGCAGGAGGAAACCCGGCTGCACGGCCCCCAGTGGGGGCTGATGATGGTCGACGCCGTCACCCTCGCCGCCTATGCGGCCGTGGCCTGGAAGAGCCGCCGGTCATGGCCGGTCTGGGCCAGCGCGCTCCAGTCGCTGATCGTCATGACCCATGTGCTCACGCTGGTGGATGTCCGGCCGCCGATGGTGGCCTTCTACGCCGTCATCAACGGAGCCAGCTACGGCGTGTTGCTGGCCCTCGCGATCGGCGTGTTCCAGGCCTGGCGGGACCGGCGCGTCCTCGGCCTGGAATAGCCGGCCCCGATCCTAGGTCGATATTCCTATCCGCCTGTGGTAGCCTGCGGTCGAATCGGCCCCCGGGCCGCTGCGGACGCCGAGCTCCCATGCCCCTCTCCCACGGCCAGATCTGGAAGGCGATCGACGGGCTGGCCCGGCGCGAGGGGATCAGCGTCTCGGCCCTGGCCCGGCGGGCCGGCCTGGACGCCACCAGCTTCAATCCCTCCAAGCGGTTCGGCCCGGGCGATCCGCCGCGGCCGCGGTGGCCCTCGACCGAGAGCCTGACCCAGGTGCTGCGCGCCACAGGCCTGTCGCTCGGCGACTTCGCGGCCCTGGCGCAGGACGCGCCGGAGCGCGCGGCGACGGTGCCGATGCTGGGCATGGCCCAGGCCGGACAGGACGGCTTCTTCGACGACGCCGGCCTGCCGGTGGGCGACGGCTGGGAGCAGACCGAACTGCCGCGCCCGAAGGAGACGCTGCTGAGCCTGCGAGTCACCGGCGATTCCATGGCTCCCCTGTACCGCGAGGGCGACCGCATCATCGTCGACCGCGAGGCCTCGGACGTGCGCAAGGGCGACCGGGTGGTGGTGCGCACCACCGGCGGCGAGACCCTGGCCAAGGAGGTGGCCGGGCTGACGGCCCGCGCCGTGACCCTGGCCTCGATCAATCCGGCCTACGAAACGCGCGTGGTCCCGCGCAAGGACATCGTCTGGATGGGCCGCATCCTCTGGGTCAGCCAGTAGCGCCGCGCCAGGGAACGAGCGGCGACGCCCACGAAAAAGGCCGCCCCGGAGGGCGGCCTTTCCATGCCGTGGGCCGTATCAGCGGCTGACGTAGTGGGCGTTGACCCAGCCGCCGCCGGCGATCTGGACCCACTCGCCCTGCGAGCTCACCGCGGTGAACGGCTGGCCGGCCGACAGGCTGCCGACCTGGCGGTAGCCGGTGCCCGGACCCGAGCGGATGCGCAGGTTCGACGTGGCGCGGTAGGTGTCGCCGTCGCCGTAGCTGTAGTTGGAGTTGTACGACCGGGCGCGCTGCTGGTTGCAGCCGATGTACGAGCCGGCGGCGGCGCCGGCGCCCGCGCCGACCACGGCGCCGAGGGTCCGCTCATTGTCGGAGATCTGGCTGCCGGCGAGGCCGCCGATGACGGCGCCGATCAGGGCGCCGGCGCGCTGACGGCCGCCCGGGGCGTCGCAGTTGGTGACGCCGTTGGCGCGCGACTGCGCCATGGCGGCTGTCGGCAGGGCGGCGGGAGCCAGCGTGCCCAGCAGGGCGGCGGCGGCGATAGCGACGGTGATCTTGTTCTTGTTGGTCGACATGGCTCATCTCCTGTCATCGAGTTGGTCGATGGCAGGCACAATGCGCGGCCGGACATGAAGGCTCCCGGAGGCGCCCCGTTATGTTCGGTTCATGTACGTTACCGCACGAACGTCGGTCGGCGGCTCAGGACGCCAGCGCGCCGTTGGCGCCGTCCTCGATCAGCTGGATCGTCTGCGGCAGGCCGTAGATCGCCGCGAAAGAGCCGAAGCGCGGCCCCTGCGACGCCCCGAGCAGCACCTCGTACAGGGCCGCGAACCAGGCGCGCAGCGGCTCGAACGCATGCTCCTTGCCCACGGCATAGACCTCGGCCTGGATCAGCTCGCCGTCGGTGGTGTCGGCCGGCAGGGCCTTCAGACGCCCGGCGAGATCGAGCAGCGCCGCCTTTTCCTTCTCGTCCGGCAGGCGGTAGGCCTTGGTCGGTTTGACGAAGTCCTCGTAGTAGTTCAGCGCCCGGTCCATCAGCTGGTCCAGCAGCGGCTCGTTCTCCGGCGTCGCCTCGGGCAGGTATTTGGCGAAATAGGCCCACAGCTGCGCCTTCGAAGAGGCATTGGCGACCCCGACCAGGTTGAGCAGCAGGGCGAACGACACCGGCGAGGTGTGATCCGGCGGCGATCCTGCGTGGATCGACCAGACGGCATTGTCGATCCGCTTCGCCGGCTCCTGCGTCTTATAGGCCTCGATGAAGGCCAGATAGTCGTCGATGGCGCGTGGAATGACGTTGAAGTGCAGCGACTTGGCCGACTTCGGCGACTGGAACATGTACCAGCTCAGCGACTCCGGCGTACCGTAGCGCAGCCACTCCTCCATGGTCAGGCCGTTGCCCTTGGACTTGGAGATCTTCTTGCCCTCGACGTCGAGGAAGAGCTCGTAGTTGAAGCCTTCGGGCGGGACGCCGCCCAACGCACGACAGACCTTGGACGATTCCCGTACGCTCTCGATCAGGTCCTTGCCCGACATCTCGTAGTCGACGTCCAGCGCCGTCCAGCGCATGGCCCAGTCGGGCTTCCACTGCAGCTTCACATGACCGCCGGTGACGGGGACCTCCGTGCGCCCGCCGGCCGGGTCGTCGAACACGATCGTGCCCTTGCCGACGTTCCGCTCCAGGGTCGGCACCTGCAGCACGTGACCGGTGACGGGGCTGATCGGCAGGAAGGGCGAATAGGTGGCGCGCCGCTCCTCGCCCAGCGTCGGCAGCATGATCGCCTGCACCGCGTCGAACCGCTCCAGCAGGCGCAGCAGCACCTCGTCGAACCGGCCGGACCGGTACTGCTCCGTCGAGGACAGGAATTCGTAGTCGAAGCCGAAGCCGTCCAGGAAGGCGCGCAGGCGGGCGTTGTTGTGCGCGCCGAAGCTGTCGTGCGTGCCGAACGGGTCGCGGACCACGGTCAGCGGCTTGTGCAGGTCCTCGAGCAGCATCTCCGGGTTGGGAATGCCCTCCGGGACCTTGCGCAGTCCGTCCATGTCGTCGCTGAAGGCCACCAGCCGCGTCGGCCAGTGGTCGCCGGTCAGGGCCCGAAAGGCGTTGCGCACCATGGTGGTGCGCGCCACCTCGCCGAAGGTGCCCATGTGGGGCAGGCCGGACGGACCGTAGCCGGTCTCGAGCACCACAGGCCTTTGCAGGGCCTCGAAGGCAGCCAGCGCCTCGTCCGCCTTGCCGGCGTCGATCAGCAGCTTCGCCGCGTCGCGCTCGGCGTCGGACAGCCGCTTCTTCAGAACGTGGTTCAGAAGGTTGCGGGCCTGTTCGAACGGCCAGGACTTTGCGTCCCGCGCGAGGGTTTCGAGGTTCTGCAGCATGGGTGGGCTTTGACGCGTCGTGTGTCATCGGTCAACGGCCCGGGGCATTTGCTTGCCACAAGCTGTACGGCGTGATCGGCTGGGGCCATGCGCCGCATTCTCCTGGTTCTGCTGCTTGCGATCACGCAGATCGGCGCTGCGCCGGCGCCGGTCGTCGCGCCTCGTGAACAACCAGCCGCCGTCCCTCTGGTAGCCCTGCTCGCAAATCCTGATCGTTTCGATGGCCAGTTGGTCACGGTCGAAGGCTTTCTGAACCTCGAGTATGAGGGAGACGCTATCTATCTGAGCCAGTCGGATTTCGACGCCATGCTCTTCCGCAACGCGGTCTGGGTCGACGGTCCCAAGTTCGAAGAACCTCGCGCCCGCCGCATTCTGAGCGGTCGCTACGTCGCCCTGACGGGGCGGTTCAATGCAGACATGCACGGGCACTTTGGCATGTTCGCGGGCGGTCTTGCCGCATCCGAAATTCGTGTCCTGCTGAGCCGGGACCAAATTCGCGCAACGATGATACCGGTCTACGGAGAACTGCCGTGGCCGCTCCTGATTCTCATCCTTTTACCGTCCACCCTTCTGCTGTTGATCACGCTCGCCGTCAGGGGCCGACGAACGCCAGCCAGACCGGGTCCCTTGCTCACCACGTGCGTCCTGCTCGTCGTGAGCGCAGTCGGGGTCTTTTCCATCTGCCGGCTCTGGGAGTTGCCGGTGCTAATCCCGAGCCTCATCAGGGTGGGCTATGGATGGGCGGCTCCTGCCCTGGCGGCGGAGTTCGTCGTCGGCTCTGTGGCCCTGATAGCGAGTGCACTCTTCGCGGTTCGGCGAAATATGTTGTGCGTGGTGTTTTCCGCGGTCCAGCTGATCGTTCCGGCGGTCATTGAGGTCCGCGCATTCCACCGTCTCGACGCCCCCTTCTCGATCCACTCTGCCAGGGACGAAAACTACCGCTGGCGGCGCACGGGCCCTCCGCCGCCTGTCGACGCCGTTTCGGGGCCTGACAGGATCGACCCGTTCGCGTCTTGACCCCACCCGTCCTCCGTGGCCTTTGCGCCGCTCCATGAAGACCGCCGATTTCGATTTCGATCTGCCGGAAGACCGGATCGCGCTGCGCCCGGCGGACCCGAGGGATTCCGCGCGCCTGCTGGTGGTGCGGGACGGCGGGCTGGAGGACCGGATCATCCGCGACCTGCCGGGCTTCCTGCGGCCGGGCGACGCCCTGGTGTTCAACGACACGCGGGTGATCCCCGCGCGCCTGTCGGGGGTGCGCGAGCGGGTGGGGCCGGACGGCGAGACCCTGACCGTCGAGGTCGAGGCGACCCTGCACCACCGCGACGCGCCGGATGTGTGGTCGGCCTTCATGAAGCCGGGCAAGCGGATCAAGATCGGGGACCGGGTTCGATTTTCTTCTCCCCTTCCCCTCGAGGGGGAAGGGGTCGGGGGATGGGGTGGTGGCAGTGAGGGTCAGGATATGGCGCATGAGGCGCCGGATGACGGTCTGAGCCCATCCGCGCCCGCCTCCCGAGAGCCCGCCTCCACCCCTCCCAACCCTCCCCCTCGAGGGGAGGGCTTCAGAGCGGCCGACTCCGCCTGCCTGCTGGGCCGGCTCGACGCCACCGTGGCCGACAAGGGCGAGGACGGGCTGGTGACGCTGCGCTTCGACCTGTCCGGACCGTTCCTCGACGAGGCGATCCGCGACGTCGGGGTCATGCCCCTGCCCCCTTACATCGCGGCGAAGCGGGCCGAGGACGACCGCGACCGGTCGGACTACCAGACCCTGTTCGCGAAATGGGACGGCTCGGTCGCCGCGCCGACGGCGGGGCTGCATTTCACGCCGGGCCTGATGGCGGCGATCGAGGCGAAGGGCGTCTCGACCCACGCCGTGACCCTGCATGTCGGGGCCGGCACCTTCCTGCCGGTCAAGGCCGAGGACACGGCCGACCACAGGATGCACAGCGAATGGGGCGAGGTCTCCGCCGAGAGCGCCGCCGCCCTCAACGCCGTCCGGGCCGCCGGGGGGCGGATCGTCTGCGTCGGAACCACCTCGCTGCGCCTGCTGGAGAGCGCCACGACCGACGAGGGCGTGGTCCAGCCCTTCCACGGCGATACGGCCATCTTCATCACGCCCGGCTACCGCTTCCGCGCCGCCGACGTGCTGATGACCAATTTCCACCTGCCGAAGTCGACGCTGTTCATGCTGGTCAGCGCCTTCGCCGGGCTGGAGACGATGAAGGCGGCCTATGCGCATGCCGTGGCCACGGGATACCGGTTCTATTCCTACGGGGATGGCAGCCTGCTATTCCGCGCGGCCCCATGACCTTTCCCTTCGACATCTCCGCCACCGACGGCCGCGCCCGCACCGGCGTGCTGAAGACCCCGCGCGGGGACATCCGCACGCCCGCCTTCATGCCGGTCGGCACCGCCGCGACGGTCAAGGCGCTGACGGTGGATCAGGTGGCGCAGACGGGCGCGGACATCCTGCTGGGCAACACCTATCACCTGATGCTGCGGCCCGGGCCGGAGCGGATGGAGCGGCTGGGCGGGCTTCACCGGTTCATGCGGTGGAACAAGCCCATCCTGACCGACTCCGGCGGCTTCCAGGTCATGTCCCTGTCGGGCATTTCGAAGCTGACCGAGGAGGCGGTGACCTTCTCCAGCCACATCGACGGCTCGAAGCACGTGCTGACGCCCGAGCGGTCGATCGAAATCCAGGCCGACCGGCTGGGCTCGGACATCGTCATGCAGCTGGACGAATGCGTCGCCTGGCCCGCCGAGGAGCCGCGCGCCCGCTCGGGCATGGAGCTGTCGGCGCGCTGGGCGAAACGATCGAAAGACGCCTTCGGCACGCGGGACGCCCAGGCCCTGTTCGGCATCCAGCAGGGGTCGACCTTCGAAAACCTGCGCCGGGAGTCGTCGGAGCGGCTGCAGGAGATCGGCTTCGACGGCTACGCCATCGGCGGACTGGCGGTCGGCGAGGGCCACCAGGCCATGTGCGAGGTGCTGGACTACGCCCCGGAGATGCTGCCGGCGGACCGGCCGCGCTACCTGATGGGGGTGGGCAAGCCGGTCGATCTGGTCGAGGCGGTGTGGCGCGGCGTCGACATGTTCGACTGTGTCCTGCCCACCCGGGCCGGCCGGCACGGTCAGGCCTGGACCTGGAACGGGCCGATCAATCTGAAGAACGCCCGCTTCGCTGAGGACCAGGACCCTCTGGACCTTGAGGTCCCCTGCCCGGCCTCCACCGACTATTCAAAGGCTTACCTGCACCACCTGATCCGCGCCGACGAGATTCTCGGCAAGGTGCTGCTGAGCTGGCACAACATCGCCTTCTTCCAGGCCCTGACGGCGGCCATGCGGGCCGCCATCGCCGAAGGACGGTTCGAGGCCTTCCGGCGGGACTTCCACGCCCGTCAGGCCCTCGGCGCGAGCTAGCGCTGGCTGCCGCCCTCCGGCCGGAACCAGGCCGGCGCCGCCGGCGGGGCGCAGTTGCGATTCATGCCGACGCCCTTGAGGAAGGCCCGCCGCATGCGTCCCGCCTGGATGGCGGACTGCACGTGGCGGCTGTGCTGCTCGGCCCCCGATAGCCTGCGTATCCAGCTGCGGCCGGGGATGAAGTCGGTCGAGGCGTCGCGTATGGCGTCGAGCGCGGCGTCGGAGGCGGCGTCGCCGGCGCGCTCGCTCATCGTCGAGCCGTCCTGGGCCGGGGGCTCGTCCGTGTCGGGGCCCAGCGCCTCGTCCAGCCGACGGATCTCGGCCCCGATGGTGGAGCACTGGCTCAGGTTGCGCAGGTCGTAGGGATTGGCCTCGGCCTGCAGCAGCACGGTCGGGATATGCTGGCGGCGCAGGTTCAGGTCGTCGAGGGGGGCCGTCGCGGCCGCGCCGACTCCGGAGCCGAAACCGCCCATGCCGGCGCAGCCGGAGAGCAGCAGTGATACAGTGGTGAGCAGGACGAACGGGCGCATGGCCGTCTTGAACCACAGGGCGAGCCCGACCGAAAGAGCTTGCCGGACGGTCACGCGGGACCATCCATTGGCACGCCGGTCTGCACGCCAAACGCCGCCGGCGCCGCGGCGGGGCCCGACGCCGGACGCTACCCTGCCGAGCCGGTCCTGACCTTGTTCCGGTTGCCGGCGCGGGTCTTGGGTCCCTGCTGGTCCATCTTCTCGGTGCGCTCGGGCCGGTTGCGGTTGGTGCCGCCCAGCTGGACGTCGTCGGCGGCGAGCGGATCGCCCTCGTCCATGTAGTCGGCGACCTCGCCGGCGGCGGGGGGCGCCAGCGACGAATCGGCCACGTCAGGGGCGGCGTAGCTGCGCGGCTCGGGCCTCGGGGTTTCGCCCCCGGCCCGGGTCTGGTCGCCGGGGCCGACCGGATCGGTGGCGGCGTTCTGGGCCGTGGCCTTCGAGGAGTGGACGTTCTGATGCGGCATGGGCGGCCTCCTTCGCTGTCTTTCGACAACGAGGCGCGCCGGGGCTTGTTCCGGAAAGGGAGGTGGTACGTCCTCTCGGGCTCGAACCGAGGACCCTCTGATTAAAAGTCAGATGCTCTAACCAACTGAGCTAAGGACGCACACCGACGCGGCCCGCGCATGCGCACCGCGACGCGCCTTCTGTTGCAAAGCGGGGCCGGGGTCAAGCGTCGCCTCGACGGTCGCGGCGCTAACGGCTACGCAAAAGGGCATGAAACCTCTGTCCGGCCTGCGCATCCTCGAATTCGACGGTCTGGGGCCGGTGACGTTCGCAGGCATGATGCTGGCCGACCTCGGGGCAGAGATACTGCGCCTGACCCGCGCGCCCATCGCCGGGACCCCGGTGTTCACCGACGTCGGCGGCGAGGTGCTGCACCGCGCCCGCCCCGCCGTGGACGTCGATCTGAAGAATCCGGCGGACCTGGCCCGGGTCCAGGCGCTGATCGCTTCTTCCGACGCCCTCATCGAAGGGTTCCGCCCCGGCGTGATGGAGCGGCTCGGTCTGGGGCCGGAGGTCTGCGCCGAACTCAATCCCCGCCTGGTCTTCGGACGGATCACCGGCTGGGGCCAGAGCGGGCCGATGGCGCGGCAGGTCGGCCACGACCTGAACTACATCGCCCTGTCAGGAGCCCTGTCCATGATGGGGGAACCGGACCGGCCGCCGCGGCCGCCGCTCAATGTGGTCGGCGACTACGGCGGCGGAGCCATGCTGCTGGTCACAGGCGTCCTCGCCGCCCTTCTGGAGGCGAGGACGACCGGCCGGGGTCGCGTCGTGGACGCCGCCATGACCGACGGCTCGGCCCTGCTGACAAGCCTGTTCCACGCGCTGGGCGCGCGCGGGCTGTGGAACGAGACGCGGGGCTCAAACCTGCTGGACGGGGGCGCGCCCTTCTACCGTTGCTACGCCTGCCGCGACGGGCGATTCGTCGCGGTGGGGGCGCTGGAGCCGCAGTTCTACGCCGCCCTGCTGGAGGGGCTGGGCATACCGCCGGCCGAGGCCCCGCAGTTCGACATGGGGTCCTGGCCGGTGCTGCACGCGCGCTTCGCCGCCGCCTTCGCCGCCAGGGACCGTGACGACTGGGCCGCCCGTTTCGCCGGGACCGACGCCTGCGTCACACCCGTTCTGACCATGGCCGAGGCGCCCGGACATCCCCACAACGCCGCGCGCGCGACCTTCGTGGACCAGGGCGTGGTTCAGCCGGCGCCGGCGCCGCGCTTCGACGACGAACCCCCGGCGGTCACGCCGCAGCCGGCGCCCCTGTCGCTGGACGAGGCGCTCGCCCGCTGGCGCTGACGGCGCCTCAGGCCACGGCGGCGGCGGAGTCGACGGCCTGCCGGCGTTCCGCGGCGCAGGCCTCGGCCAGGGTTCCGGCCAGCATGACCGGATCGATCGGCTTGGTCAGGAAGGCGTGGACGCCCGCCGCGTCCCAGGCGGCGCGGTGAACGTCGAGCGCATTGGCGGTCAGGGCGATCACCGGCGTGCCGCCGTTGACCACGCCCTGGCGGATCCGCCGGGTGGCTTCCAGCCCGTCCATGACGGGCATCTGCATGTCCATCAGGATGGCGTCGAACGGCTCTCGCGACGCCGCCTCCAGCGCTTCGGCGCCGTTCTCCACCAGGGTCAGGCGGCAGCCGTGCGGCTCCAGCAACAGGGTCAGGATGCGCCGGTTCACCTCATGGTCGTCGGCGGCGAGGATGGACCGCCCCTGAAGCGAGCCCGCCACCTCCGTCTGGCGCTCGGGCAGGACCGACTCGCCCTCCACGGCCTCGACCGGCAATGAGAGGGTGAAGGTCGACCCCTGCCCCTCGACGCTGGCGACCGTCAGGGTCCCGCCCATGATCTCGGCCAGCTTGCGGCTGATCGACAGACCCAGACCGGTGCCGCCGTGCCTTCGGGTGGTGCCGACGTCGGCCTGTTCGAAGCTGTTGAACACCTGGGCCAGACGGTCGGCGGGGATGCCGCAGCCCGTGTCGGACACCGCCACTGTGAGGCGCTCGCCGTCCCAGCCCACCGCCACGACGATCTCCCCGTCCGCGGTGAATTTCACCGCATTCGACAGCAGGTTGAACAGTATCTGCTGGAAGCGGAGGGGATCGGTCCGGACGGCGTCCGGGGTCGACGCGTCGACGCGAAGGGTCAGCCGGACGCCGTTGGCGCGGGCGCGCGGCTCCCACAGCCGGTTCAGCGTCGCGAGCCGCTCGCGCACGACCATGGCGGCGCTTTCCAGCTCCATCTTGCCGGCCTCGATCTTGGAGAAGTCCAGCACGTCGTTGAGCAGGCCCATCAGCACGTCGCCGGCGTCGATCAGCATCGAGACGTGCTCGCGCTGGCGAGTGTCGAGACGGGTTCGCCGCAGCAGGTTGGCGGCCGAGATGACCGCATTCATCGGGGTGCGGATTTCGTGGCTGACCACGGCGAGGAAGTCGGACTTGGCGGCGCTGGCCACCTCCGCCTTCTGGCGGGCGCGCTGTTCGGCGTCGCGGGCGGACTGCAGGGCGGTCGTCGTCATCGAGCTCTGTCGCACGGCGACGACCAGGTGGCTCATGTAAAGCAGACAGCCGATGGCGATCAGGAGTTCGTGCCAGTTGCCGGTGGCGACCGCGCCGATGATCGGCAGGCCGAGGAAGTAGGTGGCGTGGGAGGCCACGGCCGCGATCAGGATCGGCCGGACGTGGTGCATGTGCAGGCTGACGTGCAGCAGGCCGCCGGCGCACTGGACCATGGCGAATATCCGGCCGACTTCTCCGCCCCGGAACCACAGATAGGCCGTGATGCCGGCGTAGACGATCACGCTGAGCACCGTAACCGCGCAGGACAGGGCAAGGTAGGCGCGATCGGGCCGCCAGTCGGGTTGCAGGCGGAACCGGCGGAACACCGCCCAGTCCAGCCCCTGGGTGGCCAGAACGGCGGCGAACCAGACTCCCGGCCAGACGGACGGCGTGACCACCCAGGCCGTGGCGCCGATGAAGGCGGCGAGCGCAATGCGGGTCTTGAGTTCGCGGTAACGCACCTGCGAAACCATGGCGTAGGCGGTCGCCGTCATTGAAGTCCCTCCAGTTCGCCACCATCGCGGGAATTGGAAAAGGATTGGTTGCCGCGCGTGATGACCCGCGCGGCGATCTTGGCTATGGAACAGGCAATACCGCCGCGCGTTGGAACGCCGATCCGGGGAGCTGCCAGATGAAACGCCTTATCGCCCTTGTCGCCATGGCCGGCGCGGTCGCCCTGACCGCGTGCGACGATCCGCGTCCCGCCGAGCCTGAAGTGCAGGACGCGCCGTTCGAAGAGCCCGTCGCGCCCGCGGCCGAGGAGGCCCAGGCGCCGGTCGCGGCCCCGAGCGCCGCCGATACGCCGCCCAGCGACACCCTGCCGGCCGAGAAGCGCACCTCGGAGGAATCGGTCCGGCCGGACAGCGAGACCCTGTTCTACTGATGTGACCAGCAGGGCGGCGCCGCAATGGCGCCGCCGGTGGATGCGACCCTTGCCCGCCTCCACCTATCAAAGGGGCGCCCGCCCGCTGACCAAGCCGCTGACGAAGGTTCCAGTTTGACGCCGAGGCCCGCCCTGTTTCTTTCCAGCGTGGCGGGGTTCGCGCTTCTGGCGTCCACAGCCGCCGCCGATCCGCGCGCCCAGGTGCGCGGCGAGATGGACGCCGCACTGAGGGCGCAGATCGAACGGGCGATCGGCGAGGTCGACGGCCCGCCCTCGAACCGGTTCGAGGCCCGACGGCGCGCCCGCGGAGCCATGGAGGCCGCGGAGGCCCTGCTGCGCTCGGAGGGCTATTACCAGCCGGTGCTGGAAGACGTGGTCGAGGGCGAGGAGACCCCGGTCGCCATCGTCGACATCACGCCGGGTCCCCGATTCGCCCTGACCGAGCCGATCGTCAACTGGGTCGAGCCGCCGCCCGCGCCGCCGCTCGCGGAAGAGGTCCGCGGCGACATCGGGCTGAAGGCGGGCGATCCCGGGCGCGCCGTGGACGTCCTCTCCGCCGAGGGGCGGCTCGTCGCCGGCCTGACCCGGCGCGGCCACGCCGACGCCCGGGCCGAGCCCCGCCGCGTGGTGGTCGACCACGCCACCCTGACCGTGCAGCCGACCTACAATATCGTCGCCGGACCGCTCGTGCGCCTCGACGGGGTCCGGCTGGAGACGCGCGGGCCCACCAATGCGAACTGGGTCGCCGGTCTGGCGCCCTGGTCCGAAGGCGAGGTGTACGACCCCGACGACGTGGCCGAGCTGGAACGCCGGCTGCTCGAGACCGGCGTCTATGACGGCGTCGGCGTCGCCCTGGCCCCGGCGGACCAGACCCGGGCCGACGGAAACCGTCCGGTCGTGGTCACCCTGACCGACCGGCCACGCTGGATCCAGGAAGCCGGCGTCACCGTGTCGACCTCCCGGGCCACGGTGACGGCCGGGCGCGCGACGTCGGCCACCGGCGGTTCCGCCATCGAAGGCCTGTGGACCTGGCACAACCGCTTCGGGCGCGCCGACACGCTCGAATTCCATGCGCGACTCGCCGACGTGGACAGCCGTCTGGGCGTGGACCTGAAGCTGCCGCACTGGCGGCGACCCGGCCAGACGCTGACGATGGGCGCGGCCATCGTCAACGAGGACACCGACGCCTATCGCCGCTTCGCCGGCGTCCTGTACGCCGACGCCCGCCAGCGACTGGGCAAGGCGTCGTGGTACAGCTACGGCGTCGGCGTGGACGTCGGACAGTATGACGAGAACCGGTTCGATCCGGTCACCCAGCTGCCGCTCGACATCACCCGCAATCTCGCCCTGGTCACGCTCAGGGGCGGGGCGTACATTGATCGCTCCGACGATCCGCTCGACCCGCGCAGCGGCTATCGCCTGCTCGCAAATGTCCAGCCGACGGCCGTGTCCGGGGATGATTCCCTGCTGTTCCTGCGCGCGGATGCACAGGCGACGGCCTATCTGCCGCTGCAGGAGGGCGGACGGACGGTGCTGGCCGGACGCGTTCGGGTGGGCTCCATCGTGGGCGGCGAGGAACTGACCATTCCGTCGGACCGGCTGTTCTACTCCGGCGGCGGCGGCTCGGTGCGCGGGTTCGAATACCAGGGCGTCGGCCCCCGACTGCCCGACGGCACGCCGCGCGGCGGGCTGTCGCTGTTCGAGACCTCGGTCGAAGTGCGCCGCGACATCGGGCGCAGCTTCGGCGCGGTCGTCTTCGTCGACGCCGGCGCCATCGGCTTCCAGGAGACGCCGAACTTCAACAATCTGCGCTACGCGGCGGGCTTCGGGGTGCGCTACAAGCTGCCGTTCGGTCCGATCCGGGCCGACATCGCCTTCCCGCTCGACAAGCGCGACCGCGACGCCGACTTCCAGATCTATGTCAGCATCGGACAGGCGTTTTGACGGACGCGCCGCCCCCTTCGGACACGCCTGAAACGCCGGCGGTCAAGGCGCGGAAGAAGCGTACGCGGCTGCAGGCCCTGGCCTTCTTCGGCGGCATGGGACTGGCCATCCTCGCCGCCCTGTTGCTGGTCACCGCCATCGGCGGCCGGATGTATCTGTTGTCGGACTCCGGACGGGGCCTGGTGACGAGCTTCGTGGCCGGCAAGAAGCTGGGCCGCTATGGCCGCATCAATGTCGAGGGCGTACGCGGCGACCTGTTCGACGACTTCACCATCGACCGGGTGACGGTGACCGACGCCGACGGAATCTGGCTGGAGGCGCGCAAGGTACGGGTCGACTGGGACTGGTGGCCCCTGATCGCGCGCCGGTTTCACGCCACCAATGTCGAGGCCGAGGTCATCCGTCTGATCCGGCGGCCGCTGGTCGAGCCGGCCACCGAGCCGCCCGGCCCCCAGCCGCTGTCCGTGGATATCGACCGGTTCTCCGCCGACGTCGAACTGCTGGAGGGCTTCAGCAAGGAGTACGGCCGCTGGAAGCTGGCGGGCGAGGCGCTGGTTCCGCGCAAGGGGCTGAAGCGGGTGACCGTCAACGCCGACAGCAACAGCCGGCCCGGCGATTTCCTGCGCCTCACCGGCGCCCTGGGCGAGGACATCGCCGACGTCCGGCTGAACCTGCGGGCCCAGGAGTCGCGCGGCGGCCCCATCGCCGGCGCGCTCGGCTATTCCCCGGACCAGCCCTTCCTGGCCACCGCCATCGTCAACGGCGAGGTGGTCGACGCCGTGGTGCGGACCGGGGACTTCACGCCGCTGATGATCAAGGGCCGCTACGGGCCTCAACAGGCCCGGATCGCCGGCTACGTCGACTTCTCCGGATCGGATCTGCTCGACCCGTTCGTGCGGCGGATCGGCCGCACCGCCCGCTTCGCCCTGGCGACGGCCCCGGACCGTAACGAGGACGGCCTGCAGGGCGTTGGCTGGCGGCTGATGGCGGACAACCTCAACTCCAGCGCCAGCGGCCTGATCCGGATCAAGGACCGCAGCGTGCCGCAGGGCGTGCGCATCAAGGTCTCGACGCCCTCGTTGACGCGGCTGGCGGGACGGCCGCTCGGAGACGGTGCGGCGTGGTCCGCCCGCTTCCGGGGCGACGCGACCAGGTGGAGCCTGCAGGGTTCGATCGACGTGCTCGGCGCCGAGTTGTCGAGCTACAGGGCCCGGCGCATCCGCGGCCCGCTGAACATTCAGGCGCGGGCCGGCCGCTACGACATCGACGGCGACCTCAGCGCCGCCGGAGGATCGACCGCAGGCATCGTGGGCGGCCTGCTCGGACAGGGCCCGCGCGTCCGGTTCGAGGCCGCGCGCCTCGTCGACGGCTCGTATCTGCTCGAGCGGCTGGAGGCCACCGGACAGGCGTTGAAGGTCACGGGGACGGGCGGCCGCAATCTGCTGGGCGGCCTCGGCTTCCGGGGGCGCGCAGAGATCACCGACGCCTCGCGCCTGCGACCGGGGGCGGACGGTGCGTTCGGCGGGACGATCGCCGCCTCCATGCGCCGAAGCGGCGCTCCCTGGCAGGCGACGTTCGACGGCCGCGGCAGGGGCTTCAGGCTGGGGGTCGGCGAACTGGACCGGCTGCTGGGCCCGACGCCCCGGCTGCAGCTGACCGGCGCCCTGACCGGGGCGCGGGTGGCGATCGAGTCGGCGCGGCTGAGCGGGGCCCACGGAAACGCCGCCGCCCGCGGCTTTATCGAGGGAGACGGCCGGCTCACGCTGGCGATGAACTGGAACGCGCGCGGGCCCTTCGGCGTGGGACCGGTCGAGATCGACGGCGCCATGACCGGCAGCGGAACCGTCGGCGGCACCCTGGCCCGTCCCAGCGCCGACCTGCGGGCCGCCTTCGGTCGGGTCGCCGCCGGCGCCCTTGTCCTGACCGACGCGACGATGGACCTGAGTTTCCGGCGCGGCGCGGATGAGTCGGACGGGCGGATATCCGTCATCGCCGGCTCCAACTACGGCCCCGCCCGGGCCAGCGGGAATTTCTATCTCGGCGGCCAGCGTATTCGCCTGACGGACGTCGATCTCGACGCGGGCGGGATCACGGCGCAGGGGGCCGTCGCCCTGTCGAACCGGTTCCCCTCCAGCGCCGACCTGACCTTCACGGCGCGGCCCGGAGCCTTCCTCGCCTCGGGCACGGCCGACGGACGCATCCGCCTGACCGAGGGGGCGGGCGCCGAGACCGCCATCCTCGATGTCACCGGCCGCAACGTCCGGCTGACCGGATCGTCCTGGGTCATCCGCTCGCTGAACCTCGAGGGCCGCGGCACGCTGGATCGCCTGCCCTTCACCCTGAAGGCCGACGTCGGCGGCCGCACGCCGGTCAGCTTCGACGGGACCGGGGTCTATTCGCGGCGGGACAGCGCCCAGACGGTCGTGCTGGAAGGCGCCGGCCGGGTGCGCGAGATCGCCTTCGCCACGCGCAATCCGGCCGTGGTGGCGCTCTCCGGCGACGGCCGCGTCGTCCGGGTCGATCTCGGCGTGGGCGGCGGCGTGCTGACCGGCGAACTGCGGCAGGATTCCCGCGCCGCCGTCATCGAGGCCAATCTGACCAGCGTCGAGCTCGGCTCCCTCGCGCCGGACCTGCGCGGGCGGGCTACCGGGCGGCTCTCCCTGCGGGGCTCGGGCGCCGACCTGTCCGGATCCGCCAATGTGACGCTGGACGATGTGCGCAGCGTCGACGCGCCGACGGGGCTGGCCATCGACGGAACCCTGAACGCCCTGCTGGTCGACAACGCGCTCCGGGTCCAGGCCCGGGTGGCGGACGAGGGCAATGTGCGGGCCACCGCCGACGTCACCCTGCCGGTCGAGGCCTCTGCCGCCCCGCTCAGGCTGGCGGTCGTGCGCACCCGGCCGATGTCGGGCGAGATCGACATCCAGGGCCAGGTCCAGCCGGTCTGGGATCTGTTCCTGGGCGGCGAGCGGTCGCTGTCCGGCATCGTCAACGCCCGCGCCAGCCTGGCCGGCACGATCGCCGCGCCGCGCATCAACGGCCGGATGGACCTGTGGGAGGGCGGCTTCCGCGACAACGCCACCGGCCTGCAGCTGCGGGACGTCACCCTGGCCAGCCGTTTCGACGACACCACGGCGCTGGTGGAGAGCTTCTCGGCCACCGACGGATCTGGCGGGACGGTGTCCGGCGACGGCCGCATCGGCCTGCGCGAGGGCTCCGGCTCCAGCGTCGAACTGGCCCTGACCCGCTTCCGCATCATCGACAACGACATCGCCGAAGCCCGCGCGTCAGGCCCGCTGAGCGTCGTGCGGGCGGCGGACGGCAAGATCCAGCTGACTGGCCGCATCGACATCGACGAGGCCCGCATCGAGGCCAATCCGCCCGGATCGAGGGGCATCGTCCAGATGGACGTGGTCGAGATCAACAAGCCCGGCGGCGACATCCCCGAAGAGGAGCAGAACCGGCCCCGCGGGCTGCAAATCGGAGTCGACATCGCCATCCGCTCGCCCGGTGGGGACGTGCTGGTGGTCGGTCGCGGGCTGAACGTGGAGATGAACGTCAACGCCCGGGTCACCGGCACGATCAACCAGCCGACGCTCACCGGAACCGCCCGGGTCGTGCGCGGCGACTACGACTTCGCCGGCAAGCGGTTCGTCTTCGACGACCGGGGCACGGTCACCCTGTCGACGCAGCCCGAGCAGATCCGGCTGAACCTGACGGCGACGCGGGACGATCCCGCCCTGACCGCCACCATCCGCGCCACCGGCACGGCGGCCCGGCCCGAGATCACCCTGACCTCGACTCCCGCCCTGCCCCAGGACGAAATCCTGTCGCAGGTCCTGTTCGGGCGGTCGGCGTCGCAGCTGTCGGCCTTCGAGGCCGCCCAGCTGGCGGCGAGCGTGGGCGCGCTCGCGGGCGGGGGCGGCTTCGACGTGATCGGCAACCTGCGCGAGCTGGCCGGTCTCGACCGGCTGTCGTTCGGCGGCGAGGCCTCGAGCCTGACCGTGGCCGGCGGCCGCTACATCACCGACGACATCTATCTGGAGGTCATCGGCGGCGGCGAGAACGGCGCGGCCGTGAACGTCGAATGGCAGGTGCGGCGCAACCTGACCGTCAGCTCGAAGTTCGGCGGACAGGGCGACGCCAGCCTGTCGATCCGCTGGCGCCGTCAGGCCCCCCAGCCGGGAACCGGTCGCGAGGACCGGCGCCCGAACCGGTAGGGCTCAGTACGCTTGGGCGTCGCGGAACTTCCGCAGCGCGCTGGCGCCCCGGACGCCGGCGATGTGCAGCATCAGCTCAATGACCATGACGGCGATGCCAAGGGCCGTCATCCAGGCGGTGTTCATCGCCGTTTCCGGCACGTCCATCTGACCGGCCATGACCTGCCCCAGAAGCGTCGAGCCAAGTCCGTAGACGACCAGCACGATGAAGAGGATCGGGATGACCAGGTTGGGCTTCACCCACTGGACGAAGCCGAGGATCAGCTGAATCACCACCATGGCGATCATCATGTAGAGCGTGAACTCGACGATCGCTCCCGTCATGCTCGCGACCTGGGCGTCCGCTCCGGCGCTTTGCGCGGCCACTGCGCTCTGCATTGCCTCCATGCCGCCATTCATCATCACGACGACGCCCACGATGCCGAACGCCACCCCGATGAATATGGCGATCGCGCTGGCCCTCGCCGCCCTCAGCGCCTCCGCTTCCGTTCCGATCGTCGCCATCGGATTGATGGCCTTGATCCAGTCGCTCATGCATTGTCCTCCCTGTGTGGTTGCGCAACCTAGCCGGACCCCGGGGACAGCGCCATCTCCGCCTCGCCTTCACCTTTGCCGCCGGCGCCGCTAGGGTCCGGCCGATGCGGATTCTCCCCCACGACCAGACCGTGCTCGACCATGTCGCGGCGCGCGAGGCGGCCATCGTCGGTCGGGCGGTCGACTGGGCGAACGTCAATTCGGGCAGCCGCAACGCCGCCGGCCTGGAGCGGATGCTCGACCTGCTCGAGACCGCCGCCGCGCCGCTCGCCGCCGAGGTCGCCCGCCTGCCCACCGCCGGCTCGACCAGCGTCGGCGACGATGGCCGGGTCGGGACCGAGGCCCACGCCGACGCCCTGAGGATCCGCATGCGGCCCGGCGCGCCGGTGCAGGTCGTCCTGACCGGCCACTACGACACGGTCTTTCCGGCCGACAGCGTCTTCCAGACCGTGGCCACCCGGCGCGACGGCGCCCTGAACGGGCCGGGGATCGCGGACATGAAGGGCGGGATCAGCGTCATGCTGGCGGCGCTGGAGGCGTTCGAGACCCACCCCGACAAGGCGCGCGTCGGCTGGACCGTGCTGCTGTCGCCGGACGAGGAGATCGGTTCCCCGGCCTCCGCCCCCCTGCTCGCCGAACTGGGCGCGCGCGGCCATGTCGGCATGACCTATGAGCCGGCCATGCCGGACGGGTCCCTGGCGGGCGCACGCAAGGGCAGCGGCAACTACCACCTGATCGTCACCGGCAAGGCGGCCCACGCGGGACGCGCCTTCGACGAGGGGGCCAACGCCGTGGCGGGCGCCGCCATCCTCGCGGCCCGCCTGCACGCGCTGAACGGCCAGCGCGACGGCGTCACCGTCAATGTGGCGAAGATCGCCGGCGGAGGTCCGCTGAACGTGGTCGCCGACAACGCCGTGGTCCGTTTCAATGTCCGGGTCCCCGACACCGCGGCGGCGGCGTGGATCGAGACGGCGGTGCGCGGGATTGCCGCCGAACCGCCCTTCCCCGGCCTTACGCTGGACCTGCACGGCGGCATGACCCGTCCGCCCAAGCCGATGGACGCCAGCCAGACCGCCCTCTTCGACGCCGTGCGCGAGGCGGGCGCCCTGCTGGGCCAGACCATCGCCTGGAAGCCCTCGGGCGGCGTCTGCGAGGGCAACAACCTGCACGCCGCCGGCCTGCCCAATATCGACACCCTGGGCGTGCTGGGCGGCGACATCCATTCGGACCAGGAGTTCGCCTGGCCCGCCAGCTTCGTCGATCGCGCGCAGCTCAGCGCCCTGATCCTGTGCAAGATCGCCTCGGGCGAGATCGACGCCCTCAAACTGAAGTCCCTGCGTCTGGAGACGATGTAACCCCATGCTCGTCGTCCGCCCCGCCGGCCCCGCCGACCTCGACCACCTGCTGGAACTGGCCATCCTCAGCGGCCCCGGCTTCACCAGCCTGCCGGAGGATCCCGACCAGTTGGCGGAAAGGCTGGAACTGAGCCGCGACAGCTTCTCCGGCAAGCTGGCCCCGCAGGACTGCTGGTACACCCTGATGCTGGAGGAGTCGGATACGGGCGACGTCGACGGCGTCGGCTCGGTCAAGGCGGCCGTCGGCCTGCACCGCCCGTTCTTCTCGTTCCGGCTGGTCAACAACACCCAGTCATCGCCCTCGCTCGGGGTCAAGCTGGACCATCAGACCCTGGTGCTGGTCAACGAATGCACCGGCTGGACCGAGGTCGGCTCGCTGTTTCTCAAGGCCGACCGGCGCAAGGGTGGCGCGGGCCGCCTGCTCAGCCAGTCGCGCTACATGCTGATCGGCGCCCAGCCGGAACTGTTCGCCGAGTCGGTGCTGGCCGAGCTGCGCGGCGTGTTCACCCCCGACGGCGCCTGCCCGTTCTGGGACCATGTGGCGCATAAATTCTTCCCGATGGAGTTCGACGACGCTGACCGCATGACGGGCTCGACCGACAAACAGTTCATCCTCGACCTGTCGCCGCGCCATCCGATCTATGTCGAGCTGCTGCCCGAGCCGGCCCGCGCCGTCATCGGCAAGGTCCATCCGCAGGGCGTGCCGGCCATGGCCCTGCTGGAGAGCGAAGGCTTCCGCCCCAACGGTCTGGTCGACATCTTCGACGCCGGCCCGACCGTCTGCTGCGACCGCGACAATATCCGCACCGTCCGCGACGCGCGCCGCCTGACCGCCCGCATCGCCGACGAGGTCGAGGCCGAACTGCCGGCGCTGATCTCCACCGACAGCGTGGCCGCCTTCCGGGCTGTCCGCCAGCGGGCGGCGGTCGAGGGCGACACCGTGACCCTCAACCGCGAGACTGCGGAAGCCCTCAAGGTGCGCTCCGGCGAAACCGTGCGGGTGAAGATGTGAGCCCCCATCTGGACCCCATGAGCACGTTCCGATCCATCGATCCCGCCACCGGCGAAACCGTCTGGGAGGGCGCCGCCGCCACGCCCGCCGAGGTCCAGGCCGCCGTCGACCGCGCCCGCGCGGCCTTTCCGGACTGGGCCGACCGCCCGCGTCAGGACCGCATCGATGCGGTGAAGCGCTATCAGGCCGTGCTCAAGGAGCGCGCGCCGCAGATGGCCGAGGCGATCAGCCGCGAGACCGGCAAGGCGCTATGGGAGACGACCACCGAACTGGCCGCAATGCAGGGCAAGGTCGACATCTCGATCCGCGCCTATGACGAACGCACGGGAGAGCGCTCCGCCGGCACCGCCTTCGGCCACGCCACCCTGCGCCATCGCCCGCACGGCGTGGCGGCGGTGCTCGGTCCGTTCAACTTCCCCGGCCACCTGCCCAACGGCCACATCGTCCCCGCCCTGCTGGCCGGCGACACCGTGGTCTTCAAACCGTCCGAAGAGGCGCCCCTCACCGGTCAGCTGATGGCCGACGCGTTCGCCGCGGCCGACCTGCCGACGGGCGTCGTCAACGTCGTCCAGGGTGGACGCGACACGGGCGCGGCCCTGCTCGACAGCGGCATCGATGCGCTGATGTTCACCGGCTCCGGCGCGGCCGGCGCGCATTTCCGGCGCAAATTCGCCGACGATCCGCATGTGATCCTCGCCCTCGAGCTGGGCGGCAACAATCCGCTCGTGGTGTGGGACGCCGCCGACGCGGAGGCCGTGGCCGGGATCGTGGTCCAGTCCGCCTTCGTCACCACCGGCCAGCGCTGCTCCTGCGCCCGCCGCCTGATCGTGCCCGAAGGCCCGCAGGGCGACGCCATCGTGGCGGCGGTGGAATCAATGGTTGATCGCCTGATCCTCGCCCCATGGAATTCGACGCCGGAGCCCTACGCCGGGCCGCTGATCTCGGTGAAGGCGGCCGAGGCCGCGCTGAAGGCGCTGCAGGACCGCATCGACCTGGGCGCCAAGGTCATCCGCGCCTCCGGCCCGGTCGGCAACCTGCCGGGCGCCTTTGTCAAACCGGCCATCATCGACGTCACCGGCGTCGACGTCCCTGACGAGGAGATGTTCGCCCCCTTCCTGTCCGTCACCCGCGTCGCCAGCTTCGACGCCGCCATCGCCGAGGCCAACGCCACCCGGTACGGCCTGTCCGCCGGACTGGTCAGCGACGAGCCGGCGAACTGGGACCGCTTCATCCGCCGCATCCGCGCCGGGGTGGTCAACTTCAACCGCCCGACCACCGGCGCCGCGGGCGACATGCCCTTCGGCGGCCTCGGCGCCAGCGGCAATCACCGGCCGTCCGCCTACTACGCCGCCGACTACTGCGCCTATCCGGTGGCCAGTTTCGAGGCCGAAGCGGTCAAGAATATCGAAAGCGAGATCAAGGGATTGCGGGCGTGAGCTCGCCCGCCGTCGAAGCCAACGCCGACGGCCTGATCGGGCCGACCCATTCCTATGCGGGCCTGTCCCCGGGCAATCTGGCCTCCAGCCTCAACAGGGGCGAGGCGTCGAACCCGCGCGCGGCCGTGCTGCAGGGACTCGACAAGATGAAGCGGCTGGCCGACCTCGGCCTGCCCCAGTTCGTCCTGCCGCCGCACGAGCGGCCCCACATTCCCTTCTTGCGCTCGCTCGGCTTCACCGGCTCCGACGCGCAGGTGCTGGAGCGGGCCTGGAAGGACGCGCCCAGCTTCGCCGCCGCCGCCTGTTCGGCCTCGCCCATGTGGGCCGCCAACGCCGCCACGGTGACGCCCTCCGCCGACAGCGCCGACGGCCGCGTCCACTTCACCCCGGCCAATCTGGTCACCAACCTGCACCGCTCGCTGGAGCACGCCCAGACGAAGCGGTCGCTCGACGCCCTCTTCCCCGACCCGGCCCGGTTCGCGGTGCATGACGCCCTGCCCTCCGTCGCCCACCTCGCCGACGAGGGCGCGGCCAATCATGTCCGCCTGTGCGCCGACCACGGCGAGGCCGGTGTCAACCTGCTGGTCTGGGGCCGCGAGGCCTGGGAGCACTGGCAGGGCCAGTACCCGGCTCGCCAGACCCGCGAGGCCTCAGAAGCCATCGCCCGCCGCCACGGCGCCGCGGGCGTGGTGCTGGCGCGCCAGTCCGCCGCCGCCATCGCGGGCGGCACCTTCCACAACGATGTGGTCTGCGTCGGGGCGCTGCAGACCCTGTTCTTCCACGAGCTGGCCTTTGAGCACACGGCCCGGACGCTGGACGCCATCCGCGCCGCCGCCAGCGACCGGTTCGAGCCGATCTTCGTTCAGGTCTCCGCCGCCGACCTGCCGCTCTCCGACGCCATCTCCAGCTACCTGTTCAACTCCATGCTGGTTCGGATCCCCGGCGAGGATCGCCTGACCCTGATCTGCCCGACCGAGACCCGCGACAACGCCCGCAGCCATGCGGTCGCCGAGGCCCTCGCCGCCTCCAACGGCCCGATCGGCCGGGTCGAATATGTCGACGTGCGCCAGTCGATGCGCAACGGCGGCGGCCCCGCCTGCCTGCGCCTGCGCGTCGCCCTGACGGAAGAGGAACTGGCCGCGACCAACCCCGCCATGCGGATGACCGACGAGCTGCACGCCCGCCTGTCGATCTGGGCCGCCACCTGGTACCGCGACACCCTGACCCCCGCCGATCTGGCGGACGCCGCCCTGCTGGACGAGAGCCGCGGCGCGCTCGACGAGCTGAGCTCGATCCTCGAACTGGGCGACAGCTTCTACCCCTTCCAGCGGGTCTGAGATGTTCACCCACCGGGTCGCCACCGAAGCCGACATCCCGGCCCTGGTCGCCCTCATGGACCGCGCCATCTCCGGCCCGCTGGCCGACTTCCTGACGCCCGACCAGATCGCGGCCAGCCGCAGGCTGATGGGCATCGACAGCCAGATCATCGCCGACCGCACCTATCTGATCGTCGAGGCCGGGGGCGTCCTCGCCGGCTGCGGCGGCTGGAGCGCCCGCATCACCGAATACGGCGGCGACCACACCCCCGGCCGCCAGCCTGCGCCGCTGACGCCGGGAGTCGACGCCGCCCGCATCCGCGCCATGTACACGGCCCCCGAATTTCTCAGACAGGGCGTCGGCCGGATGATCCTCGGCCTGTGCGAGGAGGCCGCCCGCGCCGCCGGCTACGACCGCGCCGAACTGGTCGCCACCCTCGGCGGCGAGCCCCTGTACCGCGCCGCCGGCTATCGCGAGATCGAACGCTTCGAGGACGACCGAGGCGGCGCCCCCGTGCCGCTGGTCAGGATGGGCAAACGGCTGGATGATGCCGCCCTCTGAGGGGGATATCCGGAGGACCGACGCCGCCATGACGCCCGCCCGGCGCCTGCGCAACATCATCGGCGGCTCGGCCGGCAATCTGGTCGAGTGGTTCGACTGGTTCGCCTACGCCGCCTTCACCGTCTATTTCGCCCCGGTCTTCTTCCCCAGCGGCGACAGCACGGCCGAACTGCTCAAGGCCGCGGCCGTGTTCGCGGTCGGCTTCCTGATGCGGCCGGTCGGGGCCTGGGTCATGGGCGTCTATTCCGACCGCAGGGGGCGCAAGGCGGGCCTGACCCTGTCGGTCAGCCTGATGTGCGCCGGCGCCCTGATCATCGCGGTGACGCCCGGCTACGCCACCATCGGCCTCGCCGCCCCGGCCCTGTTGCTGCTCGCCCGCATGATGCAGGGCCTCAGCGTCGGCGGCGAATACGGCTCCTCCGCCACCTACCTGTCCGAGATGGCGACGGCGAAGCACCGCGGCTTCTGGTCCAGCTTCCAGTACGTCACCCTGATCTCGGGTCAGCTGTTGGCCCTGCTGCTGCTCATCCTGCTGCAGAACACCCTCAGCGAGGCGGCGCTGGAGAGCTGGGGCTGGCGCATCCCCTTCTTCGTCGGCGCGGCCTTGGCGGTGATCGTGTTCTGGCTCAGACGCCGCCTGGACGAGACCGCCGCCTTCATCGCCACCGACGCGCGCGAGGCTCCGAAATCCAGCGCCCTGCTGCTGATGCTCCGGCATCCGAAGGAGGCGCTGATGGTGCTCGGCCTGACCGCCGGCGGCACCGTCGCCTTCTACACCTACACCACCTACCTGCAGAAATTCCTCGTCAACACGAGCGGCTTCAGCAAGGCCACGGCGACAGAGATCAGCGCCGCCGCCCTGTTCGTCTTCATGCTGATCCAGCCTGCGGTCGGGGCCCTGTCGGACCGCATCGGGCGCCGCCCGGTGATGGTCGCCTTCGGGGTGCTGGGCGTGCTGTTCACCGTGCCGATCATGACCGCCCTGGCCGGTGTCGACAGCCCCTTCCTCGCCTTCCTGCTGGCCATGGCGGCCCTGGTCATCGTCAGCGGCTACACCTCCATCAACGCCGTGGTGAAGGCCGAGCTGTTCCCCGCCCATATCCGGGCCCTGGGCGTCGCCCTGCCCTACGCCGTGGCCAACGCGCTGTTCGGCGGCACCGCCGAATACGCCGCCCTGTGGTTCAAGGACGAGGGCATGGAGAGCGCCTTCTTCTGGTACGTCACGGCCCTGATCGGCGTCTCCCTGCTGACCTATATCCGCATGCGCGACACGGGCCGGAACAGTCTGATCGTCCACGCGGACTGATCAGGCCGGCGACCTGAGCCGCTCAAGCGCCTGCGGATAGCGGCGCGAGACCGGCGCCTCGACTCCACCGAGTTCGACGGTCCAGTCGCCGGAGCCGTCCGGCCTCAGACCGGTGACGGCCCCGGCGTTGACCAGCCACGACCGGTGCGCCCGCACGAAGCCGAACCGCTCCAGCTCGACCTCGATCGCCGCAAGGGTGGCGCGCATCAGCGGGCGGCGGCCGTCGGCCAGCCAGAACTCCACATAGTTGCCTGCCGACGACACGGCGACGATCTCGCCCAGAGGCACGCGCAGGATGCGGCCCCCGTCGCGGATGTCGAAACTGACCGGGCGCACCGGTTCCTCCCGGCGACGCCGCAGGTGGCCGATCAGCCAGAAGACCGCGACATAGGTCCCGTAGCTGATCAGATCCTTGCGCAGCTCGTAGATGAACCGGTCGCCGAACTCGTAGGGCCCGGCGCCCAGGAGGTCGTAGGCGACCCGGCGCAGCGCCACGAAGCCGACGACATGCACGGCCGAGAAGGCCAGCAGCGCGGCCAGGTGGATCAGCACGAACCGGGCCCTGGGCCGCCAGCCCTCGGCGACGACGTCGTCCGGCGGCGAGGCGGCGGTCGCCAGCCACGGCAGCAGCATCGCGATCCAGATCGTCAATGCGCTGCTGATCTCCCAGACCCAGGGCTCCCAGGTGGCGATGTCTGGAATGTCGCTCAGATTGGTCAGGGCGTTCACGACGACCACGACCATGGTCACCGGCACGACGAACAGCCAGGCGGTGCGCAGGTCCCGGCCATCGAGGGCAGACCGGATCCAGCCGCCCGTCCCGCGGTTCGCGCCGCTCGTCACAGCGCCGGCGGCGACGTCCCGCCGACCGCCCCGCCTGTCCCGTGACGGTTGCCGCGCGCCCGCCCCGGATGGGACGCCGGCGGACCGTTCATCGCTCATGGAAAGCCGCCATGTCGTCCGCCCTGCTCCCCGACCCCTCGCCGTCCGTCCGCCGATACGACCTCGACTGGATCCGGGTCGGCGCCTTCAGCCTGCTGATTCTGTATCACGTCGGCATGCTCTACGTGTCCTGGGACTTCCACGTGAAGAGCCCGCGCATCGTCGAGGCGCTCCAGCCCCTGATGATGCTGACCAACCCGTGGCGGCTGACCCTCCTGTTCCTCGTCTCGGGGGCCGCGACCCGGTTCATGGTCGACGGCTTCGCTGCCAAGGGCGGCCACGCCGGATGGCGGCTGGCGGGTTCGCGGGTGATCCGGCTGCTGCCGCCCCTGCTGTTCGGCATGTTCGTGATCGTGCCGCCGCAAAGCTATTTCCAGATCCTCCAGGCGCTGCAGGGCCTCGGCGTCGCCGACCCGGCCCATTCCAGCTATCTGCAGGACTTCTGGGTGAAGTACGCGACCGCCTCCGGGCACTGGTGCGATGACACGGGCTGCCTGACCACGCCGACATGGAACCACCTGTGGTTCGTCGCCTACCTGCTGCCCTACGGCCTGATCGTCGCCCTGATGGTCGGTATCGCCGGCGGCCTGCTCAAGGCGGGCGAGCGAGGCCTCGAGCGTCTCCTGTCCGGATGGGGCCTGCTGGTCTGGCCCGTCCTCTGGTTCGCCGTGCTGCGCTTCACCCTCGCCCCGCTGTTCGAGGTCACCCATGCCCTGACCGACGACTGGTACAATCACGCCCTGTCGTTCAGCGTCTATCTGTTCGGCTTCCTGATCGCCCGGTCGGAGACCCTGAAGACCGGCTTCGTGCGCATGCGCCGGCCGGCCTTGATCCTGGCGGTGCTGAGCTGGGCCGGCTGGGCGACCTACGCCTGGATCTGGCGCGCCGACGACGCCGTCCCCCCCGAAGCCCTGCGCATGGTCATGCGGCTGGTCTATGCCGCGGACCAGTGGACCTGGATCGCCGCCATCCTCGGCTACGGCGCGCGTTACCTGAACCGCGGCGGCCCGGTGCTGCGCTACCTGAGCGTCGGAGTCTTTCCGTTCTACATCGTGCACCAGACAGCGATCATCGTCGCCGCCTGGTATCTGATGCCGCTGAACCTGCCGCTCGGCGCCGAGGCCGCGCTGGTCGTCGCCGCGACCTCCGGCGCCTGCTTCCTCGTCTATGAGGCAGCGCGACGACTGGGCTGGTTCGGCCTGCTGCTGGGCGTCCGGCCTCAGGCCGCGAAGCGTCCGCCCCGGGCCGCATAGGCTTGGGTGCCGCGGGTGAAGACCCGGTCCGTAGGCAGGATGGCGTCGATGGCGATGTCCCCGGCGCCCTTCAGCCGCTCGTAGATCGGCCCGAAGTCCTGCAGGGTGTCACGCTTCAGCTGGTCGATGCTGTCGATGACGAAATAGACCTGCTGGAAGTCGTCGATCCGGTACAGGGTCCGCATTACCCGCTCGAGGTCGAAGCCCAGCCGGTTCGGCGACGGGTCCTCCAGCGCGAACACGCTCTCCGTCGCCGACGATACGATGCCGGCCCCGTAGATGCGCAGCCCTTCCGCGTCCTGCATCAGGCCGAACTCGACGGTGTACCAGTACAGCCGGGCGAGGTTCTGCAGCACGCCCAGCGAGGCCGCCCGCTGCCCGCCCTTGCCGTAGGCCTCCATATAGGCGGCGAAGTCGGGATCGGTCAGCATCGGCACATGGCCGAAGACGTCATGGAAGATGTCCGGCTCCTGCAGATAGTCGAGCTGGTCCGGCTTGCGGATGAATTGGCCGGACGGGAAGCGCCGGTTGGCCAGATGGTCGAAGAACACCTCGTCCGGCACCAATCCGGGCACGCAGACGACGGTCCAGCCGGTCAGGGCCTGCAGCTTGGGGTTCATAGTCTCGAAGTCGGGAATGCCGCCGGTGTTGAGGTCCAGCGCCGTCAGCCCCTTCAGGAAGACGTCGGCGGCCCGGCCGGGCAGGATCTTCATCTGGCGAGCGTACAGCGTGTCCCAGGTCGAGTGCTCGACCTCGGTGTAGGCGGGCCAGTTCTGCGGGATGGTCCAGTCCGCCGCGGCCCCCTCGGGCGGCGCTTCGAAGACGTGTTCGAAATCGGACATGGGGCGCTCCTGCTCCTCGGACTCTGGCGGTCCCTCCGCCCAATCTAGAACCGCGCCGGCCGCCACGCCAGCACAACGCGCTCCCCCACGCGGCGGAGCTTCAGTGGATGGCGTGCGCCTTCGGGGCGTGCCGACCGTTGCGGTCGACGGTGAACCACCTCGCCTCGGCTTCCCGGGTCACGGCCGTCAGTTCCGGGTCGTGTTCCAGCGCGTCCTCCGGGGCATAGGCGACAAAGCCTCCTTCCGCCCCCAGCGCCAGCACCTGATAAAAGGGCTGGTCAGGCGAGATGCCGCCGGTGTCGCCGGCCTTGCCCGCGAACACCGGATCGACGTCGATCACCACGCCGCGGAAGGCGGCCTCGCGGTGGCGGACGATCTGGCCCAGGCCGAATTTGGCGATGATTTCGTCTGTCATGGCGCCAGAGTGCGCTCCGCAACCTGAGCCGCATGCCGCTGGCCTCGTTCATTTTCGCGTCAGCGTCCTTGGCGTCGGCGCGGCGTCGGGGCTAGGTTGATCGGGACGGGCGCCGCTTCGGACCGCCCACCTTGAAAGTTCGGCCCATGCCGGAGACCGACGACGCCCCCGGGGGCGTCCAGCGGTCCCAGCGTTCCGGGTCCGGCGGTCAGCGCGCCCGAGGCGGCGCCGCCGACGGACCAGGCGCTTCAGGTCGCGATTCGCCCCTCTACGGGGCGCTCGATCTGGGGACCAACAACTGCCGGCTGCTGATCGCGCGCCCGGCGCGCGACGGCTTCCGCGTGGTCGATTCCTTCAGTCGCATCGTCCGCCTTGGCGAGGGCCTGTCACGCACCGGCCGGCTCGACGAGGCGGCGATGGAGCGGGCGTATGAGGCGCTGGTCCTCTGTGGCGAGCGGGTGGCGAAGAAGGGCGTCGAGCCGACCCGCCTCATGGCCGTCGCTACCCAGGCCTGCCGGCAGGCCGACAACGGCGCCGCCTTCATCGAGCGGGTCCGCAAAGGGACCGGACTCAAGCTGCGCATCATCGACCCGGTCGAGGAGGCCCGGCTCTCGGTCGAAGGCTGTCTGAACCTGTTCGACGACACCGCCGAGGCGGTGCTGGTCGTCGACGTCGGCGGCGGCTCGACCGAACTCAGCTGGCTCAAGCGGGCCGGCGGCGCCTTCGTGCTGGAGGGCTGGATGTCCGCCCCGATCGGCGTGGTCACCTTGGCGGAACGCCACCCCGAACCGGACAGCAAGGCGGCGGGATCGCTGGGCCTCTGGTACGAGGCCATGGTGGCCGACATGGGCGAGGCCCTGTCCCGGGCGCCGATCGATCCCGCCCTGCACGAGGTCTTCGCGGCGGGCCGCGCCCATCTCGTCGGCACCTCGGGGGCCATCACCAGCCTCGCCGGCATCCATCTCGGCCTGCGGCGCTACCAGCGCAACCTTGTCGACGGCCTCTGGATGACGCGGGCTGACTGCGAACGGGCCGCGGAACGCCTGATCGCTCTGGGCCCGGACGGACGCGCCGCTGAATCCTGCATCGGGCCGGACCGCGCCGATCTGGTCCTGGCCGGCGCGGCGATCATGGAGGCGGTCCAGCGCGCCTGGCCCTCGGAACGCGTCCGGGTCGCCGACCGCGGCCTGCGCGAGGGCCTGCTGCTGCAAAGGATGCGTGAGGATCGCCGGCCGAGACGGCGCCGCCGCCGGCGCTGACGCCCCTAGTTCGCGACCTGCACCGGCAGGGTCACGTCGCAGACCGAGAAGTCGGCGCCGCGCGCCGCGCGCGTCTCGTCCACGATGGCCCGGAAGCGCGGCGAGTCGGTCGCCAGCATCTGGACGACCGGGCGCTCGGCCTCGGGAATGTCGGACGCGACCCGCACCCGGGTCATGCGATCCGGCTGGGCCTGGGCCATCATGCCGTTCTCGCCGTCCCCGACCTGCAGCGACCGCACCACGTCGAGACCGCCCACCGTCATGCCCCAGATGCTGTAGCGCTTGTCCAGCGCCGGATAGGCCTGCCGCATGATGAAGAACTGGCTGTTGGCGGTGTCGTTGCCCTCGTCCCGGGCCATGCCGGCGACGCCGGGGCAATACAGCCCCCAGCCGTGCACCTTGCCGTCGCCGCTGGTGGCGAACACCGCATCCGGCTGGGTCTGCACGGGCAGGGAATGCAGGAAGCCGACGCGGGCGCCGGCGGGTTCGGCCGCCGGGGCGAACGGCATGGTCGGGTCGCGGCGGAAGGTGAATTCGGCCTTCAGGTCCGGATAGGGGCTCTGGCCCTCGCCGTTGCCCAGCGGATCGCCGGTCTGGGCCATGAAGGCGTCGATCACCCGATGCCAGGCGATGTTGTCGTAGAAGCCGCGCCGGGCCAGCAGCTTGATCCGCTCGACATGAAGCGGGGCGACCTCCGGCATCAGCTCGACCAGGATGCGCCCCCGGGTCGTGTCGATGACCAGCAGGTTCTCGGCCGGCACGGCCCGCCACTCCGTTGCGGCGATCGTGGTCTCCGGCGTCGGGGCCGGCGGCGGCGGCGGAACCGCCGCGTCCTGCGCCATGGCGGGCGTGGCCAGCAGGGCTGTGGCGAACAGCGCGGCGGATATCGACTTCATGGCGGCCTCCCCGGAAATCCTGGACAGCAGACTCAGCCCCCGACGACCTCGGCCGGCGGCTGCACATCGCAAATGGTGAAGGCCGCGCCGCGGCTGGCCCGGACCCGCTCGACCTCGGCCCGCAAGTGAGCGCCGGTGGCCACGCGCACGGTCGGACGCTCGCGCTCGGGGAGGGCCGCGGCGGTTCGCGCGCGGGTCATCACGTCGGGATCGGCGACCTGTCCGTTCAGCGCCTCGGAGCCCGCCTTGAGCGCGCGGACCACGTCCATGCCGGCCACGACACGGCCGAACGGCGTATAGCGGCCGTTCAGGTCGTCCTGGGAACCGGTCATCAGAAAGAACTGGCTGTTGGCGCTGTCGGGTGTGTTGGCGCGGGCCATGCCTGCGACGCCGGGGCAGAACAGCCCCTGCGCGCCCGCCTTGAAGTCGGCGGTGACCATCATCTGGGCGTCGGGCTGGGTGATCACCGGCACGGAGCCGATCAGGCCCAGCTGCCCCTGGGGCGTCGCCGTCACCGTCAGGAAGCCGGCGTCGCGTCCGCGCCGGAACTCGAACTCGCCGGCCAGATCGGGCAGGTCGCTGCCGCCCTGGCCGGTCCCCATGGGGTCGCCGGTCTGGGCCATGAAGTCCGGGATGACCCGATGGAATTTCAGGCCGTCATAGAAGCCCTGGTCCGCCAGGGTGCGGACGCGCTCCACCGACCGGGGCGCCATGCGCGGCTCCAGCTCGACGAGGATCCGGCCCTTGGCGGTGTCGATGACCAGCAGGTTCTCGGGCGCGATGGTGCGCCAGTCCGCCGGCGCGGTCTGGGACAGCGCGGGCGCGGCGGCCAGCAGCGAAAGCGATAGCGCGGCGGCGGTGACGAACTTCAACTCGTGACTATCCCTTGACCTTGGCCCGCACCGCCGCGGCGACGGTGGGGCTGACGAAACTGTCGATCGCGCCGTCCAGCCGGGCGATCTCCTTGACCAGCCGCGAGGCGATGGCCTGGTGCCGCGGGTCGGCCATCAGGAAAACCGTCTCGATGTCGGCATTGAGGCGCTGGTTCATCGCCGTCATCTGGAACTCGTATTCGAAGTCCGCCACGGCGCGCAGGCCGCGCACGATGATGTTCGCGTCCAGCGATTCGGCGAAATGCATCAGCAGGCTGTCGAACGGCCGCACCTCGACCTTGGCGCCCAGGTGGGCGACCTCGGCCCGGACCATGACCACCCGCTCGTCGGTGGTGAACAGCGGGCCCTTGTCGTCGTTGCGCGCCACGCCGATGACCAGCCGGTCGACCAGCTTCACGGCCCGCCCGATGATGTCCATATGCCCGTTGGTGACGGGATCGAATGTGCCTGGGTACAGGCCGATGCGCATGCGTTCCTCCCCGCCTTCCGGGTGGTCTAGCAGGTGCGAAACGGGCGGCCTAGATCGGCTGACAGGGCTGTGATGCCCATATGGCCCGCAAGGTCTCCAGCGGGGCGCCCGCCGGATCGAAGGCGAGGCCGTCTATCGACGCCACCGCACAGGCGGGCGTGGCGCTGTTGCAGATGAAGGCCCCGTCGAAACCGGGCAGATCCTCAAGCCGGACCGGCTGGACCCGGCTCGGCATGCCGCGGGCTTCGAGACCACGTTGCAGCAGGGTCAGGGTGACTCCGACCAGCATCGGCGCCTCGGGCCAGATCACCTCGCCGCCGCTGACGAAGCCGATGTTCCACAGGCTGCCTTCCGAAATCCGCCCGCTCCCGTCGGCGAACAGGGCGTCGTCGAAGCCGGCCGCCCGGGCCAGCCTCCGGGCGCGGATCAGGCCGAAATTGGCGGTGTGCTTCAGGTGGGCCGCCTCCCGGACATAGGTCTGGGCCTGTAGTCGCAGGCCGCTGTCGGCCAACGGCGGCGGCGGCGGAAAGACGCCGATCATCACCTTCGGCCGGCCCGTCCAGCCGGGCGTGCGCGGCCAGACTTCGGGGGAGAACAGACTCACGCGCAGCCAGCAGTCGCCCCGCCCCGCCGCCGCCAGGCGCATCAGATCGCGCAGCCGGTCCTCGCCCACGGCCTCGCCGAACAGCTCCACCGCCGAGGTCTCCAGCCGGGCCAGATGCAGATCCAGCCCGCGGACGCCGCCGCCCTCGACGCGGAACGAGGTGTAGGCGCCGTAATTCGCCAGCGCCAGACAGGTCAGATCGCCCTCTGAAACGGGCTCTCCGTCCACCAGCAGGCCCTGATCGGCGGTCATGGATCAGGCGTCGCCGCCTTCGCCCTCCGCTCCGTCCTGGTCCGTCCCCTCGTCGCCCCCGGAGTCCGGCAGGCGCTCCACCGACACGACCCGTTCGCCCTCCGCCGTGCGGAAGATGGTCACGCCCTGGCTGGCGCGGCCGACGATGCGGACCTGGCCGACCGGCGTGCGGATCATCTGCCCGCCCGAGGTGACCAGCAGCAGGTCGTCGCCCTCCTCGACCGGGAAGGACGCCGCCAGACGCGTGCCGGCGCGGCCGCCGAGGCCGTGCGCCGTCAGCCCCTGCCCGCCCCGTCCGGTGCGGCGGTACTCATAGGCCGAGGAGCGCTTGCCGAAGCCGGTCTCGGTGACGGTCAGGATGAACTGCTCCGCCGCGCCCAGTTCGGCGATCCGCTCGACCGAAAGGGCCGTGTCCGCGACGGCCTCGTCGTCGGCCTCGACCGGCGCATCGTCCTCGTCGCCGGCGGCGCGGCGCATGGCGTTGGCGTGTTTGACATAGGCGGCCCGCTCTTCCGGCGTCGCGTCGACCCGGCCCAGCACGGCCATGGAGATGACCTCGTCGTCCTTCTGCAGGCGCACGCCCCGGACCCCGGTGGAGTCCCGGCCCTTGAACACCCGCACGTCGTCGGCCTTGAAGCGGATCGCCCGGCCCAGGGCCGTCGTCAGCATGACGTCGTCCTCGGCGGTGCACAGGGCCACCCCGACCATCCGGTCGCCCTCCTCCAGCTTCATGGCGATCTTGCCGGCCCGGTTGACGGTGGCGAAGTCGCTCAGCCGGTTGCGGCGCACGTCGCCCGAGCGGGTGGCGAACATGATGTCGTAATTGCCCCAGTCCGCCTCGTCCTCCGGCAGCGGCAGCACGTTCATGATGCTGTCGCCCGGCTCGATCGGCAGCAGGTTCACGAAGGCCTTGCCGCGCGATTGCTGGTTGCCCAGCGGCAGCCGCCAGGTCTTCAGCTTGTAGGCCTTGCCGTTGGTGGCGAAGAACAGCACCGGCGTGTGGGTCGAGGCCGAGAACACGCCGACCACGGCGTCCTCGTCCTTCATCGACACGCCCGAGCGGCCCTTGCCGCCGCGGTGCTGGGTCCGGTAGGCGTTCAGCGGCACGCGCTTGACGTAGCCGCCGTGGGTCACGGTCACGACCATGTCCTCGCGCGGGATCAGGTCCTCGTCTTCCAGCTCGAAATCGCCGTCGCCGATCAGGGTCCGCCGCGGCACGGCGAACTCGTCCTTCACCTTCAGCAGGTCCTCGCGGATCACCGCCAGGATGTTGGCGCGGTCGCTCAGCAGGGTCAGATGGCCCTGGATGGTGTCCGCCAGGCTGCGCGCCTCGCCGAAGATGTCGTCCCGGCCGAGGCCTGTCAGGCGGCTCAGCGTCAGGGCCAGGATGGCGCGCGCCTGCTCGTCGGTCAGGTTCAGCTTGTCGCCGTCGATCAGCATCGAGCGCGGGTCGGCGATCAGCTCGACCAGGGCGATCATGTCGCCCACCGGCCAGCTCTTGCCCTGCAGCCGCTCGCGCGCCTCGGTCGGATCGGCCGAGGAGCGGATGATGTGGATCACCTCGTCGATATTGGCCACGGCCACGGCGAGGCCGACCAGCACGTGGCCGCGGTCGCGGGCCTTGGCCAGTTCGAACTTGATGCGCCGGACCACGACCTCCTCGCGGAACTCGAGGAAGGCTTCCAGCAGCTGGCGCAGGCCCATCTGCTCGGGCCGGCCGTGATTCAGCGCCAGCATGTTGACGCCGAACGAGCTCTGCATCGCCGTGAAGCGCCACAGCTGGTTCAGCACCACGTCGCCCGACGCGTCGCGCTTCAGCTCGATGACCATGCGCATGCCGTCGCGGTCGGACTCGTCGCGGACGTCGGAGATGCCCTCGATCCGCTTCTCGCGGACCATTTCGACGATCCGCTCGATCAGGGTCTGCTTGTTGACCTGGAAGGGCAGTTCGGTGACCACGATGGCCTCGCGGTCCTTGCGGATCGTCTCGATCGAGGCCTTGCCGCGCACGATGACCGAGCCGCGGCCTTCGCGCAGGGCGTTGCGGGGCGCGGTCCGCCCCATGATCTCGCCGCCGGTGGGGAAGTCCGGCCCCGGCACGATGTCCAGCAGGGCGTCGTCGCCGATCCGGGGGTCGTCCAGCAGCGCCACGCAGGCGTCGATGATCTCGCCGAGGTTATGCGGCGGGATGTTGGTGGCCATGCCGACGGCGATGCCGCCCGCGCCGTTGACCAGCAGGTTCGGCAGCCGCGCCGGCAGGACGACGGGCTCCAGCTCCTTCTCGTCGTAGTTCGGCTGGAAATCGACCGTGTCCTTGTCGATGTCGGTCAGCAGGGCCGAGGCGGCCGGGGCCATCCGGGCCTCCGTGTATCGCATCGAGGCCGGCATATCGCCGTCGACCGAGCCGAAATTGCCCTGGCCGTCGACCAGCATCAGCCCCATCGAGAACGGCTGCGCCATGCGCACCAGCGCCATATAGACCGAGGCGTCGCCGTGCGGGTGGAAGCGGCCCAGCACGTCGCCGACCACGCGGGCGCATTTGGAATAGGGCCGGTCCGGCGTCATCTTCAGGTCGTGCATCGAATACAGGATGCGGCGGTGCACGGGCTTCAGCCCGTCCCTCGCGTCCGGCAGGGCGCGCGACACGATCACGCTCATGGCGTAGTCGAGATACGAACGGCGCAGTTCGTCCTCGATCGTGATGGTGGAGATATCGCCGCCTGCGCCCGAAGGGGGCAGGGCGTTGGTATAGCTGTCGTCGGTCAAGGAAATCGGGCTTTAAATGGCCGGAATCGGAACGTGATCCGCTAACGGGTTTTCTAGCATCCGGGGGCTGTGGTGGCAAAGCGAAGCCGCTGATCGAAGCCCCCTCTACACAGGGATTTTGAACCATGCGCGCCTCCCGCCTCGCCGCCCTCGCCGCCCTGCCCCTCGTGGCCGCCCTGGGCGCCTGCGTCAGCGTCACCGACAACGACTACTCCGATCGTCCGGAGCGGGCCGCGGTGGGCGATTTCGGCGAGGCGACGCTGGTGAACGCCCAAGGCCGCAACGTCGGCCGGGCCATACTGACCCAGGGTCCGACCGGCCTGCTGATCCGCATCGAAGCCGAGGGTCTGACCCCCGGCTGGCACGGCGCCCACATCCACGCCACCGGCCAGTGCGCCGCCCCCTTCACCTCCGCGGGCGGCCACATCAACCACGGGGAGCCGAAGGCCCCGCACGGGTTGCTGAACCCCGGCGGGCCCGACGACGGCGACCTGCCCAACGTCTTCGCCGACGCCCAGGGCCGCGTCCGCGCCGAGATCTTCACCACCAGCGCCCGCATCGCCCGCGACGGTCCGGGCCAGTGGCTGTGGGACGCCGACGGCTCCGCCCTGGTGATCCACGCCAACATGGACGACCACGCCAGCCAGCCGATCGGCGGCGCCGGCGACCGGGTGGTCTGCGGAGTCATGGCCGCCGGTTAGGCGAGCGGGCTTGATATGACGGCGTCATGCCGGGCATCGTGCCCGCATGGCGCTTCTTTACGGTGATCCGGCCCCGACCTTCGCCACCGAGGGCGTGAACAATCCCCGCTATGTCTTCGACACGGCGGCGGGCCGTTATCTGCTGCTCGCCTTCGTCAAGGCCGGTCCGGCCGTCGCGGCCGCCGCCGCCATGATCGAGCGCAGCCGCGCCGCCTTCAACGACCTCCACGCCAGCGCCTTCATCGTCGTCGTCGGCAAGGACAAGGCGCGCAAGGCCCGCCAGGACGCCGTGCCCGGCCTGCGCTTCCTGTTCGACCCCGAGGGCGCGGTCGCCGACCTCTATGACGCCCGCGACGCCGAGCGCTGGTTCCTGATCGATCCCGCCATGCACGTCATGGCCGCCGTGGGCCCGGACCACCTCGCCCCCCTGGTCGACCGCATACCGACCCTGCCGCCGCCGGCCGAGCACGGCGGCTTCGCGGCCACGGCCCCGGTGCTGGTCACCCCGCGCATCTTCGAGCCGGCCTTCTGCGAGCGACTGATCGCCCTCTATCGCGAGACCGGCGGCACGCCGTCCGGCTTCATGCGCGAGGTCGACGGCGTCACCACCCTGATGACCGACCCCCAGCACAAGCGGCGCTCGGACGTCATCGTCGAGGACGACCTGCTGCAGAAGCAGGTCGTGGCCCGCCTGACCCGCCGCCTGCTGCCGCAGATCGAAAAGGCGTTCAATTTCAGACCGACCCGGATCGAACGCTATCTGGTCGCGCGCTACGACGCCGAAACCGGCGGCTTCTTCCGCCCCCACCGCGACAACACCACCAAGGGCACGGCGCACCGGCGTTTCGCCGTGTCGATCAACCTCAACGCGGACTACGATGGCGGCGATCTGAGATTCCCGGAGTTCGGCTCGCGCACCTACCGGCCGCCGCCGGGCGGGGCCTGCGTCTTCTCCTGCTCGGTCCTGCACGAGGCGACGCCGGTGACCCGCGGCGAGCGCTTCGCCTTCCTGCCGTTCCTCTACGACGAGGCGGCGGCGAAGATCCGCGAGGAGAATCTGAAATTCCTCGACCCGGCGCTGACGGCGTGACGCTCCAGCCGAGACCTGCTCGGTCGGTGTGTATCAGCAACGTGAGCCACACTGCGCCTCGTCGCCGTTCAGCGGGAGGCGTGTGGGAGCCCCAGTGATCGAAAAAGCGGGTCCAGCCAGCCGTACTTCGGCAGGGTCGCGGAGCGCTCTTGCGAACACACGATCCCGAGTTGCAGCGCGACGGCCTCGCTATCAGCGGCGGTGACCGCGACCGGAGTGGAAACGACGTTCCGCCGGGGGTCATGGCGACCGCCGTACTCGATGCGGGTCCAAACGGTTCTTGAGCGTGCGGTGCAGTCGAATTCCGCGATGAGGAGCTCATAGGCATGGCCGTTGGCCGGCCACGCTGCGGGTATCAGAGCCAGGGTCGCCCGGAACGGACCTGCTCTTTCATCAGGCACGCCTTCAAGATTGATGGCGACATGCTTGCCGTTTTCCCGGCCGGCGGACACCCAGGACTCCGCGTAGACCGGGCTGAACCATGCCAGGGAGGCGACGAAGGCAGCGACAGTGACACGAAGCATTTCTCGTCCTCCTCACCCGCCAGCAGGACAAGGTTGGGCATCCGGATCGACCCACTCAGGCTCAAGTTCGCCCGCATTTGCGGCGTCCCGGTCCGCCAGTTCCGCTCTCGACACGACGTACTGATAGGTATTGGTCTGCGCATCGTAATACTGCGCGACCACGTAGATGCCGATATTCTCGGGCGCGCCGTTGTAATCCACATGCCACTGCGCGGTGTTGAAGTCGCCATCCGAGGGTACTCCCGTCCCTAGCCCCGGATGGCTATGGACGAATCCGACGACCGTCGCTCCTCCGCAGCCAGTAGGGGGTATGGCTACGCGAGGCCGTCCATCGGTCCGCGAGCACGCTGCCCCGTGATGACGATTTCGCCGAGATTGGTCGGGTCTGTCATACAACCTCCGAAGGTCAATGGCCGAGACAGCACCCTACGCCCAAATGGACACCGGATCGAAGGCTTTCGGGCGAGGTACAAGGCGTCGACCAGAGGGTTGGGACCGGGCAGCCGGTCTGAGAGTGCCGGCTCGACGCCGTGCTGCCTAGGCTACGAATTCAGCAGCGCTTCTTCGCGGTGGGCGACAGCCGCGAACGGCGGCGGTTCGGACCGCTGGATCTTTTCTCGCTCTCCTGGGTGGATTCCCGATACCTGCCATCCCTGCCAATTGGCGCCGAAACCTGCCATCCGGTGCGTCGCATCCTCACGAGGCGCGGCCACTTACAGCAGGACCAAGGGGTGAAGGGCGCGGGCGGCTGCGCGCCCGCAGGCTTCGCACGGCTCGCGCCGCGCATCGCACCGCCCGCGCCGCCGGGCGATCAAGCTCTACGACCGATCCTGACGCACCGCCGACCTACACTGCGCGGGACAGGTCTTTGACAACACCATCAAGCGTCGTTCCGCCCCAGGATCGGCTGCCCGAATGTGTCGGGATGACAGGGTTTCGCTATTTTTCAGCGACAGGGTCAGTCCGCCCGGAATTGCAGCTCCGCCAGCCGGGCGTAGAGGCCGCCGCGCGCCATCAGGGCCGCGTGGGTCCCCTCCTCCACCACCTGGCCGTCGTCCATCACCACGATGCGGTCGGCGCGCAGGACGGTGGCGAGGCGGTGCGCGATGACGATCGTGGTGCGGGTCTCCATCGCCTGATCCAGCGCCGCCTGCACCAGCCGCTCGTTCTCGGCGTCCAGCGCCGAGGTGGCCTCATCCAGCAGCAGGATCGGGGCGTCGCGGACCAGGGCGCGGGCGATGGCCATGCGCTGGCGCTGGCCGCCCGACAGGCTCTTGCCCCGCTCGCCCAGCGGCGTGTCGAAGCCCTCGGGCAGGGCCTCGATGAAGGCCAGGGCCTGGGCCTCCTCGGCGGCCGTCCGCACCTCGTCCATCGTGGCGGATTCCCGGCCGAAGCGGATGTTTTCGCTGGCGGAACCCGAGAACAGCGGGGCCTCCTGCGAGACCCAGGCGAAACGGCCGCGCACCGCCACCGGATCGGCCTCGCGCACGTCGACGCCGTCCACCGAGACCACGCCGGACTGCGGATCGTAGAAGCGCAGCAGCAGGCGGAAGACGGTGCTCTTGCCCGCCCCCGAGGGGCCCACCAGGGCCACCGTCTCGCCCGGCCGCACCGTCAGGGAGAAGCCCTTCAGCGCCGGCAGGTCGGGCCGGCCCGGATAGCTGAAGCGCACCGCCGACATCGACACCTCGCCGACCGGCGGCTCCGGCAGGGGGCGTGGCGCGGCGGGCGCGGCGATCGACGGCGTGCTGCGCATCAGCTCGTCGATCCGCTCCATGGCCCCGGCGGCCTTCTGCACGTCGCCCCAGCTCTCGCCCAGCGCGCCCACGGCGCCCGCCGCGAACACCGACAGCAGCACGAACTGCAGCAGGGCCCCCGGGCTCATCCGGCCCGCGATCACGTCCTGGGCGCCCAGCCACAGCACCAGGGTCACGCCGCCGAACATCACCACGATGATCATGGCGGTCATCAGGGCCCGGGCCCGGATGCGGACCAGAGACACCCCGAACGCCGCCTCGACCGCCTCGCCGAAGCGGTCGATGGCGCTCTTCTCGCGGCCGAAGGCCTGCACCGTCTCGATGGCGTCGACGCTCTCGCCCGCGAAGCCCACGGCGCTGGCGAACCGGTCCTGCGAGGCCACGGTCAGTTTGCGCACCTGGCGGCCGAACAGGAACAGCGGTCCCAGCAGCAGCGGCACGACCAGCATCACCAGCCCGGTCAGCTTGGGACTGACCACGAACAGCAGCACCGTCCCCCCGACCAGCGTCAGGGCGTTGCGCAGGGCATAGGAGACCGAGGTCGTCAGCAGGGTCTCGACCAGGGCGATGTCGGTGGTCAGGCGCGACAGCACCTCGCCGGTCCGCATCCGGGCGTAGAAGGCCGGATCCAGCGTCAGGATGCGGTCGAACAGACCCTTGCGGACGTCGGCGATGACCCGCTCGCCGGTCTTGGTGACGAAGAAATAGCGCACCGCCGTCGCCACGCCGAGAAACAGGGCGTTGGCGGCCAACACCATGAACCACAGGTTCAGCTGCGCCCCGCCGTTCTCGAAGCCGTTGTCGATCGCGCCCCGGGCGGTCACCGTCAGGGCCAGCGAGGCGGTGGTGGACAGGATCAGCCAGACCCCCGCCATGGCCATGTGGCCCTTGTGGCGCAGGGCGTAGGGCAGGAGCCGGCCCAGCGGGCGGATGTCGCGCTTTTTCGCCCGCCGCTGACCCGCCTCGCCCATCTGCTCGATCAGCAGCGCGCCGGCGCCGGGCCGTCCGCGAAGGTCGGCGGCGTCGGGTGCGGGGGCGGTCGTATCGGTCATGGCCGCGCCTCTTGCCCCGGAACGGCCCCCGGTGTAAACGCCGCCGCTCATTCCCGCCGCCAAACCTCCCAAGGGATGTCGGCGGGTTTCTCATTTTCGCGCACCGACGGTCGGCATCGTCACCGCGCAGAGACCGGACAACGACCCATGAAGGCCGATACGCACCCCGACTACCACTTCATCACCGTGACGATGACGGATGGTACGACCTACCAGACGCGCTCCACCTATCAGAAGGAAGGCGCCGTCCTGAACCTCGACATCGACCCGCTGACCCACCCGGCCTGGACCGGCGGCAACCAGCAGCTGATGGACCGCGGCGGCCGCGTCTCGCGCTTCAACAACAAGTTCGGCGGCTTCATCAAGAAGTAGGCGGTCTGGCTTTGCGGCCACACCCTCCCGTCAAGACGATCACGAAGGCGTCGGTCCGGGACCGACGCCTTTCTGTTTGCCCGGAACGCCGATAACATGCCCGCGTTGGGCCACCGGGGCGTGAACGCAGGGTCCTGCGTGGAATCGGGCGAAGAGCAGCAGTGATGAATCGACGGCAACTGGGTCTGGGCGCGGCGGCGGCGGCCATCGCGTCGGCAAGCGGGGTCGCCGCCAGGGCGCAGACCCGCGATCCGGCGTCGATCGCCTTCTACGACAGCTTCAACGACCAGCTCGCCCGTCTGCCCGCGACCATCCAGCCGGACGTCCGCGCCTTCTACGAGCTGAACGGCTGGCGGCCGGTGTGGAGCGAAGCCCGCCTGGACGCTCTTCGCAGCGCGGCGATCCGCGCCGAGCGCCACGGCCTGTCGTCTGTGGACTTCTTCGATTTCGACGCCCTGGAGGCGGTTCCCGCCGCGGCCGAGATGCGCACCACCGCCGCCGCCCTGGGTTACGCCAGGGTGCTCGCCGAAGGCCGGGTGCGGCCGGAAACCGTCGAAGACCTTTGGGAGATGCAGAAGAACCGCGTCGACCTGCCCATCGGGCTGAACGACGCCCTGGCCCAGAGCCGGCTGGTGGACTGGTTCGAGGGGCTGGCCCCGACCGACATCGGCTATTCCAACCTGTCGGCCGGCTATGTCCGCTATCGCCGCATGATCCGCGACGGCCGCGGCTGGCCGACCTTCCAGGCCGGTCCCACCATCGAGCCGGAAACCAGCGACCCCCGCATCCCCGTCCTGATCCAGCGCCTCGTCGCCGAAGGCGACCTGTCGGCGGCCGACGGCGACCGCCTGGCGTCGATGGGCACGTTCTACGGGCCCGAGCTCGTCGAGGCCGTGAAGGGCTTCCAGGTCCGGCACGGGCTGGGCTCCGACGGCCGCATCGGCGCCGGCACCCAGCGCTCGCTGTCCGCCTCGGCCGAGGACCGGGCGCGCCAGATCGCCCTCAACCTCGAGCGTCGGCGCTGGCTGAAGCGCGACCTCGCCCCCGAACGGATCGAGGTCAACACCGCCGCCGCCATCATGGTCTACTGGAAGGACGGCAAGCCGGTTCACTCGAACCGCGTCGTCTGCGGCTCGCCCACGAACCAGACGCCCAGCCTTGAGAAGCAGTTCGCCTCCGTCGTGGCCAACCCGCCCTGGTATGTGCCGGCCTCGATCGCCCGCAACGAGATCCTGCCCAGGGGCCCGGGCTATCTGGCCAGCCAGAACATGTACATTTCGAACGGCCAGGTCATCCAGCGCGCCGGCCCGACCGCCGCCCTCGGCTACGTGAAGTTCGAGCTGCGCGACAGCTACGCCATCTTCCTGCACGACACCCCGTCCAAGGCCGCCTTCAACCTGTCCATGCGTCAGCGCAGCCACGGCTGCGTCCGGGTCCAGGGCGCCGTCGAGTTCGCCCGCCTGCTGCTGTCCCCGGATCCCATGCTGCTGGCCCAGTTCGACGAGGCCCAGGACACCCGCGAGACCAAGCGGATCCAGACCGGCCGCGAGATCACCGTCCGCCTGCTGTACTGGACCGCCTTCGTCGACGGTCAGGGCCGCGTCGCCTTCCGCGAGGACGTCTATGGCCGCGACGACAAGCTGGCCGAGGCCCTCGGCATCGCCGTCAGCCTGCCCAAGCCGGTCGACGACGGCCGCAACGTCGCCAACGACGTCGGGCCGTAGGGGCTACTGCCGGAACGCCGCCGCCAGCCGGTCCAGCTGGCTCTGCACCGGATTGACCGCCTCTTCCTCCGGCCCGTCCAGATACATGCGCCGGTCGAGGTGCAGCACCCGGTCGTACAGCTTCTCGGCCCGGACCACATATTCGATCAGGGCGATGGGCAGTTCGGGGTGGGTCGGTTCGGCCTCGATCTTGCGCTCGGCCAGGCGGTAGCGGGCATCGCAGGCCGCGACGGCCGTCATGTCCCCCTCGCGCACCGCGCGCTGGACCAGCAGCCACGAGGCGATCTGCATCAGCCGCGTGGTCAGCTTCATGCTCTCGCCGGCGTAGGCCAGCGCCGTGGCCCGCGACAGCAGTTTGGATTCCCGCCGCCCGTCGCCGTCCAGATAGGCGGCGGTCTCCTCGACCAGCTCCATTCCCTCCCGGAATGTGCGGTCGAACAGCTCCGACCGGGCGAAGTCGTCCACCACGGCTGCGCGGTTGCGGCCGGCGGGCGTCGGATTGATCAGGTCGTCGCTGGGCATCAACTCGGTCAGACTCATAGGACAGGCGCATCCGTATCACGACCGGCACGGTTTCGCGCGGCGCCTGTGCCGTCTGCAACGGCTATGCCAACAGGCTGATTCAGGAGCGGAAGTTGAACATGGCGTCGGCGGCGTTGCGCTGCGACGACTTGCCCTCGATGGCGGCCTTCGAGCGCGCGATCTCGGCCTCCAGCCCGGCGATGCGTTCCTTGAGGTCCTCGACCGAATAGCCGTCCAGATCCTCGCGCGTCAGGGAGATCAGGGGCGCTCCCCGCGCCGGACGGGGCTCCAGGTCCTCGAACATCGCCGCCTCCTTCTTGGCCAATCCACAGGCAAGCGCCTATCTGAACGCCCGGACCGGGACATTTGCAAGAACGGGGAGCCGATGCGGGCTGTCGAAATCACCGGCGGGTCGGGGCCCGCGGAAGCGCTGACCCTTGTGGAGCGGCCCGATCCGCTCGCGGGCCCGGGCCAGATTCGCATCCGGGTGCGCGCGGCCGGGGTCAATCGCCCCGACATCCTGCAGCGCCTGGGCCGCTATCCCGCCCCGCCCGGCGCCTCCGACATCCCCGGACTCGAGGTCGCCGGAGAGGTGGACCAGGTCGGCGAGGGCGCCGGCCGCTGGACCATCGGCGATCGCGTCTGCGCCCTTCTGGCCGGCGGCGGCTATGCGGAATACGCGGTGGTCGACGCCCGCCACGCCCTGCCTGTTCCCGACGGCCTCGACCTCATGCAGGCCGCCGCCCTGCCCGAGACCGTCTGCACCGTCTTCGCCAACGTGTTCGAGGCGGGCGCGCTGAAGGCCGGCGAGACCCTGCTGATCCACGGCGCGACCAGCGGTATCGGCGTCACCGCCATCCAGATGGCCAGGGCGGCGGGCGCGCGAGTGATCGCCACCTCGCGCGGCGTCGACAAGGCGAAAGCCGCCCATGCGCTCGGCGCCGACCTCAGCCTCGACGCCCGGTCGGATGATCTGCGGACCGCCATCGAGGCGTTCGGCGGCGTCAATGTGGTGCTCGACATGGTCGGCGCAGACTACGCCGCCCTCAACCTGGCGGTGCTCAAGCCCCTCGGTCGCTGGGTGGTCATCGCCACCCTGTCCGGAGCGAAGGCGGAGATCGACCTGGCCCGGCTGATGATGAAGCGCATCGTCCTTACCGGCTCGACCCTGCGCTCACGGCCGGCCGACGAGAAGGCGCGCCTGATCGCGGCGGTGGAGTCGACCGCCTGGCCATGGGTCGCTGCGGGACTGGTCAGGCCCCCGGTCGAGGCGACCTTCTCTCTTGAACAGGCGTCGGCCGCCCACCTCAGGCTCGAGGCGGGCGACCACATCGGCAAGATCGTGCTGACGGCCTGACTATCGGCGTCCGCCGCGCCGCACCGGACGAAGCGAGGATATCCGGTCGTTCAGCCCGTGCTGTTGCAGGTTCCAGACGTCGTCGCTGAAGGTCAGGCACGTGCCGCGGAAATAGGCGTCGGTGCAGACCTCCCACGTGCCGCGGAAGCGCATCGAGCTGATCGCGTCATTGAACCCGGTGTTGCGCAGGTTGGCCATGTCGCCGCGGAAGGTCGTCGAGGCGCCACGGTACAGGGCGTCGCGGTAGACGGTGATCTCGTTGCGCCCGCCGCCCCAGCCGCCGTCGTCGTCAGGGCGTCCGCCGCCCGGCCGGCCCTCGAAGGTCCCGCGCCAGGGACCGCAGACCAGCAGGCCGTTGTCGTTGCGGATCTCGTAGTCGGAGCAGCGATTCAGCTCGATCGACGTGCCGCGGATGTTGCCACGGCGATCCTGGCAGTCGGCGTAGAGCCGGCCGCGGTTGACGTATTCGCCGCTGCAGCTGTCGCGATAGTCGCCGCGCGGCGCGACGCGCTCCTGGCCGCCGGGGGCGAAGGGGGCCGCCTCCTGCGCAGGGCCGCCGGACATCACAGCCAGGGCGGCGAGGGTTTGGATCAGCATGGGTCCCTCCATCGGGTTCTATCGACGCACAACGCGCCCGTGGGAGCACTGTTCAGCTTCGCCGATGAACCTTGGCTGTACGGCGATGACGGCTTTCGTTTTCTTTTGCGGCGAATAGGCCTATATCGATGGCTTCCGCGCCCGGCCGAAAGGTCGGGCGCCGTCGTATCCGGAACCCGCCCCCGATCCGGGCCAGTGGGCCAAGAACAGAAGCAAAGACGCTCATGACCGACATCCTCATGCCCAAGGCCACCGCGGTCTGGCTGGTCGACAACACCTCCCTCACCTTCGAGCAGATCGCCGACTTCTGCGGCCTGCATCCGCTGGAAGTGCGCGGCATCGCCGACGGCGACGTGGCCCGCGACATCCGCGGCGCCGATCCGCTGGTCAACGGCCAGCTGACCCGCGAGGAGCTGGACAAGGCCCAGAACGACGAGAACTACCGCATGCAGGCGGTCGTCAGCCGCCACGCCGAGCTGATGAAGAGCCACAAGCCGGCTCCCAAATACACCCCGGTCTCGCGGCGCCAGGACCGCCCGGACGCCATCGCCTGGTTCGTGCGCAACCACCCCGAGGTGACCGACGCCCAGATCGCCAAACTGCTCGGCACCACCAAGTCGACCATCGAGAGCGTGCGCAACCGGACCCACTGGAACAGCGCCAACATCAAGCCGGTCGATCCTGTGACGCTGGGCCTCGTCGGTCAGCTGGCGCTGGACGAACTGGTCAGGAAAGCCGCCGACAAGAAGGCCCGGGACGACGCGAAAAAGGGTGGCGCCACCCTGCAGCCGGTCGACGCACCCGAGCCCGCCGAGCCGGAGTTCGTGCCGGAAGCCCGCGAACGCCGCGGGGCCGAACCGACCGCCGAATCGGTGTTCGGCAAGAAGGACTGACGAAAACGGCCCCGGATCGCTCCGGGGCCGTCTTTCCTTGGGCGAGAGGCCGTCGCTAGTGCGCTCGGGCCTCCAGACTGGTGATCTCTTCCTTGAGGCGGAGCTTCTGCTGCTTGAGCTCCCTTACGCGAAGCGAGTCCGTGGCCGGGTGGATCATCTCCCGCCGGATGGTCTCATCCAGATTGCGGTGACGGTTTCCCAGTTCGCGGATACGAGCTTCGATGGTCATGGCTTGCGCCTCCATGTCTAAGGGACCACTAGATTGAGCGCCCGGCTCGACCGGCTGTGGAATCACTTTCCGGTGAGGCCGCCGGCCGTCCGGACCCGACGACTCTGGACCTGAATATGGCCGACGATGTGAACGGAGCCGTACGCGCCTCGCCGCCCCGCCTCATCGTCGGGATTTCCGGGGCCTCCGGCGTGGCCTACGGCGTGCGGACGCTGGACGCGCTGCGCGAACTGGGCGTCGAGAGCCATCTCGTCGTCACCCGCGCCGCCCTGCTGACCCTGTCGCAGGAGACCGATCTGTCGGCCGACGACCTGACGGGCCGCGCCGACGTGACGCACCGGCTGAACGACGTCGGCGCCTCCATCGCCTCGGGCTCGTTCCGGACCATGGGAATGATCGTCGCCCCCTGCTCCGTCCGCACCATGAGCGAGATCGCCACCGGCGTGACCTCGACCCTGCTGACCCGGGCCGCCGACGTCGTGCTCAAGGAGCGCAGACCGCTGGTGCTGATGGTGCGCGAGACGCCACTGCACCTGGGGCATCTGCGCACCATGACGGCCCTCACCGAGATGGGCGCGATCATCGCCCCGCCCCTGCCCGCCCTTTACGCCCGGCCCGCTTCGATCGAGGAGATGGTCGACCAGTCGGTCGGCCGCGCCCTGGACCTGTTCGGCCTGGAGTGGTCGGGCGTCCGCCGCTGGGCCGGGCTGAAGGGCGCCGCCGCCGAATGAGTGACCTGTGGGACTGGGCCGTGCGGGCCTATGCCTCCGAAGGCGTCGGCGAGGCCTGCCTGCATCTGCAGGACGCCGCCGGCCAGAACGTGCCCTTGCTGCTGTGGGCGGCATGGGCGGCGCGGACCGGGCGGGTCCCGGACGCCGATGCGCTGGAAGCCGCCTGCGACATCGCGCGGGCCTGGCAGGAGAGCGCCATCGCGCCGCTCCGCGACGTGCGGCGGGCGCTCAAGGGCCGAAACCCCGATCTCGGGGACGCCGACCGGGAGGCGGTGCGGACCCAGGTCAAGGCCGTGGAACTGGAGGCGGAGCGCCGTCTGCTGGCGGCGCTGGAGGCCCTGGCGCCCTCCCCGGAAGGCGCCCCTCGCCCGGTGCTGGAGGCGTTGATCGCGGTGGCGCGGCAGTGGTCGCCGATGACGCCGCGCGCCGGCCTGACCGCCCTCGCCGAACGGCTTCCGGCCTGAGCCGCCGCGCGCTATAAGCCCGCCTCCGGGGCCCGACCATGAACGACGACGATCCTTTTCTGAGCGAGGAAGAGCAGGCGCTGCACGCCAGGCTCAGGGAACTGCGTCAGGAGCACGCCGACCTCGACGCCTCGATCGAGGCGCTGACCCGCATGCCGGTGCCCGACCAGCTGACCATCGCCCGGCTGAAGCGCAAGAAGCTGACACTCAGGGACGAGATCGTGAAGATCGAGGCCATCGTCCTGCCGGACATCATCGCCTGAAGGGCTGACGGCGAGACCGTGCTAGGGTTGGGGAACACGGTTCTTCAGGTGAAGCACGCATGCGCCTCCTCCTTCTCGCCTTCGCGTGCCTGTTCTCGCTTCAGGGGGCGGCGCTGGCCCGGCCAGCGGCAGCCGAAGAGCCGGTCATCACCGTCACCTTGCTGGGCACCGGCGCCCCGCCGCCGCTGGCCGACCGGTTCGGTCCGGCCACCCTCGTGCAGGCCGGCGGTCAGACGTTGTTGTTCGACGCCGGGCGGGGATCGACGATAAGGCTCTGGCAGCTGGCCGTCCCGGGATCGGCGCTGACGGCGACCTTCCTCACCCATCTGCACTCCGACCACGTGGTCGGACTCCCGGACCTGTGGCTGACGGGCTGGGTTCGGGGACCGCATGGGGCGCGGTCGCAGCCATTTCGCCTTGTCGGTCCTCCCGGCACGACGGATCTGGCGCATCATCTGGAGCAGGCGTTCGCGGCCGACGTTCGCTACCGGATAGCCCAGGGACTGCCGCCGGAGGGCGCCCGCATCGCGGCCGAGGAGTTTGCGGCCGATGGCGTCGTCCATGATCAGGACGGGGTCCGCGTGACCGCCTTCCGGGTGGATCATGGTCGGGCCGTGGACCACGCCTTTGGGTTCCGCATCGACTATCAGGGCCGCTCGGTGGTCATCTCGGGCGATGCACGACCCAGCGACAGCGTCCTGCGGTTCGCGACGGGCGCCGATCTCCTGATCCATGAAGTGGCCTTCGCCACCGACGAGGCCGAGGCCTCGGCCCCGGGGGTGGCCCTGATCCTCGACACCCACACCCGACCTCGCGAGGCCGGCCGAATCTTCGCCACCGCACGGCCGACCATGGCGGCCTACAGCCATTTCGCGCGGCCGGCCCAGGGCGGCTTCGCTCCTGCACCGCTTTCAGAACTGATCGCGCAGACCCGTGAGACCTATGACGGCCCCCTGACGATAGGCGAGGACCTCACCGCGTTCGACATCTCGGCCGAGGGCGTCGTCACGGTCAGGACGCCCCGCCCCTGACGGGCTACCGGCCCTTCTTGCGGACCCACATGGCGGCGTCGGCTTCGGCGAGCCAGACCTCGGGATCGGTGTGGCCGGCGAAGGCGCGGACGCCGAACGAGCCGCCGAGGCCGGCGGAACGGCCCTCCCATTCGAACGTCGAAGCCTCGAGCGTCTCCGCCAGCTTGCGGGCCTTCTCCCGGCCCTCGTCGAGGCCGGCGTTGAGCATCAGCAGGCCGAACTCGTCGCCGCCGAGGCGGCCGACGGCGTCGGATTCGCGCAGATTGGCCCGCATCATCTCGGCCACATGGACGAGGGCCGCGTCGCCGGCGGCGTGGCCGAGGCTGTCGTTGACGCCCTTGAAGCCGTCGAGGTCGAGGTAGAGCAGGACGGCGGGCACCTCGTGGCGCTGGCAGAAGGCCATGGCGCTCTTCATCGCCGCCACGAAGCCGCGCCGGTTCAGCGCCGGCGTCAGCACGTCGTGGTCGGCCGCCGCCTCGGCCGCCTCGGCGCGGCGGCGCAGGGCCTCGACCTCGGCGCGGAGCCGCTCGATCTCGGCGATGGGGTCGATGAGGGCCGCGTCGGTCACTGAAGAAAAAGGCTCCCCGGCCGGCGACTCACTGCGCGCCGACCCGCGTTCAGCCTAACGCGGTCGGTTGCGGGCGCAACGCGAGTCCTGTATCGCGCCGCTTTCCCGCGAAAGTGCTCGGCATGGCGACTCAGACCCCGCCCGTTGCGATCATCATGGGCAGCCGCTCGGACTGGCCGACGATGAAGCACGCCGCGGACGCGCTGGACCGGCTGGGGGTGACCTGGGAGGCCAGGGTCGTCTCCGCCCACCGCACGCCGAAACGCCTGTTCGACTTCGCCACGGGCGCGCGGGCCGCGGGCTACAAGGTGATCATCGCGGGGGCCGGGGGCGCCGCCCATCTGCCGGGCATGGCGGCCTCGATGACCGAGCTGCCGGTGCTGGGCGTGCCGGTGGAATCGAAGGCGCTCAAGGGCATGGACAGCCTGCTGTCGATCGCCCAGATGCCCGGCGGCGTACCGGTTGCGACCCTGGCCATCGGCGAGCCGGGCGCGAAGAACGCCGGCATCCTCGCGGCGCAAATCCTGGCCCTGTCGGACGAGGTTCTGGCGGGACGCCTCGCCGCCTTCCGCGAGGCCCAGACCGAGGCGGTCCACGAGACGGTCGAGGACTGAGTGACCACGCTTCCGCTGCCCCCCGGATCGACCCTCGGCATACTCGGCGGCGGCCAGCTGGGGCGGATGCTCAGCCAGGCGGCGTCGCGGCTGGGCTTCAACGTCGTTATCCTCGATCCTGAGGAGAACAGCCCGGCCGGCCGGGTCTCCCAGGGCCAGATCGTCGCGGCCTACGACAACGCCACGGCGCTGGGCGTGCTGGGCCAGACCTGCGCCGCCGTGACCTTCGAGTTCGAGAACGTGCCGGCGGCCTCCGTCGGGAAGCTGGCCGAGGGCGGCGCCCTCGTCTCGCCGGGCCCCAAGGCGCTGGCCGTCGCCCAGGATCGGGTCGACGAGAAGACCTTCCTCAACGGCGTCGGCGCGACCACCGTGGACTTCGTTCCAGTCGACAACCTCGACGACCTGCTGGCGGGGCTGGAGCGCCTCGGCGTCCCCGCCCTGCTGAAGACGCGCCGCGAGGGCTATGACGGCAAGGGCCAGGTCTGGGTCCGCTCGGCGAAGATGGCCGCCGACGCCTGGCACGCGATCGGCGAACGCCCCGCCATCCTCGAGGCGAAGGCCGACTTCGTCCGCGAGTTGTCGGTGATCGCGGCGCGCGGGGCCGACGGGAAGATCGCCGTCTATCCGCTGGGCGAGAACATCCACAAGGGCGGCGTCCTGAAGACCACCGTCGCCCCCGCCGCCGTCGACGCGAAGACGGAGAAGGGCGCAAAGGCCATCGCCAGGGCCGTCCTTGAGGGCCTCGACTACGTCGGCGTGATCGGCGTCGAGCTGTTCGACCTCGGCGAGGGCCGCCTGCTGGTCAACGAGATCGCGCCGCGCGTCCACAACACCGGCCACTGGACCCAGGACGGCTGCGTCTGCGACCAGTTCGAGCAGCATATCCGCGCCATCGCCGGCTGGCCGCTGGGCCCGACCACGGCCCACGCCCGCGTCGAGATGACCAATCTGCTGGGCGACGAGGTCGAGCAGTGGAAGACGCTCTCGGCCAGGCCCGACGCCCGCCTCCACCTCTACGGCAAGGCCGAGGCCCGGCCGGGGCGCAAGATGGGCCATGTGAACCGGGTCAAGCCGCTCTAGCCGGCCTTCGCCCCGTACCTCATCCGGCTCAGCACGTCCGTCACCTTCCGCAGCGGGGCGTCGAAGTCCTTGCCGGCCTTCCATTTCTCGAAGGCCATGACGTTCTCGATGCGGCGGGCGACGAAGGCGTCGGCGGCGTCCCTGCCGTCGAACCAGCGCATGGTCAGGGCCGGGACCAGGATGCCCGACAGGATGGCCCGCTTGGAATAGTGGTTCCAGTCGGTGGCCGTGTCCCCGGCCCAGTTCCACAGCAGGTCGGCGGTCTCCCACGCCAGCTTGAGGCCCAGGTCGGCGTTGAGCGGCAGGGCCAGGAAGGCGGCGCAGCGGCGCGTCGCCTCGAGGTCGGCGGCGCCGGCCTCCATCCGGGCCGAGACGGCGCGGGCGATTCGCTCGCGGATCTTCAGCGACTTCGGGTCGACTTCCGCCAGCGACGCCAGCGCCCGGTCGTCGTGCCGCCGCGACAGCAGGGCCGCCAGATCCCGCGCGCCGTTGGGGAACAGCAGCTCCTCGTCCCCCTGCGACAGGCCCTCAGCCTCGCAGGCCGCCCGCACCATCCGCCCGTTCCAGCCCAGCGCCGGCGCGCGCTCGATCGCCGCGTCCAGCACCGCCTGCTCCATGCGGTCGGCCCAGTCCCCCTGGGAGGGGTCGTTCGACAGGTGTGGCGCCTCGGTCATGGGGGCAGCATAAGCCCGTCGGGCGGGCGTTTCGAGCCTTCACATCTTGCCGCGACGATCTGGACAGGGCGGGGCCGCTCGTGTATCAGCCCGCCTTCACTCGCGGACCCCCGTCTGACGAGGATGAGATTTATTTGTCTGCCCGTCTCCCTCACAGGACGCGGCGGGCGGCCAAAGGAGAGTTCAACCTGGTACAGATTTTCGTTCGCGATAATAACGTCGATCAAGCGCTGAAGGCCCTCAAGAAGAAGATGCAGCGCGAAGGCAGCTTCCGCGAGATGAAGCGCCACGTGCACTACGAGAAGCCCTCGGAGAAGCGCGCCCGCCAGAAGGCCGAGGCCGTGCGCCGCGCCCGCAAGCTGGCCCGCAAGCGCGCCCAGCGCGAAGGCCTGCTGCCGCCGCCGAAGCCCCGCGTCCCGGGCGCCGGTCCCGCCCGCGGCTAAGCCGACGTTCCGAACAGAAGATCAAAGGCCGCCCCGGGTAACCGGAGCGGCCTTTTTCTTGAGCCGCCTCCTCCCTGTCCGCGCAGCGGATGGGGAGGAGACGAGAACCCTACCGCCCCCGCCCGATCGCGCCGGCGAACGCCTTCCAGCTCAGCTTCACGTCCGACAGCGCGCCCGCCCGGAACGCCCGGCCGGCGATCCACACCATCAGCAGGGCGAAGGCGAACATCCCCGCCATGGTGCCGACGATCTCGATCATCGGCGGCTCCGACGGGGCGCGGGCGCTCATCAGGAAGGGGGTGAAGAAGGGCACCCAGGAGAGGATGCGGACGATCGGAGAGTCAGGCGTTTCCAGGGTCATCTGCATGACCAGCAGCGGCACCACCAGGACCATCATGATCGGTCCCATCAGCGTCTGGGCGTCCCGGGGCGTCTCGCAGAAGGCGCCGATGGCCGCGAACAGCACCGCATACATCAGATATCCGCCTACCATGTAGGCGAAGAAGTAGAAGATCAGGCCGCCGTCGAGCAGGGCCGCGCCGACGTCAGCGGCCCACGCTGGAGCGGCGGTGATCAGTCCGATCGCGCCAATGCCGCCCCAGGCGACAAGTACCGTGAGTGTCAGCAGCGCGACTCCCAGCACCTTTCCGGCCAGGATTTCGGTCGCGGAGGCCGATGACAACAGGACCTCCAGAATCTTGTTCGATTTCTCCTCCATCACGCTGTTCAGCAGGATCGAGGCGCCCGTGATGATCAGCGACCACAGGATGAAGCCCGAGGCGAGCCCGACCAGCATGGGGATCATGTCCCGCTTGGTCACGGCTCCACCGCTGAGCGACTGCGGCGAAAAGGTCTCCACCTCCGGATCATAGGTGTCGGTCTGGATCACGACCCCAGGGTCGATCCCTGCCTGGGCAAAGACCTCGCGCCGGTTGGCCGACTTGAGCGCGTCGCTGACGAAGCGCCGAACCGCGCCATCGGTAGCGCTCGCGCTCCACACGCGCGCGGTAGGCTTGCCGTCGTCGGCGCGGGTCAGGAAAACCACCGCGTCGAGCCGATCGGCCTTCGGCGTTTCCTTGCTCAGGTATTTCCGGACCACCTCCATCTGCGCGTCTCCCGGCGCCGCGGAGGCCAAATCCGGCGGAGCATCCACAATGCGGATCGAAGGTCGGGAGAGCTTGGCCTTGGCGGCTTCCGCCATTCCTGGCTGCATCGGCGTACCGGTCGCCGCCTGCGCTGCGTTCAGAGCCTCCACAGCTTCGGCCGACCGCTCCTCCGACTCGGACGCCAAGGTTTCGCGGACGAAGACGGCGAGGCCGGTGGATTGAGGTCCTTCCTCAATCAGCACGACCTCGCGCACCGGCTCGTTGGACTTCATCAGGACCACCATTCCTCCCCCCAGCGCGCCGAATAGCGGGATCGCCAGCAGCGACAGCCAGAATCCGACGGTCTTGGCGTAGGCGGCGAACTCGCGCCGGGCGATCAGCAGGGTGCGGTTCATCGGGCGGCCTCCGCGGCTTTGACGGACTGGTCCTGATCCGGATTGTCTCCGGTCAGGCCGATGAAGGCGTCGTGCAGGCTGGGCTCGCGCAGTTCGAAGCGGCGCACGTCCAGCCCGTTCAGGAAGGCCGCCTTCAGGGCGTCCTGACCCCGGCCTCCGGCCGTCAGGGCGGCCTTGATCACGCGCACGCCGCCGGCCTCGGAGACCAGTTCGACGCCGCTGACGCCCGGCAGGCCCGCGGCCTGCTCCGGCGCGATCTCGCCTTCCAGTTCGAGGAAGCGCGGAGAGGTGGCGCGGGCCTCGGCCACCGTGCCCTCGAAGGCCTTCCGGCCCCGCGCCAGCAGCACGACCTTGTCGCACAGCCGCTCGGCGTGCTGCATCACATGGGTCGAGAACAGCACCGTGGCCCCGTCGGCGGCGAGGCCGCGGATCATCGCCTCCAGCCCCTGCTGATTGACCGGATCGAGGCCGGAGAACGGCTCGTCGAGGATCACGAACTCGGGCCGGTGCACCACCGAGGCGATCAGCTGCACCTTCTGGGACATGCCCTTGGACAGCTCCTTCATCTTCTTGCGCTTGGCGTCGCCCAGCCCCTGGGCGTCCAGCATCTCGCGGGCGCGGCGGCGGCCCTCGCCGGTCGGCAGGCCCTTCAGGGCGCCGAAGAAGGCGATGGCGTCCACCGGCGTCATCTTCTTGTAGAGGCCCCGTTCCTCAGGGAGGAAGCCGATCCTGTCGCGCACCTTGCGGCCGTCGTCGGCGCCCAGGATGGTGATCCGGCCCGCCGTCGCCGGCTGCAGGCCCAGGATCATGCGCAGGGTGGACGTCTTGCCTGCGCCGTTCGGGCCGAGAAAGCCGCAGATAGAGCCCTTCTCCACCTGAAAGCTCAGGTCGCGAACGGCGTGGAAATCGCCGTAGCGCTTGCTCACCCCGTCGAGCGTCAATGCCGCCGTCATATGCCCTCCACCGGATACCGGTCTCCGACGGCATTGGTAAGGTTGTAAAGGACGTTTGACAACAGCAGAGCGGCGCTCCGCCGTGCCCTTGTCATGAATTCCGTGTCATGTTCGGCGGACAGAGTCGGCGCGCACCCGGCCGGAGACCGCATGCCGTACGAAGACCCGCCCTCGCCCGTCGCGCCGTCCGCCGGATCCCGCCTGTGGACGGCGGGCGCCAGCGCCGGCCTCGCGGTCGTGGTGCTGGTGGGGCTGGCGGCGCTGCACCGGGAGATCGCCGGCCCACTGCTGGCGGGCGCGGCGCTGGTGGCGCTGACCGCCTGGGCGCTGAACCGGAGGCCCGGCCCGGCGCGGACCGCGGCCGCCGGGGCGAAGGCGCGGGAGGCTGAATCGACCCCGTCGCCGGGCGACCGGGCCCTGCTGGACGGGCTGTTCGAGGCGCTGGCGGATCCGGTGCTGGTGGTGTCCGGCGGCGAGGCGGACGACCTGGCGTCGCGCCGGGTGGTGCTGGCCAATGCCGCGGCGCGCGAACTGCTCAGGATTCCGCGCGAGGGCGCCCTGCTGCTCTCGGCCGTGCGCGACCCGGCGGTGCTGGAGGCGGTCGACGAGGCCCTGTTCGGCGGCCTGGAGCGGACCACGGACTACACCGGGGTCGGGGCGCAGACGCGTCACTGGCGGGCCCTTACCCGCCCCCTGGCCGCGGCGGAGGGGTCCGCCCTGGCGCTGGTGGTGCTGCGCGACGAGACGGACGTGCGCCGCACCGAGATGATGCGCGTCGACTTTCTGGCCAACGCCAGCCACGAGCTGCGCACGCCGCTGGCGTCGCTGTCGGGCTTCATCGAGACCCTGAGGGGCCACGCCCGCGAAGACCCCAAGGCGCGGGACAAATTCCTCGACATCATGGCGGCGCAGGCCGAGCGGATGAGCCGGCTGGTCGCCGACCTGCTGTCGCTGAGCCGGATCGAACTGAACGAACACGTCCCCCCGGCCGGCCGGGTCGACCTGGCGCGGGCGGCCTCGGACGTGATCGACGCCATCAGCGTGCTGTCGGCCGAACGCCAGGTGCAGGTGGCGCTGAAGGACCGGGCCGTCAGCGCGCCGGTGCACGGCGACCGCGACGAAATCGTGCAGGTGATCCAGAACCTGGTCGACAACGCCATCAAATACTCGGCCGCCGGCGACACCATCGAGGTCGTCGTCCAGCCCGAGGTGACGCTGGACGAGGCGTCGGCGCCCTGGTCCGGCGGCAACCGGGGGGAAGGGGCGACGCGGCTGCCGCTGGTCACTCCGGACCGCGAGACGGGCCTGCGCTACGCCGCCGTCACCGTGCGCGACCACGGCCCGGGCATGGCGCGGGAGCACCTGCCCCGCCTGACCGAGCGGTTCTATCGCGTCGAGGGCCAGAAGAGCGGCGAGCGCTCCGGCACCGGCCTGGGCCTGGCCATCGTCAAACACATCGTCAACCGGCACCGCGGCGGCCTGACGGTGGAGAGCGCGCCGGGACAGGGCGCCGTGTTCACCGCCTACTTCCCCGTGGCGGCCCCGAAGGAGCCACGGCCGGTTCGTGACAACGCCCCGACCGGCCGCCGAACGCCGTAACAGAACTGTCACGCCGCCGTCGTAATCCGCTGACCATTCGCGGGCAGGTTCCGCCCGGCGTGAACCGGGCGACCGGTGCGTTCTGATTCCCCGCTTCCGGACCCGCATGACCTGGCTCCTCCCGCCGCTCCTGATCGCCATGGCCGTCGCCGCCTACATCGGCGGGCGCAGGCTGGCGCGCCGGCGCCAGCAGGGCGTCAGGGCCCATTCGCGGCCCGGCCAGCACGGCGCCTATGCGATGATCTGGAGCCTGGTTCCGGCGCTGGCGGTGCTGATCGGCGCCGCCGTGCTGGTTCCGTCGCTCGGCGCGGGCGCCGCGGCGGCCGGGGCGGCGCTCGCCGGGGTCCTCGGGGCCCTGTTCGCCTTCAGCCGCATCCGGCCGGAGCTGCGGGCGCGCAACCGGGTCGAGGGTTGGATCGTCGGCCTGCTGTTCGCCTGCTCGGCCATCGCGGTGCTGACCACCGTGGGCATCATCGCCTCGCTGGTGTTCGATTCGATGCGCTTCTTCGCCTCGGTGCCGATCGCCGAATTCCTGTTCGGGACCCAGTGGAGCCCGCAGACGGCGATCCGCGCCGACCAGGTCGGCTCCAGCGGCGCCTTCGGGGCCCTGCCGCTGTTCGCCGGCACCTTCCTGATCATGCTGATCGCCATGGCGGTGGCCGCGCCGGTCGGCCTGTTCGCGGCCATCTACCTGTCGGAGTACGCCGGGCCGGTGTTCCGCTCGACGGTCAAGCCGGTGCTGGAGATTCTCGCCGGCGTGCCGACCGTGGTCTACGGATTCTTCGCCGCCCTCACCGTGGGGCCGGCCTTTCGCGAGTTCTTCAACGGCATCGGGGCCCAGCTGGCCGGCGGACCGCTGGACGGTCTCGGCCAGTATCTGATGCTCGTCCAGAACCAGATGGCTCTGGTGGCCGGCGGCGTCATGGGGATCATGCTGATCCCGTTCGTCAGCTCGCTGTCCGACGACATCATCAACGCCGTGCCGCAGAGCCTGCGCGACGGCTCCTACGCCATGGGGGCGACGAAGTCCGAGACGGTCACCCGGGTGCTGCTGCCGGCGGCCCTGCCGGGCGTGGCGGGGGCCATGCTGCTGGCCATGTCGCGGGCCATCGGCGAGACCATGATCGTGACCATGGCCGCGGGCCTGGCGGCGCGGCTGACCCTCAATCCCCTCGACACGGTGACGACGGTGACGGTGCAGATCGTCACCCTGCTGACCGGCGACCAGGAGTTCGACAGCCCCAAGACCCTCGCCGCCTTCGGCCTCGGCCTGACCCTGTTCCTGATCACCCTGGCGCTGAACATCATCGCCCAGCGTATCGTCCATACCTATCGGCAGCAGTATGACTGACGCGGCCCTTCCTCAGCCGGGCTCCCCGCCCGTCGACGAAACGGTCCGCGCCGACCGGATGCGCGCCGGCCTCAGGCGCCGCCATGGCCGCGAGATCCGCTTCCGGCTGTACGGCCTGCTGGCCATCGGCGTGGCCGTCAGCTTCCTGCTGCTCCTGCTCGGCCGGATCGTCGAACAGGGCCACACCGCCTTCTACGCCCACACCATGACCGTGCCGGTCTACATGGACCCGGCGCGGATCGACCGGGCCTATCCCCAGGGCACGAATTTCGAACTGCTGGCCGCCGAACAGCAGCTGGCCCGCTTCGGCGTGGTCGACGACGCCGCCGGCTCGAAGGCCACCGCCATGCGGGGCCTGTTCTCGTCCGAGCTCAAATTCATCGCCGCCGACCGGATCGAGGCGCAGCCCGGCCTGATCGGCCAGACCGTGCCGATCGCTGCGCCGCTGTCGGACGACGCCGACCTCTATTTCAAGGGCGAGATCTCGCTGGACACCCCGGCCGAACAGCGCCGCCTGTCGAACGAGCAGATCGCCTGGCTGGACCGGATGCGCGCCGGGGGCCAGGTGGAGAGCCATTTCAACGGCGCCCTGTTCACCCGCGGCGACTCGACGGAGCCGGAGCTGGCCGGTGTTCTGGGGGCGGTGATCGGCTCGGCCCTGATGCTGCTGGTGACCGCCGTCATCGCCATCCCGCTGGGCGTCGGCGCGGCCCTGTATCTGGAGGAGTTCGCGCCCAGGGGGCGGTTGACCAATCTGATCGAGGTCAACATCAACAACCTGGCCGCGGTGCCGTCGATCATCTACGGCCTGCTCGGCCTGGCGCTGTTCATCAACTGGATGCACCTGCCCCGCGCCAGTCCGCTGGTCGGCGGACTGGTGCTGGCCCTGATGGCCCTGCCGACCATCATCATCGCCACCCGGTCGTCGCTGAAGGCGGTGCCGCCGTCGATCCGCGAGGCCGCCCTGGCCATGGGCGCCTCGAAGACCCAGACGGTGTTCCAGCACACCCTGCCGCTGGCCATGCCGGGTGTGATGACGGGCGCCATCATCTCGATGGCCCACGCCCTGGGCGAGACCGCGCCGCTGCTGCTGATCGGCATGGTCAGCTTCGTGCCGGGCGTTCCGCACGGCCTGACCGAACCGACCGGCGCCCTGCCCTCGCTGGTCTACATCTGGGAAAACGCCTCGGAGCGCGCGTTCCACGAGCGCACCGCCGCGGCCATCCTCGTCCTCCTCGCCTTCATGGTCGTCATGAACGCCGCCGCCGTGGTTCTGCGGCGCCGCTTCGAACGCCGGTGGTAGTCCAATGAAATTCAAGTTGTTTCGAGCGCCTGACGGCTCGTCCGGCGGCCCCCGCGCCGAGGCGCCGGTGATCACCCGCCCCGCCGTCCTGCACAGCGCCGACCCCGATGCGCCGGTCAAGATCGCCGCGCGCGACGTGTCGGTCTTCTATGGCGACAAACAGGCCTTGTTCGACGTCTCGATGGACATCGCCGACAAGACCGTCACCGCCCTGATCGGCCCCTCCGGCTGCGGCAAGTCGACCTTCCTGCGGACCATGAACCGCATGAACGACACCATTCCCGGCGCGCGCGTCGCGGGCCGGATCGAGATCGACGGCGCCGACGTCAACGCCCGCACGGTCGACCCGGTGCTGCTGCGCGCCCGCGTCGGCATGGTGTTCCAGAAGCCCAACCCCTTCCCCAAGACCATCTACGAGAACGTCGCCTACGGACCGCGCATCCACGGCCTGGCGGACGGCAAGGCCGAGCTGGACGGCATCGTCGAGGCCTCCCTGAAGCGCGCCGGCCTGTGGGACGAGGTCGCCGACCGGCTGCACTCCCCGGGGACCGGCCTCTCGGGCGGCCAGCAGCAGCGGCTGGTCATCGCCCGCGCCATCGCGGTCGAGCCGGAAGTCATCCTGATGGACGAGCCCTGCTCGGCCCTTGACCCGATCGCCACGGCCAAGATCGAGGAGCTGATCGACGAGCTGCGCGAGCGCTACTGCATCGTCATCGTCACCCATTCGATGGCCCAGGCGGCGCGGGTCAGCCAGCGCACGGCCTTCTTCCACCTCGGCCGGCTGGTCGAGATGGGCGACACCGAAGACATCTTCACCAACCCGCGCGAGCGGCGCACGCTCGACTACATCACCGGCCGTTTCGGCTAGGACAGGGCCCATGACCGAGCACATCGTCAAAGCCTATGGCGACGAACTGGACCAGCTGACCGCCGAGGTCGCCCGCATGGGCGGCCTGGCCGAGGCCCAGGTCGCCGACGCCGTGGAATCCGTCGCCCGCCGCGACATCGCCCTGGGCCGCTCCGTGGTCGAGCGCGACGCCCGCCTGGACGCCATGCACCGCGACATCGAGAAGAAGGCCATCCGCCTGATCGCCCTGCGCCAGCCGGTCGCCTCGGACCTGCGCCGCACCCTGTCGGCGATGAAGCTGGCCACCGATCTGGAACGCACCGGCGACCTGGCCAAGAACATCGCCAAGCGCGGCCTGATCCTCGCCGAGGGCGAGCCGATGCAGCCCCTGACCCGGTCGATCGAACGGATGGGCAAGCTCGTCTCCATGCGTCTGCGCGACGTCCTCGACGCCTATGCCGCCGCCGAGGTGGAGCGGGCCATCGCCGTCTGGAACACCGACGACGAGGTCGACGAGCACTACAACAGCCTGTTCCGCGAGCTGCTGACCTACATGATGGGCGACCCGCGCATGATCGGCGCCTGCACCCACCTGCTGTTCATGGCCAAGAACCTCGAGCGCATCGGCGACCACGCCACCAACATCGCCGAGACCATCTACTACGAAGTCACGGGACAGGAGTTCACGGGCGAGCGCCCGCGCTGGACTCCCGCGCCCGGCGACGGCCCCGCCATCCCCTGACCTGACCGGGAGATCACGACGTGCAGCCCTATGTTCTGGTGATGGAAGACGAGGACGCGCTGGCCACGCTCGTCCAGTACAACCTCGAGAAGGAAGGCTACCGGGTCGTCGTCGCCTCCGACGGCGAGGAGGGCATGCTGCAGATCGAGGAGCGGATGCCCGACCTGGTGCTGCTCGACTGGATGCTGCCCAAGCTGTCCGGGATCGAGGTGTGCCGGCGCATCCGCGGCAAGGCCGAGACCCGCAACCTGCCGGTCATCATGGTCACCGCCCGCGCCGAGGAGACCGACCGCGTGCGCGGTCTCGACACCGGCGCTGACGACTACATGACCAAGCCCTTCTCGATGGTCGAGCTGAACGCCCGCATCCGCGCCGTTCTGCGCCGCATCCGTCCGGGCCTGGCCGACGACCGGCTGAACCACGGCGACATCGTCATCGATCGCGTCGCCCACCGCGTCCGCCGCGCCGGTCAGGAGATCCACCTCGGCCCGACCGAGTTCCGCCTGCTCGACCACCTGATGCAGCACCCCGGCCGCGTCTTCAGCCGCGAGCAGCTGCTCGACGCCGTCTGGGGCTCCGATGTCTATGTCGAGGCCCGCACCGTCGACGTCCACGTCGGTCGCCTGCGCAAGGCCCTGAACATCGAAGGCACGGTCAATCCGATCCGCACGGTGCGCTCGGCGGGCTATTCGCTGGACCTGGGGGGCTAGAGCCCCGCGTTCCGCGCCGCCCGCCTGGCTGCGGACGGAACGACTCCAGGCTGAGCCGATTGTTCCTGCCTGGCCTGCAGGACCCCGACGCCCATGCGCACCGGTAGCGAGACGACCGAGCCCCATCCGATCAAGGCCAACATCGTCCTGATCGGCGCCCTGGTCGCCAATCTGGGCATCGCCGTCGCCAAATTCGTCGCCGCCGCCATCAGCGGCTCCTCCTCGATGCTGACCGAGGGCATCCACTCCCTCGTGGACAGCGGCAACCAGGTGCTGCTGCTCTACGGCCAGCACCGGGCCAAACGCCCGCCCGACGCCCTCCATCCGTTCGGCTACGGCCGCGAGCTGTATTTCTGGGCCTTCGTGGTGGCGATCCTGATCTTCGCGGTCGGGGCCGGGGTGTCGATCTACGAGGGCTGGCGTCACATCCGCGAGCCCGAGCCCCTGCGCGACCCGCTGATCAACTACATCGTCCTGGCAGTCGCCATGCTGCTGGAGGGGACCTCGTGGGCCATCGCCGTCCGGAAGTTCGACCGCGAGCGGCAGGGCGCCGGCTGGTGGCGCGCCGTGCGCCGCTCCAAGGACCCGACCACCTTCATCGTGCTGTTCGAGGACAGCGCGGCCCTGCTCGGGCTGATCATCGCAGCCCTCGGCGTCTGGGCCAGCCACGCCCTCGGCGATCCGCGCATCGACGGGCTGGCCTCCATCGGCATCGGCGTGATCCTCGCCCTGGTGGCGCTGCTGCTGGCTCGGGAATCCAAGGGCCTGCTGATCGGCGAAAGCGCCGACCCGGATCTGCTCGCCGGGGTGTGGAGCGTGCTGGACGACTATCCGGCCATCACCTCGGTCAACCACGTGCGCACCGTCCACACCTCGCCCGAGGTGGTGTTCGTGGCGATAAGCGCCGACTTCGACGACAGCCTGCCGATGGGCGACGCCGAACGGCTGATCGAGCGCATCGAGGCGGACCTGAGCGCCCGCTTTCCGCAACTGACCTCGATCTACGTCCGGCCGGAAAGCGCGGAATGCGCCGTCCGCCACCCGCGCCCGGTTCTTCGCCCTGTCTAGCTGAAGGTCGCGGCCGGAGAGGCCTTCGGATCGGGACCGAAGCGGTTGTCGCCGCGCTGGCCGTCCGTCACGCCGATCCAAAGCAGGAAGCCGAACCCGACCAGCAGCATCACGCCGAACAGGCCCATGGCCGGGGCGATCAGGGCGAAGATCGCCGCCGGATCCTCGTTCTCGAGCGCCGAGGCGTTCATGAAGGCGCTGGCGCCGATCATCATGACGGCCGCAATCGAACCGACGATGCCGACCACATAGGGAATGGCGGCGAGCCAGCCCGAATGGCCCATGTCATGGAGGCGCTTCACGGTGATCGCCAGGTTCGGCCAGATCAGCGCGATGGAGAGGAAGAAGCCGAGTATCGGGATCCAGCCGAACACGACGCCGAGACCCAGGCAGACCAGCCAGCCGATCCAGAAATGGGAGCGCCGCGTGCGGCCCTCGAACGAAAAGAACAGCTGCTTCCAGTCGAAGCCCTGAACCTGACTGGGCGATTCCATGGTCATGCGATCCTCCCCTGATCAGCGATTGGACGCCGGAGCATGACGGACCCTATGGGGCTTCGCAAGCCGGCGTTACGGCGGACCGGACCACAATTCCGCCTTGGTGTCCGGTCCAGCTATGCAACCTTACATAGGGAGGCCTGACGAATGATCGCCATGGTCATGGCGGCGGCGTTGTCCGCGGCCCCCGGGTGCGAACCGCCGCCCGGAACGGAGGCGCTGCTGGCGATGGACCGGCGATTCATCATCGTTGGCGAGGATCACGGGACAGAGGAAATCCCCGCCGCCTTCGCCAGGATCGTCTGCGCCGCGGCTGCACAGGGCCCGGTCATTGTAGCGCTGGAACTGGCCGACGTGATGCAACCCCGGCTGGACGCTTTCCTCGAGGCGCCGGACGACGCCTCGGCGGCCGCAGCCCTGCACGACACGCCCTTCTGGAACCTGCGAATCCAGGACGGCCGCTCCAGCGCAGCCATGCTGGACATGATGCAGTCCGTGCGGCGCCTCAAGGCCGACGGGCACGACGTCTCGTTCAGCGCCTTCCGGCCTTCGGATCGCCGCGTCGAAGGCTTCGACCAGAACTACGACGAACTCGAAATGGCGGTCCGGCTGGCGCGAGCGGCGAAGACGCGGCCCCGGGCGCGCGTGCTTGTGCTGGTCGGGGACTTCCACGCCATGAAGGCGCGCATTCCTGGCGACGATCTCCTGGGCGCCGCCGCCCTTCTGCCCCCGGCGGACGTCGTCAGCCTCGAAGTCGCCCAGCAGGGCGGTCAGTCATGGAGTTGCGTGGCCGATCGGTGCGGACCGCGCGACATCGCCCCGGCCTACCCTCGCCCCGATGAACGCGGCATCGTTCTGCGACCCTCGGAAGACGGGCTCTATGACGGCGTGCTTGCGCTGGGCCCCCTGACGCCGTCGCCGCCCGCGGCCCAGGTTCAGCCGGCCGCGATCTCTTCCGGCTCCAGTTCGTAGACCGTCGCGCAGTATTCGCAGGTCACCCGGATCTTGCCGTCCGGCTCGACCATCTCCGCGCGCTCCTCCGGCCCGAACGAGGCCAGCACGGCGCCGATGCGCTCCTTCGAACAGCGGCACACGGCCTGCAGGACCCGGGCGTCCTCAAGCCGCACGCCGTCCTCGTGGAACAGGCGGAACAGCAGGGTCTCGGGCGAGATGGTGGGATCGATCAGCTCGTCATCACCGAGGGTCTGGAACAGGGCCCGCGACCGGTCCCAGGCCTCCTCGGTCGAGCCGCGCGCCGCGTCGCCGGCGATCAGCTGGATCAGCGCCCCGCCGGCCCGCCACGCCGTGCCGCCATCGGTGGTCACGGCCCCGACGGCCAGCCGGACGCGGGTCGGGATCTGCTCGGACTGCTGGAAATAGTGTTCGGCGGCCAGCGACAGGCTCTCGCCCTCGATCGGGGTGATGCCCTGGGTGCGCTCGAAGTCCGGGCCGCGGTCCAGGGTCATGACGAACAGGCCCTCGCCCAGCAGGGTGCGGGCGCCCGGACGGGCGAAGCCGTGCGAGACGGCGGCCACCTCCTCGGGATCGAAGCGGCAGTAGCCGCGCAGATGGCCCTGGGTGTCGTAATCGGCCACCACATAGCGAACCGGGCCGTCGCCCTGCGCCTGGACGATCAGCCGGCCTTCGAACTTCAGGCTGGAGCCGATCAGGGCGGCCAGGGCGCAGGCCTCGCCCAGCAGGGCGGCGACCGGCTCCGGATAGGCGTGGGCCGACAGGATGGCGTCGATGGCGTCCCCCAGCCGGACGAGGCGGCCGCGCACCGGCCAGCCCTCGATCTGGAAGGCGGCGGCGATGTTGTCAGCGGAAGGCGCGGCGGCGGGCGCGTGATCGGTCACGGCGGTCCTCGAAGGGGGCGGTTGTGCGGAAGCGCCGCAAGATAGGCGCCCGTATCGCAGATGGTAAGGGCAGCGTGCTAGAGCAGGAACCGGCGGGGTCGCGGCCCCGTTCCCCAAGGCCCTTCCAGACCCCATCCAGCCGGCGGTTTCATGACCAAAGCGACGCTCAAGCCCCTGAACCAGCAGGCCATAGTGGTCACTGGCGCGACCTCGGGAATCGGCCTGGCGGTGGCGCGGCGGGCGGCGCGGGCGGGGGCCTGCGTGTTCCTGATCGCGCGCGGCGAAAGCGATCTGAAGGCGCTGACGGAAGAGCTTCAGGCCACCGGGGCGCGGGCGGCCTGGGCCGTGGCCGACGTCGCAGACCACGACGCCCTCGCCGAGGCGGCCGAAAAATGCGTGCGGCTGTTCGGCGGTTTCGACACCTGGATCAACAACGCCGGCGTGTCGATCTTCGGCGCCATCCGCGAGACGTCGCTGGAGGACCAGCGCCGGCTGTTCGAGACCAACTACTGGGGCGTGGTCAACGGCTCGCTGGTCGCCGCGAAGCACCTGCGCGAGCGGCCCGGCGGCGGGGCGATCATCAACGTCGGCTCGATCCTTTCAGACGCGCCGATCCCGATCCAGGGCGTCTATTCGGCCTCCAAACACGCGGTGAAGGGCTTCACCAACGCCCTGCGCATGGAGCTGATGCGCGAACAGGCGCCGGTCACCGTCAGCCTGGTCAAGCCCGGGGCCATCGACACGCCCTACAACAGGCACGCCCGCAACCTGACCGGCCAGGCGATGCACAATCCCCAGCCGGTCTATGCGACCCATGTGGTGGCCGACACCATCCTGTACTGCGCCGCCCATCCGATCCGGGAGATCACCGTCGGTGGCGGCAGCCGGCTGATCGCCAGTTTCTATTCCGCCCTGCCGGGCCTCGCGGAACCTCTTTTCGCGCGGTTCGCTCCTAGCCTGATGCGGGACAGGAGTTCCGCCTGGCAACCGGACGAGGACGGGCTGTACGACCCGACCGACGACGGTCTCGACGAAGAGGTCTACTATCCCATGGTTCGACAGTTCTCCGCCCTGGCCGAGGTTCGCAAGCATCCCGGCATCGCCGCCGGCGTCGTCGCCATCCTCGCCGGCGTTGGCCTGGCCACCCTGCTGCTGAACCAGCGCACCGGCCCCACCCGGCTGGAAAGCCTGCGCGGCCGGATCAGTCCGCGCCGCTGGGTCGACACGGACGGGCTGCGCACCCGTTTCGACGATCTGGCCGAGACGGTGCGGCGCGGCGTCAGCGAAGCCGGCGAACGCGCCGCCGAGTTCGGCGACGAGGCCGGCCACCGCTCGCGGCGCTTCCTTCACGACACCCGCCATACCTCGCGCAAGGCGCTGAAGAAGCACGGCAAGCGGGCGCGTCACTACGCCTCCGAAGCGGGAACCTACGCCCGCGAGCACGCGAAGGAAGGCGGGGCGATTCTCGCCCTGGCCACGATCGCGGCCGCGGTGGGCGCGGCGGCGCTCGACGCCCGGCGGCCCGACAGCAGGCTGCGCAGCCTCGGACGCTTCTGACTCTCGTCGGAATCCGACGGAACGGCCTGCGGCGTGTGCGCCGGTCGGCCTCAAGGGCGCGGCCGGCGTCTTCGTGCCGGTGATGCCCCGCTCTCAAGGAGTTCCGGTCGCTGTGCTGGCAATCCGCGAATCTATAGTCGGATTGCGCGGAAAACCTGCGGCGACTTCAATCACATCGCCTTTTCTCGAGCCCATCTGCCCGCCCGGGCCGACAGCGGGCGCATAATGCCGCTCGTCCTGTCGCGAGGGCAGGCGCCGGTCTTTGACAATCGCATCTCCGCCGCACCGCCCGAGGCGCGCCGATGCCGACTCTGCCGACTCCGCCCCCGCTGTTCCGCTGCAATTCTGCAGACTCTGCCGACGCTGACACTCCGTCGTTGCGGATTTCACCCGGGTGAAAAGTGGCCATTGCTGCATCTGCGAAGGTGAGCCAAGCTCGACGCCATGGCTGACGCGATCTGGGTTTTCGATTTCGACTCCACGCTCGTCGACTTCGAGACGCTGGAGCTTCTCGCCGGGATCGCCCTCGAGGACCGGCCCGACGCCGCCGCTGTCCGGCTCGAGATCGAACGGCTGACGGATCTCGCCATGGCCGGCGAGATCCCCTTCGCCGAGGCCCTGAAGCGCCGCCTCGCCCTGCTGCCCCTGACCCGCGGCCATATCGACCAGCTGGCGCGGGACGCCATCCGCCGCCTGACCCCCTCGGTGGAGCGGAACCGGACCTTCTTCCGCAACCACGCCGACCGGCTGGTCATCGTCTCCGGCGGCTTCCGCGAGATCATCGCGGGCGTCGCCGACAGCCTCGGCGTTCCGCCCGACCGGGTCGTCGCCAACGACCTCGTCTACGATGGCGAGCGGGTCGCCGGCGTCGCCGACAGCCCCCTGCTCGCCCCGTTCGGCAAGGCCGAGGCGCTGAAAGGCCTCTCCCTGCCCCGCCCGGTCGTCATGGTCGGCGACGGCTGGACCGACGCCGAGGTGAAGCAGGCCGGCGTGGCCGACCGCTTCTACGCCTTCACCGAGGTGGTCCGCCGCGAGCGGGCGGTCGCCGCCGCCGACGCCGAGGTCCGCTCGATCGACGAACTGCTGCATCTGGAGGGCCTGTCCGGCCGCTGGTCGTATCCACGCAGCCGGATGCGGATGCTGCTGCTGGAAGCCATCCACCCCGCGGCCGTCGAACGGCTGGAAAGCGCCGGCTATCAGGTCGAGACGGTCAAGGAGGCCCTGGGCGAGGACGCCCTGATCGAGCGCATCAAGGGCGTGCACGTGCTGGGCGTCCGCTCCAGAACCCAGGTCAGCGCCCGCGTCCTCGACGCCGCCGACAAGCTGATGGCGGTCGCCGCCTTCTGCATCGGCACCAATCAGATCGACCTCGAGGCCGCCGCTGAGCGGGGCGTGGCGGTGTTCAACGCCCCCTGGTCCAACACCCGCTCGGTGGTCGAGCTGGCGATCGGCCTGGCCATCGCCCTGCTCAGGGACGTGACCGACAAGTCCGCCGCCATGCACCGGGGGGAATGGAACAAGTCCGCCACGGGCTCGCGCGAGCTGCGCGGCAAGACCCTGGGCATCGTCGGCTACGGCGCCATCGGCTCCCAGCTCTCGGTGCTGGCCGAGGCGCTGGGCATGCGGGTCGTCTTCCACGACCTGACCGAGCGGCTGGCGCTGGGCAATGCGCGCCGCATGCCGTCGCTGGACGCCCTTCTGGGCGAGAGCGACGTGGTCAGCCTGCACGTCGACGGCCGGGCCGACAACGCCGCCCTGATCGGCGCGGCCGAACTGTCGCGGATGAAGCCGGGAGCGCTGCTGCTGAACCTGTCGCGAGGCCACGTCGTCGACGTCGGCGCCCTGGCCCAGGCGCTGGGCTCGGGCCGGATCGGCGGGGCGGCCCTCGACGTCTTTCCGGACGAGCCGGCGACCAACGCCGATCCGTTCGACAGCCCCCTGCGTGGCCTGAAGAACGTCATCCTCACCCCGCACATCGGCGGCTCGACCGAGGAGGCCCAGGAAGCCATCGCCGAGTTCGCCGCCGAACGGCTGCTGGGCTATCTGAACCGGGGCGACACCACCTTCTGCGTCAACCTGCCGAACGTGCAGCTGGCCGAGGTGTCGGGCGCGCACCGCATCCTGCACATCCACCGCAACCAGCCCGGCGTTCTGGCCGAGCTGAACCGCGCCCTCGCCGCGGCCGGGCTGAACATCCTCGGCCAGCACCTGAAGACCGACGAGCGCACCGGCTATGTCATCACCGACGTCGACCGCGACTACGATCCGGCCGCGCTGAAGGCGTTGCGGAGTGTGGCCGGGACGCTGCGCTTCCGGATGCTGCACTGAAAGCTTCCCCGGCGGCATCTTGCGCACCGCGAAAACGGGAGCAGAGTGCTCGCAACGGTCGCATGATGACGACCGAGGGAGGATCATCGATGTCTCGTTTCCTGCGCAACGCGGCGGCCGCCGCGCTGACCGTCGCCGCCATCGGCGCATTCGCATCCACCGCCAGCGCCCAGAGCTATGGCCGTCTGGTCGTGTTCGGCGACAGCCTCAGCGACAACGGCAACCTCTACGCCATCAGCGGTCAGCCGACGTCCCCACCCTATTTCCAGGGCCGGTTCTCCAACGGCCCGGTGTTCACCGAACTGCTGGGCTTCAACGCGGGCCGCTACACCGCGGGCGCGCCGGTGACCGGCAGCGTCAACTACGCCTTCGGCGGCGCGCGCACCGACAACGCCGCCCTGCCGCCCGGCATGCGCAACCAGCTGCTGGCCTATACCGGCGGCGGCGGAACCTTCGGAGCCAACGACCTGGTCAGCGTTCTCGGCGGCGCCAACAACCTGTTCCAGCAACTTACCGCCTTCGCCGTTCTGCCGCCGGCCCAGCAGGCCGTGACCAACCCGCAGTCCTTCGTACAGCCCACCGCCCTGGCCGCCGCCGCGGACATCAACTTCATCGTCAACTCGGTCGCCGGCGCCGGCGCCGGCACGGTGCTGGTTTCCAACCTGCCGCGTCTGGGCATCACGCCCCAGTTCAACCAGGGCTCGGGCGCGCCGCTCGGCCCGCTGGCCGACTTCGCCGGGACCACCTTCAACTCGGCTCTGTCCGCCGGCCTGTTCACGGTCGCCGCCAACAATCCGGACAGCAACATCATCCTGATGGACCTGTACAAGATCAGCGACACCCTGGCGGGCAGTCCGGGCCTCTTCGGGCTCACCAACGCCCGCGACGCCTGCTTCAACCAGGTCACCCTGACCGTCTGCTCCAACCCCGACAGTTACCTGTACTGGGACAGCGTCCACCCGACGGCCGCCGGGCACCGGCTGATCGCGGCGCTGGCCAACGACTACCTCTACTACGGCGACCTCGGCGCCCAATCGGCGGTCCAGGCCGAAACAGGCTTCCGCCAGCGCGAGGACCTGCTGGATCTCGCCAGCGAGGGTCTGTCGGCGCGCGGCGCGTGGGAGCCCGGCACCCATGTGACGTTCGGGGCGCTCTACGACAGTGTCGAAACTGACGCCCGCGGCGTCGTGGCCGCCGCCGAGGCGACCGGCTGGGGCGGGCGGGTCGGCCTCGACCATGTCATGTCAGGCTCCGCGCGCTTCGGCCTGGCGGGCACCTTCCGCACGGCCGAGGTCGAAGCCGGGCTGATGGACTTCGACGTCCAAACCTATGCCTTCGACATCTACGCCGGCTGGCGTTCCGGCGGCATGTTCGTCAACGCCACCGTCGGCGGCTCGATTGACCACTACGACGACATCACCCGCGTCACCTCGCTGGCCCCGGTCGTTCACAGCGGCGAGACCGACGGCGGCAGCCTTGGCGCCCGCCTGCAGGCCGGGACCTGGTTCGAGATGGGCGGCATCGCCCTCTCCCCCCGCGCCGCCCTCAACTTCGTCTCGACCGACGTCAACGGCTACGTCGAACAGGGCATCGCCGCCCAGTACGAATACGAGGACCGCACGGTGCAGGCGGCCAGCGGCGAAATCTCGCTGCGGGCCGAGGGCGGCGGAAACGGGACGAATTTCTGGATCGAGGGCGGCTATCGCGACACCTTCGGCGACAGCAGCGACGCCGTCCGGGTCGGCATCGCCGGCAACCCCGCACAGGTCCTCGAGCGCGACATCGAAGACCCGTTCGGCGGTTCGATGATCGCCTCGGCCGGACTTGAGGCCGACGTCGGCCCCGGTACGGTTTCGTTCGGCTACCGCGGCCGCTTCGGCGACGCGGCGGACAGTCACGTCGGGGCCATCACCTTCCGCCTGCCGCTCCAGTAGGCGCGGAGAATCTCCAATCGGGCGCGCCGCCTTCGGGTGGCGCGCCTTTTTTGCGCGCATCGCTTTTTATTGATTTTGTAGGCCTTTCCACGGCTCCGCTGCGACCTCCTGTCGCCCTGACGGAACCTTTTTGGCCCCAAAGTCGCCCAGCCCGGCCCCTAGGAAGAGCTCCTCCCGGTCGCCGGCCGAGAGCGTCGCCTGTCGGGCGGCCCGTCGGCGCCTTCACTGCTCAATCGAGCCGCAAAGACGGAGCTGACGCCGCCCATGCGACGCCTGTTGCCGACCGTCCGGTCGTTCCTGTTCCATTCCGGCCAAGCCGCCGCGCTGACCTCGGTCGCCGTGCTGGCCATGGCCTTCGCCCCTGCCCCCGAACCCTATTACGCGCCTGCCGAAGCCGAGATGGCCGTGCCCGAGGCGCCCCCGGTGACCGCCGTCGCCCGGCCGGCCGGCGCGATGACCCGGCTGATCGCCTTCGTCGCGCCGCTGCGCGGCTACGCCATCAACTCGGCCTATGGCCTGCGCCGTCTCGCCAGTGAAGCGCGGGCCCGACAGCACAAGGGGGTCGACATCGCCGCCCCGCAGGGCACCAGCGTCTACGTCGCCTGCGAGGGCGAGGTGCTCCGCACCGGCTATGACGCCAAGGGCTACGGCCGTTTCATCGAGGTGCGCCACCCCAACGGGATGAGCACCCTGTACGCCCACCTGAGCCGCATCGATGTGGCGAGGGGCGACAAGGTCGCCGCGGACGAGCGCATCGGCCTGGTCGGCTCGACCGGCCGCTCCACCGGCCCGCACCTGCATTTCGAGGTCCGCCGCGACCACGCCCAGGTCAATCCGACCTCCGTGCTCGGCCAGGCGTTCGAAGTCGAGATCGATCCCGCCGCAGTCTAGAGCCGCTGCGGCCACGGTTTCTTCACCCCTTTCGCCGATGGTGTCCGGTCAGAAGGGGGCGACTTGGACCGGATCCTGTACTGCCTGACGATCGAGCACGACTGGCGCTGGACGCTGGCGGCCGCCGGGCTGTGCATTTTCGGCCTCGGGACGGCCTTCCGCCTGTTGGTCGAGGCCCGGAGCCTTCAGCGGGCGCGCCGGCGCGAGGTCGCGCTGCTCGGCGCCGTCGTCGGGGGCGTCGCGGCCTTCTCCACCCATTTCGTGGCCATGCAGGGCTATGACGCCGGCGGCGAGGTCCGCTACGACCTGCTGCTGACGCTGGCGTCGCTCGCCCTCTGCGTGGCCGGCGTCGCGCTCGGCTCCGTCGTCCTGATGATCAGGAGCAGCCGCCTGCACCGCGCGCTGGGCGGCATGGTCGGCCTGTCCGGCGTGGCCTCCATGCATTTCGTGGGCATCGCCGCCCTGGACCTGCCGGGACGGGTCATCGGCTGGGATCCCGTCCTTGCGGGAGCCGCCGTCGCGGGCGGTCTGATCATGGCCCTGGCCACCGGGGCCGTCGTCTACGGCAAGGGAACCGCACGCTTCGTGGCGACCTGCCTGTCCGGGGCGCTGGCGATCATCTTCCTTCATTTCACGGCCATGAGCGCCATGGCCGTCACGCCCGAGGCCGCGGGCGCCATCGCCGCGGCTGACGTGGGCCCCACCTTGTCCGCCTCGACGATGCTGGCGGTGCTGACCGTGATGGTGATGAGCATCGTGGCCGTCGCGGGCGCGGTCGCCTGGATGGGCTACTTCTCCCGCGCCAGCGCCCTGAACCAGATCCGGGAGGCCATCGACGCCATGCCCGACGGCCTGGCCTTCTTCGACGCGGACGACCGCCTGGTGCTGTGGAACAATCGCTATGACGAGGTGAATCCGGAGCTGTCGTCCAATCTCCAGGCCGGAATGACCTTCCGCGAAATCATCCAGATCGGGCTGGACGAGGGTCTCTACGCCGAAGCCAAGGGCCGCGAGACGGAATGGATCGCCGAGCGCATGGAATCGCGCCGCGCCCTGTCGGCGATGATGGAACAGCGCATCGCCGGCGACCGCTGGCTGCGCGTGGCCGACCGCCGCACGGCGGCCGGGGGCATCGTCACCGTCTGCACCGACATCACCGACCTGAAGAACGACGCGCGGGCGCTGGCCGAGGCGCGCGACGCCGCCCAGGCCGCCAACGCGGCCAAGAGCCAGTTCCTGGCCAATATGAGCCACGAGATCCGCACGCCCCTCAACGGCGTCATCGGCGTGGCCCAGGCGCTCGCCCACACCGGCCTGTCGGCGCAGCAGAGCGAGATGCTGGATCTGATCCACTCCTCGGGCCGTACGCTGCAGGTCCTGCTCAGCGACATCCTCGATCTGGCGCGGGTCGAGTCCGGCCGCCTGGAACTGTCGGAGGAGGCGTTCGACCTCGGCAGCGCCGTCCGTGACGCGGCCCGGCTCTACGAGGCGTCGGCGCGCGAAAAGGGGCTGCAGTTCTTCGTCGAGATCGCGCCCGAGGCGGACCGCTGGATCGCCGGCGACGTGGTGCGGCTGAAGCAGATCCTGACCAATCTGGTCTCCAACGCGGTCAAGTTCACCAGCGAGGGCTTCGTCAGCCTGACCGCCGCCACCGGCCCCGACCGGGACGGCGGACCGACCCTGCGATTCTCGGTCGAGGACACCGGGATCGGCTTCGACTGCGACACCCGCGAGCGGCTGTTCAGCCGCTTCGAACAGGCCGACGGGGCGATCACGCGCAAATTCGGCGGCTCGGGCCTGGGCCTGGCCATATCGCGGCAACTGGCCGAGATGATGGGCGGCGACCTCGACTGCGAGAGCGAGCCGGGCGGCGGATCCGCCTTCATCCTGACCGTGCCGCTGCGGGCCGCCGACGCGCCCGTGGTCTCCGTCGCGCCGCCGGCGGAGGACGAAACGGCCGAGCGCCGGACCACCCGGGTGCTGATGGCCGACGACCACCCGGTGAACCGCCGCGTGGTCGAGATGATCCTGGCCCAGGCCGACGTAGCCCTGACCTCGGTCGAGGACGGCGCCCAGGCGCTGCAGGCCATGCGCGACGCCGACTACGACCTGATCCTGATGGACATGCAGATGCCCGTGATGGACGGGCTGACCGCCACCCGCGAGATCCGGCTGCACGAGGCGGCGATGGGCCTGGAGCGGACGCCGATCGTCATGCTGACGGCCAACGCCCTGCCGGAACACATCGTCGCCGCCGAGGCCGCCGGCGCGGACCTGCATCTGGCCAAGCCGTTCGACGCCGCGGAGCTGCTGAACCTGATGGTCACCCTGCCCCAGGCGGCGGCCCGGTCGATCGCGGCCTGACGAACCCGCCTATTCGTAGCCGTGCGCGGCCTCGTTGATGACCTGCGAGGGCATCGACGAGAAATCCACGGCCACGGGGCGGGCGGCGCGCTGCTGGAAGGTCTTGATGACGTGCTCCAGCCGACGGCGCACCTCACGCTCGGCCTCGCTCCGGGTGTCGAGGTTCAGGGGGGCCAGGCAGAAGTCTATGATCGCCTGCGGTCGGGTCATGGGTTCCATGGGTCTTCTCCTGCTCATTCCGCCGCGACGAACTGCGCGGCCTCGGTGGATTGCTTCATCGCCGTGGTCGAAGACGTGCCATTCGAGATGACGGTGGCGACCTGATCGAAATAGCCGGTGCCGACCTCGCGCTGGTGGCGGGTGGCTGTGTAGCCGGCGGCCTCGTTGGCGAACTCGCGCTGCTGCAGCTCGGAATAGGCGGCCATGCCGCGGTCGCGGTAGCCGTCGGCCAGTTCGAACATCGAGTTGTTGAGGGCGTGGAAGCCGGCCAGCGTCACGAACTGGAATTTGTAGCCCATGGCCCCCAGCTCGCGCTGGAATTTGGCGATGGTGGCGTCGTCCAGCTTCGCCTTCCAATTGAACGACGGGGAGCAGTTGTAGGCCATCAGCTTGCCGGGGTGCTGCTTCTGGATCGCCTCGGCGAAGCGGCGGGCGTCGTCCAGATCGGGATGGGAGGTCTCCCACCACAGCACGTCGGCGTATCTGGCGTAGGCCAGGCCACGGGCGATGCAGTGGTCGAGGCCCGTGCCCTCCTTGAGCCGGAAGAAGCCTTCCGGGGTGCGATCGTCGCGCCGGATGAAGGGATGGTCCCGTTCGTCGATGTCCGAGGTGATCAGCTGGGCGCTCTCGGCGTCGGTTCGCGCCACGATCAGCGTCGGCGCGCCCATGACGTCGGCGGCGAGGCGGGCGGCGATGAGGTTGCGCTCATGCGCCTGGGTCGGGATCAACACCTTGCCGCCCAGGTGGCCGCATTTCTTCTCGGACGCCAGCTGGTCCTCGAAATGGACGCCGGCGGCGCCGGCCTCGATGAAGGCCTTCATGATCTCGAAGCTGTTCAAGGGCCCGCCGAAGCCGGCCTCCGCGTCGGCGACGATGGGCGCGAACCAGTCGCGCTTCGCCCCGCCCTCGGCATGCTCGATCTGGTCGGCGCGCTGCAGGGTGCGATTGATGCGGCGGCACAGCTCGGGCGCGGCGTTGGCCGGATACAGCGACTGGTCAGGGTACATGGCGCCGGCGGTGTTGGCGTCGGCGGCGACCTGCCAGCCGGACAGATAGATGGCCTTCAGCCCGGCGCGGACCATCTGCATGGCCTGGTTGCCGGTGACGGCGCCGAGCGCGTTGACGAACGGTTCGTCATGCAGCAGCTGCCACAGACGGTTGGCGCCCCGCTCGGCCAGGGTGTGGGTGATCGGCAGCGAGCCACGCAGGCGCAGCACATCCTCGGGCGAATAGGGCCGCTCGACGCCATCGAAACGGCCGGCGGGCGAAGGAACGAGGTCGGCGAAGGTGGACATGGTCGGGGTCTCTGCAAGTCGCGGCCGGTCCGCCACGGTGGCGTGGAGAGGAACACGCTACAGTCACGAATGACACTGCAGCCCCGCCAAATATCATGTCGTTTAGTCACATCATGACACTTGTTCTTAAGTCATTCTGTGACATCGTGCGGCGATGGAAGCGACCGCCGACCGCAAGCTGTTCCTGGGAGGCCGCCTCAAGCGGCTGCGGCGCGATCTGGCGCTGACCCAGACGGCGATGGCCGCCGACCTCGGCGTTTCCCCCAGCTATCTCAACCACATAGAACGCAACCAGCGGCCGGTCTCGGCCCAGCTCCTGCTGCGTCTGGCCGATACCTACGACGTCGATCTGCGCACCCTTGGCCAATCCGGCGGGCCGGCGACGGAGTCGGAACTGGCGGAAGCCTTTGCCGACCCGCTGTTCCAGGGCCTGCCGGTCCCGCGCCACGAGATCGTCCAGCTGGCGGAGGACCAGCCCGCCGCCGCCGACGCCCTGTTGCGCCTGTACCGGGCCTTCGCGGATCGGCGTGCCCGCGACCGGGCCGAGGCCGATATCGCCGGCGGCGCCGGCGACGAGACGCCCGCCGACCGGGTGCGGGACTATATCCAGGGGCGCCGCAACCACTTTCCCGAACTCGACGTCCTGGGTGAGGCGCTGGCTGAGGCGCTGGAGGCCGAAACGCCGGGAGAGCCGTTCGAGACCCGGGCCCGCGCCCGCCTGCTGTCACGACACGGCCTGGCCGTGCGGACCCTTCCGGCCGAGGTCATGGTCGAATGGACCCGCCGCTACGATCCTCATCGCAAGCGGCTGCTGCTGTCCGAGACGCTGGGCCCCTCGTCCCGCGCCTTCGCCCTGGCCTTCCAGCTGGCCCTGGCCGGGCACGACGCCGAACTGACCGCCCTGACCGAGGCCGCCACCCCGCCTGACGAGCCCACGCGGCGGCTGCTCAAGGTCTCACTGACCAACACCCTCGCCGCCGCCGTCCTGATGCCCTACGCCGCCTTCCAGCGCACGGCGGAACAGACCGGCTACGATCTGGCCCGGCTTCAGGCCCGGTTCGGCGTCTCGTTCGAGCAGGCGGCCCATCGCCTGACCACCCTGTCCCGCCCGACGGCGCGGGGCGTCCCCTTCTTCCTGATGCGCGTCGACCAGGCGGGCAACATCTCCAAGCGGTTCGCCTCGGGCGCCTTCCCCTTCTCGCGCTTCGGCGGAGCCTGTCCGCGCTGGCGGCTTCACAGCGCCTTCCGGACGCCGGGCCGGGTTGTCACCCAGATCATCGAGACCCCTGACGGCCAACGCTGGTTCACCCTCGCCCGCACGGTCGACCGGCAGGGGCATGACGCCTTCACCGAGGGGCACGACCTGGCCATCGGCCTGGGCTGCGAGCTGAAGCACGCCCACCGTCTGGTCTATGCGCGCGGCCTGGACCTCGGCGCGCCCGGGGTGACCCCCATCGGGCCGGCCTGCCGCCTGTGCCACCGCCATCCCTGCGCCGAGCGCGCCGCGCCCCCGGTAGACCGGCCCTTGACGGTGGACGACTGGTCGAAATCGGTCAGCCCCTATCCGTTCACGGGCCCCGCGCAGCCCGGCTGAATCAGGCGGCAGGTGGGGTCTGTTCGAGCGCCTCGTTGACGAAGGCGGCGAGATCGCTCTGGGCGAACGGCTTGGCCAGGCGAGGCGGGCCGACGCCGGCATTCGGCGCCTGGTCGGCATAGCCTGAGGTGATGATCACCGGCAGGTCCGGATGGCTGCGCCGCACCGCTTCTGCGAACTGGGAACCGGTCATGTTCGGCATGACCTCGTCGCTGATGATCAGGTCGATATCGGGCCGGCTGCGCAACACCTCCAGTCCCTCCTTGCCCGAGGACGCCACGATCACCTCGTGACCGAGGTCGTCCAGCATGGCGGCGGTGTTGGTCAGGACGAGGCTGTCGTCGTCGATGGCCAGGATCAGCAGCCGTCGCGCGGCCCCCGCCACGTCGTCGCCGACCGCCCCTTGCGTGGCCGCCGCGAGCTCGCCGCTGACCACAGGTAGCCAGAGTTCGGCCTGGGTGCCCGCTCCCGGTCGGCTGTTCAGTGTCAACCAGCCGCCGGACTGGCCTGCAAGACCGTGCACCATCGACAGCCCCAGTCCGGTGCCCTTGCCGACGCCCTTGGTGGTGAAGAAGGGCTCCGTGGCCCTGGCCAGGGTCGCCTCATCCATGCCCTCGCCGGTGTCCGCGACAATCAGCCGGACATAGTCTCCCGGCGCGAGCACGGAATGCTGGCGGAGTCTCTCGGGCCGGGCGCTGATGGTGATGGAGCCGCCGCGCGGCATGGCGTCACGCGCATTGACGGCGAGGTTCATCAGCGCCGCCTCCAGTTGGTACGGATCGGTGTGCACCCGGGGCAGCTCGCTTTGGAACCGCATGCTGACCTCGATGTTCGGGCCGATCGTCCGGTCGAGAAAACTCATCAGGCCGCGCACGAGAGACGGGACGTCGACCGCCTCCATCTTCAGCTCCTGCTTGCGGGCGAAGGCCAGCATGCGCTGGGTCAGAACCGCCCCGCGCTCGGCGCCCTGGATGGCGTTGTCGATCAGCGGCGTGATCCGCGGATCGTATGGGACCCGCTTTCTGACGAGTTCCAGGCTGCCCAGGACCGCCATCAGCAGGTTGTTGAAATCGTGAGCGATGCCGCCGGTTAGCTGCCCCACCGCCTCCATCTTCTGGGACTGGAACAGGGCCTCGCGCGCCTCCTCCAGGGCCCGCTGGGCCTCCATCCGCTCGGTGATGTCGCGCGTGATCTTGGTGAAGCCGATGATCTCGCCCTGGTCATTGCGGATCCGGTCGATCACCACGTGGGCCCAGAAGCGGCTCCCGTCCTTGCGTATCCGCCAGCCTTCCTTCTCGAACCGACCGGCCTCGGTGGCCGTCGCGAGCGCCTTGGCCGGTTCGCCGGCGGCCCGGTCTTCCTCGGTGTAGAAGCGCGAGAAATGCTCGCCGATGATCTCGGCCGGGACATAGCCCTTGATCCGGGCGGCGCCGGCGTTCCAGCTGTTCACCCGACCGGTCGGGTCCAGCATGTAGATGGCGTAGTCGGTCACGCCCTGCACCAGCAGCCGGAACTGCTCCTCGCTGCGGCGCAGGCTCTCCTCCGCCTTCTTCCGCTCGGTCAGGTCGCGGGTGATCTTGGCGAAACCAACCAGTTCCCCGGACGGCGCCAGCACGGGATCGATGATGACATGAGCCCAGAACCGCCCGCCGTCCTTGCGGACGCGCCAGCCCTCATGCTCGAAACGCCCCTCTTCCGTGGCGGTGCGCAGCGCCCGCTCCGGGAGGCCGGCCGCACGATCCTCCGCCGTGTAGAAGCGGGAGAAATGCTCGCCGAGAATCTCGGCTGGCCGATAGCCCTTGAACCGCTGGGCGCCGGCGTTCCAGCTGGTCACGAAGCCGTCGCGGTCCAGCATGTAGATGGCGTAGTCGGTGATGGCGTCGACCAGAAGCCGATACCGGTCGTCAACCTGAGGCAGCGTGTCCGTCACCTCTGCAGTATCCATGCATCCCGCCCCCGGGCGCGCCTCTTTTCGCGGAACTGCAGATAACGCGAAGGGCTGTTCACGGTTCCCCGCCATACGGATCAATCGAGGACGAGGCGCGACCCTTCCCTCCTGTACGCCAGCCCGGACCGGTCGAGAACAGCGGCGACGAGTCCGGCCGGGTCGTCCGAGCCCTGGTCCAGCAGGGTCTCGATGTCACGGCGCAGGGCGGGATCACCCGAGACCTTGTCGAGGGCGGACAGCCATTCCTCGCGGGTGAGCACGCCGTCGGCGCGGCTGGCGGCGATCAACGGTTGCAGGAAGTCGAACCAGTCCCCGCCTGTCGCCCGCTTCTGAACCGCCTCGGCCGCCATGGCGAAGACGGCGCCGCATGCATAGTGGGCCTTGAACTCGCCCCGGTCGCCCGAAGTCGCCACCGGCTCGTCGGCGAAGCCGATGCAGTCGTCCACGGCGGCTTGCAGCCGGCCCCGCCCGCCATAGGCGGGGTCCACCGTCTGCAGGGCCCTGATGGTCATCAGGTCCGCGCCGCCCTCGGTGATCCAGGAGTCGAGGGCGCTCTCGTAGTGGACGGTCTGGCCAAGCCAGAAATGCGCGCTCTCGTGGCCGATGAACCAGCGGGCCATGTTGCGCACGCCAGGCGTGGCCTCCAGCACGCCCTCGCCCTCGAAGGCCATGACCACCAGGCCCGGCAGCACGCTGCCGGCCATGCTCGTCTTCCCGGCGGTCGGACCGGTCCAGCTCATCATCACCGTGGGCGCGTCCGACCCGCCCGGTCCGAGGCGGGCGGCGTAATAGGCCGCGACGCGCGGGGCGTAGTCGGACAGTTCGGCGGCGATCCAGGCCGGCAGACCCGGGTCCACCACGGTCGAAACGGCCTCGCCGGGCCGGATGTCAGCCTCGCCGAACAGGATATAGGTTCCGCTCCTGGTCGAGTCCGGGTCGACCAGCCGCTGGCCTTGGGCCAGCACCGCCCCATCGGCGTCGCTCCAGGTCGTCCGCGTGGGCCCCACGGCGTCCACCATGGGCCCGAGGTCGCGCGGGAGGCTCGCGAGGGCATCCGCCGCCTCGAGAGGGATCAGGTGGAAGGCCTCGCTGTACCAGGCCACGGCCCCGGTCGAGAACGTCAGCACCGGATCATAGTTGGCCTGCAGATCGACAAAGCGCGGCTCCATGCGCAGCCGCACCCGCCGCGGCACGGGCGCGCCGTCGACCCCGCGCAGCACATCGCGCCCGCCGATGGTCTCCAGAACCGCGCCGGGGGTCTCGACGGTCCATTGATGGAGCCGCCAGCCGCGGCCGTCGGCCAGAGCCTCGGACTCGCCGAACACCCAGAGCGGCGCGTCGCGGTCGAGGGTGAGGTCGAGAGTCCAGGCGCCCCCCTCGTGGCGGACCACCGCGGCGGCCGGGGGCGGCGGCGTCCCGGTCTGCGCGGAAGCCGCGGTCGGCATCAGGAGCGCCAGCGCGGCGGCAAGTGAACGGATCATGGGGAGGCCCTCTCTGGTCCTCCGCCGTAGACACCTGGCCGAACAGTGTCAGCTTAAGCTTTCGTCAGGCTTGGGTCGGGTCGAGGGCGCGCGTCGCCGCCGCCAGTTCTCCGGCCATGACCGCCTTCAGCCGCTCGGGCGCGACGATGCGGACCTGGCCGCTCCAGCTGAACAGGTGCCAGGCGAGCTCGCGCATGCCCGAGGCGCGGAAGCGGACGATGACGCCGCCGTCCGGGCGGTCCTCGAGACTCTGGGTCGGGTGCCAGCGCCAGGCCCGGGCCTCCGCCGCGCCGTCGGGCGAGACTTCCAGAACCACGTCCTCGATCTCGTCCTGATAGATGCCGAACGACTGGCTGGCGAAGGCCTGCAGGTCGAAGTCCGCCGGCGGGGAGGCCACTCCCTCCTCCGCTCTTACCGCGCTCATCCGGTCGAGACGGAAGGTCTGGATGCGTCCGCTCTCGCGGTCGGCGGCGACCAGATAGTTGGCGCGCCCGAACATGACGCCGCAGGGCGCCACGCTGCGGCTGCGGGCCTCGGCCCCCGGGCGGCTGTAGATGAAGCCGAGGGGCCGCCCCGCCAATATCGCCTGCCGGATCTCGGCCAGCACCGCCTCGTCCGCAGAAGGCCGGGGTCCGGCCTGCACGGCGATGGTCTCGGCCCGCACCAGCGCCTCCAGATCGGGGGCCAGCCGGTTCAGCGTGGTCGAGCGCATGGCCGACTTCAGCTTGCGCTCCAGCCCCTCCAGCGCCGCCGCCCGCCCCGGTTCGCCGGTAGCCCTCAACCCCTGGGCCGCCTTGGTCAATTCGACCAGTTCCTCGGTCGTGGGGGCCTGTTCGAAGGCGGACAGGCCGCCGCGGATGCGCCAGCGCTTGTTCGGCGGGTCCGAGACCTCCTCCGTCTGGGGGAACAGCATGATCACCGCGTCGCGCAGCCGCTCGGCCGTGCGCCGGCCGACGTCGAGGTCGCGCTCGATCTCGCCCAGCGTCAGGCCCTCGGCGCTGGCGGCCATGCGCCGGGCGAGGTCGATGACCATGGCCGCCTTGTCGTGTCTCATGCCGTCACTGAAGCATACGTCCGATTTTGACGCAACGCTGTCTCATAGTCGAACCATCGACAGACACACCGCTTCAGGAGTTCTCTCATGGCCCGCCGTTTCGCCCCCACCGCCTCCATCGCCGCCTCCCGCTACCTGATCGTGCCGTGCGAGGCCGACGGCTGCGGCGACCTGGCCGTGATCTGGGACCGGCTCGAGGAACAGGTGATCGACGTCATCGACGCCCGCCTGTCCGCCCGCTACGCCGACGAGGACGCCCTGTGGGACGAGGCCCGGCCCGCGTTCGACCCGGCCGGAGACTTCCGCATGGCGGCGTGATCAGCCGGGATAGCGCTCGCGCATCCACGCCACCGAACTCGCCGCCATCTCGCGCAGCACGCCGAGGTCCACGTCGTCCAGCCGGTTGATGTAGAGACAGCCGCCGCCCGTCTTGTGCTTGCCGAGACGCGCCAGCTGATCGCCGAAATCCGCGAAGCCGCGCATGATGTAGAGCACCAGCTGCGCCTTGCGCGGCGAGAAGCCGATGACCGGCCAGTCGCCGGTCGGCCCGCGATAGCTGCCATAGCCGACGATCGACGGCCCCCACATCACAGGCTCCTCGCCCGTGACCTCGCTGAGCATGGCCCGCACCACCTCGGCGTCGGCGCGGCGTTGCGGATTCTCGACGGCGGCGATGAAGTCGGCGACCGGGACACCGGTCGGTCTGGTCTTGGGCTCCGCAGCCATGGTTCACCCCTTCTCACCTGCGCTCACAGCGCCTTCACGATCCCCTCGACCATCTTCTTAGCGTCGGCGAACAGCATCATGGTGTTGTCGCGGAAGAACAGCTCGTTCTCCACGCCAGCATAGCCGGAGCCCATGCCGCGCTTGATGAACAGCACCGTCCCGGCCTTCTCCACGTCCAGCACCGGCATGCCGAAGATGGGGCTCTTGGGATCTGTCTTGGCGGCGGGGTTGGTGACGTCGTTGGCGCCGATGACGAAGGCCACGTCACAGCTCGAGAACTCGGAGTTGATGTCCTCCAGCTCGAACACCTCGTCATAGGGCACATTGGCCTCGGCCAGCAGGACGTTCATGTGGCCGGGCATGCGGCCGGCGACGGGGTGGATGGCGTATTTCACCTCGACCCCCTCCTCCTTCAGCTTGTCGGCCATCTCGCGAAGCGCGTGCTGGGCCTGGGCCACGGCCATGCCGTAGCCGGGGACGATGATGACCTTCGAGGCGTTCTTCATGATGAAGGCCGCGTCCTCGGCCGAGCCCTGTTTGACCGGCCGGGTCTCGACCGCGCCGCCCGCGCCCGCGACCGCGTCACCGCCGCCGAAGCCGCCGAGGATCACGCTGACGAAGCTGCGGTTCATGCCCTTGCACATGATGTAGCTCAGGATCGCGCCCGAGCTGCCCACCAGCGCCCCGGTGATGATCAGGGCGATGTTCTCCAGCGTGAAGCCCAGCGCCGCCGCCGCCCAGCCGGAATAGGAGTTGAGCATCGACACCACCACCGGCATATCCGCCCCGCCGATGGGGATGATCAGGGTGGCGCCGAGGATCAGGGCGATGGCGAACACGCCCCAGAAGGCCCAGACCGCCGTCCCTCCCGAGGCGATCATCACCGCGATCAGGGCGATGAGCCCCAGACCCAGTCCGATGTTGATCAGGTGCCGCGCCGGCAGGATGATCGGCGCCCCGCTCATATTACCGTTCAGCTTGGCGAAGGCGATCACCGAGCCGGTGAAGGTCACCGCCCCGATGGCCACCCCGAGGCTCAGCTCGATGATCGAGATCGTCCTGATGCCGCTGGCGAGATCGAGCGGGTCGTTGAGGATGCCGAACGAGCCGGGTGCATAGACGGCCCCCACCGCCACCAGACAGGCCGCCATGCCGACGAGGCTGTGGAAGGCGGCGACCAGCTGGGGCATCTGGGTCATCTGCACCCGCGCCGCGATCAGGGCGCCGGCCCCGCCGCCGATCACAACGCCCCCGCCGATCAGCGCCACCGTCAAAGGATCGAGGTCGCCCGCGGACCACAGCGTCGCCAGCGTCACCCCGACGGCCAGCGCCATGCCGATCATGCCCAGGGTGTTGCCCCGCCGGCTCGTCTCCGGACTCGACAGCCCCCGCAGGCTGAGGATGAACAGGACGCCGGAGACCAGATAGGCCAGGGCCGCGATCGATGCGTTCATGCTGATCCTCTCAAGGGGGTCGTCGTCACAGGAACCCCACCGCCGCAGGGGTGGCCCGATCCCGGCTGGCGTCGGCGACGGTCTCGCCCGGCCGCGACACGCCGATGGCGACCGCGCCCCGGCCGCCGGTCTTCCACAGGTGGCAGTGGCCGATGTTCAGGGGCAGGCGTCCGGAGTCATCGCCCCGCCCGCTGCGTTCGAACCGGTTGATCCACGCCTTCTGCTCGTAGGCATTGCGGTAGTAGGTCACCGGGGGAAAGCGGCACTCGAGCCGCCAGGCCGCGCCTTCCGGGGCGGAGACGTGCCAGTGCATGCCCCCCTCGATGTTCGTGCCGACCCAGGTCTGCGCCGCGGACGCCCCGGCCAGGGCGAGCGGAAGGGCGAAGACGGCCGCGGCGATCCCCACCCGCGCCCCTTCCCTGTTTGGCCGGCGCACGGTCACCCTCCGCTCCCCGGCGGCGGGCAGGCCGTCCGCGCGAGCCGCCACAGGGCGGCGGCGATGAACAGCGGGCCGAGGAAGACCATGGCCCAGTCCAGCACGCCCATCTGCTTCTCCTGCGCTACGATACGCAGCAGGATCGACGAGAACAGCAGCACCACGCCGCAGTCCATGAAGCGCAGTTTGCGGACGGCGTCCTTCTCGCCCAGCCAGCTCCACAGCCACAGCGCCGCCCCGACCGCCGTGGCGACCCAGGACGCGCCGACCGCGAACTGCTGGATGTCGAAGATCACCGGGGTCGTTTCCTCGGCGCGAGGCGGCCCTGATGTACGGAGCGGATGCCGTTCATGACGAAGATCAGCCCGACCCCCAGCATGGCGAGGCCGAGAAACCACTCCTCCTTCACGCCGTAGTCGTACGCCTTCCACAGCCAGTAGAGGGTGATCAGCGGATAGATGATCGCCGCGATCGTCCGCTCGACGCGCTGCCGCTTCTCACCCTCCAGCCGGCCGCCGAAAATCAGGAAGCCGAACACCAGGATCAGGACGACCGGAAAGGCGAAAAGGAAGTACAGGTCGGCGAGCGGTATCAACGGGGTCGTTCCTTCTTGCGGTACATGGCCAGCATGCGTCGGGTGACCATGAAGCCCCCGAAGATGTTGACGCTGGCCAGGGTCACGGCGGCGACGCCGGCCCCCTTGGCGATCCAGCCGTCGTCGCCGCTGGCCGCCGCCGCCGCGATCAGTCCGCCGACCACGATCACCGACGAAATGGCGTTGGTCACCGCCATCAGCGGCGTGTGCAGGGCCGGCGTCACCGACCAGACGACGTAGTAGCCGACGAAGATCGCCAGCACGAAGATGGCGAGGCGGAAGATGGTGGGGTCGACGTGTTCCATCAGGCGTCCCTCCGTTGCTCGAGCCGCTCAAGCCGCTCGTCGACGCGCGCGATCAGCAAAAGTCCGATCGTGACCGTCAGACACAGCAACAGCGGAAACAGCGCGCCGAAAATGAGATTGCTGAAGACATAGGCGGGCGGCCGCGACGAGACCGTCAAGGCGCTCCACGGCAGGTTGATCAAGGTCAGGGCGACACCCCCCACACCAACGAGACAGGCGATGATGCGGGCGGTCAGTCTCAGACTGTTCATCCCTTCACCCCCTCATGCACCACGGCCCCGCCGTGGGTCACCGCCGCCGCCTTGAGGATTTCGTCCTCGAGATCGACCGCCAGCGCGCCGTCCTTGATCAGCAGGCCGACGAAGGCGCTCAGGTTGCGCGCATACAGGGCCGAGGCGTCGGCCGCGATCCGGCCCGGCATATTGGTCCAGCCGACGATCCGCACGCCGTTCGCCGTGGTCACGACCTCGCCCGCCTTCGCCCCCTCGACATTGCCGCCGTTGTCGATGGCCAGGTCGACCAGCACGCTGCCCGGCTTCATCGAGGCCACATGCGCCGCCGTGACCAGCCGCGGCGCCGGCCGCCCGGGGATCAGAGCGGTGGTGATGACGATGTCCTGTTTGACGATGTGCGACGCCGTCAGCTCGGCCTGTTTGGCCTGATACTCGGCCGACATCGGTTTGGCGTAGCCAGCGGCGGTCTCGGCGGCCTTGAACTCCTCGTCCTCGACGGCGACGAATTTGGCCCCGAGGCTCTCGACCTGCTCCTTGGAGGCCGGCCGCACGTCGGTGGCCGTGACCACCGCCCCCAGCCGCCGCGCCGTGGCGATGGCCTGCAGCCCGGCCACGCCCGCGCCCATGACAAAGACCTTGGCCGGGGCGACCGTGCCCGCCGCCGTCATCATCATCGGAAAGCCCTTGCCGAAGGCGTAGGCCGCCTCGATCACCGCGCGATAGCCGGCCAGATTGGCCTGGGAGGACAGGGCGTCCATCACCTGCGCCCGCGAAATCCGGGGTACGAACTCCATGGCGAAGGCGGTGACCCCGGCGCCAGCCAGCGCCGCCACCGTCTCCTTGTCCCGGTACGCATCCAGCAGGGCCACGACCACCGCGCCGGGCTTGAGCGCGCTGGTCTCCTGCGCCGTCGGCCCGCGCACCTTGAGCAGGACGTCGGCGCCCGACAGCACGGCCTTGATGTCCGGCTTCACCGCCGCGCCCGCCGCCGAATAGTCGGCATCCGGGATGGACGAGCCGGCGCCGGTCCCCGCCTCGACCGTCACGCTCGCCCCGAGGGCGATGAGCTTCTTCACCGTTTCCGGAGTGACGGCGCAGCGCGTCTCGCCGTCTCGGCGTTCGCGGGTCACGGCGATGGCGACAGCCAAGCGAATCCCTCCGTCATCTCTCGACGCGGGAACGTTAGGCTGATCGGGGACGGCCCGTCAAAGCGCCGTATCCTTCTCCCCCAGGGAGAAGGGAAGGATGTTCAGTGGGACTTCTTCTTGCCCGACCGGAGATAAAGTCCGCCGGCCACCAGCAGCACGAGCGCCGCGATCGCGCCGCCGATAAAGCTGCCGCCCGGCTGGAACCACAGGACCAGGAAGGAGAGCGTCGCCGCCGTCAGCAGCGAGCCCCATTTGGCCAGGTTGATGAACAGCGTGAACGTCGCCGACTGCTCGTCGATCTGCTGCGAGCCGCGAACGTAGTCGTCGTGCGCGTCGGAGGCGTGGTGCGGGTCGGCCATGGTCGGGTCCGGGAATCTGCGAGAGACGTTGGCGCCCTTATAGCGGCGCGGCGCGCGCGCTCAAGCGGGCGGCGACAATTCGCGCCGGCGGCTCAGTCCAGCGCCGCCAGCACGTCCCGGGTGAAGGCTATGTGGTCAAACCGCTTGCCGGCCGGATCCTCGCCGCGCCGGACGATGACGATATTCCGGCTGGGCACGATGATCACATACTGGCCGCGGTTGCCGTTGGCCGAGATGGCGTCCGCTGGGATGCCATCCGACTTGTCGAACAGCCAGAAGGTCGCGCCATAGCCCTGCTCGCCGCTGGGCTGCGGCCCGGAGGGACGGGAAACGTAGTCCCGCCAGCCCTCGGGCAGGATGCGCTCGCCGTTCAAGACGCCGTCGTCGACGTACAGCTGCCCGAAGCGAGCCAGATCCCGGGCGGTCGACCACACCTGGCTGGACAGCACATAGTTGCCGCGCCAGTCGGTCTCGGCGACCGTGTCGCTCATGCCCAGACGGCCAAAAAGTTCGGACGGCGGGTGAAGCCGGAAGGTCGGCGCGATGCTCAGCACCGCCAGCAGGGTGTCATTATTGGCGTAGCGGTAGCGGCTCCCCGGCGGCGCGATCAGCGGCCATGTCGTGGCCTGCTCATCCACCCCGACCCCGCCGAAATACAAGGCGTCGGTGCGATTGCCCGCCGTGTCGCTGGTCAGGCCCGAAGCCATGCGCATCAGATTGTCGAGGGTGATGGCGCCGCGCGGATCGCCCTCGCGGCCCCAGTCGGCGATTGCGGCGGGCGCGTTGACGTCCACCTCGCCGCGCTGGACCGCCGCGCCGATGATCGTCCCCGCCAGCGACTTGGCCACCGACCAGGTTCGTTGCGGCGTATCGACGTTGAAGCCTCTCGCATAGGCCTCTGCAATCAGTCCGCCGTTCTGCAGGACGACGACGGCGGTTGTGTTCACACCTTCGCCGTAGCGGTCCGCCAATGCGCCATCGACCGCCTGCGACAGGGCGGCGGCATCGCCATCGACCGGTCTCGGAAGCAAGTCGTTCCGGTTCTCCGCCGCAGGCTGCGGGGGCAGCCCGACGCTGATCGAACGCCAGCCGACTGGCATGATCTGGCAACCCCGTCCCGCGCTGTACAGGGCTGTCCGGGGCGGCATCGCCTCGTCCCAGCCGACCGAAACCCGCGTGGGCGCCACTTCCACCGGCATCTCGCGCACCAGCCCGTCGATCTCCGGGTAGACACCGAGCAGTTCATTGGCCTCGACGCTCTCCACCGTGCGCCCACCGCCCGCCGCTTCGGCGTTGTTCAGCGCCCCGCACACCATCAGCGCCTTGTAGCCCGCCGCCATGGCGCGCGTGGCGGGCGTCGGCTGCGCCGGCGGCGTCTGGGCGAAGGACGGCCCGGCGAGGGCGGCGACGGCGGCGGCGAGGATCAGGGTGCGCATGGCCGGAACGCTCGCCCGCCCGCGCGCCACCGTCAACTCAGACCAGCGCCTCGAACCGGTCGATCAAGCCTTCCAGCCGCTTCGTGCCGATGGTCCAGAAGGCCGGATCGCGCGGGTTCAGCCCGAACGGCGCCAGCGCCTCGACATAGCCCTTCGACCCGCCGCCCGCGAGCAGCTCGCGATACAGCGGCGTGAAGCCCGCCGGGTCCTTGGCCCGCGTCTCCATCAGCGCCGCGACCAGCAGGTCCCCGAAAGCGTAGGCGTAGACGTAGAAGGGCGAGTGGACGAAATGGCTGACATAGCTCCACCAGTGCTCATAGCCCGGGTTCAGCGTCACCGCCGGGCCCAGCGACCCGCCCATCTCCTCCATCCAGATCTCGCCGATCCGCCCGACCGGCAGCTCCCCCGCCGCCCGCTCGTCATGGAACCGCGTCTCGAAACGATGGAAGGCGATCTGGCGGATCACTGTGTTCAGCCCGTCCTCGATGCGCCCCGCCAGCAGACCGCGCTGCTCCGCCCTGGGCGCGGTCTTCAGCAGCCGGTCGAAGGTCAGGCCCTCGGCGAAGATCGACGCCGTCTCGGCCAGGGTCAGCGGCGTGTCGGCCAACAGGCTGCCCTGCCCCGCCGCCAGCGTCTGATGCACGCCATGCCCCAGTTCGTGCGCCAGGGTCAGCACGTCGCGCCGCTCGCCCATCCAGTTCAGGAACACATAGGGGTGGCGGTCCGAGGTCACCGGATGCGCGTATGCCCCCGACTGTTTCCCCGGCCGGGCCCGGCCGTCGATCCACGGCCGCTCGAAGAAGCCCCGCGCGCGGTCGGCGAACTCGCCGCCAAGGTCGCCGAAGCTCTCCAGCACCAGTTCGCGCCCCTGCGCCCAGTCGTAGCCGCGCGGTGCGCTGGTCTCGATCGGCGCGTTGCGGTCCCACTGGTCCAGCTTCGGCTTGCCCATGGCCCGGGCCTTGAGCGCATAATACCGGTGCGACAGCCGCGGATAGGCCGCGGCCACCGCCTCGGCCATGGCGTCGACGGCGTCGCCGTCCACCTCATTGGCCAGATGGCGGCTGTCGGCGGGTCGTTTGAACCCGCGCCACTTATCCTCCAGCGCCTTGTCGGCGGCCACGGTGTTGAGCACCAGGGCCATGGTCTGCACCCGCGCGCCGAGCGCCTCGTTCAGCCCCTCGGCCGCCGCCTTGCGCCGCGCCGCCCTCGGGTCCGACAGCCGGTTCAGCGCCTCGGCCAGGGTCAGTTCGTCCTTGCCGGCCCTGACCCTCATCGCCGCAAGGGTCTCGTCGAACAGGCGCGGCCACTGGGCGCTGATCGGGCCGCGCTCGGCAAGGAAGGTCTCCAGCTCGTGGCTGAGCTCGTGCGGCTTCATCGCCCGCACCCGGCGCAGCCACGGACGCCAGCGCGCGGCGGCGGGCCGGGCCGTCAGCGCCGCCTCGATCTCGCCCTCCTCCAGCTGGTTGATCTCCAGCGTCACCCAGACGGTGGGCGTGGCGATGGCGGTGATCTTCTCGCGCACCGTGGCCTCAAAGCCCTGGGCGCCCGCGTCGTTGCGGTCGGTGGAAGCGGCGAGGAAGGCGTAGGCCCCCAGCGCGCCCAGCAGGTCGGAGGCCTGTTCGTACAGGTTCACCGCCCGCTGAAGCCGCTCGCCCAGCGTCGCGGCGTCCGCCCGCGCCTCGACCAGGCGGCCCTGCAGGGCGTTGAGTTCGCCCACCAGGGTCCGGGCGCGTTCGAGATCGGCCTCGATGCGGGGATCCTCCCTCGAGGCGTACAGGTCGGTCAGGTCCCAGACGGGAGCCTCGGCGGGTTCGGCGGGGGTCTTGAAGGGCGCGTTCATGGCTTTCCTTGTGGGGATGCGGCCGGTCCGACGCAACGCCCGAAAGCCGCCAGACGCTCACCGCCGCGCCTGTCACATCGGCGAGGAAGGAGACACCGCATGAGCTTTCGCATCCATGGCCTGCCCCTGTCGCCGTTCCAGCCGCTGTTCAGGATGGACGACGACGCCCTGCTGGCGATCGGCGCCCGCCGCATGATCGCCGACGCGCCGCACGCCGCGCCATGCCGGGTCAGCCTCGCCGACGCCGCACCGGGCGAGCGGCTGATCCTGCTCAACCACCGCCACCTCGACGCGCCGGACAGCCCCTATCGCTCCGAGGGGCCGATCTTCGTGCGCGAGACGGCCGCCGTCGCCGCACCCGAGCTCGACGAGGTTCCCGACATGCTTGGCCGCCGCCTGCTGTCCATCAGGGCCTATGACGCCGACTGGATGATGACCGACGCCGACGTGGTCGAGGGTCGCGATCTGGCCGGCCGTCTCGAGGTCTGGTTCGCCGACCCCGCCGTGGCGCTGATCCACCTGCACACGGCCCGCAGGGGGTGCTTCATGGCCGCCGCCGGACGCGGCTGATCCCAAAGGCGCTACTTGCGTGTGGGAGCCACCGGGATTTCGCCGCGGATGGCGCCCTGCATGGCCTGCAGCTCGGCGGCGTCGCAGCCGTAGTGCTGGCACATCCGCGCGGCCATCTTGTCCATCAACTGCGGCATTACGGTCATCGCCGCCGCATTGGCCTCGGGCATGACGGTCATCGTTTTCTCGATGATGCTCTTGCCCATCTCGCTGTCGTAGAAGGCGATCATGGCCTCGAGCTCGGCCTCGGTGAAGGTGCGGGCGTAGATCGGCACCATGGCCTCGAGCATCTGCGGGATCATGTCGGTGGTCAGTTCGGCCGCCAGTTCGGCGATGAAGCGCCGGTCGGCGTCGGGCAGGCTGCGGGCGTTCGGATCGATCTCGGCCTGGGCCATGATCACCTGCCGAAGCGAGTCCTCGAACTGCTCCGTCATCGTCAGATTGATGTATCTGCGGGTCAGTTCCAGCTGGCGCGCCGAGGGCGCGGCGGCGGCCGGCTGCTGCCCATCCTGAGCCCATGCGGCCGGACCCGTCAGTACGGCGCCCAGCAGAGCCGCAGTTGCAAATACAATCTTCAAGCGCATGGCCGCCCCCCGTCTCGCCCCATAGTCTGCGACGACGCGGGCGAAGACAAGCGCGCTATGGGGCGAAGTTCGAGATCAGGGCCTTCAGGTCGGGCTCGTCGACTCGCCGGACCGCCTCGTCGCGCGACACCCAGACGCGCTCGCGCTCGTCACGCTCCTGCCAGTCGGGAAGCTCGGCGGTCACCTCCAGCCCGTAGACCGTGACCACGCACCAGCGCGGCGCGCGGCGCTTCAGCACCTTCAGATAGCGGAAGGTCCCCAGCGGCCGGTCATCGACCACGCCCTCGATCCCGGCCTCTTCCAGCGCCTCCTGCGCGGCGGCCTCGGCATCCGTCTTTCCGGACATGCGGCCGCCCTTGGGCGTGACCCAGCGCCGCGTCTCGCGCGAGGTGACGAGCAGTATCTCGACACCGTCGGGGCCACACCGCCAGGGCAGGGCCGCGACCTGCCGCCGTTCGGCCTGTTCGTCGCGGGCGGGGGGCTGGGCCATCAGGTCAGGAAAGCTCCGCCGATCCAGAAGAACAGGGCGCCGATGGCGGCGGCGGCGGGCATGGTGATGAACCAGGCGGTCACGATGCTGCGCGCGACGCCCCAGCGCACCGCCGAGGCCCGCCGCGCCGCGCCGACGCCGACGATGGCCCCGGTGATGGTGTGGGTGGTCGAGACCGGAATGCCCATGCCGGTGGCCATGAACAGGGTGATCGCCCCGCCCGTCTCGGCGCAGAAGCCCTGCTGCGGGCTAAGCCGCGTGATCCTCGAGCCCATGGTGTGGACGATGCGCCAGCCGCCGAACAGGGTGCCCAGCGCGATCGCCGCCTGGCAGGTGATGACAACCCAGAACGGCACGCCGAACTCCGTGCCCGCCGGCGCGCGCGAGAACAGCAGCACGGCGATGATGCCCATGGTCTTCTGCGCGTCGTTGCCGCCATGCCCAAGCGAATAGGCCGAGGCCGAGACGAACTGCGCCCGCCGGAACACCCTGTCCGCCGTCGACGGATTCACCTTCACAAAGGTCCAAGACACGATCAGGACCAGCACGAGGGCCAGGCTGAAGCCCACGGCCGGCGACAGGAAGATGGCGCTGACGGTCTTGGTCACCCCGGCCACGACGATGGCCCCCGTCCCGGCCTTGGCCACTCCCGCGCCCAGCAAACCGCCGATCAGGGCATGGGAGCTCGACGACGGAATGCCGGCCAGCCAGGTGATGACGTTCCAGCTGATCGCCCCCATCAGGGCGCCGAAGATCACCTGGTCCGAGATGATCGCCGGGTCGATGATCCCCTTCCCGATGGTGTCGGCGACGTGCAGCCCGAAGAACAGAAAGGCGATGAAGTTGAAGAAGGCGGCCCAGCCCACGGCATACATCGGCGGCAGGACGCGGGTCGCCACGATGGTGGCGATCGAATTGGCGGCGTCGTGCAGGCCGTTCAGGAAGTCGAACAGCAGGGCGACGCCGATCAGGAAGATCAGGATCAGGAGGGCGGCGTCCATCGTCGCCCCCTACAGATGCTCGACCAGGACGCCGTTGATGCGGTTGGCCACATCCTCGAAGCGGTCGACGACCTTCTCGAGATGCTCGTAGACCTTGGCGCCGATTACGAAGGCGAGAGCGTCTCCGTCGCCGTTGCGGCCCTTGTGGGCGGTGTACAGCGCCTTCATGCCGTCGTCGTAGAGGTCGTCGCTCTGGCTCTCCAGCCGGGCGATCCGCTCGGTCAGTTCGTTGAGGCGGGCGTGGTTCTTGCGCATGGTCGGCAACAGGCCGACCGCTTCCACCGTCAGGGCGCCGGCCTGGACCGCGATGTCCGCCAACTGGCGCATATGCGGCTCGAAGGTGCGAATTTCGTACAGGGTGATGACCTTGGCGGTCTTCTGCATCTGGTCGACCGTGTCGTCGAGCGAGTTGGTCAGGCCGCGGATGTCGGACCGGTCGAACGGGGTGATGAAGCTGCGCCGCACGGCGAACAGCACCTCGCGGGCGACCTCGTCCGCCTCGTGCTCGTGATCGACGATCTTCTGGCACCAGTGCGGCGTCTCGTCCCCACCCTCCAGCGCGTTGCGCAGGGCGTCGGCGCCCCTGACCAGCGTCGCCGCATGGGCGTCGAACAGGCGGAAGAAATTGTCTTCCTTGGGCAGCAGCGCCTGAAACCAGCCCAGCATCGGCGAATCTCCCGCAGAATTCCGTGAGCGGTCACTCCCGCGTCCACACGGGTGCGTCAACCCGTCAGGGGGCGGACGGTTCTGATGGAGGTCAGCGAAACCCTTTCCGCGCCGTCTCCCCGGCCGCGGAACAGTCGAAGCGCAGGCAGAATTTCTCGCCCACGGCGGCCATGCGTTCCGTCAGATGCGGCATCATCGCCTGCTCCATGGACAGGCCGATCTCGGCTTCCTTGCTGATGATCGAGCGCCCGATCGGCGTGTCGTAGAAGGCGATCAGGGCGTCCAGCTCGCCGGCCGTGAACTGGTCGGCCACGTCGTCGCGCATTTCGGCGACGACCACATCCATGACGTCCTCGTACATGTCGACCATGGCTTCGGTCAGCCAGGCGCGCTGGTCGTCCGGAATGGAGCCGTCGCCGTAGAATTCGTCCAGCTGCTCGCGCACCACCTTCGCCATTCCGGAGCCCTGGGCGAGCTCCAGATAGCGGTCAGCCCGCTGCAGCTGGGCCTGGCGGGCGGCGTCCGGCGCCTCCTGGGCGGCCGCCGGCGCCGCCGAAACGGCGAGCACGGCGGCGATGATGGCGAGAACCCGCATGACCCTTCCCCTCCGATTTCCCATCCTCGCCGCCGGAATCCGCGGGCGCAAACGAAAACGGCGGCGGAGATCGCTCTCCGCCGCCGCCGTCGTTTCGATGTTCAGACCGTCAGACGTTCAGCGACGCCGGATCGACCTTGAAGCCCGGTCCCATCGTCGAGGACAGGGTGATGCGCTTGATGTAGGTGCCCTTGGCGCCGGCCGGACGGGCCTTGCTGAGCGCGTCGACATAGGCCTTCACGTTGGCTTCGAGGGCTTCCTGGGTGAAGGAGGCCTTGCCGATGCCGCCGTGGGCGATGCCGGCCTTCTCGACGCGGAACTCGACCGCGCCGCCCTTGGCGTCCTTGACCGCTTGCGCGACGTTCGGGGTCACGGTGCCGACCTTGGGGTTCGGCATCAGGCCGCGCGGGCCCAGCACCTTACCCAGACGGCCGACCAGGGCCATCATGTCCGGCGACGCGATGACGCGGTCGAAGTCCATGAAGCCGCCGTTGATCTTCTCGTACAGATCCTCGGCGCCCACGACGTCGGCGCCGGCCGCGAGGGCCTCGGCGGCCTTGGCGTCCTTGGCGAAGACGGCGACGCGGACGTCACGGCCCGTGCCCGACGGCAGGTTGACCACGCCGCGGACCTGCTGGTCGGCGTGACGCGGGTCGACGCCCAGGTTGACGGCGATCTCGATCGACTCGTCGAACTTGGCCGAGGCGTTGGACTTCACCGCCGCGATGGCGTCGGTGAACGGCAGCGGCGTGGTGACGTCGCCGGTGCGGGCCTTGAAGCGCTTGGTTTGCTTGGCCATGTGCTTAGCCCTCCACGACGTTGAGGCCCATGGCGCGAGCCGAGCCTTCGATGATCTTGGTCGCCGCGTCCAGGTCGTTGGCGTTCAGATCCTTCATCTTCTTTTCGGCGATCTCGCGCAGCTGGCCGCGCGTGATCTTGCCGGCCACTTCGCGGCCCGTCATCTTCGAGCCCGAGGTGATGCCGGCCGCCTGCTTGATGTAGTGGGTGGCCGGCGGGGTCTTGGTGACGAAGGTGAAGCTCTTGTCCTGATAGACGGTGATCACCGTCGGCAGGGGCGTGCCCTTCACTTCCTTCTCGGTGCGCGCGTTGAACTCCTTGACGAAGCCCATGATGTTGACGCCGCGCTGACCCAGGGCCGGGCCGATCGGGGGCGACGGCGTGGCGTTGCCGGCCGGCACCTGCAGCTTGATGTAGCCGAGAATCTTCTTGGCCATTGGTCTCTCCTTACAGTGGTCCCGAACTCAATCGCGACCGGTGAGCCGTGGTCGTGGCATGGCTGCCTCCCACGGATTTATGCGGGCGAACCCGCACCGCCCCTCAGAGCGAGGCGCGCGTGTAGCGGATACCGGGCCGAAAAGCAAACGTCAGCGAGCCTGGTCGACGGCTCTCAACCTGACCTTCGTCCCGTCCGGCAGATGATCGATCTGTTGAGCTGTCGTCCCTGTAGACCGGATCAATTCCACGCTGTCGATTATCGCCAGATTGGAGTCGTCATACGCGCCGCCGAACACGGCGGGCACCTTCAGACAGTATGATTGTCCGCCCGATAGCGGCCCGAGCGCGGACCGGGCCAGGTCCAAAAGGGCCGTCATCGCCCAATCCCTCTCAAACGCAGGGTGGGAGCGGACCGTCTCGTAGTCGGCCAGCGTTTCCGCGAGCGGAAACGCTTCGAGTTCTTCAGGGATGATGCGCCAGACCTGGTCTGACGACGATCGGACCAGCAGATTCCCGAAGGCGTTGAAGCCCAGTACCTCGACCGGGTCGAAGCCTTTCCACGCCCAATGGTCGCGAACGGCTTCGAGCAAGGTCACCGATCTGGCCCTAGGAAGCGCTCTTCTCGACCTGGCTGTATTCCAGATCCACCGGGGTCGGGCGGCCGAAGATGGACACGGCCACGCGCAGGCGGGCGTTGTCCTCGTCGACGCTCTCGACCTGGCCGTCGAAGCTGGCGAACGGGCCGTCGATGACCTTGACGGTCTCGCCGATGTCGAAGCGGATGGTGGGCTTCGGACGTTCGACGCCCTCTTCCACGGCGCCGATGATGTTCTGGACCTCACGCTCCGAGACCGGCAGCGGCTTGGTGCCGCCGGCGGCGCCGAGGAAGCCCGTGACCTTCGGCGTGTTCTTGACCAGGTGATAGGCGTCGTCGGTCATCTCCATCTTCACCAGCACATAGCCGGGGAAGAATTTGCGCTCGGAGTTCACCTTCCGGCCGCGGCGGATCTCGACCACGTCCTCGGTCGGCACGAGGATTTCAGAGAAACAGTCCTCCAGCCCCTGCTGGCGCGCCTGGTCCTGCAGGTGCTGGGCGACCTTCTTCTCGAAGTTCGAATAGGCGTGGACGATGTACCACTTGTGGCGCGGATTGGCGGCGGGCTTCGGAGCGGGAGCGGCGTCAGTCATGGGCGGGTCTCTTACTGGCCGATGGCCAGGATGAAGCGCGAGGCGAAGGCCAGGCCGGTGTCCACCAGGAAGAAGAACGTGGAGGCCAGCACGACCATGATGAAGACCATCACCGAGGTGATCCAGGTCTCCTTGCGGCTCGGCCAAACGATCTTGCGGCCTTCGGCGCGGACCTGGCTCAGGAACTGCGGGACCGAGACGCGCGGCTTCTTCGGCGCGTCGGCCGCGACGGCGGCCCCGGCGATCGCGGGCTGGGCGGTCTGCGGGCGGCGCCCGGGAGTCTTGGCCTTGGCCATCATTGATCCGTCAAAGAATTGTTCCTGCCGCCCCCAGATAGGGGCTCCCATCCGGCGGCGACAGGGGAAATGGCAGGAGTTGGGGGACTCGAACCCACGACCCCCGGTTTTGGAGACCGGTGCTCTACCAGCTGAGCTAAACTCCTGGAGCAAACGACAGCACGCCCCGAAGGACGGATGTGATCGCCAGACCGGGGCGTATGCCCCACGCCGCCGGGGTTTTCAAGGGCGGAACGGTCAATCCTCGTGGTGGGCGGCCACGGCGCTCGCCTCGTCCTCGCGCCTGATCACCTGGCGGAACAGCAGCTTGTCGATGCGCCGGTCGTCCATGTCGATGATCTCGACCTCGAATCGGCCAAGCTGCAGGATCTCGCCCTCGTCCGGGACCCGCGACAGCTGGTGCAGCACCAGGCCGGCGACGGTGTGGAAACCCTCGGCCTCGCCGAAATCCTCGCCCAGGGCGTCGGCCAGTTCCTCGATGTCGGCCTGGCCGTCGACCATCCAGCTGCCGTCCTCGCGCTGGCGGATATAGGCCTCTTCCTCGTCGTGGCCCTCGTCGAAGTCGCCGGCGATCATCTCCAGCAGGTCGGTCGCCGTCACCACGCCCTCGAAGGCGCCGAACTCGTCGACCAGGAAGGCCATGTGGACCTTGGACGCCTTCAGTATCTCCAGCGCCTTCAGCACCGAGGTCGACTGCGGGATGAAGGCCGGCGTCTGCACCAGCCGCTCGACGTTGAACTCGCCATTGTCCAGCAGGCTGTCCAGCAGGTCCTTCTTGTGGACCACGCCCAGCGGATTATCGACGTCGTTCTCGCGCGCCACCACGATGCGCGAATAGGGGCAGGTGCGGATCTCCTGGCGCAGCTGCTCCTCGCTGTCGTCGAGGGCGATCCAGAACACCTCGTGACGCGGCGTCATGGCCACCCGGATCGGCCGGTCGCCGAGGCGCAGGATCTCCTCGATCATCTCCTGCTCCTCGGGCTCGATCAGGCCCGAGGCCGTGCCCTCGGCGATCATGGTCTCGACCTCTTCCTGGGTGACATCCGAACCGTCGCGGTCCTTGACGCCCATGACCTTGAGGATGGCCGAGGTCGATACCGTCAGCACCACCACGAAAGGCTTGAGCACCGTGGCCACGGTCGAGATCGGGGCCGCCATCTTGGAGGCGATGGGCTCGGGGAAGATCAGCGCCAGCCGCTTGGGCACCAGTTCGCCGATGATCACCGAGATGTAGGTGATGAAGATGATGACCAGGGTGGTCGAAATGACCTGGTTCCAGTGGCCGAGCGCCGGAAATGCGTCATTGAAGATCCGGGTCAGCTCGCCGGCGATCGACGCCTGGCCATAGGCGCCCGCGGCGATGCCGATCAGGGTGATGCCGACCTGCACGGCCGACAGGAAATGCGTCGGCTCCTCGGCCAGCTTCAGCGCCGCCCGGGCCCCGCGGTCGCCGCGTTCGGCGCGGCTCTGCAGCTTGGATTTTCGGGAGGAGACGACCGCGAGTTCGGTCATGGAGAACAGGCCGTTCAGCACCACGAGCAGCAGTACGACGGCGATGGCGATGGCTAACATCTAGGGGGAGCGAGACCGGCGCGGCGCGACAGTCGGCGTCCGCGCGGCGAATGATAGGGGGGAATTGCCCCCTCCGCCACGATTTCCTTCGCGGTCAGCGCGTGCGGCCCGCCTCGACGCCGCCGTAGGGCCCGGGCGTCGCGCCGTCGTCAGGCCCGAGGGCGGCGCAGGCCGACATCCCGATCAGTGTGCCGATGAACAGGCCGGTCCGGAGCGCGCGCCGCATGGTTACTCAATCCCTAACATCCGTGATCCGAACGTAGGGACCGCTTTCGGGTTGCAGGCAACGGGCTGCGCCCCGCGGTTGCGGGTTAACCGCGCCGCGCCCCTGACAGGCGAACCTCGCCGCTTGACGCACCGGCCGCGGGGCGCATCCTGCGGTCCGGAGAGGGAGGGGCCGGTGAGACTGACCCGACGCAGCCTGCTCGCCGGTTTCGGCGCCGCCGCCGTGAGCGGCTGCGGCGCGCGCGCGGTCTCCGAGCCGGACGTGGTGGTGATCGGCGCCGGGTCGGCCGGCATCGCCGCCGCCCTGACGGCGCGGGCCGCCGGCCTCGACGTCGTGGTGCTCGAGGCGATGGACCGTATCGGCGGCCGGGCCTTCACCGACACCGCCACCTTCGGCTCGCCCTTCGACGTCGGCTGCGCCTGGCTGCACAAGGCCGACGACAATCCGTACGCCGACTACGCCCGCGCCCAGGGCTTCACCCTGCGGGCCCACGAATACGACCTCGAGAAGGTCTGGCTCGGGCCCCGCCCCGCGCCGGCCCATCTGGTCAACGCCGCTGAAGAGGCGATGAGCGAGGCCATAGCCGGCGCCCCCGCCGACGTCGCCGCCTCCACCGTCGTCGACCTCGCCGCCCCGGTGGACGAGGCGGCCGGAGACTATCTCGGCGCGCTCGACATGGCCGTCGACCTCGACGAGCTGTCGACCTTCGACTACGCCAACGCCGACGACCTCGCCCCCAACCTCCTCTGCGCGCAGGGTTTCGGGGCCATCGTGGCCCATCGCGGCCGGGGCCTGCCGGTGCGGCTGAACACGCCCGTCCGCCATGTCCGCTGGGACGGTCCCGGCGCGACGGTCGAGACCGACGCCGGCTCGATCCACGCCCGCGCCGTCATCGTCACCGCCTCGACGGGCGTGCTGGCCTCGGGCGCGATCCGCTTCACCCCCGACCTGCCGGTCGCCACCCGGGACGCCATCGCCGACATCCCCATGGGCATGCTGGCCAAGATTCCGCTGCAGATCCGCGGCCAGCGCTTCGGCCTGGAGCCCTTCACCGACGTCCTGCTGGCCCGGCGCGGACGGCGCGACCTGTATTTCCTCAGCTTTCCCTTCGCCACGGACCTGATGGTCGGTTTCGTCGGCGGCGACCTGGGCTGGGAGCTGTCCGCGGCGGGCGAGGCGGCGGCCATCGATTTCGCCACCCAGGGGCTGGTCGAGATGTTCGGCTCGAACGCCGCCGCCGCCGTGGTCAGGGGCGGGCTGACGCCCTGGGCCTCCAATCCATGGACGCGCGGCGCCTACGCCGCCGCCAGCCCGGGCCGCTACGCCGCGCGGGAGGCGCTGGCCCGCCCGGTCGGCGACCGCATCTTCTTCGCCGGCGAGGCCCTCGCCGGCGGCCTGATCCAGACCTGCGGCGGCGCCTACCGCTCGGGCGAGGCGGCGGCGCGGGCCGTCCGCGCCGTTCTGGCCTGAGGCGCAGCAAAACGGCCCCCGGAGTGTCCTCCGGGGGCCGCCTTGTCTTGTCGGCCTGTGCTCGCCTCGCGGAGGCTCGCGGCTTGAGGCCCGAAGGCGCGCCCAAGGAGCGAGCGACCGCGTCGCGAGCGTCAGCGCACCGGGTTGATTACTCGGTGATCTTGGAGACCACGCCGGCGCCGACCGTGCGGCCGCCTTCGCGGATGGCGAAGCGGAGCTTCTCTTCCATGGCGATCGGGGTGATCAGCTCGACGTTCAGCTCGGCGTTGTCGCCGGGCATGATCATCTC
>NZ_DASPLR010000026.1:0-1077 GCF_035627475.1 Brevundimonas sp. | reverse complement strand
GCTGTGCATCGGCCTGCAACACTGGGCCAGTTTCAGGGGTGATCGGCGTCCAATAACCAGCCGCCCCTGATCTGGCAGACTACCACCCTGGGTTCGGACGACGGGGTGGCGGACAGGGATGCTGACGGTGGAGACGATTGCACGGATACGGCGCGAGCACGCGAAGGGGAAGAGCATCCGGGCGATTGCCCGGTCGCTGAAGGTGTCGCGGGAGACGGTGACGAAATACCTGCGCTCGGGCGAGACGGCGCCGCGCTACGAACGCCAGCACCAGCCGCTCCCGAAGCTGGCGAAGTTCCAGGAGGAACTGGAACGGCTGATCACGGAGAACGAGCGGCGGCCAGCCCGCGACCGGCTCGACTACCTGGGGATCTTCGGGCGGCTGAAGGACGCCGGGTTCCAGGGCGGCTACGACGCGGTGCGCCGCTACATCAAGCGCTTCAAGCAGCGCCAGCCGCCCGGCGGGCCGGTGGACGCCTACGTGCCGCTGACCTTCGCGCCTGCCGAGGCGTACCAGTTCGACTGGGCGGAGGAGTGGATCATCCTGGACGGCGTGACGATCAAGGTGCAGGTGGCCCATGCCCGCCTGTGCCACAGCCGCATGCCGTTCGTGGCGGTCTACCCGCGCCAGACCCAGGAGATGGTGTTCGATGCCCACGCCCGTGCCGCGGCCTTCTACGGCGGCCTGTGCGAGCGCGGCATCTACGACAACATGAAGACGGCGGTGGACGCCGTCTTCGTCGGCAAAGAGCGCCGCTTCAACCGCCGCTTCGCCCAGATGTGCTCGCATTACCTGGTCGAGCCGGTGGCCTGCACCCCGGCGTCGGGCTGGGAGAAGGGGCAGGTCGAGAACCAGGTCGGCACCTTGCGCCAGCGGCTGTTCACGCCGCGCCTGCGCGCCAAGACGCTCGAGGAGGTGAACGACCGCCTGCGCGATCAGGTGATCGTCTGGGCCCAACAGACGCCGCATCCCGAGGATAAAAGCCGGACGGTGTGGGAGGTGTTCCAGGCGGAGCGGCCGGCGCTGCTCACCGTGAGCGATCCCTTCGACGGCTTTCACGAGACCACGCTCAGCGC
>NZ_DASPLR010000025.1:0-13047 GCF_035627475.1 Brevundimonas sp. | reverse complement strand
CATTACGCCGCCCGAATCGGCGGTAGAGTGATCTCCCATGGCCCGTTACGTGTTCATCACCGGCGGCGTGGTTTCCTCATTGGGAAAAGGCCTCGCCTCCGCCGCTCTCGGCGCGCTCCTGCAGGCGCGCGGCTACAAGGTGCGTCTGCGCAAGCTCGACCCCTATCTGAACGTCGATCCGGGCACGATGAGCCCCTATCAGCACGGCGAGGTCTTCGTCACTGACGACGGGGCGGAGACCGATCTCGACCTCGGCCACTATGAGCGCTTCACCGGCGTATCGGCGGCGAAGTCGGACAACATCACCACCGGCCGCATATATTCAACCATCCTCGAGAAGGAGCGGCGCGGGGACTATCTGGGCGCGACCGTGCAGGTCATTCCGCACGTCACCGACCAGATCAAGCAGTTCTGCCTGACCCCCGCCCTGACCGACGAGGGCGAGGAGGTCGACTTCGTGCTGGTCGAGATCGGCGGCACCGTCGGCGACATCGAGGGCCTGCCGTTCTTCGAGGCGATCCGCCAGCTCGGCCAGGAGCTGCCGCGCGGCCACGCCTGCTACATCCACCTGACGCTGCTGCCGTACATCAAGACGGCCGGCGAGATGAAGACCAAGCCGACGCAGCACTCGGTCAAGGAGCTGCGCTCGATCGGCATTCAGCCCGACATCCTGCTGTGCCGCTGCGAATATCCGATCCCGCCCGAGGAAAAGCGCAAGATCGGCCTGTTCTGCAATGTCCGCGAAAGCGGCGTCATCCAGGCCATGGACTCGGCCGACATCTACGCCGTGCCGCTGGACTATCACCGCGAGGGTCTCGACGCCGAGGTCCTGGCCCATTTCGGCATCGCCGACGCCCCGGCGCCCGACCTGTCGCGCTGGCAGGAGATCGCCCGCCGCCGCCTTCATCCCGACGGCGAGGTCACCGTCGCCGTGGTCGGCAAGTACACAGTGCTCAAGGACGCCTACAAATCCCTCATCGAGGCGCTCCACCACGGCGGGGTCGCCAACAACGTCAAGGTCAACATCGACTGGGTCGAGGCCGAGACCTTCGAGGGCGACCGCGACGCCTGCGAGGCCCGGCTGCAGGGCGCCCACGCCGTGCTGGTCCCCGGCGGCTTCGGCGAACGCGGCTCCGAAGGCAAGATCGAGGCCGCCCGCTTCGCCCGCGAGCGCAAGATCCCCTATTTCGGCATCTGCTTCGGCATGCAGATGGCCGTGATCGAGGCGGCGCGGAACCTGGCGGGCTACCCCAAGGCCTCCTCCACCGAATTCGGCCCGACGTCGGAACCCGTCGTCGGCCTGATGACCGAATGGGTCCAGGGCAACCAGCGCGTCCTCCGCCAGCAGGGTGGCGACATGGGCGGCACCATGCGGCTCGGCGCCTATGACTCGACGCTGAAACCGGGATCGAAGATCGCACAACTGTACGGTTCGACGACCATCAGCGAGCGCCACCGCCATCGCTACGAGGTCAACATCAACTATCGCGAGGCCATTGAACAGAAGGCCGGCCTCGTCTTCGCCGGCCTGTCGCCCGACGGCGTCCTGCCCGAGACGGTCGAGCGCGAGGACCATCCGTGGTTCATCGGCGTGCAGTACCACCCCGAGCTGAAGAGCCGGCCCTTCGCCCCGCACCCCCTGTTCGCCGGCTTCATCGAGGCCGCCGTGGTGCAGAGCCGGCTGGTCTGACGGCGCTCGGAGGCAGGGCCCTTCGGCGACGGCGAACGGCTGTGACCGCGCCCTAGCCCGGCTTGCGCGGCTCCAGTCCCTCGAACGGCCGCCGCTGCCGGCAGCGCACGCACACCTGGGTGCCCGGCTGACTTCGGCTGTCGACGAATATGTGGCCCTTCCAGGCGCAGTGTAGAGACTCGAACATCGCCCGTTCCCGGCTCCCCTTATGACCTCGTTTCAGGGCTGTCTGCAAGATCGCTGTTCTGCGAAACCCGCAGTCAGGGCTAGGGCGTCGTCGCGGCCGCAGGCTGGTCCTGACGGACCAGCAGGGCGTCCACGGGCTGGAGGACGCCGTTGCTCGCCACGCTCTCCTCGCCCGTCAGCCGTGCGCTGGCGCCGCTCTCCGACCTGACCCTGATCGCCTCGCCGTCTCGAGAGAAGGTCAGCAGGGTGTCGGCCATGGTGCGCATCTGGACGCTGCCGTCCGCGTCGCGTCCGAGGGCCGCCGCGATGTCCGCCCTCGTCAGGGCCCCGGGCACGATGTGGGCGCGGAGCAGGGCGGCGCCCTGGGCGCGCAACGTCTCGTCCGTGAAGGCTCCGGCTCCGCCCGCGCCGAAGGCGGCGTCTGACGGGGCCAGCAGGGTGTAGGGCCCGACCCCCTCCAGCACATGGGTGAGGCCGGCGTTGGCCACGACGCCGGCCAGGGTGTCGTAGCCGTCCGCGCGCTCCACGGTGGCCGCCAGGGTGCGGGAGGAGGGTTCGGCCGGTTCGGCCCTGTCCCCGGTCGTCTTTTCGTCGCCCGCCCCGCAGGCCGCGAGCAGGAGGACGGCGAGAGGCGTCAACGCCCGCCGCATGATGTTCCGCATTTCGATGTCTCCTGCCGCTGGTTCAGGCGAGAAGCTGGATGGCCGCCTGGACCAGCTGCGTGGTCGGATCGACCCGGTAGATGTAGCCGTCGCTGTAGCGGTACAGGCCGTCGGGCGTATCGGCGTACTGGCTGCGGTACGGGTAGGGCACGTTGTAGACGTCGTAACCGGCCGGCATGGGCTGGCCCACGGTGATCGGCTGACCGGTCAGCAGGGCGACGACCTGGGTGATGGCCTGGGTTCGCGGATCGACGCCGTACAGGGCGCCATTGGCGTAGCGGTAGTCATAGGGCTGGTTCAGCCGGAAATAGTCCGTGTAATAGTCCGGCGCCGGCTGATAGGCGTATTGTTGCGGCCACACGGCGCCCGGCGCGAGCGCCCCGCCCAGCACCGGCAACCAGCCCAGCACCGAGCCCCTCTGGTCCATCCGGTACAGATAGCCGTCGTCGTAGCGGTAGACGCCGTCGTCCCGACGGGCGTTCCACAGGTAATCGTACCGGGCCCGCGCGATCTGGCGCGCCTGTCCCGGCGGCAGGCAGCCGTTGTTGCGCTTGGCCAGTCCCGGCGGGCAGCCCCTGACCAGGCCGCGCTCCGGCTCGACGCGGAAGACCGTCAGCGGTCCGGCCTCGCGCCGCGCGACGACGCGCTCGACCTCCCGCGCGGCCTGGTCGCGCCGCCCGGCCTCGCGCCCACGGTCGTCCTTCCGGTCGCGCCCGCCATCGTCGCTGCGCTGGCCGGGTGCGCGCGACTGGATACGTTCAACCGCGGCGGTGGCCCGGCGATCGTCGCCGCCGCGCCCGCGGTTGCCGCGGCTGTCCTGGCCTGACCGGTCGGGCCCGGAATCCTGCCGCCGCTCTGCCTGCCGACCGGAGTCGCGGCCGCCGCCCTTGCCGCCGTCGTCGCTCCTTGCGTGGTCGCCGCCGTAACCGCGGCCATGGTCCTGCGCCAGTGAAATCTGAGCCGGGCCGAGCGCCAGGACCAGGGCGGCGGCGGCGGGAATGATCGTCTTCATGGGGAACCTCTCGGGGAGGCTTCTCAAACGTCCGCGATCCGACACTGTTCCGGCCGGCGCCGGCGCCCCTCCCGCGACACGCCCTTGGGCGTGACGGTCGTCACGCGTCGCCGCGGGCCCCCGAGCGCATCCTGCAGGCCTCAAGGGATCGATGCAGGAGGGCGATCATGAACGTGCAATTCAGGCGGCAGCGTACGGGCGAACTGCAGATGGCCGCGGTCTATATCGACCAGCGGCTGGTGCCTTTCCGCAACGAGGTCGCGCAGCAGGACCTCGAGCCGGACCGGGACTACATCCTGAGCTGGAGGCTGATCGGCGACACCGGGAGCTCGGTAAAGGTCGTTATGACCGCGGAGGACGTCGCCCAGACCCTGTTTGAGGCCACGCTCAAGCATGCGGACGGCGGGCGTCAGGCCAACGGCAAGATCTTCAGGCTGAAGGGAGCCGTGCAATGACCCGCTCCCTCAGTTTCCCGGTGCTCGCCTCGCTGATCATGGCGGCCGCTGCGACTGCGGCTATCGGCCAGGAGCGCGTGTCCGCTGATGCGGCCCAATCCCGGCTCGCCGGCCAACTCCCAGCCGACGTCGCCTGGACGTCCGGGCTGGCGGGAGAGGCGATTCAGTTTCGGGCGGAGAGCGACAGCAGCGAGGCGGCGATCTTCATCGGCGATACCCGGGAGGGCGGGTGGGTCAACGCCTGGTCGTTGCGGTTCGCGACGCCGATCCAGAAGGGCGAAAGTTCGACGAATTTCATCACTGAGAGCGGCCTGTCAGGCAGTTCCTCGGTGCGGATGACGCTGAGCCATGTGAGCGGCAGCCCACCGTTCGCGACGCCGGTCGCGGAACAGCTGACGCTCGGCAGGCAGGCCATCGATGCGTGCGTCGGCAAGTCGGTCACCGCCGCGGCGCGCGAGGCCTGCTCGAATCTCACCTTCTCGGACCTGCGCGAGTATCTGCCTGAACATCTGAGATCTCGCCTCGCCGACCCCAATTTCGAAAGCGCCAATATCTGGGTGTGGACCGCCGCGCTCGAAGTCGGTCATCAGGAGATCGACTGGCGCGACCCCCTCAGCCTGGCCGAACAGGAGACGCAGCGCACGCCTTACGCCCTGTCGTTGTCGGGGGGCGTCAGCCTTGGCCGCGGGCACGGGGAGCAGCCGTTCTACGTCGGCGGCGGCGTGGAACTGGCCCGGGAGTATCCGGCCGGCGACAGCCGCACGCTCTGCGCCCCGCCCCCGGCCGTCGGCCCCCAGGAATGCTTCACCGGACGCTTCGGCGCTCCGGAGGCGCGCGACAGCCAGGTGATCCATCTTGTCGGTCGTTTCCAGGAGGTGGCGGGCGCCCCGTTCGCGGTCGAGCTCAGGCCCGCCTACGACCTGCGCAACGACGTCGCCGAACTGGCCGCGACCCTCTACCTCGTTTCGGGCTCCGACGGCGGTCTGCGGGGCGGGCTGAGGGCGCGCTGGCGGACAGAGGACGACGATCCCCTGACCGGGGACGAGCGGTTCACCTTCGGGGTCTTCGTCGGGGCGCCCTTCTCCCTGGGGTCGCAATAGGGGCCCGTCGCCGCCGGTCTGCCGCGGGCGCCTGGCGGCGGGCCGGCGATGGCGGACAGGGTGGGATTCGAACCCACGGTAGGCTCGCACCTACGGCGGTTTTCAAGACCGCTGCCTTAAACCACTCGGCCACCTGTCCGTGCCTATTGAGCGGAATGGCCGCATAGCGCCAAACGCCTCGTTAACCAAAGCGGAAATCTTGTCCGCCATCCTCGCGGGCGTCGGAGGCGGGCCATGGCTGCGAGACTTCTCAAGGGTGTAGTTCTCGCCGGCCTGCTGTCGTTGCTGGCCGCCTGCGCCAGCGCAGGCCGGTCCGGCGCGGACGGCTATCCCGTCGTCACGGACCCGGCTCCTATCGTTTCCGGAACCATGCGGCCCTACCAGATCCGCGGCCGCTGGTACCGCCCGGAGGAACAGCCGAACTACGACGAGACCGGCATGGCCTCCTGGTACGGCGACCAGTTCCATGGCCGTCCCACCGCCACGGGCGAGCGTTTCGACATGAACGCCCTGACCGCCGCCCACAAGACCCTGCCGCTGCCGGGGCTTGTCGAGGTCACCAATCTCGCCAACGGCCGCCGCGTCGTCGTCCGCGTCAACGACCGCGGGCCGTTCGTCGACGGGCGCATCATCGACCTGTCGCGCGGCGCCGCCGACGCCCTGGATCTGCGCCGCGCCGGCGTGGGCGAGGTGAGGGTGCGCTACCTCGGCCCCGCGCCCCGCCTCGGTGGCGGTCAGGTCCTGCAGTATGCCGAGGCGCGGCCTGCGCCGGAGCGCGGGCCGGTTCCCTACCTCCCGGCCCCCGTTCCCCAGCCGCCGCCGCAATCCCCGCCCGAGCCGGTGGAGTGGTCGTCGCCCGCCGTATCCGCGCCCGCGCCCGCGCCCTCGCCCTCGGGCGTCTGGGTCCAGGCCGGGACCTGGTCCGACGCGCGTCAGGCCCGCCGCGCGGCCTCTCACCTTGGCGGCGGCGCCACGGTCGACGTCGCCGGCCCCGGACAGTTCCGCGTCCTCGTCGGCCCATGGCCGGACGCCGCCGCGGCCGAGCGTTCCCGCCGCGCCGTGATGTCGCGGGGTTATCCCGAAGCGACGACGATTTCCGGGGTCTAGACCGAAAACGGTCGTGAGGGGCGCCGCCCGTCACGGCTCGGATTTCGGTCCACATGAAACTGGACCATTTTTTGGATTCAGGTCGATTCGGCCTGAAGCAAAAATGGTCTGGCCCTTGCGAACCCGACCGGCGCCGCCATTGTGCGCCGGTGACCCAAGGCAGATTCATCACCTTCGAAGGCGGGGAGGGGACCGGCAAGTCGACCCAGGTCGCCCGGCTCGTCGAACGCCTGCGCGCCCGCGACCTCGAGGTGTTGCAGACCCGCGAACCCGGCGGCTCCGACGGCGCGGAGGAGATCCGCAACCTGGCCCTCAACGGCGACGCCGGGCGCTGGTCGCCCATGACCGAAACCCTGCTGATGTTCGCCGCCCGCTCCGACCATCTGGAGCGCACCATCCGGCCCGCGCTTGAGGCCGGCCGCTGGGTGGTGTGCGACCGCTTCGCCGATTCCAGCCGCGCCTATCAGGGCGCCGGGGGCGGCACGCCGGCCGAGTTCATCGAGACGCTGGACGCCGCCATCGTCGGCGCCACCCAGCCGGACCTGACCCTGGTCTTCGACCTGCCTGTCGAGGTCGGGCTGGAGCGCGCCTTCGGACGCGGCCTGTTCGAGACCCGCTTCGAATCCAAGGGTCTGGAATTCCACGAGCGGCTGCGGCGCGGCTTCCGCGACATCGCCGCCGCCCATCCCGAGCGCTGCGTCGTCGTCGACGCCGAGGGAGATCTGGAGACCGTCGAGGCCCGTGTCTGGGCCGCCGTCGAGGCGCGGCTGCTGTGAGCGAGCATCCGCGCGACCGGTTCGACCTCGTCCCCGACGCCGCCGCCGAGGCCGCCTTCCTCCACGCCTTCGACAAGGGCCGGCTGCACCACGCCTGGCTGCTGTGCGGGGTCGAGGGGTCGGGCAAGTCGACCTTCGCCTACCGCGCCGCCCGCCGCCTGCTCGGCGCCGCGCCGGATCCGTCGCGCGGCCCGCTCGGAACGCGCCCGGACGATCCGGTGGCCCGCCTGATCACGGCCCAGTCGCATCCCGACCTGCTTGTGCTCGAACGCGCCGTCGAGGGCGGCAAGACGAAGAAGTCCATCTCGGTCGACCAGGCCCGCGATCTGCCCGAGTTCTTCTCCAAGAGCCCGTCCCAGGCGAAATACCGCGTCGCCATCATCGACGCCGCCGACGACCTGAACCTCAACGCCGCCAACGCCTTGCTGAAGGTTCTTGAGGAGCCGCCCGAGCGGGGCGTGCTGTTCCTCGTCACCCATGCCCCCGGCCGGCTGCTGGCCACCATCCGCTCGCGCTGCCGCCGGCTGGCCTTTCCGGTCTGGCCGCAGCACGCGCTGGAGGACCTGGTCCGCAACCGCACCGGAGTCCCCTCGGCCGAGGCCGCCCGCATCGCCGGCATGGCCGCCGGCTCGCCCGGCCAAGCCCTGGCGCTTGCGTCCGGCGCCACGCTGGAAGCCGACCAGCTGGCCCAGGCCTGGGTCGCCGCCCCGGATCTCGACCGCGCCGAGGTCATGGCCATCGCCGACAAATTCCGCGGCGCAGAGGGGCAGGAGCGGTTCGAAACCCTGATGGACCGGCTGATCGCGGCGGTGAAGCTGCGCGCCCTGGAGGAGGCCCAGGGCAAGGGGGGCGCCGGCGCCCGCTGGGCCGAGCTGTGGGAGCGGCTGTCCGAGCTGCCCGACCGCGCCGCCGCCATCAACCTCGACCGCGCCGACGTGCTGGCCGGGGCGCTGGCCGACCTGCAGCGCACCAAGGCCCGCGCCTGATGCTCATCGACAGCCACGTCAACCTGCACGCGCCCCAGTTCGACGAGGATCGCGACGCGGTCATCGCCCGCGCCCGCGAGGCCGGCGTCGGCCTGATGGTCGAGATCTCCGACAAGCTGTCGACCTTCGAGGCGACGCACGCCCTGGCCATGGCCCACGACGACATCTGGGCCACCGTCGGCGTCCATCCGCACGAGGCCAGGGACTATGCTGACCTGAGCGCCGACCGGCTGGTCGAACTGGCCGCCCGTCCGAAGATCGTCGGCATCGGCGAATGCGGCCTCGACTTCCACTACGACCTCAGCCCCCGCGACACCCAGGCGGCGGTGTTCCGTCAGCACATCGAAGCGGCGCGCCGCACCGGCCTGCCGCTGGTCGTCCACACCCGCGAGGCCGACGCCGTCATGGCCGACATACTGACCGAAGAGCAGGCGAGGGGCCCTTTCCGCTTCCTGATGCACTGCTACACCAGCGGCCCTGAACTGGCGGAAAAGGCGGCGGAACTGGGCGCCTGGTTCTCGGTTTCCGGCATCGCCACCTTCAAGGCCGCCGCCGAGGTGCGCGAGATCATCGCCGCCATGCCCGCCGACCGCATCATCGTCGAGACCGACTGCCCCTACCTCGCTCCGGTCCCGCACCGGGGCCGCCGCAACGAGCCGGCCTATGTCGGCCACGTGCTCGACAAGCTGGCCGAGATCCGCGGCTGGTCGCGCGACGAAGCCGAGGCCCGCACCACCGACGCCTTCTTCGCCCTGTTCGACGGCATCCCCCGGCCGGAGGGCGCATGATCGGCGCGGCGGGCGAGCTGGAGGTCGTCATCCTCGGCTGCGGCTCGTCCGGCGGCGTGCCGCGCGGCGATGGCGACTGGGGCGACTGCAACCCCACCGAGCCGAGGAACCGGCGTCTGCGCTGCTCCCTGCTGGTCCGCCGCCACGGCCCCGAAGGCGTCACCAGCGTCCTGATCGACACCTCGCCCGACCTGCGCGCCCAGATGCTGGCGGCTGACGTCAAACACATCGACGCCGTCCTCTACACCCACGACCACGCCGACCAGACCCACGGCATCGACGACCTGCGCGTCTTCGCCCTGCGCGCCCGCCGCCGCATCCCCGCCCACATGGACGCCCCGACGTACGCCGCCCTGTCCCGCCGCTTCGCCTACATCTTCGACAGCATGGAAGGGTACCCGGCGATTCTGGAGGCCCACATCCTGCGGCCGCACGGCCAGGCCTGGTCCGTCGACGGCCCCGGCGGCCCCGTCCCCGTCGTCACCTTCGACCAGGCCCACGGCCCGATCCGCTCGGTCGGCTACAGGATCGGCGGCGTGGCCTATTCCAGCGACGTCTCCGACCTCGACGAGACGGCCCTCGAAGCTGTGCGCGGCTGCGACCTGTGGATCGTCGACGCCCTGCGCTGGACCCCGCATCCGACCCACGCCCACGTCGAGAAGACGCTCGACTGGATCGCCCGGGCGGGGGTCAAGCGGGCCGTGCTCACCAACCTGCACATCGACCTGGACTACAACGCCTTGTCGGCGGCCGTTCCGCCAAACGTCGAGGTGGCGTTCGACGGCTGGAGCGCCCGCCTAGCCCTGTAGCAGCCGCGCCGCCTGCGGGGCGAAATAGCTCAGCACCCCCGCGCAGCCGGCCCGCTTGAAGGCGTGCAGGCTCTCCAGAATGGCCCGCTCCTCCTCCAGCCAGCCATTGGCCATGGCCGCCCGCATCATCGCGTACTCGCCCGACACCTGGTAGGCGAAGGTCGGCACCCGGAAGGTCTCCGACACCCGCCGCACGATATCCAGATACAGCATCCCCGGCTTGACCATCACGGCGTCCGCGCCCTCGGAAATGTCCATCGCCACCTCGCGCAGCGCCTCGTCCGAGTTGGCGTAGTCCATCTGATAGGTCTTCTTGTCGCCCGTCAGCGCCTTCGCCGACCCCACCGCATCGCGGTACGGCCCGTAGAAGGCCGAGGCGTATTTCGCCGCGTACGACAGGATCATCGTGTCCTGCAGCCCGTTGGCCTCCAGCGCCTCGCGGATCGCCTGCACCCGCCCGTCCATCATGTCCGACGGCGCCACCACATCGGCCCCGGCGTGGGCGTGGATGAAGGCCTGCTCCGCCAGACGTTCCAGCGTCGCGTCGTTGACGATCCGGCCGCCCTCGACGATCCCGTCGTGGCCGTGGTCGGTGTAGCAGTCCAGGGCCACGTCGGTGATCACCCCGACCTCCGGCGCCGCGTCCTTGATGGCCTTGATGCAGTCGGGAACCAGCCCGTCCGGATCGGTCGCCCCCGTGCCGACGCCGTCCTTGATCGACCCGTCGACATTGGGAAACAGCGCCACCGCCGGAATGCCCAGATCCCGCGCCTCGACCGCCGCCCGCGCCGCCGCCTTCGGGCTCAGCCGGAACACCCCCGGCATCGAGGCCACCGCCACCCGCTCGTCCGCCCCGTCATGCACGATCAGCGGCCACACCAGATCGGCCGGCGTCAGCGTCGTCTCGGCTGTCAGCCGCCGCACCCACGGCTGGCTGCGCAGGCGGCGGGGGCGGGCATAGGGAAAGGCGGCGGGGGCGAAGGGCTGGGTCATGGGGTGGCCTCATAGCTTCCTTCTCCCATTGGGAGAAGGTGGCGGGGCGCAGCCCCGTCGGATGAGGGTCGGCTGGCGGACGCGGCGAAGCCGTCCTGGTCGACCCTCACCCTTTCGCCTTGCCGATCGCTTCGCTCCCGGAGGCTCAAGCCCTCTCCCATCGGGAGAGGGGAGCGTCTAGAAGCCCACCAAAGACTCGCAGGAACCGCCCCCATGGACTTCGCCCTCACCGACGACCAGCGCGCCATCCAGGACGCCGCCCGCGCCTTCGCCGAGGCCGAGCTGGCCCCGCACAGCGCCGAGTGGGACGAGACCAAACACTTCCCCGTCGACGTCATGAAGCACGCCGCCGAAATGGGCTTCTGCGGCATCTACACCGGCGAGGAGCACGGCGGCATGGCGCTCGGCCGGGTCGAGGCCGCGGTCATCTTCGAGGAGCTGTCGCGCGGCGACGTCTCCACCGCCGCCTTCATCTCGATCCACAACATGGCCACGTGGATGATCGACAAATTCGGCTCCGACGAGCTGCGCGCCCGTTACGTGCCGTCGCTGGTGTCGATGCAGAAGATCGCCTCCTACTGCCTGACCGAGCCCGGCTCCGGCTCCGACGCCGCCGCCCTGCGCACCACCGCGAAGCTGGACGGCGACCACTGGGTCCTCAACGGCTCCAAGGCGTTCATCTCCGGCGCCGGGACCTCGGACGTCTATGTGGTCATGGCCCGCACCGGCGCCGACGGCCCCAAGGGCATCTCCACCTTCGTCGTGGAAAAGGACACGCCCGGCCTCTCCTTCGGCGCCCAGGAGAAGAAGATGGGCTGGAATTCCCAGCCAACCGCCATCGTCAGCTTCGACGACTGCCGCATCCCCGCCGCGAACCTGCTCGGCAAGGAGGGCGACGGCTTCCGCTACGCCATGATGGGCCTCGACGGCGGCCGGCTGAACATCGCCGCCTGCTCGCTGGGCGGCGCCCGCCTCGCGCTGGAGACGGCGCTGGACTACGTCGCCAGCCGCAAACAGTTCGGCAAGCCGATCGCCGACTTCCAGAACACGCAGTTCAAGCTCGCCGACATGGCCACCCAGCTCGAGGCCGCCCGGTTGATGGTGCTGCGCGGGGCGTGGGCGATCGACACGAACCACCCCGAGAAGACCAAATGGTGCGCCATGGCCAAGCGCCTCGCCACCGACGCCTGTTTCCAGATCGCCGACGAGGCCCTGCAGCTGCACGGCGGCTACGGCTACCTCAAGGACTATCCGCTGGAGCGCATCGTCCGCGACCTGCGCGTCCACCGCATCCTCGAAGGCACCAACGAGATCATGCGCGTGATCACCGCGCGGGAGATGATGCGGCAGTGAGCGACAGCATGACCCCCGAACCCGAAGTCCTCGCCCGCGTCCAGTCCGGCCTCGGCCGCCTGACCCTGAACCGCCCCAAGGCGCTGCACGCCCTGAACCGCGCCATGTGCGACGCCATGATCGGCGCGCTGCTGGCCTGGCGGGACGACGACGCCGTCAAATCCATCCTCATCGACCACGCCGGCGAGCGCGGCTTCTGCGCCGGCGGCGACATCCGCATGATCGCCGAAAGCGGGGCAGGGGACGCCTCGGAAGCGAAGGCCTTCTTCGACGCGGAATACAAGCTCAACCACCTGCTGTTCGACTACCCGAAGCCGGTCACCGCAATCGTCGACGGCATCGTCATGGGCGGCGGCGTCGGCATCTCCGAGCCGGCCGACGTCCGCATCGCCACCGAACGCACCACCTACGCCATGCCCGAGACCGGCATCGGCCTGTTCCCCGACGTCGGCGGCGGCTGGTTCCTGCCGCGCCTGCCGGGCCAGACCGGCGTCTGGCTGGCCCTGACCGGGGCCCGGCTCAAGGCCGCCGACACGGTCTTCCTCGGCATCCACACCCATTTCCTGCCGTCCGATGCGCTGGAGGCCTTCCGCGCCATCCTCGCCGCCGATCCGGCCCATCCGATCGATGTCGCCGACGGGCTCGAGACCGACGCCGGCGAGCCGCCGATCGAGCCGCACCTGCCCTCCATCGACCGCCTGTTCGCCTTCGACACCGTCGAGCAGATCTTCGCCGCCCTCGAAGCCGACGGTTCGGAGTGGTCCTCGGCCCAGCTGGCCATCCTGAAGACCAAGTCGCCCCAGTCGCTCAAGGTGACCCTGCGCCAGCTGCGCACCGGCGCGGGCCTGACGTCCTTCGCCGACAACATGGCCATGGAATACCGGCTCGGCGGCCGCGTCGTCCGCACCCATGACTTCCAGGAGGGCGTCCGCGCCGTCATCGTCGGCAAGGACAATGCCCCCCGCTGGTCCCCCGCCGACCTCTCCGGTGTCACCGACGCCGACCTCGACCGCCTCTTCGCCCCGCTGCCGGCGGACGAGGCGTGGACGCCGCTTCCGTGATCCTTCTCCCCTTGCGGGAGAAGGTGGCGGCCGAAGGCTGACGGATGAGGGGTCGCGCCGGCGGCTCCC
>NZ_DASPLR010000024.1:0-4772 GCF_035627475.1 Brevundimonas sp. | reverse complement strand
CCTCGAGGAGGCGCTGGAAGGCTTCGCCGGCTGCGCCGTGGTCATCTCCCACGACCGCTGGTTCCTCGACCGCCTGGCGACTCACATCCTCGCCTTCGAGGGCGACAGCCACGTGGAATGGTTCGAGGGCAACTTCGAGGCCTATGAGGAAGACAAGAAGCGTCGCCTCGGGGTGGAGAGCCTGATCCCGCACCGGATCAAGTTCCAGAAATTCGGGCGGTAGGTTCCGGCCCCCGCCGCGGCCGGGATCGGCGAGGGCCGGTTCATCACGACGGGCACGACGAAGGCAGGACGAACACGGACGGAGCCGGAGAACGCTGCGGAGATGGTCGGCTCGTACAGGGGGGCCGTATGGATCGCGCGGCGCGCCGATCGATCAGCGTCGCCTGTCGTCGCGACACGAAGACGCCCCTCGCTCCGGCCCCGTCGTGCCGTTGTGAGGCCGTTGCGGCCGTGGTCATGTACCCCTCGCCGCCCCTGTTTCCGCTCGCACAAACACAACCGCGACCGATTACCGATAGATTGGCGAAATCCAGCACAAGGATCGTGCCTGCCCCCGAGACGCGACTCCTATTGGCGTACCGGTGCGCGCGTGCAAGTCTAATGGGAAGTATACGTCGCGAGGGGGGCGATGAGCAGAGCCGTTCGGAGTCGCCTGCCTGGCTTCGAGGCCGGTATCCCCTCGCCGCTGCGCGAGACACTCGGCGCCGAGGCGGCCTCGGGACCGCTCATCACCCTGCCCGGCGCGCCGCCGGGGCCGGCCAATGTGACCACGCCGATCGTGGCCGACGGCGCCTATACGGTCACGGCTGGGCAGTACGTTTACGGCGTGAACCTGTCGTATCTGTTCGAGAGCGACTTCGGCTTCCTGGGGCCGCTGATCAACAACGGCACGATCTGGAGCGTCGTCGGCCGATCGGACGCGACGTTCAACACCTTCGTCCGCTACAACCGCGCGCGCGACATCCAGAACAACGGAGTGATGGTGCTGGAGACCACCTCCGGCGTGGCCCGGACCGTCGGCTTCTCGGAGACCGGGCTGACCAACACCGGCTCGATCTATGTGTTGTCGCACAACGCGAACTACGCCGCGCTGCTCGAGAGTTCGCTGGGCGGCTATTTCACCAACTCGGGCCTGATCGCCGTCCAGGCGCTGAACAGCTCGGCCTATGGCTACGTCCTCTACAACGGCGGGGCGGTGCTGAACCAGGCCGGCGGCTCCATCCTCGTCGAGGGCCTGGCGCCGATCGGCATCCAGATGTACGGCGACGGTGCGGTAAGTTCGGACGGGGATCCGACGCGGATCGTCAACGACGGCCGGATCGAGGTGCGCTCGCTGGGCGACGGGCCGTCCATCGGCGCCATGCTGGCGCACAATTTCCGGCCCATCGAGGTGATCAACAGCGGCCTGTTCAAGGCCGACTACGCCTTCGTCTCGAGCTTCAGCGCCACGACGGCGCAGCCGAACGTCGAGCACATCACCAATACGGCGACGGGACGGATCGAGGGCCATTTCCTGCTCGACCGCGGCGACGACGTGGTCACCAACGACGGCGACATCGTCGGCCACATCTTCATGGAAGAGGGGAACGACCGGGTCGACACGCGCAACGGCACGATCGAGGGGATCATCGACCTCGGCTGGGGCGCGGACACCTTCCTCGGCTCAGCGCTGGGAGACCAGGTGGCCGGCGACGACGGAGCCGACCGGATCGAGGGCTTCGGCGGGGCCGACCTGCTGATGGGCGGCTCGGGCGACGACGTGCTGATCGGCGGGGCCGGGGCCGACGGCCTGTACGGCGAATTCGGCCGTGACCGGATCGTCACCGTGGGGGCGGACGACGCGTCGGGCGGGGCCGGCGACGACACCCTCGAGGCCGGGGACTTCGGCTTCCGCCGCGTTGACGGCGGGGCCGGGTTCGACACCTTGGTGCTGCCGGGCGGGGCGCGGGCCCTTGACCTGGCGGCGGTGCTGCAGGGCGGGGCCGTCTCGGACATCGAGCACCTGGTGCTGGGCGGCGGCAAGACGCTGTCGATCCGCGGTGAGGACATTGTGGCGCTGACCGGCTCGGAGACGACGCTGAGGGTGACCACCGGCGCCGGCGACGCCTTGAACCTGGTCGGGGCGTGGACGGCCGGGCCGGACCAGCAGATCGACGGCGTGACCTGGCGGGCGTGGAGCCAAGGCGGGCGGACCGTGCTGGTGGCGGGCGACGGCGCGGTGGCCACGGGCGGCGCGGCCACGGGCGGCGGGCTGGACGCTCCGGTCGGCTCGGCCCCGGTCCCAGGCGAGGCCGGGGGGCTGGACTTCACCAGCAATGTGCTGGTGCTGGAGAGCTACGAACTGCACCAGTCGGTGACGATCAGCGAGGAGCAGACCTGGCTGTCCGCAAGCGGCGGGCCGGTGCTGATCTCCTATTCCGGGGTCACCCTAACCATCGACGGAGCCCTGGTCAGCTACCGGGAGAGCGCGGCCGACGGCGTGGGCCTGCTGTCGGTGATCGGCGGCCGCTCCAACATCGACTCCATCGTCAACAACGGCCTGATCCTGATCGAGAACCACGCCACCGAGGCGGGCCATCGCGGGGCAGTCGGGATCCAGCTGTCGACCTTCACCGAGATCCACAACTTCGGCACGATCGACATGTACTGCGCCGCCGGGGCCCTATTCGGGCTGGAGCTCGGGCAGATCTGGAACGACGGCGACATCTTCTTCGAGGTCGGCGCCGGAACCGCCCTCGGCATCCGGCTTATCGTGGGGGGCGCGTTCGAGAACACTGGCCGGATCATGATCCACGTAGGCGAGGCCGGGCCGCTGGATTTCGGCTTCGCGATGAACTACGCCGTGGGCGTGGTGGTGAACGCGGGCACCCACAACAATTCGGGCGAGATCGTCGCAACCTCGAACATTCCGGACGGGGCGACGGCCCTCTGGTACGAGTTGGGCGATGACGCGACCCTCAACAACTCCGGCCTGATCGCCGGCGACACGGCGATCCGCGTGCACGACGGCTACGGGCCGGGGGCGCTGCACCTGATCAACAGCGGCGAGGTGCGCGGCCGGATCGAGATGGACTACGGCGCGGACCAGATCGACAACACCGGCCTAATCGACGGGGCGGTGCTGCTCGGCCGCGGGAACGATGTATTCGACGGCCGGGGCGGCGTACAGATCGGGCTGATCGACGGCCAAGAAGGCGATGACACGCTGTGGGGCGGCGCGGGCGCCGACACTTTCTCCGGCGGCGAAGGCGCCGACGCGATCCATGGCGGCGACGGCGTCGACAGGGCGGTCTTCACGGGCGACCGCGCCGCCTATTCGATCAGCACCGTCGACGGGGTCACCACCATCAGCGGCGGGAGCGACGGCGCGGACACCCTGACCGGGATCGAGCAGCTGATGTTCGCTGACGGACTCCACGACCTCACGGGAGCGCCGATTGCCAATCCGATCACGGGCACCGCCGCGGCCGACTTCATCACCGGCACCGGCGCCACTGACGCGATCACCGCCGGGGCCGGGAACGACACGATCTCGGCGGGCGCCGGCGACGACCTCATCACGGCCGGAACGGGCAATGACCGGATCGATGGCGGCGCAGGCCAGGACGTTCTCATCGTTTCCGGCGATGTGTCGGGCTACCGGCTACTGATGGACGGCGACAACTTCATCCTCAAAGGTGCGGACGGGCGGGACAGCCTCACTGGTGTCGAGAGCATCCGCTTCGGCGACGGCCGGGTGCTGGAACTGAACCGGATGTACTGGACGGGCCAGGCCTCAGCCGACGGAGCCATTCCGGTCGAGTTGCTGTCCGGTTCCGGTGACGAACCGCTGGTCCTGCCGGGATCGGTTGATGATCCTGGCGGAAAAGCCAACGAGGGCCCCGAAATCTTGCCCGCCTTGACGGGCGGCAAGTCCGACGACGCCTTCGTCCTCCCACTCCTCCCGTACAACCAGCCGCTGGTTCTGCCCGGGGTGGGGGCAGACAAGTTCGCCGGAGAGCCGTTGGTGCTGCCGGGAGACGGACAGGCTGGGAGGTATTTCCTCGGCCTCGTCGCCCACCTGCCGCCCACCTCCGACTGGATGATCACCCTCGATCCGGATGGCGGCCTGATGGGTGCGCCGCGGCCGTGGGGCGACGACGGGCTCTAGCCGCCGCTTGGCGGAAACCGCCGGGGCTGGTGTAATCGCACCATGACCCAACGCCCCGCCCTGCTAATCATGCAGCGCCATCTGGCGCCGCTGACGGCGTTCCTGGAGAGCGCCTACGACGTCTATCGATTCTGGGAAGGGCCCCCGCTGGAGGCTGCGCACGACATCCGGGCGCTGGTCGTGGCGGGGGAGTTCCCGCTCGACAAGCATCTGATCGAGAGCCTGCCGAACCTGCAGCTGATCGCCTGTTTCACCTCGGGCTACGACGGCGTCGATGTCGACTGGTGCCGGGCGCGGGGCCTGGCGGTGACGCACGCGCCGGGGGTGAACCACGAGGACGTGGCCGATCACGCCCTCGGCCTGGTGCTGGCGGCGCGGCGCCGGATCGTCGAGGGCGACCAGGCGCTGCGGGCGGGCCGCTGGACGGCGGAGTCCCGGCTGATCACCCCCTCGCTGAAGGACCAGAGGCTGGGCGTCGTCGGACTGGGCGCGATCGGCGAGGCGGTGGCGCGGCGGGCCGAGGCCCTGCGCATGACCGTCCGCTGGTGGGGCCCGCGGGAGAAGGCGGCGCGCTGGCCGCGGGCGGCGGACCTGCTGGAGCTGGCCCGGGACAGCGACT